>JBGQLP010000021.1:0-51241 GCA_041500125.1 Gemmatimonadota bacterium
GCGGGGGTGAAAGGGGCACCCGGGAGGTGGGTTCGAGGGGCTCGGGAGATCGCCACCCAGCACGATGCGGTTGCGCCGCACGCCCGGATCGGGCTCCGGCACCGCGGACAACAGCGCGACGGTGTAGGGGTGACGGGGACGGGACAGGAGCTCGTCGGTGGAACCTTCCTCCACAATGCGCCCCAGATACATCACCGCGATACGGTGCGCGATCTGCCGGACGACGGCGAGGTCGTGGGCGATAAACAAATACGACAGGCCCCGCTGGCGCTGCAGATCGGAGAGCAGGTTCAGCACCTGGGCTTGGACCGACACGTCGAGTGCGGAGACCGGCTCATCGCACACGATAAACGCGGGCTGCACCGCGAGCGCCCGGGCGATGCCGATTCGCTGCCGTTGTCCTCCGGAAAATTCGTGGGGATACCTTCGCGCATATCCAGGATCGAGTCCGACCTCCTCCAGCAGCGCCGCTACCCGAGCCGGAATCTCGGCCCTCGGCGCCAACTGGTGGATCTCGATCCCTTCGGCAATGGCGGCGCCCACTCGCATCCGCGGGTTGAGCGAGCTGTAGGGGTCCTGGAAAATGATCTGCATCCGCCGCCGCAAACTCCTCAGCGTCGGGCGATCCAGCGAGAAGATGTCCACTTCCTCGAACAGCGCCTTGCCGCTGGTGGGCTCCTGTAGGCGGAGGATGGTGCGGCCGACCGACGACTTGCCACAGCCCGACTCGCCCACCAGCGCGAGCGTCTCTCCCGGGGCCACGTCGAACGACACGCCGTCTACCGCGCGCACCGGTGGCGCAGCCCGGCCGAACAAGCCGGTAGAGCGGTAGTACTTCACCAGATCCCGGATCGAGAGCAGTGGGGTCATTGTTGTTCTGCGAGCCAGCAACGCATCTGGTGGTCGGGTTCGACCGGCAGCAATGGTGGCTCCATCTCACTCTTGTCGAACGCCTTGGGGCAGCGGGGCCGGAACCGGCAGCCGCTGGGCCATGCTGTGGGTGCCGGCACGCTCCCCCGGATCGGGTTGAGCCGCTTGAGCGGACCACTTATCCGTGGTACCGACGCGAACAGTCCCTGGGTATACGGATGCGAGGGATTGGCGAACAGCCGGGCGGTCGTGGTCTGTTCTACGATCTGGCCGGCGTACATGACCGCGACCCGGTCCGCCCGCCCCGCGACGATGCCCAGATCGTGGGTGATCAGAAGCACCGCCATACCCCGGCTGGCCCGCAGCCGGTCGAGCACCTCCAGGATCTGGGCCTGCACCGTGACATCGAGCGCCGTCGTCGGCTCGTCGGCCACCAGAATCTCGGGCTCGGCGGCGAGCGCAATGGCGATCATCACCCGTTGCCGCATGCCCCCGCTCAACTGATGGGGATACGCGTCCAGCCGCTCGTTGGGATCGGGAATACCCACTTCCTGAAGTAGCTGGAGCGCCCGCTCCCGGGCCTTGCGGCGAGGCATCTTGAAGTGAGCCAGGATACCCTCGGCGATCTGGTCGCCTACCGTGAACACGGGATTGAGACTCGTCATCGGGTCCTGGAAGATCATGCCGATCCGACGTCCCCGAATCCGGCGCAGTGCCTCCCCCTGCAGGGCCAGCACATCGGTGTCCCCCAGACGTATGACACTGCCCGCCTCGATGCGCCCGGGCGAGGGAACCAGCTGCAGCAATGCCAGGCTGGTCAGACTCTTGCCGCACCCCGACTCGCCCACCAGCGCGAGCGTCTCGCCTTGCTCGAGCTGAAAGCTGACTCCATCCACCGGATAGAAGCGGCTCCCGGCGGGGCCGGGAAATGACACCCGGAGATTCCGGACTTCGAGCACTCGGGTCATGCGCTTCGGGGATCGATGGCGTCGCGCAGAGCGTCGCCGAACAGGTTGGCGGACCAGACGGTGATCACGATGGCCAGGCCCGGAAAGATGCCGGCCCACGGCGCGCTGACCAGCACCTCCTTCGAGTCCAGAATCATTCCTCCCCATGAAGGGGTTGGGGGTTGGATTCCCAGGCCGAGGAACGACAGCCCGGCCTCGAGCAGGATCACGTCGCCGACGCCCAGAGTGGCCGTCACCAGAAGCGGCCCGAGCGCGTTGGGAAGCAGATGCCGGAAGATAATGCGCCTCCGGGGGGCACCTAACGCCTCGGCGGCTCGCACGTAGCCTTCTTCCCGCAGTCGGAGCACCTCTCCCCGGATCATCCTGCTGGTGGTGAACCACCCGGTAGCGCCGATCAGAAAGATCAGCGCGACGACCGGCACCCGTTCCCAGACCGCGAGCACCAGCAAGAGAATGAAGAGCCGGGGAATTGCCAGGGCCCCATCCACCAGTCGCATGAGGGCCGCGTCCACGATGCCGCCCCAATATCCGGAGACCAGCCCGATGGTAGCCCCGATGGTGACCGAGAGCATGACCGCCAGGAGCGCCACGCCGAGCGAGATCCGAGCGCCGGCCACGACCCGGGCGAGCACGTCGCGACTCAACTGGTCGGTGCCGAAGGGATGTCCCAATCCGGGCGGTGCGCTCCCGGCCAGGATGTCGGGTTGCGCGAGGGGATCGGGCAGAAACCAGGGTCCGACCAGGGCCGCGATCGCGACCACCAGTAACAGCAGCGCGCCCGCGCGGCCTCCCGGATCGCGCCAGGCGTTCCTGAGCGGCGTGAGCGCTTCTCTCACGCCAGCCGAACGCGGGGATCCAATACCGCGTAGGCCACATCGGTGATAAACGTGCCGGCCACAACCAGGGCGGCGACGAGCAGCGAGGCCCCCATCAGCAGGGGATAGTCCCGTCCTCCCACCGCCGCAGCGGCGAGGGATCCCAATCCGGGCCAGGCAAAGACTGCCTCGACGAACACCGACCCACTCACCAGGATGGGAAGCCAAAGGCCGAACAGGGTGATCACCGGGAACAGCGCGTTACGCCACGCATGCCGCCAGGTGACATCCCGCTGGGACAATCCCTTGGCCCGTGCGGTCACTATGTAAGGAAGCCGCAACACCTCCAGCATCGCCGAGCGCTGATAGCGCATGGTGGCCGCAATGCTCACGATTGAGAGTGTCAAAGCCGGCAGCAGGAGATGTCTGGCGACGTCGACCGTGCGCGCGGCCGCGCTCGCATCAAAGCTCAAGAGCGGATCCTGCATGCCGGCCGCAGGCAGCAGCCGCCATTTGATGCCCACCAGCCACGCCAGCACCAGGCCGAGCCAGAACGAGGGCATCGCGTAGCCGGCGAGCGATACGGTAGTGAGCCAGCGATCTTCTCGTTTGCCGCGCCGCACCGCCTGCCGGACGCCGAGCCAGAGTCCCACGGTGAAGTTGAGCAGAAGCACGCTGCCACCGAGGAGCAGGGTGGCCGGCAACCGTTCGGCCAGGAGCGCCGTCACCGGACGGCCGTATTCTATGGAAGTCCCGAGGTCTCCTCGGACGAGGCCGCGGAGAAAGCTGGCAAACTGCCGGCCGATCGGCTGGTCCAGTCCATAGCGGGCCCGGAGCACCGCGACGTCGCGGGGAGAAAGTGGCCGGTCTTCACTCAGGCGGGAGAGCGGATCGCCCGGGGCCGCGCGCATGAGCACGAAGAGCAAGGCCATGGCGACAGCAAAGGTGATCAACGCCTGCAAGGTCCGGCGCAGCAGCCAACCACTCACCTCATCGGCCCGGGTGACCACTCGCGCAACAGAATCCACGACGAGGTAGGGTTGATCTTCACGTCCCGAAAGTTGCGCTTCACCGCGTAGACATAGGTGGGCGCGTAGAGGAATGCGGCTGGGGCGTCGGCTTCGATCTGCTGCAGCGCCGCCACCCAGTTCTGGCCGGGATCCCCCTTTCCCAGCACCGCGCGCTCCATCAGCGAGTCCACCCGAGGGTCGCAGTACTTCGCCACGTTGCTGCCGCCGTTGCAGGTCCAAGCCTGAGTGAGACCGGCGGGCGACGGATCCTGCACCGTCGAGGTGAAATCGATGTCGAAGTTTCCGGCCGCGTGGCGCTCGGCCCAGACCGGAAACTCCAACGACTGCAGCTCGAGTCTGACGCCGATCTGACGAAGCTGTTCCTGAACCAGGAGCGCCATCTGACGGCGGATGCCGCTGGTATTCGGCAGCGACAGCTCGAGTGTCAGCGGCCGTCCATTCCGGTCGAGCACTCCATCGCCATCGGAATCATTCCATCCGGCGGCGGCCAGAAGGCGGCGTGATTCCGTCAGGTTCTGCAGCGCAGGCTTGGGCGAGCGGTGGCGAATCCACAAGAGTGGCGAGACCGGACCGTAGGGCACCTCGCCATACGTTCCGAAGACGGCCTGCACCATCAGCCGGCGGTCGAGTCCCCGGGTGATCGCCCGGCGCACCCTCACATCTGCAAGGATCGGATGAGGCTGGGAGCGGTCGCGCCGGTCGCGTTGGTTGAAGAGCAGGAAGCCGACGGTGGGAGAGGGCACCGGGATCAGCCGGAGCGACGAGTCGGCGGCCACTCGCCGAAGATTGTCCAGCGGCGGGGGCACGTTGTCCATGGCATCGGCCTGGCCGCTCAGCACCATGTTCAGCCGGGCATCGGGGTCCGCCGCCACCCGGATGATGACCCGGTCCACCTTGGGTCGCCCGAGGAAGAAGTCCTGGTTGGCCGTCAGCTCAACGAACTGCCCGGGAACGTTGCGCACCAACCGGTAGGGTCCGCTGCCGACCGGTTGGGTCACGAATGACGAGCGCGCCAGGGCTTCGGGCGGAATCGAATCCAGCAGATGAGCTGGAAGCGGAGCCACATGAAAGGTGGCGTCGTAGAGCTGCTCCGCGTACGGGTGAGAGAAGCGGAACACCACTCTGCGCTCGCCTTCGGCGGTGACCGAGGTGATGTGTCGCAGCAGCTCCGACAGCCGCGGAGCAATCGCCGGGTCCCGGGCCCGGCTGAAGGTGAAGACCACGTCGCGCGCGGTAACCGGGACGCCGTCCTGCCACCGTGCCCGGGGGTCGAGATCGAACGCCAATGTCACCGAGTCCCGGCGGGTCCAGGAGCGGGCCAGGACCGGTACGAAGTTGCGATCACCCGCGGTCAGCAGGGTGGGTCCCAGCTCGGCCAACCGAAGGAAGAGCTGGTCCGCGAGCTCCATGTTGCCCAGGCTCGAGGCCGCGCCTTCCATGAGCGTGGGGATCGGCATGGTGGGCTGCTGCCCGGTGACGATGACGATGCTGGCGGACGGACTCCGTTCCGATTGCGCAACTAGCGATTGAGCCAGCGAGAAGGCTGCGAGGGCAGTAACGATGGCGGTCCGTGGCGTCCAGCGCGTCACAGAAGCTCCGGGTGTCGAACTACCTCGCCCACGTCCACGCCGGTGATTGAAACTGCGGGAAGTGCACGGCGGCACCGCGGAGAATAGCGGCAGGATCCGAGATTCGGCTCCAGGCTCCCCGCCAGCGGAAGGCCGCGGCTCGCGCAACGGCCTCGACCAGCTCGCGAGCTCCGAGCCGCCGGTCAAGGAGAGGCGCAAGCGGAGTGACGGGGGCAGAGTAGTGGTCCCCGCCCGCCCCGCGCGTAAGGCCCGTCACCATAGTTTGGTCGTCTTCCAGCAGGATGGAGCCGTGCTGAAGCAGTGCGTCCCCGCGCCGCAGCTGCGCGCTGCCCACGATTTTCCTCCCCGCCACCATGACCTCACCGCCCGCCGCTCGGGCAAAGCAGGCGCCGGCGTCGAGCGGAGATGGGCCAGCCGGAACCGCGAGTGAGGCCGCCATGCCGAGCTCTTTGAGCGCGGCGGCCAACATCCGGTGGATCTCGAGGTAGGCGGCTTGCAGTGCGCCGAGCCGTTGAACCGGCGTGGCCACGGCGTAGGTCAGCTCCCGGCAGTGCCACACCGCCCGGCCTCCGCTCGGCCGTCGCACGGTGTCGAGTCCCAGCTCCCTGATGCGATCGGTATCGTATCGCCGAAGAGCCGGCTCGTGTCGGCCGAAAGAGAGGCAGTGGGGTTGCCACTGGTAGAGCCGGAGCCAGCTCTCTCCGGGTTGCTCTGCGCGGTCGAGGAGGGTCTGGTCGATGGCCATGTTGGCCCAGCCTGGCCGGGGGAGGTCGTCCACCCAAAGATTCCACTCTTCACCCATATGCCTCGACCGGGGGACAACTGCACACCAGGTTCCTATCCCCAAACGCACTATCGATCCGCCCTACCGTCGGCCACACTTTGTGCTCCCGCACCGAACGCGAGGGATACGCCGCCCGCTCCCGCGGGTAGGGACGGTCCCATGAGTCGGCAATGACCTGCTCGAGCGTGTGCGGCGCGTTGGTCAGCAGATTGTTGTCCCGGTCGGCGCGGCCTTCCTCGATTTCCCGGATCTCCTCCCGAATGGAGATGAGCGCGTCGCAGAACCGGTCGAGCTCCTCCTTCGACTCGCTCTCGGTGGGCTCGATCATCAGCGTGCCGGGCACCGGGAACGAGACCGTCGGCGGGTGGAAGCCGTAGTCGATGATCCGCTTCGCAATGTCCTCGACATCCACCCCGGCCGACGCCTTGTACGGGCGGGTGTCGATGATGCACTCATGTGCCACCAGACCGTTCTGTCCGGTGTAGAGCAGGGGATAGTGCTCCGCCAGCCGGCGGGCGACGTAGTTGGCGTTGAGGATGGCGATCTGGGTGGCCTCGCTGAGCCCGTCGTATCCCATGAGCGCGATATAGGCCCAAGAGATCGGCAGGATGGCGGCGCTCCCCCAGGGGGCGGCGGAGATCGTTCCGCAGGCCGATGGGTGATCCAGATCGACCACCGGGTGGCCGGGCAGGAAGGGAACCAGATGTGATGCTACCCCGATGGGCCCCATTCCCGGACCGCCGCCGCCGTGGGGGATGCAGAACGTCTTGTGCAGGTTGAGATGACAGACATCGGCTCCGATATCGCCGGGCCGGCAGAGGCCGACCTGCGCGTTCATGTTGGCGCCATCCATGTAGACCTGCCCACCATGCTCGTGGACAATCCGGCAGATCTCCCGGATCGAGCCTTCGAACACCCCATGGGTCGAGGGATAGGTGATCATGAGAGCGGCCAGGGTGTCGCGGTGCGCAGCGGCCTTGGTCTTCAGATCCTGGAGGTCGATGTTGCCCTGAGGATCGCTCTTCACCGCGACCACCTGCATGCCTGCCATCACGGCGCTGGCCGGGTTGGTACCGTGGGCCGACTGGGGGATGAGGCAGGTGGTCCGATGGGTCTCGCCTCGAGAGCGGTGGTACGCCCGAATGACCAGGAGCCCGGCGTACTCGCCCTGCGATCCCGCGTTGGGTTGCAGCGACACCGCGGCGAACCCGGTGATCTCGGCCAGCTGGTATTCCAACTGGTTGAAGAGCAGCTGATAGCCGGCTGCCTGGTCGCGGGGGGCGAACGGATGCAGCCGGTTGAACTCCCGCCAGCTCACCGGCATCATCTCGGTCGTGGCGTTGAGCTTCATGGTGCACGATCCCAACGGGATCATGGCCGAAGTCAGCGACAGATCGCGGGCCTCGAGCCGCTTGATGTAGCGCAGCATCTCGGTCTCGCTGTGATGCCGGTGAAAGACCGGGTGTTCCATGTACGAGGTGGTGCGGGCCAGCGCCGGCGGGATGGCGCGCTCCCGCTTGACCCCGATGTCGTCCAGCATGAAGGGGAGCGCCTCATTCAGCGAGAAGATCGTGATCAGATCGGCCACATCGCCCAGGGTGACGGTCTCGTCCAGCGCGACGCAGATGCGGGTGGGAGAAAGCTGCCGCAGGTTGATGTTCCGCACCCGGGCCGCGTCGAGCAACCTCGGCAGCGCCCAGTTCTCGACTTCGATGCATATAGTATCGAAGAAGTCCTCGTGCACTAACCGGTAGCGCAGCCGGCGCAGCGCGTTGGCCAGGATCACCGTCCGGGCGTGCACCCGTTCCGCGATCCGGCGCAGCCCCGACGGCCCATGGTAGACCGCGTACATGCTGGCCATCACCGCCAGCAGCACCTGCGCGGTGCACACGTTGCTGGTCGCCTTGTCCCGACGGATGTGCTGTTCCCGGGTCTGGAGCGCCATGCGGAGCGCCGGCTTCCCGTCGCGATCCCTGGACACGCCGATGATCCTGCCGGGCAGGTGCCGCTTGTAAGCGTCCCTCGTCGCAAAGAACGCCGCGTGCGGACCGCCATATCCCATAGGAACGCCAAAGCGCTGGCTGTTGCCAACCGCGACGTCGGCGCCCCACTCACCCGGGGGCATTAGCAAGGTGAGGCTCAGCAGGTCGGTGGCCGCGGTGACCAGAGCGCCGCCGGCGTGAGCCCGCTCGCAGAGCGGCCGGAAATCGCGCACCTGCCCGTCAGTGGCAGGGTACTGCACCAGGGCTCCGATGACCTGGGTTCCGAATTCGAATCCCCAAGGGTCGCCCACCACCACCTGCACTCCGCGGGCTTCCGCCCGGGTGCGAACCACGGCAAGGGTCTGGGGATGACAGCGATCGTCCACCAGATAGACCGGCTCACCCTTGACCGGGCGCATGGCATGACTCAGGTGCATTGCCTCCGCGGCCGCGGTGGCCTCGTCCAGCAGGGATGCATTGGCCACCTCGAGCCCGGTCAGGTCCGAGACCATGGTCTGGAAGTTGAGCAGCGCCTCCAGCCGCCCCTGCGCGATCTCGGCCTGGTAGGGGGTATAGGCGGTGTACCAGCCGGGATTTTCCAGCACGTTGCGCTGGATCACCTGGGGAGTGAAGCAGCCGGCGTAGCCCATGCCGATGTAGGAGCGGAACACCCGATTCATTCCGGCCAGCCCCCGCAACGCCTGTAGCACCTCGCGCTCGCTGCGGCCCGGTGGCAGCGCCAGCGGCCGGCGCAGCCGGATCTCCTCCGGCACCACGGCGTCGATGAAGCTCTCCAGTGTTTCGTAGCCGAGCAGCTCCAGCATCTCATCCACATCGGCCCGCCGGGGTCCGATGTGCCGGTAGGCGAAGTGCGAAGGGTGAAGCACGTCGAGCGTGGGAGTGGTCAACTTGCGCGCGAGAACGCTGGTCACCTTGATCTCATCCTGAGAAACCCTGCTGGCCACCTTCTTAGCCATCTTTAGTCCCCTCGGTCCCTATAAAAAGGCCCCGAGGCAACGCTCTCGAGGCATGACGCTTGCGATCATCGGTCCCACAATTCTGCTGGCGTTCTGGAAAGAGTTGCATCGGCAGCGCGGTCATTCCCCTATGTGGGACCGGTACGCCTGGGGCGACATGAGCTCCTTGAGTTCCCCGGGCTTCGACGCCCGGAGCTTCATCATCCAGCCATCGCCGTAGGGATCGCGGTTAATGATACCGGGATCGCCGTCGAGCGTGGCGTTCACCTCGACCACATCGCCGGCGACCGGGCTGTAGAGCTCGGAGACGGCCTTGACCGCTTCGATCTCGCCGAAGGTTTGATGCGCGTCGAAGCGATCGCCCGGCTTGGGCAGCCGGACGAAGACCACGTCCCCCAGCTCGCCCTGGGCATAGTCCGTAATGCCGATGGTCACGACCGGGGAAGGGTCGGTGCGCGCGACGTACTCGTGCTCCGCGGTGTAAAGCAGGTTGTCCGGTACCTTCGACACCCACGCTCTCCAATGTGGTGGCGCGAGGGAGGATAGGCGGGCCGGCGAAAGAGGTCAAGCGCGCGCGAGCAGCGCCTGCCACACGGTGGAGGCCGACCGCTCCAGCGCCTCCAGATCCCCCTCGTTGTCGACGACGTAATCGCTGCGCCCGCGCTTCAGCGCCGAGGAGAGTTGGGACTTGATCATCCGGTCGACCTCCTCTCTTGGCCAGGCGCGGAAGGAGAGCAGCCGGGCTCGCCGAACCGGCTCCGGAGCATCCACCAGAACCACGGCGTCGAATTCCGACGGATCGGCAGCCTCGAACAGGAGCGGAATGTCGCTGACGACGATGCGGACGCCCCGGGCTCGGGCCTCCTCCAACAGCTGCTTCCGCCGGCGGTGAACCTCGGGGTGCACGATGCGATTGAGATCCGCGAGTGCCGCCGGGTCCTTCAGGACCTTCGCTCGCACGGCCGCCCGGTCCAAGGTTCCGTCGGCGCGAATGACCTCTCCGCCGAACCGCGCGGCGATCTTCTTAAGTATGGGTTGTCCCGGAGCCTGCGCCTCGCGGACCAGCTGGTCCGCGTCAATTATTGTCGCGCCCCAGCGCTGGAATAACTCGGCGACAGTCGTCTTACCAGCTCCAATATTACCCGTCAGAGCGATAGAGAGCATGACGATTCACCACAGAGGCACAGAGGGCACAGAGGGATGGTCAAGTCGAGGCGCTCACGACATCGCGTGATTCTGCATGCTCGAGTTCGTCAAGGTGGTTGTTCTACTGTCACAATTACAGGAAAAGAATAATGGCCGCCACCGCGATGTCGTGAGTCTAGGAAGTAGATGATCCCTCTGTGTCCTCTGTGCCTCTGTGGTGAATAAAGTAGAGAAAGGATCTCGGTCCTTACAGCAGCGCCGTCTGATCCTCATCCCTGCGCGGCACCTTATGGCAATGCCGACAGCGGGCCTGATAGCTCTCCCGTCCCCCGATCATGATCGTCGGTGAGTCGTACCGCGCCGGCTTGCCATCGATGAGACGCTGATTCCGGCAGGCCGGGTCGCCGCAAATGACGCAGATGGCCTGGAGCTTATCCACCATCTCCGCCACCGCCATCAGCTCTCCCATGGCGCCGAATGGCTCGCCCCTGAAATCGGTGTCGGTGCCCGCCAATATCACCCGCACGCCTCGAGATGCGAGGTCGGTGGCGACGGTGACGATCTGGGCGTCGAGGAACTGGGCCTCATCGATGGCGATGATCTGGGTGTCCGGACGCACCAGGCGAAAGATCTCTGCCGCAGAATCGACCGGGCTGGCTTCGAATTCCCTGCCATCGTGACTGGAGACGCTGTAGAGACCGGCGTAGCGCGCGTCGAGATGGGACTTGAACACCTGCACCTTGCGCCGGGCGATTGTGGCCCGCCGGACCCGGCGAATCAGCTCCTCGCTCTTGCCGCTGAACATGACTCCGCTGATGACCTCGATCCATCCGGGATGCATCCCATAGTTCATCGCTGCTTCTCCGGTTGGTGGGCTGAGGGTGGCAAATGTAGAGGCGCGCCGGTGAAACTCCAGCCATCTTGCGGAGGCTTTGCCCGCTCCGCGATATTCGTCCGCCCGATTGTCGCTTCCGTCCCGCAAGGAGCCCCCGTGAACAAGCAGGCGCTGGTCACTGCCGTGGCCCAGCGTCTTGGCCTCACCAAGGCCAAGGCGAGCGAGATCGCGGAGCTCTTCTTCGCGTCCAGCGGCATTATCGCGTCCGAGCTGAAGCGCGGTGGGAAAGTGGCAATCACGGGGTTTGGCAGCTTCGAGACCAGAAAAAGGGCCGCCCGAGAATGGCGCGACCCCCGCACCGGAAAAACGAAGACCATCAAAGCCTCCGTGGTACCCGCCTTCCGGGCCAGCCGGGCACTGAGAGACTTGGTGAACCGGAAACGCTAAGGGTTAAGGCTGTAAGGAAGAGGCCTTAGCGCCGGGCCGGTTTCCCCGACATGCCCCTATCTGGCCGGCTCGGGCGAGTGGGTCCTCGATCCACCCTGGCCGTCACCCGTTTCCGCCGCACCGTCGCCCCGTTCAAACCGGTGGCCACTTTCTCCGCGTCCTGGGCCGGAATTTCAATCAAGGAATAGGCATCTCTGAGCTCGATCCGGCCGATCTTGCTCCGATCGACTCTGAGCTCCTTGGTGAGGACAGCCACCAGGTCGTTGGCGGTGGCGCCGTCCTTCTTGCCCACTCCCACGAAGACCTTGGCGGTAGCGGGAATATCCGGCGGTGGTGGCGCCGCCGCCTGGGCCGAGCTGGTCCAGAGCTCGAACAGCGCCGCGGCCACGGCAGTAGGGTCGTGCCGCTCGAACAGGGGAGCGAGGGTCAGAAGGGACCGGTCGAGCTTGCCGGTCTCGATGGCCTTGACGATGGCGGAACGTCGCGCCCCCGCCGCACTGGCGACCGTATCCATCAACCCGGGAAGCTGGAGCGGCCGGCGCGGAGCCGCGATCCGGGCAACGTGGCTCTCGGTGCCGGGTGGGACCAACAGCACGACGTCACCAGCGCCGAGCAGCTGCCGCAGCCGCTCCCCGGTCGGGAGATCGAAGGCGAGGATCGTCCCGGCGGTGGGAGCGTCTCCGGTGGCCAGGCGGATCTCGGGCTCGTGGAGCGCGACAGCCTGGGCGATGGCCGCGTGGTAGCTTCGGTCCACCGTCCAGATCACCAGCGAAACCGGATCGAGCAGCTCCACCAGATCGCCGAGCGCTTGAACCCGCCGGGCCCACGGCACGCCCACCGTCCGCACCGGACCCGCCGGTGAGCCCTCCAGACCCGGAGCCTGGACCGTTAGAGCCTTCCGGGCGTATCGCTCCACCAGTCCTCCTACCCGTTCGGCCTCCGCAGTATAAATGATGCGCTGAGTCTCCTTGGGCAGGTCCTGCATCAGTGGAGCGAGGCTCTCGTCCTCCAGCCAGCTCTCGGGCCACGCCAGGAAGAGTGGGGCGATCGATTCCATGCTCAGCGCCGAGCGGCTGACCAGGGTTAGCGCCGTTTCGGGGCTCGCGATCACGACATCCACTGCATCGGCCCGCAGCTGCCGCATCACCCGGGCGGTTCCATGCGCCACCTGCACCCGTACCCCGACCGGCTGCGCCAGACGGTGAAGCAGGGCTCCCCACTCATCCAACTGGCTCGCGGGGCAGAGCAGCAGCGCTCGGGACCTCTCACCCACCCGGCAGAGAAGCCCGGCTATGGCAGGCGTGGCGTAGACCGGCGCTGGAGGCGTGATGGCGACCAGGTTGTGACCCCGGGCGGCAGTTGGAGCCGCCTCTCTGGCCAATGGGTCATCCGGGCTCCACCCGAGTCGTTCCAGTGTCTCCGCGATGGACGGCTTGAGATGCAGGTCTTCGAAGGTGGGCACGGCCTCTCCGCTTGCAGATGCGATCATGACACGCCGGACCAAGCTACGTCCGCAGCGGTTGACATCGCCAGGCCGCGAACAAACTTTTCCCCCGTCTGCCGCGAGTCACCCCAATTGGGACCGTCGCATGCCCGACCCCTTGTCGATCAACGTCCAGCACTTGAAGGCCTCGGAGACGGTGGCCATCAGCAACGAGGCCAAGCGCCGGAAGGCCGCCGGTGAGGACGTCCTGGACCTCGGCGTCGGGGAGCCCGACTTCGACACTCCCGCGCCGGCGGCGCAGGCCGGAATTCAGGCCATCCAGAAGGGGATGACGCGCTATCCGCCCAATGTAGGCATTGCCGAGCTGCGACGCGGGATCGCCCAGCAGCTCTCGGCCATGTCGGGCGGCCGCAGGGTAGACCCGGACCAGATAGTGGTGAGCTCGGGATCAAAGCAATCGATCTTCAACGCCTGCTTTACTCTGTTCGGGCCCAAGGATCGGGTGCTGATACCATCACCGGCTTGGGTCTCCTATCCCCAGATCGTGCACCTCACCCGGGCCGAGCCGATTCTCGTGCCGGGCGATCCGGACTGGGGGCTCAAGGTGAGCGTCAAGGACCTCGACCGGATGAGCCACAAACTCACCCGCGGCCTGATTCTCTGCTCCCCCTGCAATCCGACCGGCGCAGTGTACACCAGCGCCGAGCTAAAGGCCATCGCAGAGTGGGCAAAGAAGAACGACATCTGGATCATCTCCGACGAGATTTATCGCCGGATCAATTACGGTCCCGGTCCCGCGCCATCGCTGCTAGATCTGCCGGACGAGCTGCTGGAGCGAACCGTCATCATCTATGGGGCAAGCAAGGCGTACGCGATGACCGGCTGGCGAATCGGAGCCGCCCTGGCGCCTCCGCATGTCACCAAGGCGATGGCCGCGCTCCAGTCCCACACCACCACCGGTGCCAATCATCCGGCGCAATGGGCGGCCGCCACCGCGTTTACCGACGACCGGGTGGACGCCGAAGTCACCCGTATGGTCGCGGCGTTCCGCCGCCGCCGGGACTATCTGGTGGACCGCTTTCGCCGCGAGGTCCCCGGCATCGAGTTCGTCGAGCCTCATGGCGCGTTCTACTTCTTCTTCCGGGTGGACGGCATCCGGGAAAACGACCCGGTGACCGGCCAGAGTTTCTGCGAGCAGCTGATGAAACAGGAAGGGGTCGCCCTGGTGCCCGGTGCCGCCTTCGCGGATGACCGCTGGGTCCGGCTGAGCTACGCCGTCTCCGATGCCGACCTGGAGAAAGGCCTGGATCGAACCCTCGGTTTGATCCAGCGTCTCGCTTCCGCCCGTGCCGCCTGAGGTCGGCGCCATGAGCATGGACGCGCGGATCGAGCCGCTCAGCGGAGCCTTGCCTTCGATCAACTGGCGGTGGGACTCGGAGACCGACATTCTCTCCGGCGCCTTTAAGGGGAACCGGAAGAGCGGGGGGCTCACCGGCACCGTGGAGCTGACCGACGCCGAGGGGTCAGTGGCCGTCCTGGATGTCAACAACGGAGTGATCTGCGGGCTGGACGTCGTGGTATGGCCGGAGGTGACCACCGGCGCCGACCTCAAGGTTCCGGCCAAGCTCACGGACGGGCGGGTGGTACTGCCGTCCCGTCCCTCACGGCCTGGCGTTGCCTCGGTCGAGGTGGACACCACCCTGTCGGTCCAGACCAATAGCGCGGAGAGCGTGTTTCACCTGCAGATCGGACCCAGGCGCCCGGCGGAGTGCGTCCGCGCGGCCGATAATTTCTACGTTGAGGTGGATCAGCAGGGTGGCTTGGCGGGGTTCTGGCTGACCAACGTGCCGCCGTTCACCGCGATGGAAGAGGATTAGGCGGCCCGCTCCGACTCCTCCAGGAACCCCTCGGTCTGCCGGGCCACGAGCGAAGCATAGTAGCCGCCGCGCGCGAGCAACTCCGCGTGGCTGCCGACCTCACCGATCTCCCCGTCCTTGATCACCACGATCCGATCCGCGTCCCGCACCGTCGAGAGCCGATGGGCAATGACGAATGCGGTGCGGCCCTGCAACAGCGTCTTCAGCGCCTGCTGAATGAGCCGCTCGGATTCGCTGTCGAGCGCGGATGTGGCCTCGTCGAGAATCAGGATCGGAGGGTTCTTGAGCAGCGCCCGGGCAACGGCGATCCGCTGGCGCTGACCACCGGAGAGACGGGTGCCCCGCTCCCGAACGATGGTGTCGTAGCCCTCGGGCAGGTCCATGATGAAATCGTGGGCATGGGCGGCTCGTGCCACAGCCTCGACCTCGGCATGAGTGGCTTTGGGCCGGCCGTAGGCAATGTTAGCGCGCACGGTGTCGTTGAAGAGATGCGCGTCCTGAAACACCACGCCGATCTGGCTCCTCAACGAGTGCTGCGTCATGTCCCGGATGTTTACCCCATCGATCGTAATGGCCCCATCGCTCACGCTGTAGAAGCGCTGGAGCAGGGTCGCCAGTGTTGTTTTCCCGCTGCCGCTGGGACCTACCAGCGCGATCGTCTCTCCCGGCCGGGCGGTGAGGCTGATGCCCCGGAGCACGGCCGAGCCTGGCTGATAGCCGAAGCTCACGTTGCGGAACTCGACCTCGCCTTTCAGCAGCCGCACGTCTGCCGCGCCCGGTGAATCGCCCACCAGGTCATCGGCATCGAGAATCCCGAAGATGGTCTCCAGCGACACGCTGACCCGGCGGAAGGTCTGGTAGGCATTGGTGAGGCCTTGCACCGGCCCGAAGAGTCCCCCGATGTAGCCGAGGAAGGCGACCAGTGTTCCCACGGTGATCTCGCCGGTCAGGGCGAAGTAGCCGCCCAGCGCCAACGCGGCCAGGCGGGCAGTGGTCGCGGCCAGGGTGCGAAGGGTGCCGGTCCGATTGTCGGTGCGCACGCCGCGGCGGACGATTTCGTTGCCCTCCCGCACCCCCTCGAGGAAGCGCCGCTTCTCCTCCTCCTCCATGACGTATCCCTTGACCGTCATGATGCCGGCCAGCACCTCATTGAAGCGGGAGTAGATCGAGCTCCATCGCTCCACCAGCCGCCGTTCCCGGCGCATCTGCTCCGGCGCCGCCCTCGCCCCAATGAGCGCCGGAAGCGGGGTGAACACGATGACGGCCAGCGCCAGTCTCCACTCCATCTGGAGCATCGCTGTGACCGACAGGATCAGATAGAGCAGGGTGGGAAGCAGGTTGAAGGCCACGTCGCTGAAGGCTCCGACGTACCCGCTGATCCCTTGGTTGACCCGGTTCATCGTTCCACCCACGCCCTCGCGCTGGTGAAACGAGATGGGCAACGAGTTGAGCTTGCTGACTACCTGTTCCCGCACCGTGTATTCCACACCCAGCCGGACATCCCAGCTCAGGATCCCGAGCCACGCCTGAAGCCCTGCCCGGGTCAGCTCCAGCACCACCATGCCCCCCACGATAAACCCGAGCGCTCCCAGGCCGCTGCGGCGCGCCAGCTCGTCGAAGAGGTACTTCATGATGAGAGGATCGATGGCGCTGAGCGACGCCAGGACGAGGGCGAGGGCTATGACGCCGGTGAGCGGGCGGCGATAGGGGCGGACAAACTGGAGCGACCGCCTGGCGAGCTGAAGACCGTTGTGTGGCATTTACGCAGGGAAGGAGTCGTGCTTGGGACGAGCAAGTTCGGTGCCTTGGCTTCGCTGTTTCGCGGAAGAAGCTGCTGAAGGTGAAATCGAGGGGGCGGAATATGGGGGACCCCGGAATCGCATACCAGGGGGATGGGCCGAACCGTTGTCGCCCAACCGGTTAGGAGCTACTTACCCGGAGCTGGCGACCACTGGGCTTCGCCGCCGGCGGAAGGACTTTTGGGAAAGCTCCCAGCCTTTCCTACCCGGATTCATCCCCGGGACCCGCATCCTGCATTGAATGCCAGGCAAGGCTCCGGGCGAACGGGTCAGGCCAACTATGGTGCGGTTGAGCCTATGTTCATGTCAGACTTTACTCCTTCGTAATGCATTTTCGCCCCGGCCAGGGCCACTAGCTATGAACCTCAACTCGATTCGCCGAGCCTTGAAAGCCAAAGGCCTCACCCCGGCCACCTTGGTTCCTGAGGCCAGCGGCGGGCGGGTGGAGGAGGCCACCATCCGGCTGGCGCGTCTGGTAGAGGGAGACTGCTTGAGAGTCATTCCGGTCGGGCCACCGGAGCCCTGGCCGGGGTCGCTCGCCTATCTCGATGGAGTCCAACGCTCCGAGGTGGTGGGCTACGCTGGGTCTACGCCCATCGTGGTGGCCGAAATCGCCGCGGCAGTGCGAGAACGGCACCAGCGAAGGCTGCACACGGTCTTGGAGGAACGGCGCACGCTGGCGCTGGGGCGCCCGGCGGCCCTGGCCAAGGCCGGTGATGCGCTGGGACAGCTGGAGGCGGTGTCGTTGCCCGACGACGAGCCGGCGCACCCGGTTCGCGATCTGGTCCAGGCTGCTCGGGCGCTCGACCGATGCCGGGGAGCCCTCGAGATCCACCTGGGCGATCGCTACCGGTCGGGCTCCGATAGCTGGCTCCTGGTGGATGGTGCCTTGTCCGAGAGTCCCCGGTGGGCGGCGGACGGGCGCATGGTGGCGATTTCGAAGAGTCATTCGATCCTCCCGTTCGAGCGGGAGGACCTCGAGCTATACCTCCAGCTGCCCGTGGCCCATCGGTCGTCGGTCTATGCCCCGGAGACCAGAAGCTTGGCACCGGTTCGCGCCTGGGGACTGCGCCTCTGGTCGTGGGAGGGCAAGGACTTGCTGCACGGGCTCATTCGCGTGGAGGTGGCTCCGGTCAACGGGACCTCTGAAACAGCCGACGCCATATCACGCTGGATCCTGACCGAGCGGGCGCCGCTCAGCGCTCCTGACCGGCGGTGGGATCGGCTGGTCTACGGCGTCTACAGCGTCGAGCAGTTTCTGAAGGCAAGAGCGTGAAACCGCTCACGCGGTTCCTAGTCCCGCTCACGCTCTGCTGCTAGAATCCACCTCATGCCTCCTGAAGCCCCGCCCGTCGGCCGCGTGGTGGCGACCGAGCTCAAGCCCTCCACACCCCACCAGTTCTTCTTCTGGACTGCGCACGAATCACCGATCGGGATCGGAGCGATCGTGCGGGTGGAAGAGAACGGTCGCATCGTGTTTGGGGTGGTGACGGATGGGTTTGCCTATTCTGATCTGGTTTCACCCTTACACGCCGTGATCGGGGCCGATGGCGACCCGGTCGCTGCCGGCGCCGAGCCGACGGTTCGAGCCGAGATACGGCTGTATTCCGCCGCCGTGCTGCGCCAGATCCCCGAGGAGCCGCTCCAGCCGGTGCCGCTCGGCTCGGTGTGGCTCGCGTCGGATGCCGATGTAGTGTTGGCGCTGCGCATGGACGGGTACACCGGCACCGAGCGCGGCACCGGCATCCCGGTGGGTCTGTATGCGGCGGGGGGCCTCGAGTCCCCGGTCTACCTGGACTGCGATTTTCTGTTGGGACCCGAGGCTGCCCACCTCAACATCACCGGGGTGTCCGGCCTCGCCACCAAGACCAGCGCGGTGGAATTCCTTCTCGGCAGCATCTTCCAGACCTTTCCCTCCCACAAGGGATCGGTTGCCGCGCTCTGCTTCAACGTTAAGGGTCCCGATCTTTGCTTTCTGGACCAGCCGACCAGCTTGAGCGAAGAGGACCAGCGGCAGTACGCCCGGCTGGGCCTCCGTCCCGAGCCCTTCCGCAAAGTCCGCTATTACGCTCCGCTCAAGCCCGACGGGGTGAATCTCAATACCCTGCGTACCCACGAGGCCCTCGCCGCGAACACGGAGCCCCTGGTGTGGGGCCTGCGCGAGGTGCTCGACTACGCTGAAGTGGTTCTCAATCGCGACGACATCGACGCCAAGGCGGACGCGTTCATTGATTTCCTGGCCGAGCGGGTGGTGGGGAGGGAGTACGTGGACGAGATGCTGCGGGGAAAGCCCTTTCTGGTGCAGAGCTTCTCCGATTTGGAGGAGTTCTTCCGCAGCATCTTCGATTTTATGGAGGCGTTGGGGAAAGGCTCCGAGGTATGGAAGACCCACCACGTCGCCACCATCCGCAAGATCCGGAATCGGCTCAGCAACATCAGCACCCGCTCCAAGGGCCTCGTCACCGACGACGGCACGGCCAACGATCTGCCCTGGGGCCGCTTCGAAGACCGAAGCGTTCACGTCATCGATGTCGCTGGGCTCGATCCGCTGGCGCAGGACCTCGTCTTTGCCCGGGTGGTGTCCAAACTGCGGGAGCATCTCGAGCGCCGCGATCTGGGGGTGGATCACGTGGTGGTATTCGTCGACGAGCTCAACAAGTACGCTCCGGCGGACGGGCCGGAAACCTACGTTCGCAAGATGCTGCTGGACCTTTCCGAGCGGGGGCGCTATCTCGGGCTGGTTCTCTTCTCCGCCCAGCAGTTTCGCTCTCAGGTCCAGCGCCGGGTGGTCGGGAATGCGGGCACCGCCATCTACGGCCGGATGGATCTCGACGAGCTGGCGACGGCAGGATACGCCACCATCTCGCCGGCCACGAAGATCAAGCTTGCCACGATGCCCAAAGGCGAGCTGATGCTTCGCCATCCTCACTTCACTCAACCGATCTTCGTCAAGTTCCCCCGGCCTGCGGTCCTCAACAGCCGGGATGGGATCGAGCGATTTCCTCCCGCAGCCGAGCTTCCCTTTGCCGACGCAGTAGCCCGCCAGTTGCGCCAGCTCGATCGCCGGGTCTCCGCGGAAGCGGTCCGCGCGCTCATCGATGGTCGCCGGGAGGATGACGTGCGCCGGGCTCTGTCCGCCACCCGCCGGGAGCGCCCGTCGGATACCTATGCGTTCTTCACGGCGTGCCTGGGCCGCCGGGTGCCGGCCGAGGTCGTCGCTCCCCGGCGGGGAATTCCTGCCCTCAAGCGCAACGGCGACTCCTACGGGGGATGATCCTGGATCATCACTCCGCTTTATGCGCGGGGACCGTCGTCCGGCGCTGTAAGGGCCGCGAGAGCCACCCGGCATCCCGGATCTGTTCTTCTTCGAAGAGAAAGCGCCATCCTGCCGCAATCCCGCTGCGTCCCAGATAGCCGAGTAGGCGGGTCCGGTCGCCCCGTTCGACCACGGGGAGCCTTCCGATGTCGTGCCGAACCATCTTGTCGACGGCCTCTTCCAGCAACTCGTCCGGATAGGTTACGATCAAGTTAGCGTTGCCCGCCTCCAGCACGCTTACTTCTCCGTCGACCTCGCGTTCGAGGGCCCGCACCAGGTCTCCGCGGGTGACAATGCCCACCAACGCGCCGGATTCATCGACCAAGGGCCAGGCGTAGCGACGCCCCAGGACGGGATCGTGCGCCGCGAGCCGCCGGAAGAACAAGTCCACCTTCTGGTCGGCTTGAATGGTCGGCGCATCGCGCTCCATCACGTCTCCCACCCGAACCCGGGTGAGTGGATTCACAATGTACTCCCGCATCACGTGGTAGCCACGCCGCGCAACCTTCTCGGTGAGAATCGATCGGCGCATGATCAACACCGTCACGGCGTGGGCGGCGGCGCAGGCGATGAGCAGCCCGGGAAGGACCCGGATGTCGTCGGTCAGTTCCAGCATGAACGCCACCGCGGTAAGCGGAGACCGCATCGTGCCGCCCATCATTGCCGCCATACTGATCATTGCCCAGAGTCCGACATCGCCGACCGGAAGCCATCGGGCCTCCACGGCCCCGAGCGCGCCGCCCATGATGAGGAGCGGCGCGAGCACGCCGCCCGAGGTTCCCGAGCCCAGTGCAATTGCCCAGATGAGCGCCTTCGTCAACATGAGCCCGATCAGAAATCCGCCCACCAAATGCCCGGCAAGCAGGTCGCCGATCGTGTCGTAGCCCACTCCCAGCGCGCGGGGGAACAGCAGGCCACCCAGCCCAACGAACAGGCCCCCGATCACTGGCCACCACATGAAGTGAATCGGGAGCTTGGCGAACGCATCCTCGGCGGTGTACACCAGCCAGGTGAGAACGCCGGAGCCGAATCCAGCCAGGATGCCCACCCCCAGGGAAAAGGTGAGCTCTTGCCACGAAAGCCCCGCGTGGGCCTGGAGGGGAAAGATCGGGCCCGGGCCCAGGAGCGGGACTCTGAGCGCCGCCGCAACAGCGGCCGCCGCCGCTACAGGAACGAAGCTGCGCGGCTTCCACTCGAAGAGCAGCAGTTCTACCGCCAGGAGCACCGCCGCGAGGGGCGTCGCAAAGATTG
Organism: Gemmatimonadota bacterium; assembly: GCA_041500125.1. Lineage (GTDB taxonomy): Bacteria > Gemmatimonadota > Gemmatimonadetes > Gemmatimonadales > GWC2-71-9 > CAVVWJ01. The sequence continues at coordinate 21,132 of JBGQLP010000021.1, forward strand.
CCGCCATGCCTGCAGCGGCGCCCGCCACCAGGAGAGTCTTCCGTTCCGCCGCGGAGAGATGAAAGGCCTGGGCGAACAGAGAGCCGAGCGCACCGCCGGTCATGATGATCGGCCCTTCGGCGCCGAACGGGCCGCCGGTGCCGATGGAAATCGCTGAGGATAGCGGCTTCAGCAGGGCTACCTTGCCACTCATGCGACTGCGGCCGATCAATATGGCTTCCATCGCTTCGGGGATTCCGTGACCTCGGATCTTCTCGGACCCATATCTGGCCATGAGCCCGATGATCAGGCCCCCCGCCATCGGAACCAGGACCGCGGCCAGGCCGAGCTGGTTGTCCGCCGGCGAGACCATCTTGCTGCTGAGCCGGTGATAATAAGCCAGATTAGTGATGAGCCCGATGAGCCAGACGAGCGCGTAGGCCACCAAAGCGCTAATCACACCCACCAATCCAGCCATGGGAGTGATCAGAAGAAGGCGTTTGTTGGCGCTGAAGTCGCCCAGCCGGGTTTCGTCAGGCAAAGCTGCTGCGGCTTGATGCGCCGCTCCAGGATTCGACACGGTTCAGCTGGACGGGAGAGATTTACGGAAGGGCATGTACGAGGATATGAGCATTCGATACCGGCGACAAGGCAGGGATTCGATCAGCCGAGGGCTAACTGCTTGATCTTTACATTTTTCAGGTCCATTCTCCACCCGTGAAACTGGCTCATATCGCCGATCCGCATCTCGGAATTCGGCAGTATCACCGGCAGACCTCGAGCGGCATCAACCAGCGGGAGGCAGACGTCGCCCAGGCCTTCCGCGCCGCGATCGACGGCGTGATTGCCGCCCGGCCGGACGCTGTGGTCGTCGCTGGGGACCTCTTTCACTCCGTGCGCCCCACCAATTACGCCATCGTCTTTGCGTTCAGGCAGCTTCAGCGGTTGCGCGAAGCGCTCCCCAGCGCGCCGATCATCCTCATCGCCGGCAACCACGACACCCCTCGTACCATCGAGACCGGCTCGATTCTCAGATTGTTCGAGGAGCTCGGTGTCGATGTGGCTACCGATGAAGCGCGCCGGCTGGTCTATCCTGAGTTCGACCTCAGCGTCTTTGCGGTACCTCGGCAAGCGACTCTGTCACCCGAGCCTCCGGCTCTCGAGCCTGAGGGGTCCCAAAAGTATCAGGTACTCGTCGCCCATTTCGAAGTCGAGGGAGAGTACCCGCTCGGCCACGTCGCCACCGATTACGGCGGCGATGTCGTCAGCCGGCGAGAACTGCATCTGGAAGATTGGACCTATGTCGCGTTGGGGCATTACCACACCCAGCATCGAGTAGCCAGCAATGCCTGGTACGCCGGATCGCTTGACTTTATAGGACCAAATATCTGGGGTGAGGCCGCGGACGAGTCCGACCACGGATCCCATGGAAAGGGCTGGCTCCTCATCAATCTCGGGACCGGCTTGGTCGAGCGCCGGCCGGTACCGGCCGCACGCAGAGTCCTGGATCTGGAGCCGATCAACGCCGAGGGGAAGTCCGCGGAGGCGGTAGATGCCCTGATCGCCGAGCGAGTGGCCTCCATTCCCGGGGGTATCTCCAATCAGATCGTCCGGCTGCGGGTGTTTGATGTTCCGCGGCATGTCGCTCGCGAGGTGAACCACGCCTCTATCCGCGCACTCAAGGCTCAGGCGCTCCATTTTCGCCTGGACCTCCGCCGCCCGGAGACTCAGCGGACAACCGGCGTGGGGTCTCCAGGCCGCAGGCAGACGCTGCCCGAGCTGGTGAGCTCCTATCTGGAGCGCCGCCCATTACCAGCCGAGCTCGAGCGCGACGCCTTCGTCCGACTGGGCCGGGAGCTGATGGAAAGCGTCGAACGCGATTTGGCGGGGGGCTAATGCAGATCAACCGGCTCCGCCTGGTGAATTTCCGGCAACACGCCAACACCGAGATCGAATTCGGGGCGGGTCTGACCGGGATCATCGGTCCCAACGGCGCAGGGAAGACTACGCTGCTGGAGGCGATCGCCTGGGCGATGTACGGCATGCCGGCCGCGCGGGGAAGTCGGGAGACTCTTCGTCGCCGCGGTGCGCCGCTCAAGGCCAGGGTCGAGGTGGAGATCGAGTTCACCCTCGGGGCCCACCAGTACCGCATCCTCCGCTCCCTCAACCATGCCGAGCTGTACCAGGACGGGGATCCGTCGGCCATCGCCAACAGCATCGGGACCGTCACGGAGCGGGTGACCCGACTCCTCGGCATGACTCGAGACGAGTTTTTCAATACCTACTTCACCGGGCAAAAGGAGCTCGCGGTCATGGCGGCCATGAGTACCCCGGAGCGGGCCCAGTTCCTTTCTCGGGTGTTGGGGTACGAGCGACTCCGCGTGGCCCAGGACCGGCTCAAGGAGAGGCGTTCCAGCTTGCGCGCCCGTCTCGATGCGCTGCGGGCTGGTCTGCCGGATCTAGCCGAGCTGGATGAGGCGCAACGTCTGGCCGGGGAGCGGTTGAGCGCCGCGCAGAAGGTCGAGAGCGCGGCCGCAAGCTCGAGGGAAGCTGCCGAAAAACGTCTGGCCGAGATCCGTCCCCAATGGGAGCGGTTGCAGCAACTCCGGGAAACGGCGGTTGCGCTCGCGACCGAGTTGCGCGTCGCGGACCATCAGGCCACCGCCGCCGCGCAGCGGATCGCCCGCATGGAGCAGGAAACGCTCGAGCTGAATGCCGCCCGCGAGCAACTCGATGAGCTTGCCCGCCAACTGAGCCCTTTGCCGACGCTACGTGAAGAGGTCCGAGTCCTCGAGCGTCAGGCGGAATCCGACGCGAGCCGGAGAGGGTATCGGGCTCAATTGGATGAGGTCCAGTCCCACCTCACCTCTATCGAAGACCGGGTGTTGCATCTTCCGTCCCGCCAGGCAATCGAGGCGGCCACCGAGCAGGTCAATGGAGCCCGCGCCGCGCTCACCGCCGCCACCCTGGAGGTGGAAGAGCAGCGAACGGTGTGGGTCCGTGACGCACAAGACGCCAAGACCAAACGGCAGGGATTGCTGGATCAGTACCAGGACCTGAAAGAACAGCGCCAACGGATCGTGAATGCCGGTGCCGACGGCATCTGCCCTACCTGCGCCCGCCCGCTCGGTGCCGAATTTGCCAAGGTCCTGGATCTCCTCGACCGGCAGATCGAGGAGGTTCGCTCCAACGGGAACTTCTACAAACAGCGCATCGAGCAGTTGCAGCAGGAGCCAGTCTCCCTAACGGAGATAGAGCGCCGGCGGCTCGACCTGGAGCGCGAGCTTTCCCAGGCCACCAGCGAGCTGGGTCGGCTTAACGCGCAGGCGCACGATGCGGGTCCACTCCGGGAGGAGCAGAACCGGCTGGTCCTCCGGGTCGGTGAGCTTCAGGGGATGCTCAACCAGCTGAGCGGCTCGTACGATCAGGATCGCCATCAGGCTGTGCTTCGCGAGACCAGGGCCCTGGAGCCGCTGGCGCTTCAGGCCGAACGGTTTCGCGCCGTGGTCGAGCGCAGCGAAGAGGTCGCCGCCGAGCTGGAAACCGCCCGTGCGGCGGGAGCCGAGATCGGAGCCCGGATCGAGGACCTCCGCTGCCGGGTCGCCGCCCTGGGCTACAGCGAGGCCGCGTTTCACCAGTGCCGCGACGCCGAAACCGCCGCCGAGCGCGCCCGCCAGGAGGCGGAGCTGGCGGTGGTCCGCGCCCGAGGAGAAAGTGCCTCGGCTCGCGAGGCGGTTGAGGCGGTTGCCCGGCGCCGAGCGGAACGCGCCGAGCGGGAGCGGGCCGCCAACCAGACCGCCGGCGAGCTAGCCTTGCACCAGGAGCTGGACCGGGCCCTCACCGATCTGCGCAATGAGCTCAATGCCAGCTTGCGCCCTGATCTCTCGGAGCTCGCTTCCGGTTTCCTCAGCGATCTCACCGACGGCCGCTTTGGCGAGCTCGAGCTGGATGAGGACTATTCCGCCACGGTCCTCGACGATGGGAACCCCCAGGCCGTCATCTCCGGCGGCGAGGAGGACGTAACCAATCTCGCGTTCCGGCTGGCGATCAGTCAGATGATTGCCGAGCGAGCCGGCCAGCCCCTTTCGCTGCTGCTACTGGACGAGATCTTCGGCTCACTCGATGAGAGCCGACGCAGCGCCGTCATCGACCTCCTCCGCGGCCTCGCCGACCGCTTCTCCCAGGTCATCCTCGTCACCCACATCGAGTCGGTGCGAGAGGGATTCGATCGCGTGGTCCGGGTCGGCTTTGATCAAGCCAGCGGAGTGGCGACGGTGCGGGACGAGCCGATGGGGGATCACGATGTGGCGGCCTGATCGAAGCGTCCGGGGCCCCGATCGGCCTACGCTGCGCGATATTGAGTCCCTGAACCGGGTCTTCGCCGATGCGTTCACGGATCGATACAGCCGCGATGGGCTGGTTGGGGTGAGGGTACCCCAGCTCAACAACTTGGTCTGGCGCTACGCACTGGAAGACGCGGGAGACGGCTCGATGGTGTGGCGGGATGCCGACGGCCAGATGGTGGCCTTCAACATGGTCCATCGCTCGGGCACGGAAGGCTGGATGGGACCTTTGGCGGTGCGGCCCGACCGCCAGGGCGAGGGCCTGGGATCCGTCATGGTGCGAACCGGGATCGACTGGCTCCGGAGCCAGGGCGCGACCACGATCGGACTCGAGACCATGCCGCGCACAGTGGACAATATCGGGTTCTACAGTCGGATCGGACTGGTCCCGAGCCATCTCACGGTGACCCTGGTCCATGATGTCGGCCGCCGGCCTGCCGGCGCACCGGAGCTGCTCTCCGCGGCCGGTACAGCCTGGGACGCGCGACTGGAGGAGTGTCGCGAGCTGGCCGATCGGGCACTTCCCGGGGTCGACTTTACCCGGGAGCTGGCACTCACCCAGGACCTCGGAATCGGGGATACCACTTTGGTCCGGGACGGGCCCCGCCTCACCGGTTTTGCCCTGTGGCACTCGACCCCTCTGGCGGCAGGCCGCCCCAAGGACGAGCTGCGAGTGCTCAAGCTGGTGACGGCCAGTCCGGAAGCCTTTGATCGTCTGATCCAGGCTCTCCAACTATCCGCCGTAAGCGAGCGAGTGAGCCGGATGGCCATCCGGTGCCAGACCGAGTTCCCCCAGGCCTATCTTCGGCTCGTCGAGCTGGGCTACCGGGTTCATTGGACCGATCTGAGAATGCTGCTGCAGGGCTATCCCCAGCGGATCCCGGCAGAGGGGATCCTCATGTCGAACTGGGAAATCTGACCGCCAGCCACTTCCGCACTCCTAGCGTCCCAGGTGCCGTCGGACCGCGGCCATGAGCTCGTCGTTCCGGAACGGCTTGGCCAGGAAGGCGAGATCCGGTGAGATCAGCCGCATATCCATCAACTGCGCCGTGTACCCCGACATGAAGACAACGGGGATGTTGGGACGGACTCGGGCCATGGCCGCTGCCAGCTGACGTCCGTCCATGACCGGCATACGGAGGTCGGTCAGCACCAGCGCCACGTCGTTTGCGGCAGGTTCCTCCAGCAACCGGAGCGCCGCGGCCCCGTTCTGGGCCTCGAGCACAGTGTAGCCCTCTGCCTGAAGCAGACGGCGGATAGAGGTTCGGAGGGCATCCTCATCCTCGACCAGAAGGACCGTCGGACCTGACGAGGGCCGGCGCGGCGGCTCGGCGCTGCCTAGCTCGGTTGGGTCGGTCATGGACGGGTATTTGGCCGTTCTGAGGGGACCGAGGTGAATGTAGGCCGTCGAGGCGGAGCGTCCAGTGGGAGACGAAGGTGACGGGGAAGGGACAGAGTGCATTTTGTCGCGCCTAAATGGCAATTTTTAGACAGTTTTTCGTTACAATTAATATTGTTAGTGTCATTCAACATGTTGACAAGCATCAGATTACCAGATTGCACTTTCGTTACCGGTCAATAGGCTGTCTAACATTTGACAATTGAGCATGGCCCCGGCCCGGCCTATAGTACCTTCAGCCCAAGGGTGGTGGTGGACTAAGGGGAACGGTTGGGACTCATGCAAGGAGAGCGATGAAAGGGTAGAGACAAATGACGTACACTTTCAAGCTTGCGCGGAGACTGGCAGTCTCACGACACTTGAGCATGGTGCCCGTCCTCCTTCTGTTCGCGGCGTGTGCTGGCGGCGACGCCACTGCCCCAGAAGGCTCTCAGGGAGAACCCCCGGCAGGCACACAATGGAGACCTCGCGATATCACCCCGGTGGCGGTGCAGGTTGAACCCAGCAGCGTCACTCTCGAAACCAACCAACTGATTCACTTCCGAGCACACGCTCGTAACGCCACCGGCGACAGCCTCGGTGCAGCGGTAACCTGGAGCACCACGGGCGGCACCATTCTGCCCGATGGACGATTCTCCGCCGCTGCCATCGGCACCTACAAGGTCGTCGGTCGCAATCGCGCTCGCGGCGAGGTCCAAGTCGATACATCGATCGTTGTGGTAGTCCGGCGCCAGCCCAGGCTTGCGTCGGTCGAGATCAATCCCGTCAGCTCCAGCCTCACGCCTGGGGTCAAGCAGACCTTCAATGCCGTAGGGCACCTCTTCAACGGCACCGCGGTGCCCATTGGTGCCAACTGGTCCGCCACCGGAGGCACCATTGACGGCGGTGGGTCCTACACCGCCGGCGACAGCGCCGGCACCTTCCAGGTGATTGCGACCAATACCGCCGGCACGCTGGCGGATACCGCCACCATCGGCATCACCGTGCCGCCTGCTCCGGTTCCGCCTCCGTCGCCGGAGCCGCCCCCGGCTCCGCCGCCGTCCCCCCCGCCGCCGACGCCGCCTCCGGCTCCGGTGGTCGATAAGGTGACGTTGGTCCCCGCCACTGCTACCCTCGCGGCCTCGACCAAGCGGCAGTTCGCGGTATATGGGCGGACCACCGCGGGTGATAGCGTCGCGGTTCCCGTGGTCTTTACGGCCACCGGCGGGACCGTGACCTCGGGCGGATTGTTTACCGCCGGGTCCAGCGCCGGCACCTTCCGGGTGATCGCTACCTCGGGAGCTTTGGCCGACACCTCATCCGTCACGATCACTGCTTCGTCGGGTGGTGGAACTGCTTCCGGGCTTCCCTGGGGCGTTGCTCACCTTCCGCCGGACAGCCTGAACCGGTTGACCCTCGGCTACTCGGGTGCGGTGATGAACGGCGTCGCCTCGAGCCTCAAGGCCGATCTGGACCGGGTCCGCGCCCGAAATGGGCGGGTGGTGCTCTCCATTCTCCGCTCCAAGACGAAGGATGCGAACGGACTGAGCGTAGCAGCGACCGATGCTGAGCTGGCCCGGTGGCAGGCGGCGGCCGATCTCAATCCCTACATCGCCGACGGGACCATTATCGCCATCTACGTATCCGACGACATCTCTAGCGCGGAGTGGGGGCCCAACGCACCCTACTTTGCCCGTATCGACTCTCTGGCCGGGGCGGTCAAGGCCCGGTGGCCAACAGCACCGACCATCGTCCGCGCCAAGCCGACTGAGCTCAGCGGCCACACCTGGCAGTGGCTCGATGCCGGCTGGGCCCAATACCGCGGTCCGTATCGGGACGGGACACCGCAGCAATTCAGTAACATCCAGGTCGCCAGCGCCAAGGCTCAGAAGCTGGGTCTCGTCATCGGGCTCAACCTGCTCGATGGCGGGTGTGGCCTCACCCCGGCCTGTCTGCCGGGAGTGCCGGGCACCGGCATACTCGGAACTTTTCCCAATGCGGCAAGCGTCCGGCGCTTCCAGATGAGTGCCGCTGAGGTGCTCGCCTATGGGAAGGTGTTCGTGGCCGAGCCCTACAACTGTGCCTCCATCGGGTGGCGGTGGAGTCCCACCTATGCCTCATCCGGTCTTCCGGCCGACCAGTTGGCCGGGATCCAGGCGTTCGATCGCCGGGCTGACGTGCGGGCTGCAATGGGCGACCTGAGCATTCTGGCGGGTCAGCGGCCGAGTACGAGTTGCAGGCAGCGATGACATAGCGGTCTGATCCAGGACCGAGGAGGCAAAGACGAAGCCCTGCGGCCAGTCGATGGTCGCAGGGCTTCGTCGTTCCGGGGACCAGAGTGCGGCCTAGGGCTGCTCGGCCTTGGTCGGGACACTCCCCCGATCGTTCGCGTGCGACCGGAGCTGATGTGCGGTGACTGTCTGATGATAGATGGCGAGCGTCTTCTCCACCGTATGCTCCAGGGTGAAGTGCCGCTCGTAACGTTGACGGCCGTTATGCCCCATCCGCGTGCGCAAGGCGGGGTCGGCTAAGAGCTGCCTCAGTCGTCGCCCGAGGCCCTCAACATCTCCCCGGGGGACCACGAACCCGTTTTCCCCATCGCGCACCGATTCAGCTATCCCGCCCACCGCGGAGGCCACGACCGGAAGCCCGGCCCGCATGGCCTCCAGAATGCTGCGAGGGAACCCTTCCCAGTTGGTGCTCAGCACCGCCACCTGAGCCTCGGCCAGGCGCTCGGCCACATCCATGCGCTGGCCCCAGAAGCGGATTCGCTCGGTAAGACCCAGCTCGCGGGCCATGGCTTGGGCCTGGGGCAGGAGGGGCCCATCACCAATGAGATCGAGCTGCCACGGCTCCTGTCGCAACCCGGCGAGAGCCTGAAAGAGAGTTGGGTGGTCTTTCTGGGGTTCAAACCGAGCGATCATGAGGAAGCGCACCGGCGACCGCCCTGGGTCGGCCCGCAGCGACGGATCGATGTCCGGCATGCCGTTGTGGATGGTGACGACTCTTTCAGCCGAAAACACTTTCTCATCCACCGCGAGTTTGCGATCGAATTCCGAGACTGTGATGGCCTGGGACGCCAGCGGCGAGGCGAGCTGCTCGATCCACCGGTAGACCACGGCTTCGCGGCGGGCGATGCCCGGCGTGAAGTTCCAGCCATGCGCGGTGAACACCACCGGGAGACCCAACATCCGGGCGGCAATCCGCCCCAGAATGCTGGCTTTGGACGAATGGACGGAGACGAGATCCGGCTGCAGCTTCCCCAGTGCTGAGTAGATCTCTGCCAGCGCCCGAGCATCACGGTAAGGGTTGATGGGCACCGCCAGATACTTGAGCGAGACCGTGGGGACCCCAGCCGACCGCAGGGCGTCCGTGTACGGCCCCTCCCCGCCAGTGAGAACCACAGTCTCGTGGCCACGGGCTGCCAGCGCTTTGGCCAGATCCCGCACGTGTACCTGCACCCCGCCGATGAGGTCGGACCGGGTGATGACGTAGGCGATCTTCAAAGGGTCACGTTCAGCATCGAAAGTACGTTCCTCCTTGACGTGGGCGAAGCAATACCCACCATGTTGGTCGCGCGCAACACATCATGAGTCGAGGCGACGGGAGCAGCAATCACCCGGCCGGGTCATGCATCACATTTCAGGGTCGAAGTGCGACCACGCTGCGGTCCGGGTGCACTTCGGAACCAATTCTGGTACATTGCGTTGGCCAACTGAGACTGCGCCCACGCCCGGGTTCGGACCCGCCGTGGGCATACTTCGTGCGCCTTGGACGACGAATGTTCTACCCTGGGTCCGGCGGGATCGCTTTAGCACCTTCTGCGCCGCCAACCTTTGACAGACCGGTGAGGATCATGCAATACCTGCTCCGACGGCCTCTACCTTTCGTTCTTCTCGGCTTTCTCGGCGCAGTGCTGCCGGGTGGAATTCTCGCCCAAGCTCCGGATCCCAAGGCTGAACAAGTCATGCTGTCCCCCGGTGATTCTGTCCGGGTGGTGGTGTGGCGGAAGCCCGAAATGAGCGGTGACTTCATCGTCGCCCCGGACGGATCGATCACCCATCCTCTCTATCGAACGGTGCGGGTCGGCGGCATCCCCTTCGCCACGGCGGAAGCCAATCTCCGCGCGTTCCTCGCCCGCTTCGAGCAGGACCCTCAATTCGTGCTCGAGCCTCTGGTTCGGGTTGCCGTCTCGGGCGAGGTCGGGCGACCGCAGGTGTTCGCCGTACGACCGGAGACCTCGATCGCCGAAGCCGTCGCTCAGGCCGGTGGTCCCACCTCGAGCGGCAAGCGGGATCAAGTCCGGGTCCTGCGAAGAGACCCGAGCGGGCGGCAGCGGGAATTTTATGTGAACCTCCTCGACCCCGAGGGTAACTCGTCCAGTTTGCGGGTCCACTCGGGGGACCAGATCGTCATCGATCGCCGGAAATCCTTCTTCAGAGACATCTTCTTGCCGGCGCTCAGTGTAGTCGGGTCGGCCGCCTCTATTTATATCGTCGTCGACCGCGCCAGGAGGCTTAAGTAAACCGCCAATGTCAAACTCCTACGACCCAGCACGCCAACTTCCTCCCGGCCCGGGCCAGATGAATGGCGGGTTCGAGCGTCCGGCCAGCGACAGCCTGTCACTGGGCCACATTTTCGGTGTCCTGAAGCGGCGCTATCGCCTGGTTCTGATCCTGACACTCATCGGCCTGGCGGCCGGAGCGTATATCGCGGCCAAGGCTCCCGCCACCTATCAGGCTATGGCAACGATCCGCCTGGCTGGGGAACGTAAGGCGCTCACCGGCCAGATCGAGAATCCCACGCCTGAGCTCGGCCGCACCGCGGATCCGCTCGCGTCGCTGACGCAGCTGATTTACAGCCGGAGTGTGCTGGGTGCGGTGGTCGATTCGCTCGGCCTGCGGCTCCGCTCCGCCACGCCGGAGTTCGGGCCGGGCCGGCTGGAGGGCATCAAGGTCGATTCGCTGGCCCCCGGGGACACCATCCTGGTGACCTTCTATCAGAACGGTGTGAAGGCCAAGCTCGGCAACCGTGAAGCGCGGGCCCACTATGGTCAGATCCTGGACTTGGGGCCGGTTCGATTCGCGGTCCCCTCGGTCCCGGATGTGCCCAGCGCGGGTCTGTACGTGATCAATCGGGAGAAGGCGATCGACAATCTGCTCGACGGCATCTTCGTGAATCAGCGGCTGGGCACCGATATCGTTGATATCAAATACTTGGCAACCAGCCCTCGCACGGCACAGCGGGTGGTGAATACCACGGTGCTGGAGTTTCAACGGCTGAATGTTCGCTCCGCCAAGGAGAAGTCTCAGCGGCGCCGCGCGTTTCTCGAGGATCAGCTGCACCAGACCGACAGCATGCTGGCTCGGGCGCAGGCCGAGCTGGCCATGTTCCGCAGTAAGCAACAGCTGGCCAGCTCCCAGAACGCGCTGGACGCGGCCCAGACCTATCGGGCAACGCTCGACGCCAGAGCGAGCGAGATCGAGGCTGATCGGAGCACCTTTGCCGGCCTGCTCGCCCAGATGAAGAAGAGCGGTACCGAAAACGAGGCGGAAGCGCTCCGCGCCCTCGCGGCGTCGCCCGGGATCGCCACCAATCCGACGGTGAGCAACTATTACAAGGAGCTCGACGACTATCAGTACAAGCTGGACTCGATGACGACGGGGCCGTGGCGGGCCGCTCCCACCAACCCGGATCTGATTCGGCTCAAGAGTCTGATGGCTTCCAAGAAGGCACAGCTGAAGCAGGCGGTGGCCAGCCACGTCGCCACCCTGGACGGCCAGATTTCGTCACTGCGGAATCTCCGCGCGCGAAGCGGGGCATCACTCCAGGTGCTTCCCGCTATGGCCGAGGAAGAGGCTCGTCTCACCGGCCGAGTTCAGACTCTCACCTCCAGCAGCGACAACGTCCGCCAGGAGTACCAGAAGGCACGCATGGCGGAGGAGGTTGAGGCGGGTGACGTCGACATCGTGAACCTGGCTGACACTCCTTACGCACCGGTCTGGGCCACTGCTCCTCTCAAGCTCGGCCTCGGCCTGCTGCTGGGTCTGCTGTTCGGGACCGGCGGGGCGTTCCTCCTTGAGGCCCTGAATACCTCGATCCGCAAGCCCGAGGATCTCGAGATCGCCTTGCATGTGCCCGGGTTGGCGGTCATCCCTCGGCTTACCACCGGTTCGGCGCCGGCGCCTCGGCGTCTGGGCGGTCTGCTGCGTCCGGGCAAGCGAGCCGAGCTGGATTCGAAGCGTACAACTGCGTCGTCCCTGGGAACGGTGGCCCAGCCGTTCTCGATAGGGGTGGAGGCGTTCCGGATGCTGCGCACCAGCCTGGTGTGGTGCGAGCAGGGTGACAACATGAAGACGCTGGTCGTGACCAGCGCCGCACCGGGGGAGGGAAAGACCCTCACTTCGGCCAATCTTTCGGTCACCTTCGCCTACGATGGACTTCGGGTGCTGCTGATCGATTGCGACGTGCGCCGCCCCCGGCTCCATGGTCTCTTCCAGGTGCCCCGGTCCCCCGGCTTGATGGAGCTGTTGACGCCGTCCTATAACGGGTCCGATGCTGCGCAGTCACTCACCTTCAATCCCAGCGCCGGCCGCACCGATTCCGGGCGTCCGGTGAGCGATGTGATTCGGCCAACCAATGTGAGAGGGCTCTCGCTCCTCACCTGTGGGGCATTGCCGACCAATGCCTCCAATCTCCTGAGCGGCGTTCGGATGCGGGTACTGCTTCAGGAGCTCGCGAAGAGCTTCGACCTGGTCATTCTGGATACGCCCCCGGTGCTTGCGACAGCGGACGCCGGGATTCTTGCCTCCCTGGCCGATGGTGTTCTGTTGGTAGTCCGGGCGGGGCAGACCGATCGCGTGGCCGCAAAGCGAGCGCACCAGCAGCTGGTCAACGTCGGGGCGAGAATCGTAGGTACGGTGCTCAACGATCCCGGCGGCGAAGTCTCGCAATATGGGGATTACTACTACCCGTACGACTACGCGGCGGAGCGCGAGTGAGCCAGGGGATGGGGATCTTCCCGTGGCACAGCGTCCTGGAGTGAGCGAGGAACCTACCAGTCTCACCCGCAGCACCATGTCAGGGATGTTCTGGACGGCGTCAAGCAATGGATTGAACGCCATCCTCAAGATCCTGGTGCTGGTGGTTCTCACCCGGCTGCTGACGCCGGCCGACTTCGGCATCGTCAGCGCCGGCCTGATCGTCATCGGCTTCTCGGCCACATTCTCCCAGCTGGGTCTCGGGCCGGCCCTGGTTCAGCGGCGGCAGCTCGACGACCGACATGTCCAGACCGCCTTCGCCGCCTCGGTGGCCCTCGGCGTGCTGCTCGCGGGGCTCATCTGGCTCGCCGCGCCCCTCATCGCTCGGTTCTTCCACATCGAAGCGTCGGTGAACGTGCTCCGTGCGCTCGCCTGGATTTTCCCGTTCAAGGGTCTCTCCGGTGTCGCCGAGTGTCTGGTGCAACGCGACCTGCGCTTTCGCTGGCTCGCTACCCGCGACGTGATGACCTATGCGCTGGGATATGGGGTCGTGGGCATCCTGCTCGCCTGGGCGGGTCTGGGCGTGTGGTCGCTGGTGGCGGCGCAGATGACCCAGACGATCCTTAACACAATTATCCTGCTGGCCGCCCGCCCGCCGGCGCTGCGGCCGGCGCCCTCCTGGCGTGCGTTCGTCGAGCTCATGGATTTCGGGGCCGGGTTCACCGCGGCGCGAATCGCGAACTTCCTGGCCAACCAGGGGGACAACCTCGTGGTCGGCCGGGTGCTGGGTCCCGTGTCGCTCGGCATCTACACCCGGGCGTACCAGCTGATGGCGGTGCCGACCACACTGTTCGGGGACGTGCTGGACCGGGTGCTGTTCCCCACCATGGCACGGGTGCAGGGTGACACGCAGCGCCTCGCCAACGCCTATCTGCAAGCGGTCGCGTCGATCGCCCTCGTGATGCTCCCTGTCGGGGTAGTTCTCACGGTGGTGGCGCCGGAGTTCATCACCGTACTGCTCGGGCCTCGCTGGGGTGAGGTGATCTTACCGTTCCAGGTTTTCGCGATCGCGCTTCTATTCCGGACCAGCTACAAGATGAGCGATTCGATCAGCCGGGCGACCGGTGCCGTGTACCGGCGCGCCTGGCGGCAGGCGATTTATGCAGCGCTCGTGTTCGGCGGAGCCTGGGTGGGAACCCGGTGGGGCGTGCGAGGCGTCGCCATCGGGGTCCTGGCAAGCCTCACGATCAATTTTTTCCTCATGGCGCACTTGAGCCTGGCCGTGGCGCACGCCAGCTGGCGCCGCTTCGCCGAGGCCCACCTGCCGGCCATTCGCACCGCCGCGTTGGCAGGCGCGTTCGCACTCCTCTCGATAACCGCCCTCCGTCACAGCGGGGTGGGCCCGGTCATCCGGCTTGCCGGAGCGCTCCTGGTGACCGGTACGGGCATGGCTCTGCTGCTGTGGCAAGCCCCTCGCCCGCTGCTCGGACCGTACGGCCTCAAGATGATCGCCCTGCTCGGGAGTTTCGTCCCCCGGCGGGTGCGGTTGGGTGCCCAGGGATAGCGCTGTGACCACCCAGCTGGAGCCCGTCCCGACCCGCTCGTCTCCTCCTCTCCCAGCCGTCACGGAGCTCTGCTGCCGCTTAACGGAGGCAGAGGTGCCGTACTGCCACTGGAAAAGCAACGAACATCTCCGCCCGGCAACAATCGGCGAAACCGATCTCGACCTGCTGGTGGCGCGAGAGTCTGCTGCTCGGGTGGGGGAAATACTGGCGGAGACCGGCTATAGGCGCATGACGGCTGCCCCGGCCCGGTCGTACATCGGCATCGAAGATTATCTCGCCATGGACCGGGCCACCGGGAAGCTGATCCATCTGCACCTGCACTATCGCCTGGTGGTGGGCGAGAAGTTTCTCAAAGGGTACCGGCTTCCCTGGGAGGAGCGCCTTCTCTCCAGCCGGCAGCTCGACGCTGAGACCGGGATCTACGTCACCGCTCCGGAGCTCGAGTTGATCGTGCTGCTGGTCCGAGCGGCACTCAAGCACCGCCGGCGTGACGCACTCAGCCTCGATGGATCGGGCCCGATCGACGGCGATTTCCTGCGGGAATTCCGCTGGCTGGTGAAGCGCATCGACCCGGCGCAGCTGCAGACTGAGGCGACTGAGCTCTTGGGGGCTCCGGCGGCCGCGCTCTTAGAGGACATGGTATCTCGGGGAGTAGAATCTGCCGTTCTAGCGCGGTTCCGCGCTGCCATCAGGAACGTCACCGACAATTACCGGACCTACTCCACGGCCGAGGCCACGCGGCGACGTTGGAGCCGGGAATGGCAAGCCCGCTGGGCTGGCTTTCGCTCGCGCGTGTCCGGCCGGCGCCAAATCATCCGGTTCTCCGATCCTCGGGGCGGTGTCATCATCGCGTTCCTCGGTGCTGACGGCTCCGGCAAGTCCACCATCACCAGTGCCATTGCGTCCTGGCTTTCATGGCGGATGGAGGTCGTACCTCTCTACTTCGGATTCGGGGATGGCCCGGTGAGCCCTCGGCGCAGACCGCTTCAATCGCTGAAGCTGCTCTACTCCCGCCGGGCCTCCGAGAACAAGGCGCGGAGCCCGGGCAACCCCACCGAGGCCCCCCCCTCGTGGCGGGAAGCTTCCAAGGCGATTTGGCGCACTCTGTGGAGCTGGTCAATAGTCCGGGAGAAGGAAACCCGTCTCCGGCAGGCCCAGCAGGCGCGCAATCTCGGGCTGGTAGCCATCTGCGATCGCTATCCCCAGGCACAGATCATGGCGCTGGGCGATGGTCCGCTGCTCAGCCATTGGAGTCGGCACCCGTGGGGGTGGCTGCGAGCGGTGGCCCGGTGGGAGCTCTCGGCGTATCGCCGGATGGAAGCGGTGGTACCGGATCTCGTGATCAAGCTGCAGGTCTCGCCGGAGGTGTCGGCCGGTCGTAAAGAGGACGTCTCGCTCGAGTCGCTGGCCCGCCGGGCCGAGGTGGTGAATCGGGTTCACTTCGCCAACGGGGCGAGAGTCGCGTCCCTGGACGCGAACCAGCCGCTCGAGCAGGTGCTCCTCGAAGTCAAACGGATGGTCTGGGAGGTTCTCTGACCGTCTTTGAGTTGGTGGGACTTCCGGGAGCCGGAAAGACCACGCTCGCTCGGGGCCTGCTCGCCCGGCTCAGTGGGCAGGGGCTCGCCTGTGGGGACCGCGATCTCATTGGGCGGCTCGGCACCAGCCGAGCGGCGCACTATGCCCGGCTGGCCCGGTTCACGCTGGAGCGGGGCCGGTACCTCCCGGCCACCATTCGGCTTGCCGCGGCGGTACGGCCGCCGACACCCGCCAGGACCCGCTTTGCCGCCAAGCTCGCGGTGTGGCCTTACCGGCTGTCCGTCGCGCGGGCCAGGGGATTCGAGACCGTGGTGCTGGACCAGGGCATCCTCCAGAGCGCCTGGTGCGTTCTGCTGGAGGGGTCGCTCCGGCGGGCATCCGTGTTGGAAAAAGCACTCACCGAAATCCTTGCCGGTTGCGCAGCCTCGTTTGCCTTTATCTCGCTCGACCTCGATGCAACCCTGGCCGCCGCCCGGATCCAGGGACGAGGGCCCATGGATGCGCCTTTCAACCGGGGCAATCCGGAGACAGTTCGCCTCCTGGAGGAGCATCGCGAGCACCTCGAGCAGGTCGTCGCGGCTGGGGTGCGAGCCACCGGTGCCCCTCACCTCCGGCTCGATGCCAGCCGGCCCATATCCGAGAATGCCGCACGGATTGACGCGTTCGTGGACGCCGTCCTCGGGTCACCAGTCTGCTAGTGTACCGGGCCGGCGCCGCTCCGATTGCGTTCTTCTCACCATCGCTGCGGGGCGGTGGGGCGGAGCGTGTGATCGTCAATCTGGTGCAAGGACTGGCGGGTCGAGGCCTGCCGGTGGATGTGGTGCTGGCATCCGCCGAGGGGCCGTACCTGGCCGAGCTCCCACCCACGGTGCGGGTCGTGGACCTCCACTCCAGGCGAGTGCTGCCCTGCGTGCTCCCTCTGGCCAGGTATCTGCGCAGAGAACGGCCCCGTGTGCTCGTGTCCTCGATGAGTCACGCCAACGTAGTGGCGCTCTGGGCCGGCGCGCTGGCACGGGTCTCCACGCCGGTGATCGTGACGGTTCACAACACGCTCTCCCAGACCACCAGAAATGGCTCCGGCATCAACGGCTGGATCTGGCCTTTGATGCTCCGCGCCTTTTATCCCCGGGCGCACGGCATAGTAGCCGTCTCCCGGGGCGCCGCCGACGATCTGGCCAGTACGTCGAGAATTCCCCGCGACCGGATCGAGGTGATTTACAACCCGGTGATCACGCCCGGATTGCGCGAACAGGCCGGCCGAGCTCCCGATCATCCCTGGTACGCGGCCGGCCAGCCGCCTGTGGTCCTGGGAGTCGGACGACTGACCCGGCAGAAGGATTTCCCCACCTTGATCCGGGCCTTTGCCGAGCTGCGGCGGCGTCGGCCGGCCCGCCTCATTATTCTGGGCGAGGGCGAGGAGCGCGCTGCTCTGACCGCCTTGGTCGCCGAGCTCGGGTTGCAAGCCGACGTCGCGCTCCTCGGCTTCCAGAACGACGCCCTGGCGTTCATGGCTCACGCCGCCGTATTTGTCCTCTCCTCCGCCTGGGAAGGCTTGCCCACGGTCCTGATCGAGGCGCTGGCGGCGGGCACGCGCGTTGTCTCCACCGATTGTGAGAGCGGCCCCCGTGAGATCCTCCAGGACGGCCGCCTGGGTGAGCTCGTGCCGGTGGGCGACTCCGCTGCCCTGGCGTGCGCGATCGATGCGGTGTTGAGCCGGCCTTTCCAGGCTCCGCCGCAGGATGCTTTGACCCCCTACACCCGTGAGACGGCCGTCGACCATTACCTCCGGGTGATCGAGCGTGCCTAAAGCGCGGATGCAGAACGTCATGTCGATCGACGTGGAGGACTGGTTCTGCGTCTATAACCTGAGCCGGCTCATTCCGTACGCGGACTGGGACAAGTACGAATCCCGGGTGGAGCGCAACACGGCGCGGCTGCTGGACCTGTTCGCCCGACACCAGGTGGAGGCGACCTTCTTCGTGCTGGGTTGGGTGGCAGATCGGTTTCCCGACCTGGTCAAGGAGATCGAGCGGCGGGGACATGAGGTGGCCACCCACGGGTACTCCCACCGGCTGCTCACCTTCATGCAGCCCGAGGAGTTTCGGGTGGACCTGCGGCGGTCGCTGGAGGTGCTGGCAAAGACAGCCAGCCAGGAAGTGCGCGGGTTTCGCGCCCCGTCCTTCTCCGTCACCCAGAAGACGCTCTGGGCGATCGACATTCTGAGGGAAAGCGGCATCCGATATGACTCCTCCGTATTTCCGGTGGAGTTCCATCCGGAATACGGCATTGCGGACGCCGAGTTGCGACCCCATCAGCTGGCCGAGGGCTTGACCGAGCTGCCGATGGGGGTTGCCGAGGTGTTGGGCCGGCGAGTTCCGTGCTGCGGCGGTGGATACTTCCGGTTGTATCCCTATGGGATGACGCGGTGGCTGATGCGGAGGTGCAACCAGCAGGGGCGGCCGGTGATGTTCTATCTTCACCCCTGGGAGGCGGACCCGGAGCAGCCCCGGGTCGAGGGATTGCCGTGGTCCAAGCGCTTCCGGCACTACACGAATCTGGAGAAGACCGAAGAGCGGCTCGAGCGGCTGCTCGGCGATTTTTCTTTCACCTCGGCGCGGAAGTTCCTTGCGGCGAGGTGATGCTGCGTCGGAAGCCGACCCCCCTTTGGCATCTATGTTTGGAGATTTTCGGAATGAACGCTGACAAGCTCCGCGAGTGTTTCAGTCGCTCTCTCGGCATTTCCCCGGAGCGCGTCACCGATGACCTGGCCTACAATACCCTGAAGGAATGGGACTCGGTCGGCCACATGGCGCTGGTGGTGGAGATCGAAGGTGCCTTCGACGTGATGTTCGATACCAATGACATCCTGGGGATGAGCACCGTGGCCAAGGCGCGAGAGATTCTAACCCGCTATGGGGTGAGCTTCGATGCTGCTTGAGGGTCGGGTTGCCTTAATAACCGGCGCGAGCCGGGGCATAGGTGCTGCCATCGCGCGCGCGTTCGCGGCGCAAGGCGCGACCCTGCTGCTGTGCGCCCGGGGCGAAGGAGTGGAGACCTTGGCCCAGGAGCTGACCCAGAAGCAGCGACCCGCGCGAGCAATGCGGGGCGACTTGAGCGACCCGGCGTTCACCCGTGACCTGGTTGCCTCTGCCCGCAAAGAGCACGGCCGGGTGGACGTGCTGGTCAATAATGCAGGGATTCTCCGTCAGGGGCTGATCGGCATGACCACGGTCGATCAGATGCGCGAGCTGTGGAATGTGAACGTGCTCGCGGTCATGACGCTCACTCAGTACGCCATCCGGGTGATGGACCCAAAGCGGTCCCCCAGCATCGTGAACCTGGCTTCAATTGCGGGCACTGAGGGCATGGAAGGCGTCACTGCCTACTCGGCATCCAAGGCCGCCGTGGTGGGCTACACCCTTTCAACCGCCAAGGAGCTGGCCCCCAAGGGCATCCGGGTCAATGCCATCGCGCCCGGGTTTATCGACACCGAGATGGTGCGCGGAGTCACGGCCGACTGGTATGAGCGCCGGATTCAGAGCATCCGCATGGGCCGCATAGGCACTCCCGAGGACGTCGCGGGGGTGGCTGTGTTCCTGGCTTCCGACCTGGCGCGCTATGTAACCGGCCAGGTGATCGGTGTCGACGGAGGGATGATGTCATGATCGATGCCGTGTTGCAGCATCGGGACCAGCGCCTGGCACTGATCGCTCCTGCACAGGGGACCCAGCTCACCTACGCGGAGCTGGCCGCGGAGGTGGACCAGGTCGCCGAGCGGCTGACCGCAGCGCTCGGGCAACGCCATCTCGTCTTCCTGGCGCCCGGCCCGGACGTCCAAGCCGTGATCCTCTATCTGGCTTGTCTCCACGCGGGAGTGCCACTCTGCCTTGCCGAGCCGCAGCCCGAGCCTCTGGCCCGCCTCACCGGCGCCTACCGGCCCGCGTTAGTGCTCGCCCCCGAGACGTTGGCCACGCCTGCAGGCTGGACCCGGGGCGCGCCACTGGTCCCGGGTTATGTCGCCGCGCTCGCCCGCGAGCTCCCGGAACAGCCGCTTCACCCGGAATTGGCCTTGCTGCTCACGACCTCGGGATCGACTGGGAGCCCGAAGCTGGTGCGACTCCGGGGTCGGAACCTGGAATCAAATGCCCGCGCCATCGGCCACTACCTGGGCCTCGGCCCCGGAGAACGGGCAGTGCAGAGCCTGCCGATGCACTACAGTTACGGGCTGTCGGTGCTGAACTCTCATCTGGTTGCCGGCGGGACCGTCGTGCTGACGCCGCACTCGTTCATGCGGCCCGAGTTCTGGCGCGACGCGGACGAGCATCGCGCCACCTCGTTTGCCGGCGTGCCCTATATGTACGAGACCCTGCATCGGCTGCGATTCGAGCCGGCGCATCACCCGACGCTGCGCACCTTCACTCAGGCTGGGGGAGCGCTGCGCCGCGAGTTGATCGCCCATTACCACGAGCGGGCCACCCGGGCCGGCGCCCGGTTCATCGTCATGTATGGTCAGACCGAGGCGACGGCCCGCATCAGTTACGTGCCGCCGGATCGTCTGGGAGACAAAGTCGGCACCATTGGGGTGCCAATTCCCGGCGGCCGCCTCCGGCTCGAGCCTCTGGAAGACATCGAAGGCTCTGCCGCCCAGCTGGTCTACGAGGGCGACAACGTGATGATGGGCTATGCCGAGACCCCGTCGGACCTGGCGCTCGGCGACGTCCAGCACGGAGTGCTGCGCACCGGCGACCTCGCGACGGTGGACCACGAGGGCTACTTCACCATCGTCGGCCGGCTCAAGCGGTTCACCAAGCTCTTCGGCAAACGGATAAGTCTGGAGGACGTCGAGCGCGAGCTGGAAGCGACCTTCCCCGTGCGCACCATCGCCACCGACGCCGGCGAACGGCTCGGGGTGCACGTCGCCGCCGACGGCCAGGTCGGCGATGCGGACATGGTGGCTCATCTGGCGCGCTTCCTCGCGGTGCCGCCGTCGGCCATCGTCCTGCGGCGGGTGGCGGAGCTGCCGCTCACCGCCACCGGCAAGAAGGATTACAAGGCCGCGGAGCCGGTCCGGTGACAAGTCCCGCGCGTGCCCTGCTCGATCTGCCGCCGTTCAGTCTGCCCCAGGCCGAGAAGCGGGCGCGGCTGCTGCCGATGCTGCGGGAACTCACCTCCTATCACGTCGAGCGCTGCGTGCCGTACCTCAACGTGGTCGACCGAGTCTTCGGGGGCGTCGACCGGCTCCGCATCGAGCGACTGGAGGACGTGCCTTTCCTTCCGGTGACGCTATTCAAGACTCACACGCTCTCGAGTGTCCCCGATTCGCAGGTGGTCAAGGTCCTCACCTCGAGCGGCACCACGGGCCAGCAACCCAGTCGGGTGTTTCTCGACGGGGAGACTGCGTCGGTGCAGTCGGCGGTGCTGGTGAAGGTGGCGCAGCACTTCCTGGGCAAGGATCGGCTGCCGATGGTGATCGTGGACCACCCGGGTGTAGTGAAGGACCGCCGCAGTCATTCGGCCCGAGGCGCCGGCATCCTCGGCATGGCGCAGTTCGGCCACCGGCCGTTCTACGCGCTGCGTGAGGACATGAGCCTGGACCAGGAGGGCCTGGACGAATACCTGAGCAAGGCCGCCGGCCGCACCGTGCTCCTCTTTGGGTTCACCTACATGGTGTGGCAGTATCTGGTGCAGCCGCTGGAGCGCGCGGGACGGCGGCTGAATCTGCCCGGTGGCATCCTGGTGCACTCGGGCGGCTGGAAAAAATTGCAGGAAGCCGCCGTAGACCCGGACACCTTTCGCGAGCGAGTCCAGGCGGCCACCGGCGCCGACCGGGTCATCAACTTCTACGGCATGGTTGAGCAGGTCGGCGGCGTTTACTTTGAAAACCCGATTCACCACCTGCACGCGCCGATCTACTCGGAAGTGATCATTCGGGACCCGGTGACGCTGGCGCCGCTCCCCGACGGACAGCCCGGCCTGGTCCAGGTCCTGAGCTGCCTCCCGACCAGCTATCCCGGCCACTCCCTGCTGACCGAGGACCTGGGCGTGATCCGCGCCGTCGATCCTGTCGGCACCGGTATGGGAGGGCGCTGCTTCGACATTCTGGGCCGGGTGCCGAAGGCTGAGCTGCGGGGCTGCAGCGACACGTTCACGGCCGCGGCATGAGCGACGTGACGCAGGTGACCTCGTCCAGCGAGACGCGACCCTGGCACGCAGTCGCCGACCGGGTTCGGGTGCTGGCGCCGACCAACAACGAAGTCGGGTTGGCAGCTTTCCTGGACCGCACCCGCTACGCGCTCACCCAGCCGTTTGCGGCCGCGCGGATGGACACCCTGGCCCGGCTGTCGGCCGCGCTGCTCGCCGACCCCGTCCTTCGTCAGGATCCGGCCAGCGTCTCCGTGGCGTACTGGCTCCGGCGCGCGCAGCTGGCTCGGCTGGCCGAGGAATACGCCGGCCGGGCCGCCACCGAGCCGGACGTTCTGCGGGTCCCGGTTGGGCGGGTATTGCATCTGGCGCCGGCCAACGTCGACACCCTGTTCATCTATTCCTGGGCATTGGCCTACCTCTGCGGCAACGCCAATGTCGTGCGCCTGTCCCAGGAGCAGGGCATCATCGTGACGGCTCTGCTGCGGGTGATCGACTCGGTCAGCAAGGAGGACCCCGAGCTCCGGGGGTCGAACCGGTTCGTGACCTACGGCCACGACGACGCGATCACCGCGGCGCTGTCGGCCTGGTGCTCCCACCGGGTGATATTGGGTGGGGACGACACCGTCGCCGCGATTCGGCCGATACCACTGCCGCCCCACGCCAGCGAGCGGGTATTCGGCAGCAAGTACTCGTTCGCAGTGATCGACGCGGCTCGCTTCAGCGCGGCCTCGGAGGAAGAGCAGGCCCGGGTGGCGTCCGGCTTCTTCAATGACCTGTTCTGGTTCGACCAGATGGCCTGCTCGTCGCCCCATGTGGTGTTCTGGATCGGGGCGACTGAGGCGGCGGAGTCCGCCGCACACGACTTTGAGCGCGTGCTGCAGACCGAGGTCGCCCGCCGGAAGTTCGAGCCGCCGGTGTCGAGCGCGGTACACCGGCGCACCTATGCCTTCGGGCTGGCGGCGTCGTCCGACGTCCGCGTGGTGCTGGAGCATCCCGGCTTCGTGGGCGTGCACGTGCGCGACCGTGCGGCTCTCGACAAGGACATGTGTGGGGGAGGGTTGTTACGCCACCTGCCGGTCGCTCAGCTGTCCGAGGTGCTGAGCTTTGTCGACGAGGGCGACCAGACGCTCACTCATTGGGGCATCGAGGCCGATTCGCTGCGAGACTTCGCGGCGGCCGCGGGCGCTCGCGGACTGGACCGGCTGGTCCCCATCGGGGAGGCGCTCGCGTTCGACGTGGTGTGGGATGGTTTCCATTTGATTGACGACCTGCTGCGCCGGGTGCGAGTGCGCCGCGCATGATCCGCCTCCCCTGAGGTACTCTCTACCGCTGTCGAGGTTCCGTGCGAGCTAGTTATCCGAAGTACCTCCTGCGGCTACTCGGGGCGCGCTTTCCCAGGACGGGGCTGTACCGGCTCCAGGCCTTCGTGAATCACCTGAAGCTGGGTCGCTGGATGCGCGACCATGGATTCCAGTTCGATCGCACTCTTCCGGATAAGTGGGCTGTCTTCGATGTGGTGGCCGCGAAGGTCCAGGACAAGCGGGTCTTGTATCTGGAGTTCGGGGTGTTCAAGGCTCGCACCACCCGCTATTGGTCGGCCAAACTCCGGCACCCGGAAGCGCGGCTGCATGGGTTCGACAGCTTTGAGGGATTACCCGAGGAATGGGCCGACCACGCCAGCGGCAAGATCTTCAACGCGGGAGGGGAGATCCCCGTCATCGCGGACGCCAGGGTGAAGTTCTTCAAGGGCTGGTTCAACCAGGTTCTGCCCACATATACCGTTCCCGATCACGATCTGCTGGTCCTGATCATGGATGCCGATCTCTACTCCTCGACTTCGTACGTCCTGAATCATTTGCGTCAGTACATCCGCCCGGGGACCCTGATTTACTTCGACGAGATGAACCACGTCGAGCACGAGCCCAAGGCCTTCGACGAATTCATGAAGGAGACCTCGTTGAGGTTCCGGCCCATTGCTGCCGACCGGACTCTGACCTACGCGTTTTTCGAGTGTGTAGGCTAGCGGGGCGTGGGCCTTCGTCTCTCACCGGCCACGGCGGCGACCCCTGAAGCCCTGCCTGAGATCGTCGCCTTGCTGGACCGCGTGTTCCCCGGCGATCGGCCCCGAGCTCCGGATCTCGAGTGGCAGTACCTGAGGAACCCAGCGGGTCCGGCCCGCTACGTCAACGCCTACGCCGAATCGGGGGCGCTCATCGCCCACTACGCGCTGCTCCCGACGCCCCCGCTGGCCCAGCCTCCGGTTGCCTTCGCCGGCACCTACTTCTCCCTCAACACGGCCGTGGACCCCAAGGCCCAGGTGCCGGGCCTGATGGTGGCGACGGCGCGAGCGCTGTTCCGGCAGCTGCAGGCCGAGGGCCCGGCGCTGATCCTGGGGGTGGCCAACGAGAAATCGTTTCAAGGTTTCGTGCGGGTGCTCGGCTTTCGGTCCCTGGGACGGCTGTCACTCACGCTGCACCCCCCGGCGACACTGCCCTCCGTCAGCGCGCCGCGGGCTCTGGCGGACCTTCCGGCACATCTGGCCTGGCGTGCCACCCGGCCCGGGGTGGCGAGCTTTGCTGACCGGACGCGAGGCGCGCTCACCGTCCGGCTGCGCCATCGTGGCGTGCCGCTGGACGCGGTGCTCTCTACCGGGCTGCCGGCCGGCGCCATGGACCGGCTGGTGCGGCCCCGGCCGGCGAGTTGGGTTCCTCGCTTGTATGCGTCCTTCGGGGGGCGGGTTGGGGGCGGCATCACCGTGCCGGCGCGGCTGCGTCCGAGCCCGCTGGAGTACATCGTCCGCGTCGTCGGCGATCCCACTCTGCTCGAGCCGGTGACCCGACATCTGGCCGTCCGCCGCTTCGAGTTCCTGGATTTCGACGTCGTGTGACGTCGCTCACGCTCCGCGGACGGCCGGTTTTGGCCGAGCGGTCTCTAGCCTATACTTGCCTGTGTGGGTGGGCTAATCTGGAGGGAGCAGGTCGATCGGAACCGGTGCCAAAGTGTCGCCGGCCCGCACTGCTTCTGGTGCATTCCTGCGCTGTTTCGGGCCCGGCAGCCGTCCGGTGCCGCCCTTACGGGGGCATGGATTCTGCTCAGTAGCCCCCTCCCATGCGCCGGCTTGCACCGGCCTTAACATCGCCGTGGAGGCTGGCTTCCCGGATGGAACGTGGCTGAATGACAAACGTAGCTTACGCCGCCCTCTGGCTCTTCTGCTTCGCCGTCCCCATGGAGAACGTGGTCGTGATCCGGGGGGTGGGCACCATCAGCAAGCTGATGGGCATAATCGCTCTGCTGCTCGCCGTCCTGGCAACCGTGATCTCTGCGCGGGTGCGCCGGCTGCAGCCCTTCCATATACTGGCAGTGCTCTTTGTGGTGCTTGCCGGCTTGGGAGTGTTTCGTTCCATCGACGAGCCGCGGGCCATCTCAAAATTCCTGACCTATTTCCAGCTGCTGCTGGTGCTCTGGATGATCTGGGAGCTCGCACCCAACACC
This sequence comes from Gemmatimonadota bacterium, assembly GCA_041500125.1. Taxonomy (GTDB): domain Bacteria; phylum Gemmatimonadota; class Gemmatimonadetes; order Gemmatimonadales; family GWC2-71-9; genus CAVVWJ01. Next base: position 46,549 of record JBGQLP010000021.1, read on the forward strand.
CAGCGCCAACGGGGTCTGCTGCTGGCCTACGTCTGCGGCGCCTACGTCTCGGCCTTCAATACCTTCATGGATTACCGGGAGGGCCTCCACACCCACAAGGCGGCCACCCGATTTGCCGCCGAAGGGTTCGACGCGAACGATCTGGGAATGACGCTCGCACTCGCGCTGCCGATGGCAGCGTATCTCGCGGTGACCTACCGGCAGCCCCTCCTCCGCTGGCTCTGCCGGGGATACCTCCCCCTGGGCGTGCTCGCCATCGGGCTCACTGCCTCCCGCGGCGCCCTGATCGCCATGATCGTCGCACTGCTCATCATCCCCGCAACCATGACCCGACTATCTCCGGCGAAGATGGTGGGAACAATTCTGGTGCTGCTGGTCGTGGGGACAGTAGCGGTGACCCAAATCCCGGAGACCACCTGGCAACGCTGGAGCACGACCAGGAGAGAGGTGGAAAGCGGCACCATGAACAGCCGCCTCGGCACCTGGAGGGTGGCGCTGAGAGTCTTCACCTTTAAACCGATCCTGGGATACGGCACCAGCGGCTTCAATTGGGCCGTCAAAGGCCAATCGCACAATTCCTATCTGGCCATCCTGATCGAACAGGGCGTGGTGGGGTTCATCCTCTATTTCGGAATGTTCGTGGCCGTGTTCCTCAACGTGCTGCGGCTTCCCCCGCTGGAGCGGCGCTTTGCGCTGATCCTGATGGCAACATTGGGAATCGCCATGCTGCCGCTCGGCTGGGACGACCGCAAGCCGGTGTGGATCATTCTGGCAGTCCTGAGCGCCATGACCGCTTCTCTCAAGAGCCAGACCCTCGCACCCCAGGCGGTTCCCCGTCCGATCGCCCGCCGGCCCGTGCCGATCGCCAGGCAGCCGGCCTCATCCTGACCGCAGCATCCCGCCCGGCCACAGGTCCTCCCACTCGAGCAAGGACGTCCTGACGTGACGCCCAGAGTGAGCGTGGTCAGCACCGTGTATAACGGAGAGCCCTTTTTCGACCGCGCGATCCCCGGAATCCTGGCGCAAACGTATCAGGACTTCGAATTCATTGTGGTGGACGACGGCTCCACTGACCGGACTCCGGAGCTTCTGCGCCAGGTTGCCGCCCAGGATCCCAGAGTGCGAGTGTTTTCTCCGGGACGCATCGGGCCGGCGCAGGCCTCGAACTACGGAACCGCGCGCGCCCGGGGAGAATTCGTGGCCCGGCAAGACTTCGACGATGTCAGCTACCCCGACCGGCTCCGGCTCCAGGTGGCCCGCCTGGACGCGGAGCCGGAGCTCGGCGTGGTCGGCGGTTCGTATGTGCTGGTGGACGAGGACCGCCATGAGCGCTACATCCGCATGCTCCCGGAGGACCATCGCGCGATCATCCGGACCATGGCCCGGCGCATTCCGCTGGCCCACACCCTCGCGACCTTCCGGCGGAAGGCCTGGGAAGACGCCGGTGGCTATCCCGAGGTGAACAACTTGATCGATCTGCGGTTCTGGCTCCGGGTCGCCAAGCTGGGCTGGCGGTTCGCCAACCTGCCTGATGTGATCGGGGAGCACTACGTCTACCAGAACAGCTTCTTCGTGAGCTCGAGTCCCTACATTGAGCGGCAGCGCGACCTCGCGCGGGTGCAGGCCGAGATCATTCGCGAGCTGGGGCTGCCGGCCTGGATGTACCTCTATCCGCTGGGGCGCTTCGGCTACGCCCGGCTTCCCAATCGATTGAAGCGAATGGTGCGGCGAACGCTGGGCGGGTCCCGGGAACGCGACCTGTGAGAGTGCTGATCCTCTCCACCAGCATGGGTATGGGTGGAGCCGACCAGCAGATTCTCTCGGTGACCGAGGCGCTCCGCGCCCGGGGGTGGGACGCCCGGATCGTCTCCATGACGGCGCTGGGTCCGATGGGCCTCCAGGCCCGCCGGCTGGGCATCCCCACCGACTCCCTCGAGATGCCGCGGGGAGTGCCCGACCCCCGTGGCGTGATGCGACTGGCCGCTCTGATTCGTTCCTGGAAGCCGGACATCCTGCACAGCCAGCTCGCCCACGCAAATCTGCTGGCCCGCCTGCTGCGCCCGCTGGTGCCGGTCCCGGTTCTTATCTCCACCATCCATAGCACCTATGACGGTGGCCGCTTTCGGCTCCTCAGCTACCGTCTGACCGATCGCCTGGCGGATTACACCACCATCATCAGTGAAGCATCGGCCCAGCGCTACCTGGCCGCCGGGGCGGTACCGCGGGATCGCTTGAGGGTGATCCCCAACGGAGTCGACACCGGCCGGTTTCGACCGCTGCCGGAGGTCCGGGCCGGACTTCGGCGCGAGCTGGGACTGGGTGAGACCTTCGACTGGCTGGCGGTGGGACGATTCGAGCCGGCGAAGGACTACCCGACGATGCTGGCCGCCTTCGCCCGAGTGCTCGCCCGTCGGCCCGATTCGGTGCTCCTGCTGGTGGGCAGGGGATCGCTCCAGCAGGAGACCGAGGAGCTCGCCCGCTCGCTGGGCCTCGGCGATCAAGTCAGGTTCCTTGGCGTGCGAGGGGACATACCCGAGCTCATGAGTGCGGCCGACGGGTACATCCTCTCATCGGCATGGGAGGGGATGCCGATCGTTCTGCTGGAGGCGGGAGCCGCCGGCATCCCCATTGTGGCCACGGCCGTGGGCGGCACCGGGGAAGTGGTTCTCGATGGCGAGACTGGATTCCTGGCTCCGCCGCGAGATCCCGCGGCGCTGGGGGATGCCATGCTGCGACTCGCCTCCTTGTCCCCGGAGGAGCGCCGGAGGCTGGGGCTGCGCGGTCGCGGGCACATCGAGGCCCATTACGCGCTTCCCCGCATTGTCGATCTCTGGGAGCAGATGTATCGCGAGTTGCTGCTACGAAAGGGTGGGACGGGAGCCGGTTCTACAGCTGATCAGGGAGATGCGGCCAGGGCTGGAAGCTGAGAGGGGCAGCGATAGATCTGCAGCAGATTCTGTCTGAAATCCAGACGGCCCACGCCGATGGTATTGCGAAGTTGGCAGTTCTGGTACAGCCACCCCTTCAGCGTTCCCAGATTGGGGTTGGTCCGAAAGGCATGGGATGGGCCGGGCATGACGACCCAAAGAGCTCTCCCCCCACCTGCCTCCCGTAGCTGGCGGGCCGTTTCCATGAGAGGCTCTACATCGCCGCGGAGGCGTTGGACCTCTGCCCCCGGCAAGTAGTGCTGCAGGACCTGAGACTGATCCGAATAGATCACATCTCCGGGTGCCCGTTGAGCCTCGAGCCACTGCGCCGCGCCGCGGAAATCCCAGCGGCGGCCATCTCGATACTGGGAGATGAGGGTGGGGACGTCATGCGCGATCATGATGGCCATCACCGTGGCGGCGAGCAGCCACCGGGGGCGCAGGTTCCAGTCTACGTCGGCCAGCCGGTCCAGAAACACTCCGGTGCCGATGAAGAAAACGGGAGTCGCAGCAATCATGTAAACCGTCGAAACCGCGGTCCGGAACGAGAGCAGAAAGATGAAAGCGACCGGGAAGATCCAGAGACAGGTTAACAGACGCGCCAGCGGCCGGTCGCGTTGCCAGAGCAGGTAGATGCCGACCACGCCGGCCAGCACCACCGGAATCGTCACCATATCCACGAAGCCCAGCAGCAGGGTCAATTGCTTCACCCCAGGGGTACTGGGGATGTGGAGTAGAAACGAGCCGCCTTTTCCAGTGTCGCGCTCCGAAATCCAGTTGCGCAGCACCGGTATGTACCGCACGGCGATGGCCACGCCGACCACGACGACAACCAGCGTCGCCCAGCGGACCGCTTTCTGCTGCCACAGCAGGCTCAGCTGATCCAGCCGCACGTAGCTTGCCAGTAGCCACAGGAACAGCCCGCCCACCAGCAGTACGGCGACGGGGTGGGCCATGACCGCTAAGACGCCGGTCACCAGCCCCACCGCCAGCGCTCCGCGGTTGCGCTCGCGAAGGCCGAGATAAATCGCGTAGGGGTACACCGCAGAGAGCAGAAACACCAGCGTCCAGTAGCGCGCGTACTGCGAGTAGTAGACGTGGAAGCTGCTGACCGTGAGCATCGCCGTGCCGAAGAGAGCGGCGCGGGCGCCGACCAGACGCCGGCTCACCAGGTAGAACAGGGGGGTCGCGAGCACGCCGAACAGGGCCGGCAGCAGCCTCAGCCCAAACTCGTCCAGCGGCGTGAGCGGGCGCACCAGGTAGTAGTTGAGCAGGTACACCAACGGCCGAGGGTTGTTGGGGCGGAGGTGAATGGAGTCCCGGAGAGTAAACATCTCGGTCGACTCGAACCCCCAGGCGCCGAGTCGGTAGAAGCGCAGCGCGATGGCGAGGAGGATCAAACCGACGAGCAGAACTATCGCAACCGGCGCTGGTCGCCGGTCGGCTGTGACGGAGCTCACCAGCCGCCGCGGCGGAGGAAGATGACGGGGAGGGTCTTCAGCATGATGCGGAAGTCTTCGCTCACCGACTGGCGCCGGATGTACTCCAGGTCATAGTGCACCTTGGTGCGCACATCCTCCAGCGAGCGGTCATAGTGATGGTTGATCTGGGCCAGCCCGGTGATCCCCGGCTTGGCCCGCTGGCGCAGGGGATACTCGGCGATGTGCTCCCTGAGCTCGGCAAAGATGGTGGGCCGCTCCGGCCGGGGCCCCACGATGTTCATCTCGCCCTTGAGCACGTTGAGCAGCTGGGGCAGCTCATCCAGC
>JBGQLP010000022.1:0-46722 GCA_041500125.1 Gemmatimonadota bacterium
CTCAGGGCGGGCGGAAGCATCCGCAGCAGGAATACATCCAGATCAATACCAAGGACATCCTGTTCATCTGCGGCGGAGCGTTCGATGGGCTGGAGAAGATCATCGAGGCCCGCACCGGACGGCAGCAGATCGGCTTCAGCACCGAGGAGCGCAAGTCGAATCCCCAGCTGACCAAGGGGAACCCGTACGCCGAAGTCGAGCCCGACGACCTGCTCCGCTTCGGCCTCATTCCCGAGCTGGTGGGCCGGCTCCCCGTCGTGGTCTCGCTGGAGGCCCTCGACGAGGAAGCGTTGATCCGGATCCTGGTGGAGCCCAAGAACGCCTTGACCAAGCAGTACAAGAAGCTGTTCGAGCTGGAGGATGTCGGCCTCACCTTCGATCCCGAGTCTCTGCGGGCGGTGGCCCAGCGGGCCCTGAAGCGGGGCACCGGCGCCCGGGGCCTGCGCGCCATACTCGAGACCATGATGACCGACATCATGTTCGACCTGCCCAACCGGGAAGACGTACGCGAAATCGTGATCACCAAAGAGGCGATCTGCGAGGGAACCTCCCCGCTCATCGTCACGGAGCGCGCGCGGGCCAAGCGGGAGGCGTGAGGGCGGCGGGGCGGCGCGGCGGCGGGGCGGGTACCCGCGGAGCGGGTGGAGGGCAGTCGGGGGACGTAGGGGCGCACCGCGGTGCGCCCTTGTCACACCCGGCACCCGCGCAAGCCAACCCATTGCAATCGGCGCCGATCGAATTTGTCGGGTCGTTTCCCGACCCGCTGGTCCGAGTGGAGCCCCCGCTTCCCGAGATCGCATTCGTCGGCCGGTCCAACGTTGGGAAGTCGAGCCTGCTCAATGCTCTGGTGGCTCGGCCGGGACTCGCGCGGGTCAGCGGCACACCCGGAAAGACCACGCTTATCAACTTCTATCGCCTGCCCGAGCTCTATCTGGTGGATTTACCGGGATATGGATTTGCCCGGGCCAGCAAGAGCGCGCGGACCGGCTACCAGCGGCTGATGACCGGATACCTGCGCGCCCGGGACAACCTGGCCGGTATCGTGTGGCTGCTCGACATCCGGCATGCGCCTTCGAAGGAAGACCGGGAGATCCAGGAGCTCTTGATCCAAAGCGGGCGGCCGGTCCTGGCCACCTTCACCAAGACAGACAAGCTGACCCGGTCCGCGCTGGCGGAGCGGGCTCGGGAGCTGGCCCGGGCCCTGGAGCTCGAGCCGGAGCAGATTCAGCTCACCAGCAGCCGGTCAGGGCTCGGGATAGCGGAGCTGGCCGGCAGTATCGTCGCCGCTGCGGGAGAAAGAAGCGCGTGAAGCTGCGGTACCTGGCAACCGTCCTCGCCTTGCTCGGATGCGCCGCGCCCGCCCGGGGCCAGTCCGGAGACCGCGCCCGGCCGGTGCCCTTGGGCTATGGATCGCTGACCCAGGACGATCTGGCCCTCCGGGTCAGCAACGACGAAATCGAGATTCGCTTCGTCCCGCTCGATCCTCGGCTGGCCCCGCTATTGGCCCCGGATGCGTACCAGTCGCTCCGAAGCCTGCTGGAGACCCATCGCCGATCGATCGACTCGGTGGCTGCCCGGGCCGGCGTGTCCCAACCGGGACTGGCCCTGGTGAGCTTCTTCGGCCTGCGCCCCGATGTGCGCTTCGATTCCCAGACCCTCACGCTGCTCATCCGCAACCGGGTCGTCCGCCCCCTCGGGTTCATCTCCCTCAGCGGGAAGTTCACCTCCGGACAGCTGGGGATTCGGGAGGCGGCCAGCGCGATCTACCTGTTCGACCAGGAAATCCCGGTGAACGATTCCTTCACCCTGTCCTATGGAGCGCTAACGTCGTCCGATTGGGAAACGAAACAGCCAACGTTGAACCGGGAGCGCGCGCGGGTGGCGGCCCGGTCGCGGGGCGAAAGGCGGGATACAACTCGATGAAGTAGAGGACAATTCTCTAGGCTTTATAGTACCGCACCACCCCCACCGTCGGCTTCCCTGACACCAACATCGCCGTCGATAGCGCGTCCGCCTCGATCCCGGTGCGCGATACCACCGTCACCTGGGTAAGTGCGTCGGCCGGCCAGCCGGTGTCCGGGTTCATCACGTGGCCTCGTACGGCCCGGCCGTAGTGCACCACCGACATCGTGTTGGCCGAGGTGGCCAGGGCTGCGTCGCGGAGGCGAGTGGTTGCGATCACTTTCCCGCCTCCGGTTGGGCCGGCGATCTCCACCCACCAGCCGCGCTCTTCGCCCGGTGGCGAGCCTAGCGCTATGCAGTCCCCACTCACATCGAGGAAGGCGCTCCCGATCCCGGCGCGACGGAGCACCTGCATGGCCCGATCGAGTCCGTAGCCGACCCCGATCCCGCCCAGATCCAGGCGGGTCTCCCGATTCGGCAACGATACCCGGCTCTCGCCCACCAGGATGCGCGCAGCCTGCACCGCCGCTCTGGCCTGGTCGATCTCTGCCGCGCTGGGCTCCGAGGAGCGGCGCGCGTGGAAACCCCAGGCACGCATCAGCGGCTCGACCGCGGGGTTGAACGCTCCTCCCGTAGCGCTCTCGAGCCGGAGCGAAGCCCCGAGCACCAAAGCGAGATCCGCGCCCACCCTCAGGGCACCCCGGCCGGCGCGGCGGTTCAGCTCGGCCAGGTCGCTCGCGTCGTCAAACAGCGACAACCTCGCCTCGACTCGGCGAAGCTCCGCCAGGGCAGCGGCTGCCGCCTCATAGCCGTGTGTCTCCGACTGGGCGAAGAGCTGCAGGTGGACCGGTTGCCCCATGGCCCACGACCAGCGGTCGATGAAGTGGCGGTAAGGCGGTATGGCGGTACGGCGGTAGGCGCCCAAGCGTGAGGCCCACGCAGAACGGTGCACGAGCGCCCCACCGAGGCCGGCTCCGAGTCCTCCAAGAAAATCCCGCCGCTTCATGCCGCCGCCGGCGAGCGCGACCACAGCTCGCGGACAATGAAGAACGACTGGACATAGAATGTGGCTGCCATGATCGCGCTAGACAGCGCGAGCAGCCAGCTGAACCGCGCGTCGACGTACCGCATGAGCCACATGGCCGAAAACGAAACCAGAAGGGCGACAAACGGTTCGACGATGAGCCGCCGGCGCCACCGCTCCGAAGGGCGGGCACAGAGAGCCAGCGCCAGCCCGCTGAAGACGAAGATCGCGGCCATGCCGAAGAGGTGGGTGTGGGTCACAGTCATCATCTCGGCGAAGGACTTGGGGAACTGCATGGCGCCCTCCGCCGCGTTCGGATCGGACCCGCGATATCGTGCCGCCACGCCGCCGGGGGTCATCCCGGTAGTATCATGGATGAACAGCAGCGAGGTGGTATAGCCAACCAGCTGTACGATGGTGATCCACCGGCCCAGCGCCCGGAACGGCTCCGGCATGCGGCTCCAGGAAAGTGGCGCCGGAGCAGTCATCGAATCCTACCGGCTGCGTGCCAGGCCGTGAGCTCTGCCAGCGTCTGCCGCACACCCAAAGTGACCGAGTGCGAGCTGATGGTCGCCCCCGAGATGTTCCTGATGTCTTTGCCGACCACCAAGGGGGCCCCCGCCGTCTTGCCCCGGAACTGTTTGCGCCAAGGCTCATAGGCCACCTCGCCGCCGTAGGGCTCTCGGTAGACCAGCACGTCCACATCCTTCAGCGCGTCGTTGGGATCAATGGCCACGAGGTAGGTGATCGGCTGATCCTTCCCCTTCACGTTCCGCATCCGGGCAAAGCCGAGCAGCGCGCCGCCACGCGACACCCGAAGCACCGAGACGGTGTCCACCTTGAGGGTGTCGACCTTCACTCCCTCCCCGAAAATCCGTTCGACCGATTTGGCGATCTTACCTGGCGGCGCGGATTGGGCCGCAAGCGGTGAGAGGTGAGAGGTGAGAGGTGAGAGGGCGAACGAGGCAAGCGCAGAACAGAATCCCATCGCGCGGGAACCGCCGGTTCTGAGAAAGCGCCGACAAGACGACCTCTCACCTCTCACCTCTCACCTCTCACCTCTCACCTCTCACCTCTCACCTCTCAAAATTGATAGCCAACCCCTAAGCTCAGCACCTCGCCCTCGCCGAGACCGGACTTGGTGCGCTGGAGTTGATAGTCGCCTTTGAACACGGCGTTGTAGACCGGCTTGTATGACAGTCCGAAGGTGGTGATCCGCCGAGCCAATGACTCGTCTCTTACGACTCCTACGGGGACCTTGGCCTGAGTGTCGTAGTTCTCGTAACGGAGAAAAGCATTGAGCCGTTGCACCGATTTGGGCGCGAGGGCGGACAGCAGGTTATATGCGCCCTCCAGGTAGCCCCCGTTGATCCGGCTGCCCACCTGCGCACCGTACGCCGCGTTGATGGCCTCGGCCTCCGCGATGCTGATGTTGGCCAGCACCCCCCGGAACATGAAGGGTCCGGTGTCGTACCGGGCATCGGCCGAGAGGAGCGCGACGGCGTTGTCGAAGGTGCCGGTGCCGAGAGCCGGATCCTGGTTGGCACTGCCACCGTACCAGAACGACCCTCCCACCCGAAGCCCAGGACGGGCCCACTCGAGTCTGCCGGTCAGGGAGGGGTTGGCAAAACTGGCTTCCTTGCCTTCCTGGCGGCCGCCGCGAATGCCCGAGACCGGCTCAAACCCCGACGCCTTCAGTCCGTTGACCAGGTAGGCCCGATAGCTCAGTCCCGAGGCACCGGCCAGGGTCCCCACGGCCCCCAGACCGATCTCACGCCAGGTAGTTGGGATGACATCCCGGTCGAAATTGGGCCGATCGACGCCATTGAACGTCGGCGGCTCATGGACCTCGTTCACGATCCCGATCGGCACGATCACCAGGCCGGCGCGGAGCGTGAACTCTGGGATGATCTGGTAATCCAGGTACGCCTGCTCCAGCGCCACCTCACCGCCCGGCTCGCCGCCTGCGATCTTGGTGTCCTCCAGTTCGAGCTCGGAGCGGAAGGCCAAGCGTTCGCTGAAGCTATGGGCCAGGTAGAGGACGAATCGCTTGACGTTCACCTCACCCGGGGTGTTCGGTCCCGTGGCGTTGGTGTAATGAACCTCTCCATAGCCGCCGATCGACGTGCTCTCGGAATCCTGAGCGTGAAGCCGGGCCATAGGGAGTGCCAGAGCCAGCACGGCGAGGAACTGCGGAGCACGCATAGTGATCCAGGAGACAAAGCGAAACTACTTGAGAATGGTTTTCAATCACAAACCCCTACCACTTTATTCCCATTTAGCACTGGTGTCAACACTCGTCCTCGCCCATCATTGGACAGCATCCGCACTTCCCTCATGTGGCCGGGCACCGAACGAGGCCCCCATGGTCATGTTGCCGCTCCGCCAGGTGCGCCTCCCCAAGGCCACCGAACAGTATTTCGACGGCTGGCTGGCCGACCTGGATGCCCAGCTGTCGGAGCCAGGAGCAGACTGGCACCGCATAACCCGGGAGCTGCTGTTCCAGATCTATTACCCGGGCAGCAAGGATTACGAGGGCATGCTGCAGGATCCCGCGACTCCCGAGGCCACCCGGGTCGCGCTCCTCTCGCTCGACCCGCGCAACATCACACTGGAGCCGGAGTACTACGCCGAGGTTGACGCTGAGCGCTTTGCCCGGGGGAAGCCACTCATCTGGCTATGGCAAAGCTTCGACCGCTCTCCGCTGGGGGGAGGCAGCGTGCACCTCGGAACCCGTTTCCGCCGGGTGCTCGCTCCGCACATCTTTGCCCGGGTAGGCCGGAACTTCAAATGCTTTCACTTCGTGGAATTTTCCTTCGGCTACAATCTCGAGATCGGTGACGACGTGGTGGTCCACCGGAACGTGCTCCTGGACGACCGCGGCGGTATCACGTTGGGCAATCGGGTCAGCATTTCGGATTACGCCAACATTTACAGTCACACTCACAGCATCGTTGATCAGAAGGATGTCACCAACGCCCGTACCATCCTGGAAGATGACGTGCGGATTACCTATCACGCGACCGTGCTCGCGGGAGTGCGGGTGGGTCGGAACGCGATGGTGGGCGCCAACGCGGTGGCAACCAAAGACGTACGACCCTATCACGTGAACGTAGGCATCCCGGCCAAGTCGATCCGGATAAAGCCGAACGCGCCGCCCGAGGCCTTTGTGACGGAGCGGGTCGCCCGTCGCGATGCCCGGGAGCCCTAGTCTGCCCCGTTCCTTCCGCCTGCCCCCCCTGCCGCAATCCGTCGCAGCTCTCGCGGCCGGTTCCCTGCTCGCTTGCGTGGCGATCGCGGCCGCGATCGCCTCCCCGCCGCTGATCCCGACTCTCGGGCTCGGCGCAGCGGCCACGCTGTTGTTGCTTTCCAGCTGGCGCAAAGCCTGGGAGCTTCCCCTCCATCTTGCCGCGACCGTCCTGCTTGGCGTGGTGGCCTGGTGGGCGGAGGATCGGGTGTGGTGGCTCGCCCTCCTGGCCGTCAGCAGCATTTTCATCACCTTTTGGATTGCCGTCCTTCGCTCCCGCCACCGCGCGCGCGATGCCGAAGCCAAAGCGGACCAGCTCGCCGTCCAGGTGGACCGGCGCATCAGCGAGCTGTTCTCGCTTCAGGAGCTCAGCTACGTCCTCTCCGAGTCCATTCAGCTGGACCGGGTGGTGGATCAGGTCGCCAAGTATGCGGCCCGATTTCTCCAGGCCGATGGCGCCATAGTGGTGCTGGTCGAGATGGAAGGCCGCGCCCTCCGGGTGGTTGCGGCTTCCGGCACCCTGGAGTCGCTGGTGGGACAGGTGAGCGAGGACGGCGCAAGCGCGCTGGTCCGCTTTGCCATCGGGCGAGACCGGATCGAGGTAGCCCATGGAGCCGAGGCCCCGACGGTCAATCTGATCGGCAACCTCATGGTGCGGTCAGCGGCGGTCGCTCCGCTCCGGGCGCAGGGCATAACCATGGGGGCCCTGGCGGTGGCTGACCGCCGGGGCGGCCCCTTCACCACCGAGGACCTCTGGCTGCTGTCGACAGTGGCGACTAACGCCTCGGTCGTGCTGGCCAATAGCCGGCTCTATGAGATGGTTCGGCGCAGCGAGGAGGAGTGGGAGACCGCTTTCAACGCCCTGATCGAAGGCATTGCGGTGGTAGGTCCCGACGGCGCCATCCTCCGCGCCAATCGGGCGCTGGCCGTGGTTGCGGAGCTACCGGAGTCCGAGCTGGTTGGCCGGAATTTCTCCGAGCTGCTTCCCGGTGCCTCGGAGGCGGTTGCCGACCTCATCAAGGCAGCGTATGGCGGGGAGAGGACCGCTCCTCTGGTGGTGCGCCTCGAGCATACCCAACGGGTGCTGCGCCTGACCGCAGGACCTCTCGCCGCGGCCGAGCCAGGCTCCGTGGTCATTCTCGTCGAGGACGTGACCGAGCAGCGCAGGCTGGAAGCCCAGATCATTCAAAACGACAAGATGGCCTCGATCGGCCAGCTGGTTTCCGGCGTCGCTCACGAGCTGAACAATCCGCTCACGTCCATCGCGGGGCTGGCCGAGCTCCTGCTCGAGCGCCCGCCGCATCCGGAGATTCCCCGGGAGCACCTGAAGGTGATCCACGACCAGGCGGAGCGGGCGGGGCGGATCGTCCGCAACCTGCTCACCTTTGCGCGCAAGGGCGTGGCGGAGAAGACAGCGGTAGACCTGAACGATGTGGTTACCCGCACCTCGCTCCTCATCGTTTACGAGCTGCAGCTTCATGGCATCGAGCTGGACTCGGAGCTGAATTCTGATCCGGTGGTGGTCCTGGGAGATCGCTACGAGCTCCAGCAGGTGCTGCTCAACCTGGTCACCAATGCCGTCCAAGCGGTGAGCGGACTGGAACCCGGAAAGCCCCGTCGCATCACGCTCTCCACCACCCGCGCGGAGGGCACCGCGGTGCTTCGGGTCCGGGACACCGGGCCGGGGGTCCCCAGGCACCTGGCACCTTATCTCTTCACGCCTTTCTTCACCACCAAGGCGCCCGGCGAAGGCACCGGCCTGGGACTCTCGCTGAGCTACGGGCTGGTGAAAGCTCATGGGGGCGGGCTCACCTACGAGCCTACCCTCGAGGGCGGAGCCGAGTTTCAGGTCATTCTCCCGCTGTTCGAGGCCGAACGCCCCACCCCCGCAGAAGAGTCCCTTTCCGAGGCGAGCTACCCGCTGTCAGCCCGGCGTATTCTCGTGGTAGACGAGGACCCGGCGGTGCACCGATTGGTGACTGCACTGTTCGCTCCCGAGGGCCACGCCGTGGAGTCGGTCCGCTCCGGGGAGCAGGCGCTGCGGCTGGCCCGAGAGGGAGAGTACGATCTGATTATTGCGGATGTCAGAATGGCCGCGGGCGCGGCCAAGCCGTTTGCCTACGCGCTGCTGGATGCGTGCCCCAAGGCGCGAGGCCGCCTGGTGGTGGCCTGCGCCGGCGAAGAGGATCTGCCGGAGCATCTGCTGACGAAACAGGCGCTGCGCCGCGTCACCAAGCCGTTCAACCTCCGGGATCTCCAAACCGTGGCCAGGGAAATCCTTCAGTAACCCGCGGCACTCGCGGGCTTCCAGGGTAACACGCTGATTCTCCCCTTCACCTTCGATGAGGCGCCTGAGGCGTCGGCCGTCGCCCAATAGTTGCCCCCGGCGGCAAGGTCGGGCGCTTCGATGAACCAGCGCGAAGCGCGAAGAAAGATGTTGCCAGTCACCTCGGTCGCATGTCCTGCCCCGTCCAGCACCAGCCCATCCCCGACCCCATCGAAGAGGTTGCCCCGCAGCTGGGCCCGCGTCGTCTGCTCCAGCACGATCCCCTGCTCCAATCGAGCCAGCACATTGTCGTCGATCCGATAGCGGCGGCTGGGCTCCCCGTTTTGCTCCGGGGCCCCAACCCGGATGCCCAGGGGACCCCCGATCAGCACATTGGCGAGGATGGCGTTATCGGTGCCGTGATCGCTGATGATGCCCGCTGAGCGGGCCCCGATGATCGTGTTGCCCCGGACGGTGCTGCCGCCCGAGTGGTCCAGCCGAAAGCCGACTCCCGCGCTGTCGGCGCGATTGTCGAGAAAGGTGTTGCCCCAGCCGAACGCGGCGGTGAAGGCCGCGCGCAGCACCGACGAGGCGTCGTTCCGGTAAATCAGGTTCCCCACCGAAGGGTGCGTCAGCCGGGGGTCTCCAGTCAGCAGAAAGCCCAGGCTCGAGGCGGTGAAATCGTTGTCGGTGATGGTGTTCGAGTCGCTCTCTTCACGCACCAGTACCGCGGCGGCTCCGCAGTCGGCAGCGGGGACCTGGGACTCGCACCGGCGGGTGTGATCGACCCGGTTCCGCGCGATGATGTTCCGGGATGATCGCCAGAGGTGAATCCCCCAGCCGTTGTTGGACGCAAGATCGTTATCGGCGACGTAGCTGTCACGCACTTCCAGCAGGGCAATGCCGTTCTGAGCTCCCCGCGCGGTAATCCCGGTAACGCTCGCCCCTACGGTGCGCTGGAGCAGCACTCCCCCGCCGTAACGCTCGAAGGTGTCCGGACGCATGATCTCCAGGTGATCCGCCGCGTCGGGTCGGGCCGGAGTGGAGCGGACCCGCTGATTGCGGCTGCCGGAGAGATCGGAGCCGGTGACGCGATGGGCCCGCCCGCCCTCGATTCGCACTCCATAGCGGTAGCCGCGGATGGCGCCCCCGGTGATGGTGACCGCATCCACTCCCCGGCTCACGATCCCCACGCCGACAAATCGACTGGGGATGGAGTCGCCACTCTCCAGCACCACGCCGGTGAGATCGATGTGGGTGCCGGACGCCGCGGCGATGATGACGCCCAGCTCGGAGGGATCGGCCACCCGGTAGCGGCCGGGGCAGACCCGCACCTCGCCTTGCACCTGGGTGCCGGCCCGGGTGGGCCGGATACATGGAGCCGCCGTCGCCGGCGAGGCCGGCAGCGATAGGGCTGAGGCGAGAGCAAGAACGGCAAAGATCATGGTCTAACCGGATAGCCGCGCTCGCGAAGGTAGGCGCGCGCACGGGGCAGTGAGGACTCCTGGAAGTGGAAGATCGTGGCCGCGAGCACCCCGTGAGCCCCGGCCTCGAGGGCATCGGCCAGGTGAGACAGCTGGCCGGCGCCACCGGAGGCGATCACCGGAATGCTCAGCGTGGGTGTCACGGCCCGAAGCAGAGGAAGATCGTACCCCTGGCCGGTGCCATCGCGATCCATGGAAGTGAGCAGGATCTCGCCCGCGCCCAGGGTCTCGAGCCGACGACACCAATCGACGGCCTCCAGGGGAGTCTCCTCCCGGCCGCCGTTGATCATGACGGCAAACCGGCCGCCGATACGTTTCACGTCGACCGCCACCACCACGCACTGGCTGCCAAAGCTCTCGGCCAAGCGCGATACCAGTAACGGGTCGCGCGCCGCCGCGGTGTTGACGGCGATCTTGTCGGCACCGGCCCGGAGCGCGGAGCCTGCATCGCTGACGGTGCGGATGCCGCCGCCGACGGTGAATGGAATGAAGATCGCTTCGGCCACCCGGCTGACCATCTCCAGCGTGGTCCGCCGCGCCTCCGGGCTGGCGGAGATGTCGAGGAACACCAGCTCGTCGGCCCCATCGGCATCGTAGCGCGAGGCCTGCGCCACCGGATCACCGGCGTCCCGCAGGGTCTCGAAATGGATTCCTTTTACCACCCGGCCACCGGCCACGTCAAGGCAGGGAATGATTCGCCGGGCTAGCATACCCGAAGCACGTCGTCCACCGGCCCCGCATTGCCGCCTTCCAAAAGCGTGACGATGTCATCCAGGGCGCGGCGCTCGCGGGGCCAGGCAAAGCGGAGTCGAGCCGCATCGGGGGAGAGCCACTCGAACCCATCGTGCTCCGAGCCGAGTCGGATCCGGGCGTCCGCGGCTACGAAGGCGGCGAAGACCGGCACCAGAGCCACCTCGTCCACCCGGTGCTGATAAAAGAGCTCGACCCGGCTCAGGTTGTAGAGTCGGAGCGGAATCAGTCCAGTCTCCTCCTCCAGCTCACGTGCCGCAGCGCCGGCTGGCTGCTCGGCGGGTTCTATGTGACCGTGGACGCTCTCCCAGGAGCCGGGACAGCGGCCCCCCGACGCCCGGCGCAGCGCCAGGCACTCCAGTTCCGGCCCACTCCCGCGCAGCACGTACACATCCACCAGCGAAGTGCGGACCGACGTCATGGCCGCCACTCGGCAAACGCCGCCAGCAGTGCGATCCCGGCAAGCTGAGACTTTTCGGGATGGAACTGGGCACCAACGATGGGGCCTTCGCCGACCAGAGTGGGAAAGGTTCCGCCGTAGTCACCGGTGGCCAGCACGTCGCCTTCGGGGAGCGAGGTGGGGTAGTAGCTGTGGACGTGATAAAAGAACTGAGCTGCCTCTCCCAATGCGGGGCCTACCAGGGGATGGCGCCGGCCCGACTCGGTCAGATCGACCTGAGCCCAGCCCACGTGTGGAACCGGCAACCCGGTCGAGAACCGGCGCACCCGGCCGGGGAGCAAAGCCATGCCGCGAGCCTCGGGGGCCTCCTCGCTCATCTCGAAGAAGAGCTGGAGTCCCAGACAGATTCCCATCACCGGACGGCCGGCGTGGGCGACCTCTCGCACCGCTTCGCCCAGCCCGGTCGTGGCGAGCGTGCGGGACGCCTGGCCGAAGTTTCCCACCCCCGGCACCAGCACCCGCTCGGCCCGGCGGACCTCGTCCGGGTCTCCCGTCAGATCGGCGGCATGCCCGCCGGCTCGGAGCGCACGCACCACGCTTGCGAGGTTGTTCACCCCGTAGTCCACCACAGCAATCACAGCTTTCCCTTGGTCGATGGCACTCCGGAAACCCGAGGGTCTCGCTCAGTGGCGGCGTCGAAGGCCCGGGCAAAGGACTTGAAGGCCGCCTCGACGATGTGGTGTGGGTTGTCCCCCCGGACCAGATCGAGATGCACCGTGAGCCCGGAGTTCAGCACCAGCGCGCGGAAGAATTCTGGAGTCAGGAACACGTCGTACTCGCCGAGCATCTGCCACTTCGGAATCTCGATGTTATACGAGAGATAGGGACGACCGGAGACGTCCACGACGCACCGCACCAGGGCTTCGTCCAGCGGGATCATGGCGTCGGCGTACCGCCGGATGCCGGCACGGTCGCCCAGCGCTTCGGTGATGGCCTGGCCCAGGACGATGCCGGTGTCCTCAACCGTGTGGTGGCCGTCTACGTGGAGATCGCCGCGGGCTTCGATGGTGAGGTCCATCAGGCCGTGCCGGGCCAACGCGGAGAGCATGTGATCGAAGAACCCGATCCCGGTCTTCACGTTGGCATCGCCGCGTCCATCGAGGTTGACCCGAACTCGGAGATCGGTCTCGTTGGTCTTGCGGCTGACTTCGGCTACTCGGGGCATAGGTTAAGAGTAATCTGCTGCAACGCTTCGATCACCGCATCCATGTCCTCCTCGGTGCCGATCGAGATCCGGAGGCATTCGGCCAGCTCGGGAGCTCCGGACACGTCTCGAACCAGGATGCCAAAATCCTGATACAGGCGTTGAAAGAGCTCTGCGGCACCAAGGCCCCGGCAACGAATCAGAACGAAGTTGGCTGCCGTCGGATAAGCGGTCACGCCTCGGACGTCGCGCAGCCGCGCCAGAAACCGGTCGCGGATCGCGATGAGCTCCTGAATCCGAGCCCGGAGGGCTGATGCATTTCGCAGCGCAACCCGGGCGGCGGCCAGCGTGATCAGGTTGACGTTGTAGGGCAGCTTGCCCTTTGCGATCTCTCGGGCCACCGCCGGATGAGCCAGAGCCAGCCCGAACCTGAGCCCCGCCAGCCCGAACGCCTTGGAGAAGGTCCGGAGCACCACCAGCCGCGATGACTGGGCCAGCAGCCTCAGAGCCGTAGGACCGCCGAAGTCCTGATACGCCTCGTCGCAAACTACGAGGGCCTCGGTCCGCTCCAGAATGCGCTCGACCGCTCCCTCAGGGAGAACCGATCCGGTGGGATTGTTCGGCGAGTTGAGCACCACGAGCCGGGCCTGCTCGCGTCGAACCGTCTCGATCAGGCGGTCGACATCGTATTCGAAATTCTCCCCCAGCGGCACCGGGACGTAGCGGCCGCCGAGCACGCCGGTGAGGAGACGATACAACGAGAACGTCGGGGTCGGGGCCACGACCCGGTCACCCGAGCCGAGGGTTACCGAGAGGGTCGCCTGGATCAGCTCATTGGACCCATTTCCCACCAGCACCCCTTCGGGGATCCACCCGTAGTGCCGGGCCAGCGCCGCCTGCAGGTCCCGGGGAACGAACTCAGGATATCGCTGCCACAATTGTCCCAAGACCTGAGCGAAGACCTCTCGCTTGAGCTCGGCCGGAAAGTCGAACGGGCTCTCGTTCTGATTGAGCTTCCTGCGAGCGGCGGGCGAGACCAGGGTGTATCCCGGCTGGCCCAGCACCGCCGGCTTGATCAGCGACAGACCGTCGGAGGCATCCGGAGGCACTCCCGCTGGGCCGGAGGGACTGTCGAGTGAGTGGCTGGCGGGTGGGGTCGAGGGCGGTGGAGTGAGCGGCCGGCTCAAGCGCGGTGGCGGCCGAGGACCGCCTCGAGCCGCGCGGTGAGCGAACGAGCGCGAAAGGGCTTGGTGACGAAGTCGTCGGCACCCAGCTCGAACACCCGTACCTCGTTGTCTTCGTCCCCCTTGGCGGTGAGGACCATGACCGGGATCTCTCGCGTTGCCGGACGGGAGCGAAGTTGGGCCAGCACGCCGTATCCATCAAGCCCGGGAAGGTTGAGATCCAGAATGATGACGTCGGGCGCGAACCGGTCGACCTCATCCAGTGCCTGAATGCCGTCGCGCGCCTCCGCCACCCGGTATCCTTCCCGTTGCAGCAGGTCCTTCATCACCCGGCGCAGCTGCTCCTCGTCCTCTACCAGGAGCACGGAGGCGCCCTTACCCCGCCCTCCTGCCGGGATTCCATCGGCGACGACCGGCTCTTCCAGCAGCTCCAGGTCCATGGAGAACTCGTGGACCGGTTCCGCCTCCTCGGATACCGGCTTGGGTGACGCCGCCGCAGTCCGGCCTCGACTCGATTTCCGTGGCGGAGCCGGCGCCGAGGTATCTGTCGTCGCTTCGTGGGGGGGATCGGTTACCCGCAGCAGCTCTTCGAACGCGGATTCTCCGGACAGCACGTGGCGAAGGCCACTGCCCCAGAGGGTCCGCATGCCCGCTGCCCGCGCAGCCTCGGCGATCTTTTCGGCTGAGGCCCCGTCGGAAATCCGCCGCTCGAGCTCCGGGCTCATCGTCAGGACTTCGACGATGCTGAACCTGCCCCGGTACCCCGTCATCGAGCACTCCGAGCAGCCCACCGCCTGATACAGCGTGACCCCCTTGGGAATGAAACGCTCGAAACGCTCGCTGACCGGCTCGGTGGCCACCTGGCAGCAGTTCTTACACAGTCTCCGCATCAGACGCTGGGCCACGATGCCGCGAAGCGCAGGCGCGATCTTGTACGCCTCCATGCCGATGTCCACCAGCCGGGTCACGGTGTTGGGGGCATCGTTGGTGTGGAGCGTGGAAAGGACCAGGTGGCCGGTGAGCGACGCCTGCAGCGCGATCTGCGCGGTTTCCTTGTCTCGGATCTCACCCACCAGCACTACGTCTGGGTCCTGTCGCAGAATGGATCGCAGCGCCGAAGCGAAGGTGAGGCCCGCCTTCTCGTTCACCTGCACCTGCACGATGTTCTCGCCCAGCCGGTATTCGACCGGGTCTTCCACGGTGACGATGTTGACTCCGGTACCCTGCACCGCCCGCAGAGCGGAGTAGAGGGTGGTGGTCTTGCCCGAGCCAGTGGGACCGGTCACCAGGATGATCCCTTCTTTATGAGCCAGGAGCGACCGAATTCCCTTCTGTTCGTCGTCCGCCAGCCCCAGGGAATCCAACGACAGAGTGGTTGCCTTTTGATTCAGGACCCGGATGACGACCTTCTCGCCGTGGGACGCTGGAAGGGTGGAGACCCGGAGATCGACCGGTTCACCATTCACGGATACTCGGGCCCGGCCATCCTGAGGCCGGAGCCGGTCGGCGATATCGAGCCCGGACATGATCTTGATCCGGGAGATCAGGGGCGCGGCGGCGCTGCGGGGGATCTTCATCACCTGCCGCAGAACCCCGTCGATTCGGTAGCGAACTACGACGCCGCCCTCGACCGGCTCGATGTGAAGATCGCTCGCCCGGTTGGTCACCCCGTCCGCTATCATCGTGTCCACCAGCCGAAGAATCGGGCGCTGGCTGGCCTGCTCGGCGCTGGCGGCGATCTGCTCCTCATCCTTGAGCTGCTGAACTTCGAAGTCGCTCCCGAAGCCCTCGAGCAGACGGGCGACTGCCGTCTCGGTCTCCCGGTAGAGCTCGTCCAGCTTCTCCCGGATCTTCGAGGGCGAGCCCAGCAGCATGCGAACCTCCCGCCCGGTGGCGAAGGCGAGCATCTTCTCGGCGTCGATGTCGAAAGGATTGGAGGTGGCTACTTCGAGGTACGAGTCGGTCTGGCTGACCGGCACGACGTTGAACCGCCGGGCCAGTTGCTCGGGTACCGTGGCGACCAGCTTGGGGTCGGGTTTGGCCAGGTCGGCAATTTGAAAGCGGAATCGGGAGGCGATGGCCTTGAGGATCTGGTCGTCGCTTGCCAGCTTCCGTTGAACCAGCATTTCCCACAGGGATACGGCAGGACCGTCCTCCTCCCGCAAGGCCTTTACGGCCTCATCGGACAGGAGGGTCTCGATGGAGGGAACCAGCCATTCATCAGTGAACTGCATGACGGCCTGACGTGAGTCGCGAACAGGACGACCTGTCCCGTGGGGGAACCACAGGAGAAGATAAGGAGGTTACAGCAGGCCCCACCAGTCCCGGTTTATGTCTACCGTGACGCCCACATGACCATCCCGGAGCCCGACTCCCGCCTCGACTCGGATGAGCCGCATGAACCACTCGAGCGCCACACCCGCCACCGGACGCACGCCGGCGGTTCGAGCCCAGGGCAAGCCCAGGAGCGGGCGTCCGGTGTAGCCGGCAGCCAGGAAGGGAGCCACAGTCATGCGCCGCCCGGTTGACGCGAAGGAGCCGAGCGAGAGAGCCGGCACCGGTACGTCGAACCGCCATTCCACCTGAGCCAGGACAGCGGTCCGCCCTCCGTAGGCCCGGAAGGGCTCACCGACCAGGGTTCCTCGTCCGCCGAGCACGAAGCTGCGATAGGCGGGAAGCCGGTCGCTGCCGACTCCCAGATAGAACCGGGACAGCAGCTCGCTCCCCCGCAGGCCCGCAAGCCAACGCCCCTCAGCCGTGCCCCGCACGTATTCGCCGGCTCCCTCTCCCACCTCGAACGTGACTCGGCCCTGCAGGTCGCGGTGAACCGCGATGCCCCCGCTAGCCCGCTCCAACCCCAGCCGCACGATCCGGTGACTTCCGCCGCCCAGCGCAGGATTGGGGCGGTAATCGCCGTTGGCCGGTGACGCGCGGGTGCTGACCGAGTGAGTCTCCTCGACGCCGACGCCTGCCAGCAGTGAGGTGCGGCCTCCCAGCCGCTGTCGCATGCCGAGGCTGACGCTATGCAGCAGCACGTAATCGCCGTAGTCCTTGCCGGCCTCCTGCGCCAGCAGGGAGTTGACCAGTGGCGCGACCACGGGGAGGTCGCTGAAGTCGCTCACCTGGCGGGCCGCCCCGATGCTCCACTGGGTCCCGCCGGTGCTCCAGGTCAGCATGGCGGATCCGAGCAATCGGTGGTCCGAGGTGCCGTACGCGATCGTCGGACGAAGCTGGATCCGGCTTCCCTCGAGGCCGAGAGTCCCGCCGAAGCCAAGGGTGAGCCCCTGCACTCGGTTCACTCGGGCCACATCGCTGAGTGAGCCGGTTGCGACCCGATTGGATGGCAGCCCAGAGAGTGCGCGGGAACCAGCGATGCGCTCGATCTCGCCTCGAAGTGCCTCCATGTCCTGCCGGTTCACCGGCTGAGCCACATCTGCGATGGCGCGCGCCAGGGGTTGGCTCCAGCGTCCGTCCTTTCCCGGCCGCAGCAGCCCGCCGATGGCCGGACGACCAGAGAGCTCATCCGGCAGCGCGCGGTTCAGCTCGTAGTCCCTGATCTCCCACCGGCCCCGGATGATGCCGCGAGCCGGGAAGTCGAGCCACGTCGCTCTGCGCCGGATCTCGATCTCCTGGCGATGCGGGAGCCAGAAACGGTTCTCATACAGCGCGCTCTCCAGCACTACGCTGATGTCTTCCAGCTGCCGGTCCAGGTAGGCGGCTGGAGTAAAGCTGAAGCGGAACCGGACCAGCTCGGCGCTCGCGACGTCCAGGTAAAGCGTCCCGACCACCAGCGGCTGGGCAAACGATCGGGGCCGGACCTGGATCTGGTAGACCATGACCCGCCCCACCGCGCTCTGGATGGTAGCCGAGTCAGTGAGCGCGTAGTCGTAGGCGCTCAAGCCGGCCGGTGAAAGAGGGTGCGCCACGTCGCGCACCTCGTCGCCGTCACCAATCCGGATCATGTCGCCGAAGTTGTTGGTGACGATGCCGAGGTGATCACGATGGTAATTGATGTCGGTCGGGAGGAAGCTGCCGTCGCGCCAACCCAGGATGACCTGCTTGCTCGTGTCAGGGGCCTTCCAATACACTTCCACGTCGAGCTCGTCCGCCTTCACCAGCCGCGGCGGCTCGGTCAATCCCTCTCCTACCTGGGCCAGAAAGAAGACGAAGCCGTGGGCTCGCGCCCGGTAGCTGGCGAGAGCGGAGTCGGCCTGCACCACCTGCCTCCTCTCCACCGCCCGGCGCACGAGGGCGAGGGCGGCGGGAGAGTTCCAGGCCTGCGCGTGTAGAGGTGAGAGGTAAGAGGTAAGAAGTAAGAGGGACAGCGTGGTAGAGATCCCTCCGAGTGCCCTACCAGCAATCTTCTCACCTCTCACCTCTCACCTCTCACTTTCTGCATGGTCACCTCTTACCTTCTCGAATGGCCCACTCTCGTCTCACCGCGTACCTCCTCGGCTTTACCGTCCTGGTCCCGGCTTGGGCATGCGGGGCGCGCCAACCGGTAGCGACCTCGCCACCGGCGGGAGCCACGGCGGCACGAATCTTACCGCTTGCCCGGGTGATTGTGCTCGAGACCTCGGGTCCGCCCCCGCCCGATACCTCGGTGACCTTTACCGCCGGCACACCGCGGACCATCGTGCTGACCCACGGGCCTCCGGAGAACATTGAATTTGCCTCCCTGAGCTTCGCCGCCCACGCTTTTGCCGACAGCGGGCAGACGGTGACCGTGGACATCAAGCCGCGGCCCGGAGTGTACGGCCTCGATCTCGCTACCTCCCTCCCTTTCCGCAGCGGTGAAGCGAGCCTGGTGTTCGACTACGCCCGCTATTTCTCCGCCCCGGCTCGTGCCCTGCAGGTGTACCATAGTCACGTCAGCTTCGAGCGCGCGCTGGCCGTGGGGCGAGTCCTGCCCGACAACCAGATCGAGCTGCTGCCTTCAACCCATCCCGAACCGGACGACATCGAAGCAGCCCTACCCGTGGCCGGGAGTTACCTGGTGGCGGCGCCGCAGTGACTTCCGCCTTCGATACCTTCGCCGAGAGAGCCCGGCATGGCGGAATGGTCCCGGTAACCCGCCAGGTGGTGCTCGACGGGGACACCCCGGTTACGGCCTTCGCCAAGCTGCATCGCGGTCCGTACGGCTTCCTCCTCGAGTCCCTCGAGGGCGGCGAGCGGTGGGCCCGGTACACCTTTCTGGCCACCGACCCGCAGGAGGTCTTCCGCTATCGCGGCCGGGAGTGCTCCCGCTGGACCGCGAGCACCGGATGGACCGTGGTGGAGACTGATGTGGCTCCCCTGGAGCACCTCGGCCGAACCATGCGGCGGCACCCACCGGTCGAAGTTCCCGGCTTGCCCCGGTTCACCGGGGGCGCGGTGGGATACCTGGGCTACGACATCGTGCGGAGTATCGAGTATCTCCCCCACCCCCCGCCGGACGACCGTAATCTGCCCGATGCCATCCTCATGGTGGCCGACACCCTGCTGGTACTCGACAACCTATTCAACCGGGCCACCGTCATTGCCAACGTCGAGGTTCCGGTTGGCGCCGGCGACGCGGAGCTCCAGCGCTTGTTCCGCCGGGCCGAAGCCCGGATCGAGGATTGGCTCGGCCGGTTGACCGCTCCGAGCACCGGGACGCCGCTGGAGATCGAAACCACCCCGGACCTGCCCCGGCAGAGTAGCCCCTATGCCGACGGCCGGTTTCAGGAGCACGTGGGCCGCATCAAGGAGTACATCGCCGCCGGCGACACCTTCCAGACGGTGCTATCCCGCCGCCTCGACCTGGCCGCGCCCGAGCCCTTCTTAACCTATCGCTATCTGCGGGCGCTGAATCCGGCCCCCTATCTGTACTACCTACACTGCGACGACGTGTACGTCATCGGCAGCTCGCCGGAGATCCTGGTGCGAGTGGAGGAAGGCGAAGTGACGCTGCGGCCCATTGCGGGAACCCGGCCTCGCGGTCTCACGCCGGCAGAGGATGCTGCCTTGGCCGAGGAGCTGGCCGCCGACCCCAAGGAGCGAGCCGAGCATCTGATGCTGGTGGACCTCGGCCGCAACGATGTGGGCCGGGTAGCCGAGTTCGGCAGCGTGCGGCTCACCGCCTTCATGGCCATCGAGCGCTACTCCCACGTCATGCACCTGGTGAGTGAGGTACGAGGCCGGCTTCGCCCCGAGCTGGATGCCATTGCCGCCCTGGCCGCCTGCTTCCCCGCCGGAACCGTGTCCGGCGCTCCCAAGGTCCGGGCCATGGAGATCATCGACGAGCTCGAGCCGGTGCGGCGGGGGCCCTATGCCGGCGCGGTGGGCTACGTAGGCTGGGGTGCGCGAACCCTGGATACCGCCATCGCCATCCGGACCTGCGTGATGCAGGGGGGCCGGGCCTGGGTCCAGGCGGGCGCCGGCATCGTAGCGGATTCGGATCCCGCGTCGGAGTGGCGGGAGACGGAGGCGAAAGCTCGGGCCGTGCTACTCGCACTGGCGCTCGCGGCGGAGCGGCAGGGCGCCGGGGAAGCGGGGAAGACGGGAAAGAGGGCAAAGACGGCAAGGACGGGAAGGCGAATGAATCAATAACCTTCCCGCCCCCAGGCTCTTCCCGACCCTCCCGATTTCCCGATATTTTCCACCATGCCCTACCGTCTCGTGAGCTTCAGTGGCGACCAGACCTTCGAGCTGCCGCATGGCAGGAGTCTGGTGGTCGGCCGCGGGGTGGCTAGCGACATCGCCATCTACGACCCCACCATCTCCCGGCGGCATGCGGAGTTGACCGTGGGGACCGACGGGGTTCAGGTAAAGGACCTGGGCAGCTCCAACGGGACCTGCATCAACGGCAACCGGGTCAGCGCCGGCCGGCTGCAGCCCAACGATTCCATCACCTTCGGCAAAGTGCTCTTCCAGTTGAAGGAGCTGAAGGTGGTGTCGGGGAAGGGTCGGGCGGTGGGCGCCTCCACCCCGATCACCTCCGCCCCAGTGGCGCCGGTGCAGCCGTTTCCGGTGCTGGGGGACACCATCGTGCGACAGCTCATGGTGAGCGGCGGGGGACCTCCGGGCATTACCAGCCGGAACCAGAGCTCCGGCTTCGGTCAACTGCGGGTAGTCGCCGCCTCGGCCGAGGAGCGGCAGGCCAAGAAGCTCTCCATGCTGCTGGACATTTCCCAGAAGCTTTCCGGGGAGTTCGATCTGGACAAACTGCTCCGCAACGTGGTCGACATGATGTTCGAGGTCATGAACGTGGACCGGGTGTCGATTCTGTTGCGGAACGAAAGCACCGGCGAGCTGGTGCCCTCCATCTCCCGCAGCCGGCTGGGCGACACCGAATTCCAGCATGTTCCCCGGTCGATTGCGGAGAAGGTGGTCAAGGAGCGGGTAGCGGTAGTCTCGGATAACACCCGCACCGACAGCAGGTTCAAGGGCCATTCTATCGTGACCCAGAGCGTCCGAAGCGCCATGTGCTCGCCCCTCATGGCCGCAGGCGACCGGATCCTGGGACTGCTCTACGTGGACAGCGTGACCGCGGCCAATTCCTTCAGCGACGAAGACCTTCAATTCCTGGTGGCGTTCAGCGGCCTGGTGGCGATCGGGATTCGGAACAGCCGCTATGCCGAGCAGGTGCGGCGCGAGGCTATGGTGCGCTCCAACTTCGAGCGCTATTTCGCCCCCAACATCGCCGCCGAGATAGCGCAAATGGATACGGTGGTCCCGCTCGGTGGGGACCGCCGGCCGATCACCATCCTCTTCAGCGACATTCGGGGGTTCACCTCGATGGCCGAGTCGATGGGGCCCGATGCCATCGCCCAACTCCTGACTGAATACTTCAGCGAGATGGTGGAGATCATCTTCGAGCACGGCGGCACGCTGGACAAGTTCGTGGGCGACGCGATCATGGCGCTCTGGGGCGCACCCATCGCCCACGCCGACGACGCCGACCGGGCCCTACGAGCCGCCGTCGCCATGCAGCGCGGCGTGGCTCGGCTGAACGAGCAGTGGGCGCTGGCGGGCCGGCCGGAGATTGGAGTGGGGATCGGGATCAATTACGGTGAGGTGTTCGCCGGAAACATCGGCAGCCACCGCCGGCTGGAGTACACCGTGATCGGTGATGCGGTGAACGTGGCCAACCGGCTCTGTTCGGAGGCAGGCCCCGGCGAGATCCTCGTGAGCGAGGCGCTTTGTCAGGTGGTTAAGGATCAGGCGGACTACGAATATCTACCGGCCATGGCGCTGCGAGGGCGGACGCGGTCGGTACAGGTCTACCGGCTCAAGATGGAGCGCGATGAGCAGTAGGCTTACCTCCCCATTCCCCAAACCGATACTCCCTCCCTGCCTCTTCCAGCAAACCGAGCACCAGCCGCACCGGCAGGCCCATCACGCTGAAAAAGTCGCCCTCGATCCGCTCCACCAGCGCCGCTCCGTAGCCCTGGATCCCGTAGGCGCCGGCCTTGTCCATCGGCTCGCCGGTGGCGACGTAGGCCTGGAGAAAGGCCTCATCCACCCGGCGGAACGTCACGTTGGTGACGTCGGTGGCCTGGTGCACCGCCTCGTCCGCCACCAAAGCCACCGAGGTCACCACCTGATGAGTGCGGCCTTGCAGCTGTTGCAGCATGCGCAGGGCCTCGGCCGCATCGGCCGGCTTTTCCAGAACGGCATCCCGCACGACGACCGTGGTATCGGCGCCGAGCACCAGGTCGCCGGGAACGCTGAGCGCCTTTTCCCGCGCGAGCCGCTCGACATAGTCCACCGGCGTCTCCAGCGAGCGGCGCACTTCGGGCACGTTGGGTGAGACCACCCGTACCGGGATGCCCAGCATCTCCAGCAGCTGCCGCCGCCGGGGCGAGGAGGACGCGAGGGTAAGCGGGGCCACGGTCATGGAGTGCGGTCCAGAATGAGGGTCACAGGTCCATCGTTGTGGATCTCGACCTGCATGTCGGCGCCGAACTCTCCCGCGGCGACGGTGAGACCGAGGCGGCCCAAGGCCTCCAGGAATCGCTCATAGAGCGGGATGGCGAGCTCTGGCCGGGCCGCGTCGATGAACGACGGCCGCCGGCCCTTGCCGGCATCGCCATAGAGGGTGAACTGGGAAATCACCAGTATGGCGCCGCCGACCTCGTCCAGACCCAGATTCATCTTGCCGGCGGCATCGCTGAAGAGCCGGAGGCCGGCCACTTTCTCGGCCATCCAATCTACCTGTGCCGAGGTATCGCCGTGGGTGAACCCGACGAGCAGGCAGAAGCCCCGCCCGATGGCGCCGGCAACCCGGCCATCGATCGTGACCGAAGCCTTGGAGACCCGTTGAAGTACTACCCTCATACGAGGAGCTCCTACCCTTCCCAGCCTCCGCAACAGCTTCACCACGGAAGACACACGGAAGGCACGGAGTCCAATTGAGATCTACTGCATCGACCAGGTAAGCAAAGGAACAACAAAACAGAAGAGAATGAATGAACAGCAGAAGCAACATCAGCGTAAGAGCATTCTAGATTCCAGGGCAGGTTGAAGCTCTTGCTATTGCCTTACTGCACTGAGATACAGGATGCCCAGAACCGATATCGCCCCCGCACCCCAACGTCCCGATCCCTCCTCCTGGCCGAACGACCGGCTCACCGTTGCCTGGTTGGGGCATGCCACCGTGCTCTTCAACTTCCATGGCACCTGGGTGTTGACCGACCCCGCGCTCGAGCGGCGCATCGGCATCGGGCGGGGAACCGCCAAGCTGGGCCCCCGCCGGCTGGTCCAGCCGGCGCTACGGGCTCGAGACCTTCCCGATCTCGACCTGCTGCTCCTCTCGCACGCTCACATGGACCACACCGACCTCGGCACCCTTCGGCTGCTGCCCGCTGAGGTTCCCGTGGTGGTGCAGCCGGGGAATCAGGATCTGGTCCGCCGCTTCAGCCAGGTGCACGAGCTCGCCTGGGGCGAGCACATGGAGCTCGGCGGAATAGGGATCGAATCCACCGAAGTCCGCCACTGGGGCGCCCGCATGGTCACCGATAGTCATCGCGGGTACGGGGGATTCCTGCTCCAGAGGGCTGGGTTAACAGTTCTGTTCGCGGGCGATACCGCCTACACCGACGCCCTCACCAAACTGGGACGCCGAGGTCCCATCGACCTGGCCATTCTTCCAATCGGCGCCTACGACCCCTGGATCAACAATCACGCGTCCCCAGAACAGGCCTGGACCATGTTCCAGCGACTCGGCGCCGAGTACGTGCTGCCGGTGCACCACTCGACCTTCCGTCTGAGCCGAGAGCCGGTGGACGAGCCTATTCGGCGTTTCCTCCACGCCGCGGGCAAGGAGCGCTGGCGGGTGGTCGGCACCGAGGTGGGTGCCACCTGGTCGATTGTTGCTCCGACGCCGCGGTAGTGCGCCACTCTCCCCAAGAATCCACCGCTAAGTAGCTGCAGGCACGATGTTAACAGAGGAACGGCATTGGCCTTCCTCTTGCACCCGGTGCGCTTCGTCAAGCAGCCAAATCCCTTCGCAGCCTCGAGGCTCCCCCAATGCATCCCTGGCGGCATCTGGTCGTAGTTTCCTCCCTGCTGATAGCAGTGCCCGTCTGGGCCCAGGCACCGGTCATCACCCCTGCCGGCGACCCGTCGGTCCAGAGCGACACCATCTATCGGCTGGCGGTGAATGCGAGCGAGTACCCGGACGAGCCCGTGATTCTGCTGCTGGACGATGGGGTGGTGCGTCGCGAGGCGGACGGGACCGGGGTGACGACTTACCGGCAGGTGACCCAGATCCTCTCCGCCGAGGTGGTCAAGGACTACGCCGAACATGAGTTCTCCTACTCGCCCGGCCACCAGCGCCTCACTGTCAACTGGATCCGGGTAGTTCGTCCCGATGGGACCGTAGTGAGCGACGCGCCTACCCAGGTCCAGGACTCCGACATCCCGGCCACGCTCGCCGATCCGGTGTACAGCGATACCAAGGTGCGGCGCTTCTCGCTGAGCGGTGTGGCGCCCGGCACCATCGTGGACTGGAGCTACACGGTCGAGGAACGGAAGCCGTTTCTCCCGGGCGATTTTTCCGCCAGCTGGAGTGTCCATACCGGCCGGGTGACTCGGCGGTCACGGTACTTGGTGGATCTGCCGGCTGCCATGCAGCCCCATCTGGTGGAGCGCAACCTGAGCTTCCGCCGGGAGGAGCGGGTTGCCAGAGGGCGGCGGACCTACGTATGGGCGACGCAGGACGTGCCCCGGGTGAGACCCGAGGATTTCATGGCGGATTCCAACGGCGTCTACATGAGCATCGGCCTGGCTGGGCCGCTCGAGTGGGACGCCATCGGCCGATGGTACGCCGGGCTTGCCCGCGACCGTTATGAGCTGAACGACGCGCTCCGGACCAGGCTCCCGTCGCTGCTGGCCGGCGCCCGCACCGCGGACGACACCCTTCGGGCAGTGCAACGGTGGGTGGCCCAGGACATCCGCTACGTCTCCATCGCGCTGGGTCTAGGCGGCTATCAGCCCCGGCCACCGGCCCAGGTGGTCGCGACCGGCTATGGGGACTGCAAAGACAAGGCGACCCTGTTCGTCGCGGTGGTCAAGGCATTGGGCTTTCAGGCGTACCCGGTTCTTCTCAACAGCGGTGGCCGGGTGGACCGCGCCCTGCCGTCGATCGCACAGTTCGACCACGCGATTGCGGCCGTGGAAAGTCCTACGGGCCGGGTGTACGTCGACCTCACCGCGGACCTGGTCCCCTACGGCGAACTGCCGCCCTCCGATCAGGGCCAGTTCGCGCTGGTGGTGCATCCCGACGGCCGGTCGGAGCCGGTGGTGCTGCCGGAGACCAGTCCCAGCGCAAACCTGAACGAGACCCACATCGTCGGCACCCTCTCGACCGACGGCTACGTGACCGCATCCTATGAAGAGCGAGGACTCGGCAGTCGCCAGTATAGCCTGAGGAGCCTCTTTCTGGGCCCGATCGATTCCACGCACCGGGCCGAGTTTGCCCGCAGCATCGCCACCAAGATTTACCCGGGGGCGGACGCCGACAGCCTCCAGATCTTCGACGGGCGCGATCTCAAGGCCGACCCCCGGGTCACCCTGCGAATCGTGCATGGCCTGGCCGCCCGCCCGACCGGCAATGGGCGCACCTTCATTCTCACCCTGCCACTCACCAGCATGCGGGGGATGGCCGACGCGGCCGCCGCGCTCGAGGCCAGGGGGCCGCGCCGTTTTCCCATCGATGCTTCCAAGATCATAGGTCCGGTGACCGGTGGCACCGACGTCACCTTCACCCTGCCGGAGGGCTGGAGGGTACAGCTGCCACGGAATGTGAGCGCGACCGGAAAGTGGGGATCATACTTGGCACGGTATGCTCAGGAGGGAAGGACTCTCAGGGTGTCGCGCCGGCTGGAAGGAACCAGAGGAGTCTACCCCCCTGAGTCCATCACCGACCTGACCACGTGGTTCCGCGCCATCGGTGAGGATGACGTTCCCTACCTGGTGGTCGAGCCCGGCGCGACTCCCTGAGGACTCACCCGTCGTTCGCAACGACTCGACTTGACATTCCGTGTTATAACATCTATCGTCCGGCCATGCCCAGCCAGCTGCAGGCCGAGATCAAACAAGGGAAGCCGTTCCCCAGCCCCAGCGCCGAGGCTTTTCTGAGCGTGCTGCGAACCGCTGCCATGCTGGAACATCACCTGAGTGAAGTACTCAAGCCCTACGGGGTTACCCATACCCAGTACAACGTGCTTCGGATTCTCCGCGGCGCGGGTAGCGGCGGCTTGTGCGGGCGCGAGGTCGCCGAACGGCTGGTGTCGAGAGTGCCGGACATTTCCCGACTGCTCGACCGGATGGAGGCGATGCACCTGGTTGAACGCGAGCGGGATCCGGCGGATCGCCGGAACGTGACGGCCCGGATCAGTGCCAAGGGGCTCAACGTACTGAAGCGGGCGACCCCGGAGCTGAAGGTGGTGGAGCGGACCCGGTTCGCCGGGCTTGAGCCCGAGCGGGTCAAACTGCTGATTGAGGCGTTGGCCCAGATCCGGGAGAGGCGGTGAACTTTTTGAGCAATATGAGTTATAACACAGGTTGGGAAAACCTACTCCTTAGGAGCTTCATATGACGTCCGTCGCTGACCTCACCACCCTGAGCACCGGCCTCCTCATCCAGCGCCTGGTGTTCGGAGTCCTCATGATGGCCCACAGCTCCCAGAAACTGTTCGGCTGGTTCGGCGGCTACGGGATCGCCGGCACCGCCGGATACTTCGAGGGATTGGGGTTCCGTCCCGGCCGTCGCTTCGTCATCGCTGCCTCCCTCAGCGAGCTCATCGGCGGGTTGTTGATCGCGCTCGGCTTTCTGGGACCGATCGGGCCGGCTCTGGTGATCTCGGTCATGATCGTTGCCGCCGTCACTGTGCACTGGACCCATGGCCTCTTCGCGGGCACCAACGGCATCGAGGTTCCCGTACTGTATTCCACGGGTTCCTTGGCGCTGGCCCTGATCGGGCCCGGGCTGTACTCGCTCGACGCAGGGCTGGGACTCTCGCGGGTGTGGACGCCGGGGCTGGTGCTGGCGGTGGTGGCACTGGGGATCCTGGGGGGAGCGGCTAACGTGTTGCTCCGCCGGCCGGTGGCTGCGACTCAGAGCCGGGCTTCATAAACTCGAAGCCCCCGGGAAACGGGGGCTTTTGCTACTCGACCGTCACCGACTTGGCCAGGTTTCTGGGCTGATCCACGTTGCAGCCGCGGGCGACCGCCACGTAGTAGGACAGCAGTTGGAGCGGGATGCTGGTCAGGATAGGCGTGAGGAGGTCCAGCGTCTCGGGGATGGTGAAGGTGGCGTCGGCCAGCCGCTGAATCTCGCTATCGCCCTCGTTGATGAGGGCGATCACCTTCCCGCCTCTCGCCTTCACCTCTTCGATGTTGGACACGATCTTGGAGTGCACTGCGTCTCGCGGGGCGATGAACACGACCGGCATATTTTCATCGATCAGCGCAATGGGGCCGTGCTTCATCTCCGCAGCGGGATATCCCTCGGCGTGGATATAGGAGATTTCCTTCAGCTTGAGCGCGCCTTCAAGAGCAACCGGGAAGTTCACTCCACGGCCCAGGTAAAGCGCGTTCTTCGTGGTCCGGAGGAAGCGGTCGGCCAGGCACTCGATCTCGGTGGAACGATCGAGAATCTGGGAGATCTGATCGGGCAGCCGGCTGAGCGCATGAATGAACTCGCGACCTTGCAGGATGCTCAGGTTCCGGAGCCGGGCGATGCGCAGAGTGATCAGCGCGAGCGCGGCCACCTGGCTGGTGAAGGCCTTGGTGCTCGCCACCCCGATCTCCGGTCCCGCATGCAGGTAGATGCCGCCGTCCACCTCGCGAGCGATGGTGGAGCCCACCACGTTCACCAGCCCGATGGTGCGGCCACCCCGGCGCTTGGCCTCGCGGACAGCCGCGAGCGTGTCCGCCGTCTCACCGGATTGAGAGATCCCGATGATCAGGGTCTTGGGGTCCACCACCGGATTCCGGTAGCGGAACTCGGAGGCGTACTCGACCTCTACCGGGAGCCGGGCCATCTCCTCCAGCATGTATTCGCCGATGATCCCCGAATGCCAGGAGGTGCCGCAGGCGGTGATGATGACCCGCTCGAAACCTTTGAGCTCCTCATCGGTCAGATTCAGGCCGCTGACCCGCGCCGTTCCCTCGTCCTCCAGCAGGTGGCCCCGAAGCGTGTTGCGCAGGCTCTCGGGCTGCTCGCAGATCTCCTTGAGCATGAAGTGGGCATAGCCGCCCCGTTCCACCGTGGCGAGATCCCAATCGATCTGGTTGACCGGTTTGCTGATCCGGGCGGTCTCCAGGTTGC
This sequence comes from Gemmatimonadota bacterium, assembly GCA_041500125.1. Classification (GTDB taxonomy): domain Bacteria; phylum Gemmatimonadota; class Gemmatimonadetes; order Gemmatimonadales; family GWC2-71-9; genus CAVVWJ01. Next base: position 28,258 of record JBGQLP010000022.1, read on the forward strand.
GCACCCGGTAGCCCTCGCGGGTGAGCACCACCATCTCCCCGTCGTCGAGATACACCACCGACCGGGTGTGCTGCAGCAGCGGCGAGGCGTCCGAGGCCACGAACCACTCGTTCTCTCCCACGCCGACGAGCAGAGGCGATCCGTTGCGGGCCGCCACCAGGACGCCTGGCTCATCGGCGGAGATGAAGGCCAGACCGTAGGCGCCCTCTACGTCGCGGAGAGCGTTAGCCACCGCCTCTTCCAGGTTTCCGTCATAGAACTCGCCCACCAGGTGGGCCAGCACCTCGGTGTCGGTGTCCGACTTGAAGGTGTGACCCCGCTGTTCCAGCGCCTTTCGGATGGAGCCGGCATTCTCGATGATGCCGTTGTGAATGACGGCGATGCGGCCGGACTGGTCGGTGTGGGGATGGGCGTTGGTGGTGGTGGGCGCGCCGTGGGTGGCCCAGCGGGTGTGTCCGATGCCGATGGTGCCGCTGGGCATGTTATCAGTCAGCTCGCCCTCGAGGACCGAGAGCTTGCCTGCCGCTTTCATAATCTTCAACCCGCGGCCGTTGACGACGGCGATGCCGGCGGAATCGTAGCCCCGGTACTCGAGCCGGCGAAGCCCTTCGAGGAGAAGCCCGGCAGCCTGGCGCGGTCCGATGTAGCCCACAATACCGCACATCGTCTAGCCCTCAGTACAAGAGTTCTCGGCCTGCCGCGACGAGCGCCTCCGCGTCGGCCTGGGTCGGTGCTTCCGCGATCAATCGGACAATCGGCTCGGTGCCCGAGGGTCTCACGTGGAGCCATCGGTCGGACCAGGCAAGCCGAAGTCCATCCCGATCATCGACGGTCGCGTCCGAAAAGCGCTGCCGGAGTCGATGATACAGCGGGCCCAGATCCGGCCCGCGGGGCCCCTTGGCTTTGACGATTGTATACCGGGGCGACTCGGCCACGAGTCGTGAGAGCGTTACCCCAGTCGCTGCAAGAAGATGCAAGATCAAGGCCACCCCCAGGGGGGCGTCGCGCCCTATGTGCAGCGCGGGCAGCATCACGCCGCCGTTGCCTTCACCTCCGATGAGCGCACCCTCATCCCGTATGGCACGGGCCACGTTCGCCTCCCCCACGGGAGCCCGGACGAAGCGCGCGCCTCGCGAGCGGGCGGTGTCCTCCACGACCAGGCTGGTCGAGAGGTTGACCACCACGGTTGGGATTTTAGCCGCAGTGATGCGTCCATCCAACACGGCCCGGACGGCAAAGGCCAGGGTGTAGTCTTCCCCGATGGCTCGCCCGGTCTCGTCAACCAGCGCCAGCCGGTCCACATCGGGATCGACCGCCAGGCCGACGTCGGCACCCGTCTTTCGCACCAGCGTCTCCAGCTCGCCCAGGTTCTCGGGCACCGGCTCAGGGGGACGGGGAAACCGCCCGTCCGCTTCCAGGTTGATTCCCTGAACCGAGCACCCGAGTCGCTCCAGCAGCGGAAGGATGGCGGTCGCGCCCGCACCCCGTACGCAGTCGAGCGCCACCTTGAAGCGGCGCCGGCGGATGGCGTCCACGTCGATCACCGCCAGGCCCAGGACGGCATCCAGGTGACGCTCGATGGCGCCGGGATCCTGCCGGAGTGAGCCTACGGTATCCCAGCCCGCCCTCGGCGGCCCCCGGTCGGCCAGGGCCTGAACCGTCTTCCCTGCCTCCGCATCGAGGAAGATTCCGTCGGGTCCGACGAACTTCAGCGCGTTCCACTCGATCGGGTTGTGGCTGGCGGTGAGAATCAGCCCGGCGCCGGCCCGGTGATGCTCCACCGCCAGCTGCACGGTCGGAGTGGGCACCATTCCCAGGTCGATCACATCCACCCCCACCGACATGAGTCCGGCCGCCGCGGCCTGGGCAAACATGGCCCCGCTAGTGCGCGAATCCCTCCCAAGAACGACGACCGTCCGTCCGCCCGTCCGACCGTCCGCCCGTCCCGAGCGCGACCAGGCCCCCAATGCGGCGGCGTAACGCGACACCAGCTCTGGGGTCAGGTCGGTTCCCACGTGACCCCGAATGCCGGAAACGCTGATCATCAGAGTGTCGGACATCAGAGGGGACAGCCGGCTCAGGTGATCGGAAGCGCCGCGCCGTGGCCGTGGACGCGGATGAACGCTTCGACGACGTCAGGATCGAAGTGGTTGCCCGCGCAGCGGCGCAGCTCCTGGAGGGCATCGGCAGGAGGTCGGAGGGCCCGGTAGGCCCGGTTGGTGGTCATGGCATCGAAGGCGTCCACGACGGCGACGATGCGCGCTTCGAGCGGGATCTTGTCTCCCTTCAACCCGTCCGGAAACCCGCTTCCGTCCATCCGCTCGTGGTGCGACCGCACGATCCGGAGCACGATCGGCGATTGGCCCAGGAAGGGAGCCAGGATCTTCTCGCCCAGAAGCGAGTGTTCCTTGACATGCTGAAACTCGTCCGGCGTCAAGGTGCCCGGCTTGTTCAGGATGGCCTCACGGGTGCCGATCTTGCCGATGTCGTGCAGCTCGCCGCCGAGTCGAACGTGCTCCAGGGCATCATCGGTGAAGCCGAGCGGTACGGCCGTCTTCATCGCATAGCGGCTGACCCGGGTGGAGTGGCCGCTGGTGTACGAATCCTTGGCCTCCAGCGCGTGGACCAGCATCTGCACCCCGTTGATGAGCGAGCCCCGGTTCCGCCGGTCGAGCTCCTGCACTCGTAGCTCCAGAGTCTGCTGGTAGAAGCGGTTCTCCAGGACCAGCCGGCGCTTCTCCAATGCCTTGTCCAACCGGGCGCGCACCTCCTCGACCATCACCGGCTTGGAGATGTAGTCCAGCGCTCCCAGCTTCAGGCACTCGACCGCCGTGTTCACCTCGGCCATGCCGGTGAGCATGATGACCGCCATGTCCGGGTAGCGCTGGAGCGCCTCTCGAAGGAAAGTGACCCCGTCCATTTCCGGCATGTAGATGTCTGAGATGCAGACCGGGACTTCGCCTCCATGCCTGAGCACCGACAGGGCATCGGCACCGGAGGAGGCCTCCCTGGGTGACAACCCGTGTTTCGCGATGACTCGGGCAAGCACTTGTCGCACCTGCGGATCGTCGTCGACGATGAGGCAGGTCGCTAGCGCGCCCTCGGAGGGAGAGAAAGTCACGGTGCGAAACTAAATAGGGCTGCGGAGTCATTGCGAGGGCGCGCAGCGACCGAAGCAATCCCCCCGCCCCACCGGGGGAGCCGCGGGATCGCCACGCGGCCTGCGGCCGCTCGCGATGACTACCCCCGCCGATTAATCTTCACTACACCCCTCTCTCGCAGGATCGATGACCAAGATTCTCCCAGGCGACCACGAGCACGGGTTTGCCACCCGGTCGGTGCACGCCGGACAGATCGTGGAGCCCCTGGCCGGCGCCGTCATGACGCCGATCTATCAAACCTCCACCTACGTGCAGACCGGGCTCGGCAAGCACCGCGGGTACGAGTATGCCCGCACCCAGAACCCCACCCGTGAAGCCCTGGAGCGAAACGTGGCAAGCCTCGAGGGCGCCACCTATGGCTTTGCCTTCGGGTCCGGACTCGCCGCGCTCGATGCGGTGCTCAAGCTGTTCAAGGCCGGAGACCACATCGTCTGCGGGGAGAACGTCTACGGCGGCAGCCACCGGCTGATGGAGCGGATCTACGGCAACCTGGGGCTCAAGGTGAGCTTCGTGGATATGCGCGACGTCGGCAATATCGAGCGGGCACTCACGCCGGCCACCCGGATGGTCTACTGCGAGACGCCCACCAATCCGATGATGAACCTCACCGACCTGGCCGCGGTCGGAGACCTGACCCAGGCGCACGGTCACCTGTGCGTCGTGGACAACACCTTCGCCACCCCGTACTTCCAGCGGCCGCTCCAGCACGGCGCCGACATCGTTCTCCACTCGACCACGAAGTACCTCAACGGCCACAGCGACATGGTCGGAGGTCTGCTGGTCACCTCTCGCGATGATCTCGCCGAGCGGCTCGGCTTCATTCAAAACGCAGCGGGAGCGGTGCCGGGGCCCATGGACTGCTTCCTGGCGCTCCGGGGCATCAAGACCCTTCCCCTCCGCATGCGGCAGCACGATACCAACGGCCGCCGGATCGCGGAGTGGCTCACCCGGCAGCGCACGGCGACCAAGGTCTACTACCCCGGATTGCCTTCCCATCCCCAGCACGAGCTGGCCTGCCGGCAGATGACCGGGTTCGGGGGGATGATCTCCGTGGACCTCGGCGACCCGGCCCGGGCCCGCCGATTCGTGGAACGGACCAAGATCTTTGCCCTGGCCGAATCGCTGGGAGGGGTGGAGAGCCTGATCGGGCACCCCGCGACCATGACCCACGCCTCGGTTCCGGCCGCGATGCGGCAGGCCATGGGGCTGACCGACAGTCTGGTGCGCTTGAGCTGCGGGATCGAGGACACGGAGGATCTGATTGGGGACCTAGAGCAAGCATTTGGGGCAGCTGGGTGAGAGGTGAGAGGTGAGAGGTAAGGTTGGCGGCCCGCGTCATTCCGAGCATAGCGAGGAATCGGCCCGGGTAACGTGTCCTCGCGATGCTCGGCCACAAGGACTCGGCAAGCGCATTGGAGCACCGTTTCCGACGTTTGCCCAGCCGATTCCTCACTGCGTTCGGAATGACTCGCAAGCTCTTACCTCTCACTTCTCAGCTCTCACCGGCCCAGCGTCCCAGTCTGAAACCACGCGCCCCCGAACCCGTATGATCCTGCATCTCCAACTCTTGAGTCGGCCATGACGAACGTCCCCGCCCCCCGTCCCCGCCAACGCTTTCCCGAGATCGCCGCCGTGTCGTGGGAGCATCCGGCCGATCGCGCGGCGCTGCAGACCTTGCGGGCGGTGCCCGGGGTGGACGAGGTCATCCGGAAAGTGCTGGGGATGCTGGGTGGCGAGCGCGGCATCCGGCTCCTCTTCCAGGGCAACGCGGTGCGGATCGGCCCGACCCAGTTTCCCAAGCTCTGGCACCTGCACACCGAGGTCACCACCACCTTCGATTGGCCCAACGTGCCGGAGCTCTACATCTCCCAGACGCCGTTCTTCAATGCCGGCGCGTACGGGATCGACACGCCCTTCATCGTGGTGAACTCCGCCTCGGTCGAGTTGCTGGACGACGACGAGCTTCGGGTGATGCTCGCGCACGAGCTGGGTCACGTGATGAGCGGGCACGCCCTCTATCGCACCATTGCCGCGATTCTGGCCATGGTGAGTCTCGGCGCGCTCCCGATGCTGGCGGAGCTGGCCCTGCTTCCCATCCGGCTGGCCTTCCTTGAATGGTCCCGCAAGTCGGAGCTTTCCGCCGATCGCGCCGGCCTGCTCGGCGGCCAGGAGGTCGTTGTCGCCCAACGGCTGGATATGAAGTTGGCGGGCGGCGGCCGGGGTGCGGGCTTCGCCGGCCAGCTCAACGTGGATGCCTTCATGCAGCAGGCGCACGAGTACGCCACCAGTACCGAAGGGCTCGACGTGGTCTACAAGCTGCTGAGCACCCTGGCGCTGACCCATCCCATGCACACGATCCGGGCTGCCGAGCTGCAGCGCTGGGTGACCAGCGGTGAGTACGACCGGATTCTCCGGGGCGAGTACGTGCGCCAGGGTGCGGAGGCCAGCGGGCGCCCGCTGAAGGATGACATGGCCGCCGCGGGCAGTTACTACGCGGGTGAGGCCCGGGAGCTGGCGGGCCAGCTGGCCGATGCTGCCCGCCGAGCAGCCGACCGCGCCATCGAGGCCTTCCGGAACGCTCAGAAGCCGTGAGACTGCTTGTGGTAGGAAGCGGAGGCCGGGAGCACGCGCTCTGCTGGGCCCTCCGCCGAGAGAATCCCCGGGCCGAGCTGTATTGCGCCCCCGGCAATCCAGGCACCGCTGAGCTCGCTGAGAATCTCCCCATCCCCGCCGACGATCTCGACCGCCTGGCCGACGCGGCCGACATGCATGGCATCGATCTCACCGTCATCGGACCGGAGGTGCCCCTGGCGCTCGGTCTCGCCGACCGGCTCCGGGCGGAGGGGCGGGCGGTCTTCGGGCCCAGCGCTGCGGCGGCTCAGCTCGAGGCGTCCAAGGCGTTCGCCAAGCAACTGATGGTCGCCGCCGGCGTGCGCACCGCAGCCAGCCAGAGCTGCACCGATCTTCCCGCCGCGCTGGCGTACATCGATCGCCATCCGGAGCCGCTGGTGGTGAAGGCGTCGGGACTCGCCGCGGGGAAGGGGGCCATCGTGTGCGACACGAGAGCTGAGGCGGCCAAGGCGGTGAGGGCCATGCTGGAGGCCGGGCAATTCGGCGAGGCGGGACGCACCGTGGTGATCGAGTCCTTTCTCCAGGGCGAGGAAATCTCGGTCATGGCGGTGACCGACGGCCAGGAGGTGGAGCTCCTGCCGGTCGCTCAGGATCACAAGCGACTCCTGGAGGGCGATGAGGGACCCAACACCGGCGGGATGGGCGCCTACAGCCCGGTGGCTCTCGGAAGTCCCGGCCTGCTGGAGCGGGTGAAGCGGGACGTGATGCTGCCGACGCTGGAGGGGATGCGGCGTGCGGGCGCGCCGTTTACCGGGGTGCTCTATGCCGGGCTCATGATCGAACCGGCGGGATTGCCCTGGGTGGTAGAGTTCAACTGCCGTCTCGGTGATCCGGAGGCGCAGGTGGTTCTTCCACTGATCTCGGCGGGGTTGACCGACTGCCTCTGGAAGGTCGCCCGGGGAGAACGGCCCTCCCGAATGGATCAAAGCCGGGGCGCCGCGGTGACCACGGTGCTCGCCTCCCGGGGGTATCCCGACCGTCCCGAGAAGGGAGCGCCCATCCGACTGCCGGAAGCCTTGCCGGAGGGCGTCACCATCTTCCACGCCGGGACCACGCGCGGGCACGATGGCGTGCTCCGGGTGGACGGCGGGCGAGTGTTGACTGCCACCGCGACCAGCGCAAGCTTCACCGAAGCCCAGCGACTCAGCCGTGAGGCAGCCGAAACAGTCCAGTACGAGGGGAAGGTCTTCCGCCGCGACATCGGCTGGCGGGAGGCAGCCCGTCACGCCTTAACCGCTCTCGATGCCTGAGCTTCCCGAAGTCGAAACCATTGTCCGCGACATCCGCCCCGGCCTGGCCGGCCGCCGCATCGTCCGGGTCACGCTGAGCCATGATGATGTGCTGCGGGGTACCACGCGCCGCCGGCTGCTCCGGCGTCTCACCGGCGCTACCATCCGCCGGGTGTTTCGCCGGGCCAAACACGCGGTGCTCGAGCTCGATGCCGGGCGGCTGGTCATCCAGCCGGGCATGACCGGCTCGCTCATGGTCTATCGGCGCGCGCTCAAACCCGATGAAGCGAAGTACGCGGTCCTGCGAGCCGAGCTCGATAACGGGCGAGAGCTGGTGTATGACGACGTGCGGCGCCTGGGCACCCTGCTGCTGCTCGACGACAAGCAGTGGGAGCGGTACACCGAGGCGATCGGGCCCGAGCCGCTGGAGCCCGATTTCTCCGCCGAGCGGTTGGGGACCGCGCTCCGCGGCAGCCGGCAAGCGATCAAGAAGGTGATCATGGATCAGCGGCACCTGGCCGGGGTGGGAAACATCTACGCCAACGAGGCGCTCTTCGCGGCCGGCATCGATCCATCGAAGCCGGCGCGGCGGCTGGGTCCCGACGACCACCGCCGGCTCCACGGCGAGATCCGGCGGATCCTGGCGGCGGCGATCGACTCCAACGGCACGACGGTGCGGGACTACAAGACCGGCACCGGCGAGCCGGGGAACTTTCAGCTGGAGCTGCTGGTCTACGGCCGCGAGGGAGAGCCGTGCCGGGTGTGTGGTACCCGGCTCACCGGAACCCACGCGATCGATGCCCGGATCTCGGTCTTCTGTCACCGCTGCCAGTCGTGAGTCGTAGCCGCTCCCAACGGCTGGTACCGCTTCCCTCCACCGATCTCGGCCAGTTGCTCACCCGGGTACGCGCGCTGGCGGAGAACCGGCCGGCGGTCTACCGGATGTTCGATACGACGGGACGGGTGCTGTATGTCGGAAAGGCCAAGCGGCTCCGCACCCGGCTGCTCACCTACTTCCGCGCTAAATATCCCGACGACAAGGCTGCCCGAATTCTCTACGCGGCGAGCGAGATCACCTGGGACTACGTCCCCAGCGAATTCGCCGCGTATCTGGGCGAGCTGCGTCAGATTCGGAAGTTCCGGCCCCATTTCAATCACAAGGCGAACCGCACCCGGCGCTCGGTGCTCATCAAGGTCGCCGGAGGACCGGCGCCGCGGGTCTATGGCGGCGGCAGCATCAGCCGGGACGATGTGCGCTGCTATGGGCCGTTTCAGTCGATGTCCCGGATGCTCGAGGCGGTGCGCACGCTGAACGACCTCCTGGGACTTCGGGACTGCGCCGCGACGATGCCGGTGGTGTTCTCGGGCCAGAGAGATCTCTTTGACCCACCGCGTCAGGCCGGGTGCCTGCGGCATGAGCTGGGGTTCTGCAGCGGGCCGTGCGCCGGATTCGTGTCGCAGCGCGAGTACCAGCGCCGGGTGGAGACCGCGATCGCCTTTCTCGAGGGCAGGACCATCCAGCCCATCGATCGGGTGGTGACCGCCATGCAGCAGGCCTCGGCGCGCGCGCAGTTCGAGGTGGCGGTGCGCTGGCGGGAGAAGTTCGAGCAGCTGGAGTGGCTGCTGGCCGCGACCAGCCGGGCCCGGAGCGCGATCGACCTGCTCACCTTCGTCTATCGCGATCCCGGCGACCTGGGAGACGACCGGGTGTATGTCCTCCGGCGCGGCGTGGTGCGGGCGGCGTTCCCCTACCCGGCCACGCCGATCGAGCACGAGGCGTTTCGCGCGGTGGTGGCGGAGGAGGCGCGCCAGCCTCCGCCGCCGTCAGGCCCGCTGCCACTGGAATCGATCGACGAGGTGCTGCTGATGATGGCGTGGTTCCGGGCCCATCCCGATGCGCTCAAGCGGACGACGCCGTACGAGCAATGGATGTGAAAGAGGCGGGGAAGCGGGGAAGCGGGACAGGGCGGCAGAACGGGAAGCTCTCAAGGCCGCCGAAGCGGGGCCCAGAGCGCCGGGGTCCGTTCGACCATGGTAGGTGACGCGGCCCGTGGCGAGACCGGCCAGGCAAACCAACCGCCCGGCGCGTTATCGTAGATGCGAAAGGCAATCCTCGGCCGCCGGCCCGCCTCACCCTCGAGCCACGCCGGGTCCAGCCGGATCAGTACACTCCATCCTCTCACATCGTTTCGCCCGGAGACTTCCCATCCGCCCCCGCTGCGCTCGGCTCCGAGCCGCCAGTCGGGATCACCCCGCGGCGGCTCCCACCGTCCGTTCCGCCCCCGGTAAACCACGCTGCTGTCGAGCACCCGCCGGAAATCCAACTGGAAGTCGTCGTGCTGTGGGCTGGGCGCGCCATCGCCCCGGGTATCCAGACTCACCACGAAATCGTCGCCCCAGTATGGGGTCGAGTCGGGAACGCTGGCGGCGATGAACAGGGTGTCCGCCGCCCGGACGAGCCAGACCAGGGCCGATCCCTGGCCGGTTCGGATGCGCACGCTCGGCGGACCCAGCTCCAGCGTATCGATGCGCGCGTCGGGCGGAAGAGGATGAGGGATGGCACGCACCGTCAGCGCATCCCCCGTTTGCGTGGCCAGCATCAACGACAGGAGCAGCATGTTTACTCCTTGCCGGTCATCGCGAAGGGTCCGCATCCATGCGGCGGGATCCGTTTCGGCGGAAAGGGATCGCAGGCAGCTCGACCGGGACTGCGTGCACCGTACCAGCGTTGAAAACTCCTGGAAAGGGTCAGCGCGGGACGTGTCCGGGTTGCAATTCCCGGGCAGGAACGCGTTTCGGCCGCCAGCGTCACGATTCCCCCGGACAGGAACAGGACGCGCCCTGCCACTGTTGAAAATTGCTGGGAAGGGTCGGCTTCGCTCGCGCCAGCGTTGAAAACTTCCGGGCAGGAACCCGTTCCGGCGCGCCAGGGCCAGGATTTCGTGGGCAGCGTCCGCGTGCATGGCGACAGGGCTAGGAATTTCTCGGCAGCGTCGCACTCCACTCCGTCAGGGTTCGAGTGCGCGCCGTCAGGATCGCGTTGCGGTCCGACAGGAACGCGTTTTCTGTGGCAGCTTCAGAATCGCCGCCGGCAGGATCGCAATCGGAGCCGCCAGGGGAAGAATTTGAGCGTCCGACTCGCGATTCCGCCGGCAGCATCAGGATTCAGGCCGTCAGGGTTCGAGTCGGCGCCGTCAGGATCGCGTTTTTCCCGGACAGCATCGCACTTGGGGCGGCAAGGCCGCCCTCACTCCGCGTCGAAGTCCAGCAGCGGCAACAACCTCCCCCGCGGCGGTATCCCCGGCTCCAGCTCCAGGATTCCCACCGACGGCGGCAGGCCGAACCTCCGGTGCCCCGCCCCGCCCGGGTTCATCACCGTGACGACCACGTCGACGATGGTGAGTAGCGGCTTGTGGGTATGGCCGTAGATGATGATCTGAGCCTGGGGGAAGGCGGCGTTGAGCGCCTCCGGAGTGGGCGAGCCGAGCTGATCGCCGTGGGTCACCACGATATCGAACCCATCCAGCTCCACCGTGGCCACCTGGGGCAGGCGGCTCCGCACCTCCCCGCCATCGGTGTTGCCGTACACCGCGGTGACCGGCGCGATGGCCTCCAGCTCGGTGAGCAGATCCAGCGGGCCGATATCGCCGGCATGAAGGATGTGGTCCACCTCGGCGAACGCGTCGAACACCTCGGGCCGCAGCAGGCCGTGGGTATCGGAGATGACGCCGAGGCGCATCAGCTGCTCTTCCCCTTGCCTCCCCACCGGCGGGCGATCTCGATTTCGACGTCCAACTGGTCCAGCACCCGCTGCACAATGAAGTCCACCAGCTCACTCACCTGGGTGGGGCGATGGTAGAAGCCGGGCGCCGCGGGGATCACCACCGCACCGGCCTCGGTCACCGCCACCAGGTTTCGCAGGTGCACCAGCGACAGCGGCGTCTCCCGCGGAACCAGGATCAGCTTGCGCCGCTCCTTGAGGGTCACATCGGCGGCTCGCTCCACCAGGGAGCGGCTGGTCCCGCCGGCGATTGCGGCGACGGTCCCCATGGAACAGGGACAGATGACCATCCCGCTGGTCCGCTGAGATCCCGACGCCGGCAAGGCACCCCGGTCTTCGTCGGGGAAGGTGACCACCGAGCTCCAGTCATCCCCGGTGGCACGGCGCAGACCCTCGAGCGAATCGATGCCGCACTCTTCCTTGAGGAGGCGGACTCCGTGCTCCGAGGCGATGAGCCAGACCGGAACCTGGTTGCGGGCGAGCACCTCGAGCAGCCGGACACCGTAGGGTGCGCCGGACGCGCCGGTGAGCGCGAGCACGACGGGATGGACGGTCACCGGCCGCGGCGGTTGGGGGTCGGAGTGTGATGCGGGTGCTTAGACGGGTGGACGGGCGGACGGCCGGACGGCCGGACGGGTGGACGGGCGCTGGACTTGGGCTTCTTCGGTTTCCTACTCATTCTGTAGACCATTTTTCCGTCCGCCTGTCCGCCTGTCCTGGCACTGGCATAGGCTATAGGAAGCGATGAACTCTTCCGGGCGCCGCAGTGCGCTGCGTAAGAAAGAGATGTGGCAGTGGGTGGAGGCGCACTTAGGCGCCCTCCAGGGTCATCGCTTCCCGCCGCCTATGCCCGGTGCCGGTCGTCCTGCCCCACCGATAGTCGCAGCGACGGGTGAGCCCCGACCGTGAAGGCCGCCTCAGGGCGCGGTTGCCTCTGTGCTGGATCTTCACCGACGCAGCGCCCGTCAGCGGCCGAACGGCGGGGATCACCCGGAGCGATGGGCACCGGAGCCCTTCGCTGCGCTGAGGGCAGGTTTTATCGCCCCACAACTCTGTCCAGCAGCGCAAACCCGAACACCACCACCGACATCACCCCGTTCATGGTGAAGAACGCGGCGTCCAGACGAGTGAGGTCGCCCGGCCGCACCAGATGATGCTCGTAGGCGAGAATGCCGGTGGCGACGATGAGGCCAAGATAGTACCAAACGCCGAAGCCGGCGCCGTAGCCGAACAGGGCCAATGCGGGGATGGTGATGCCGTGGAGCAGCTTGGCCAGCAGGATGGCGCGGGACTGCCCCAGGCGCACCACCGCGCTGCGGAGTCCCTCCGTGCTGTCGAATCCGGCATCGGGCAGGGCGTAGAAGATATCGAATCCCGCCACCCAGGTGGCCACTGCCAGGGTGATGGAAACGAGCATCCAGGCCGGCCGGCTCCAGTGGCCGGTCACGGCCAGGTACCCGCCGACCGGGGCGATGGCGAGGCTGACCCCGAGCCAGAGGTGAGGCCACCAGGTGAATCGCTTGGAGAGGCTGTAGAGCAGGATCCAGCAGAGCGCGACCGGGCTCAGCCAGAGGCACAGCGGGTTGAGCAGCGCTGCGGCGAAGATGAAGAGAGCGGCGGCGACCACCACCGAGAGCCACGCCTGGCGGAGCGACAGTTTCCCCTGGGGGAGCTCGCGGTTGAGCGTGCGCGGATTCCGGGCATCGAACGCCCGGTCGGCAATCCGATTGAACCCCATCGCCGCCCAGCGGGCGGCCGAAAAGGCGACCACGACGAGGGCGACGGTGCGGGCGGTCACCCGGCTGGTCTGCGATGCCGCCAACACACCGAGGAGGGCAAACGGCAGCGCGAACAAGGTGTGCGGCAGCTTGACGAAGTTGACGTAGCGGACGAGGAGGGATTCGCCAGCGAAGGTCTGGGCTTCGCGAGGCGGTAGGGCGCTCATCGTTCCAGCTCGATTCCGAGCTTGTCCCACATCTCGTCGACTCTCTTCTTGGTCTCGTCGTCCATCGTGATCAGCCCCGGCCACTCCCGGTCGAAGCCCTCCTCCTTCCACTTCCTCGTAGCGTCGATCCCCATCTTGCTGCCGTAGGTGAACGCCCGGCTGGAATGATCGAGCACGTCCATCGGACCCATGGTGAAGCGCACGTCCCGCTCGGGATCGATGTTGTTGAGGGCGATCCACCATGCTTCGTCAGGGTCGCGCACATTGACTTCCTTGTCCACTACCACGAGCACCTTTGCCAGCGACATGAGCCCCTGTCCCCAGAGCGCATTCATGACCTTGTACGCCTGTCCCGGGTACTGCTTGTCGATCGAGACGAACACCAGGTTGTGGAAGATCCCGGGCGCGGGCATGTGGTAGTCCACGATCTCGGGAATGGTGAGCTTGAGCAGTGGGAGGAAGATGCGCTCGGTGGCGTGCCCCAGATAGTAGTCCTCCATCGGAGGACGGCCCACCAGGGTGGCCGGGTAGATCGGCTCCCGCCGGGTGGTGATCGCGGTGACGTGGACCCGCGGGTAGTAGTCGGCCAGCGAGTAGAACCCGGTGTGATCGCCGAAGGGACCCTCCAGCACCAGCGGCTCCGAGGGATCGATGTAGCCCTCCAGGACCATTTCCGCCTGGGCCGGCACATCGAGGTCGCAGGTGACCGCGTGTGCCAGCTCGACCGGCTCCCGCCGGATGAAGCCGGCAAAGAGAAATTCGTCGATGGTCGGAGGGAGCGGTGCCGAGCCGGAATAGATGCTGGCCGGGTCGCCGCCCAGGGCGATGACCACCGGCATCCGCTCGCCCCGGGCCGCCATGTCACGCCAGTGCGCCGCGCCGACCTTGTGCCGCTGCCAATGCATGGCGAGGGTGTTTCGGTCCAGCACCTGGACCCGATACATCCCTACATTGCGGATCCCGCGGATCGGGTCGGTGGTGATCACCATGGGCAAGGTGATGTAGCGGCCGCCATCGCCGGGCCAGGTGGTGAGGAAGGGAATGTCGTCGAGGTTCACCCCGTCATCCCGCAGCACCATCTCCTGGCAGGGAGGCCGCCCCCCCCTCACCTTGGGGGGAAACTTTCCCATCTCGGCCAGCTTTGGGAGCATCGCGAGCTTGCCGAAGAGTCCCTCGGGCACCTTGAGGTTGAGCATCTCCGAGATCCGGCCGCCGATCTCGTCGAGATCGTCCACGCCCAGGGCCAGTCCCATCCGGCGCAGCGAGCCGAACAGGTTGATGGCGACCGGCTGAGAGCTGCGCCGCCCGTCCTCCAGCAGCACGTGCTCGAAGAGCAGCGCCGGCCCTCCGCCCGGACTCTTCATGGCCCGGTCGGCTATTTCGGCGATCTCCAGTCGGGCGCGCACCGGATGACTGACCCGGGCGAGCTCGCCGATGCCGTCGATCGCCTTGATGAACTCGCGAAGGTTGTCTAATGCCACAGGGGGCCGCCTAGCATGGTTGTCGCGCTGAGCGCAAAACTGGCGCGCAGCGGGTGAGCCGGACGAGTGCTGAACCCTGGAGGTCGCGTCAGTGCGCGGTCGCTTCTCTGCTGGATCTCTTCGGACGCAGCGCACTGCAGCGGCCGGAAGGGTTCAAGCACTCGTCCTGGCGAACCCGGCGCGCCGCTCACGCTCGGGTTCCGACGTAGAGTGCGCACACTCCACCCATCAACAACTCATAGTCCACGTCCTCGAACCCCTGCGCTTCCATTCGCCGCACGAGCTCTGCAGGGACGGGAAACACCCGCGTCGACTCTGGTAGCCAGCTATAGGCGGTCGTATGTTTGGAGATCCAGCGACCAATCAGGGGCAGCACCCGCCGGAAGTAGAACTGATAGGCGGCTCGCAGCAGGGGTTGGCGCGGGAGCGCCATCTCCAGGATCACCAGTCTGGCACCCGGCCGGAGCACCCGCGCTGCCTCGCCCAGTCCGGCATCGAGGTCCACCAGATTCCGAACCCCCCAGCCAACCATCGCGCCGTCGAACGTCATATCAGAGAAGGGCAGCTCGAGCGCATCGGCGTTCACCGGCTCGAGCCGGGAAGACTTCGCGCGACCCAGCGCGAGCATCCGCTGCACGAAGTCGGCGCCGACCACGCGGCCGCGGAATCCCGGACGGCGGGCGAGGGTGGCGCCGAAGTCCAGGGTCCCGGCGCACAAGTCGAGGTAAATTCCCTCCGGTTCCCGCTCCCACCCCAGCCGTGCCGTGGCATAGCGTCTCCAGCCCTGATCGAAGTGTAGGCTGATGATGCGATTGACCCGATCGTAGGTGGGAGCGATGGCGGTAAAGATGGCGCGGACGTAGGCCCGCTTTTCCGGACCGCCTGAAACGGGTAACTGACGATCCGAGGCTAACATAGGCGCTGAATGTAGTCCCGCGGGAAGAGCCTTCGCAAGCCGAGGCTCCCCTGCCTAGTGCTCGCCCGGAGTGGGCCGGCCTGAGCGATCAGGAGGTCGTGCTGTGGGCTCGCTCGGGGCAGGAGGCAGCTTACCGCGAGCTGGTCCGCCGCTACGAGCGCCCGATCTTCGCGCTGCTCTTTCGCATGGTGCGCGACCGGGAGCTGGCCGAAGATCTGGCGCAGGAGACGTTCGTCAAGGCGCTCAACGCCATCGATTCCTACCGGCCCGAATTCAAGTTTTCGTCCTGGATCTTCAAGATCGCCAACAATGCCGCCATCGATCACCTGCGCCGGCGTGAGTTGGACACGCTCTCGCTGGACGGCTCGCCTCACGCCGAGACGCCCGAGGCCATGCAGGCGACCGCGCTGCAGATCGGAGCCCGGCAGGAGTCCCCGCTCGATACTGTCGAGGCCAAGGAGCTGGGCACCGCCATCGAAGCGGCCATCGGCACGCTGCGTCCGGAGTATCGCTCCTGCATTCTGCTGCGCCATGTCGAAGGGCGCGCGTACGAGGAAATTGCCGAGATTCTGAACCTGCCGCTCGGCACGGTGAAGACCTACATCCATCGCGCGCGCAACGAGCTGCGGCTCTCACTCGCGCACCTCAAAGAATGAAACCTTCCCCTCACCCTGAACGTAGGAGGGTCCACTTATGACCCGTTCCTCCGGACCTCATCTCTCACCCGACCAATTCGAGGCGTGGCTCATCGGAGAGCTCGCCCCCGAATTGCAGCAGCATCTCGAGGAGTGTCAGGCCTGCCTCGAGCAGGCGCGGGCGGACCGGGAGATCGCGGATCAGATCGCCCTACTGCCGTTGATGAGCCCCGGGGAAGGATTCGCCGACCGGGTCATGGCAGCGGTGGCCGTGCCCGATCCCTTCGCCATCCGCTCGCTGCAAGCCACCCGACGCCGTCTCTTCGCCACCCCGAAATCCCTCGCCTTCGCCGCCAGTCTTGCGCTTCTCCTGCTGGGCTCGATGGCGGGCAGCATCGCCTGGACCCTCACTCATCAGGAGACCATGGCCTCGATCGGAACCTGGCTCCTGTCGCAAGGGGGCCAGGCCGCGTGGCTGGGCGTGCGGGGAATCGCCTCCAACTTTATTGAACAGCCCTGGTACGACGGCATCAGGTCGCTGGTGGAGACTCCGGCCCGCCTGGCGCTGATCTCGGCGCTGGCATCTCTCGCCTATCTGGGCGGAGTCTTCGCCCTGCGCCGCCTTCTGGCCGTTCCGACCCAGCAGGTGGCCCATGCCGGCATCTAACCGCGTCCTCGGGCTGATTGCGGTTCTTGCCGCTGTCAGCCAACGGCCGCTGCACGCGGATACCGGGTTCGATCGTCTGGCGTGTGGAGCGGTGGAATTGATCGGTCATGTTCGCGGCCTCATCCGGGACCATACCCCCCACCTGCGGCCTCGTCCTCAAGCCATCCAACCTGGCGGGCCGGCGGTCGACCTCAGCGACCTGAGCCGGCCGACGCTGGTCGAGTCTCGGCTCCGGTCGGCGCTTCAGCCGGTTAACGGCGAGCTTCGGCTTACGATTCCGGGCGGCACGGCCCGCCGGGGGAATTACATCCTGGACTCAGCCGAGAGCACCGAAGGTCCCGTGCTGGTGGTAGACGGCAACGCCGACGTGTACGGCCATCTGCTGGGAAATCTGGTCACGGTGAAGGGTGACGTGATCGTGCACCCCGGGGGCCTCGTCTCGGGCGACGTGCTCACCCTGGGCGGTCGGGTACGGGACGAGGGCGGCGAGATCGGCGGTGAGGTGCGAACCCTCAAATCCACCAACGTGCTCAATCCGATCGCCAAAGCCGAAACCCAGGCACTGGGCCCATTCCAGAGTATGCTGGGTCGAGTCGCCGGCGTGCTCGGTGTGTTTCTGACCCTCTCGGTGCTGGGCTTCGGCCTGGTAATGTTCGGGCGGCAGAACCTCGAGATCGTGTCGGATACCGTCTCGCACTCGTTCGGCCGGGCCTTCATCACCGGGTTGCTGGGGCAGATCCTGCTGCTGCCCACGTTTGGCATGCTGGTGGTGGGTCTGATCCTCAGCGTCGCCGGAATCCTCCTCCTGCCGTTCGCGGTCGCGGTGTTCGCTATGCTGACCGTCATCGCCGTCGTCGGTGGCTATCTCGCCGTCGCACACGCCATGGGCGAGACCTACACCAGGAGACGCATGGCCCTCGGCGTGGTGATCGGCTCTCCCAACAGCTATCGCTATCTCCTGGTGGGGCTCGCGTCGCTCGCGAGTGTCTGGGCTGCCTGGGCGCTGTTCGGCTGGGTCCCGGTGGCCGGCAGCATCATCTGGGGAGCGGCCTTCTTCGTCACCTGGCTGCTGGGTACGGCGGGCTTCGGCGCGGCACTGCTCAGCCGGGCCGGAATCAAGGAGAACTTCGCCGGCCGGCTGCTGCCGCCGGAGGCCCTCACCGACGAATACCTCTGGGCCACGCCTCAGTTCGGCGTCCCGGCCGGGCGGCGTCCCGGCAGCCGTACCCCCTCGCGCGGAGCCTAGGCGTGAGAGGGTTCGGCCTCACTCTCGGGCTGATGCTCTGCTGCGCGTCCCTCCAGGCGCAGACCATGCGGCCGTTCGAAACCTTCCGGCAGCTGCATGGAGAGACCAGACTCGCCGCCCGCCTCGAGTACGCGGCAGGCAGTCTTCACTTGGCTCCCGGACGAGCGGGTGAGCTCTACCGCATGGAACTGGGCTACGACGAGAGCCGGTTCGTCCCGGTCAGCGATTTCGACCCGTCGACCGGCTCCGTGTTTCTGGGACTCAGGGCCGCGGGTGAGGGCGGAGTCCGAGTGGTGTCGCGCATTCAGCTGCGGCAGATCGCCGCCGTCGCCCTCTCTCCCCGGGTGGACCTGTCTCTCGACCTCACCTTGGGTGCGGCCGAAGCCGATGTCGAGCTAGGCGGACTCCGGGTGACGAATCTTCAGGTGAAAAGCGGCGCCAGCCGGACGGTGATCCGCTTCTCCCAGCCCAATGGTGCCCGCTGTCAGAACGCCTCGTTCGCTGCCGGCGCGGCGGATGTGTCGGTGCTGGGCCTGGGCAATAGCCGATGCGACCAGATCGACTTCGAGGGCGGCATGGGGAAGGTCCTGCTCGACTTCGCCGGGGCCTGGACCAGCAACGCACGGGTCGAGGTGAAGATGGCCATGGGCGAGCTCACCCTGCGGCTTCCCCGGCGAGTGGGCGTCAGGGTCACGATGGACAAGTTCCTATCCAGCTTCGAGCCGGCCGGATTGGTCCGTCGGGGGGACGCGTTTCAATCGCTCAACTACGAC
>JBGQLP010000023.1:0-46388 GCA_041500125.1 Gemmatimonadota bacterium
CCGGCCTCCGCTGCCGCCCGAGCCTGATTGAGGCTGCGGGCCGCGAACTCTTCCTTCCGCTTACCGCTATCGAGCACGAACCAGGCGACGATTGCTGCCGCAGCCAGAACCACCACGGCGGCCGCGAGTTGCCGCTGGCGAGCCTGATACCAGGGTGTCGCGACTACACCCGGAGGGGACGCTTGCTCTCTGCTCTTGGCTTCCGCGGTGGTGGCCATCGGTGTCCAGCGAAAAGGTGAAGAAAAATCACGGCGACCAGAGCGCCGCTGCTCGAATGCCCCCGGCGTGACTCGAACACGCGGCCAACAGTTTAGGAAACTGCTGCTCTATCCATCTGAGCTACGGGGGCTTGAGTAACCACTGCCAAGGCAGTGGGTTGCAATGACCTGGTAAAGTACTTCCTCAGGCCCGTACCTCCGAAGGAGCATGCGTTCATCCGGAGCAAGGGAAAATGCCACCCCTGCACCACCCCGGGCAAGTGAGCTGGGAACTCCAGCCCCTAGCTCACCCGCGCCACCACCTGGCATGTAGCACCCTGCAACCGCTCCCGGCCACGCAGCGCTGCTATCTCCAATAGAAAGCTCCATCCCACCAGCTTGGCCCCCAGCCCGCGCGCGAGCTGACCCGCAGCCCTGGCCGTCCCCCCCGTAGCGAGAACGTCGTCCACGACCAGTACCCGGCTTCCTTGGTTCAACGCATCCCGATGCGCCTCTAAGGAATCGCTGCCGTACTCCAGGTCATAGGCTTCAGTGGCTCGCTCCCAGGGCAACTTGCCGGGCTTCCGTGCCGGCACGAACCCAGCGCGGAGGGCGGTGGCCACTGCCCCGCCGAGGATGAAGCCCCGAGCCTCGATGCCCAGCACCTGAGTTACCCCTGCGTCGCCAAACGGACGGCACATCTCGGCCACCACTTCGCGCAGCAGCTCTCCATCCGCAAGCACCGGCGTGATGTCCTGGAACATGATTCCCGGCTTGGGATAGTCCGGAATGGCTCGCAAGGTACGGAGCACTCGATCGGAAACCGTGGTCATCTGCGGCATATTGGTTTGAGACTCCGCTACATGATGTCGAAGCTCTTGCCCACCGGGAATGCCGCGGGCTCGGGTGATCGTTCGACCTCTTGGACCTGGGCATTCGCCGGGCCGGCGCGCAACAGGCGCTCGAGCGCGGGAAGTGCTTCCTCCGGCCCGCTGACCACCACTTCCACTCGACCGTCCGGGAGGTTGCGCGCATACCCGGCGAGGCCCAGCGACCTCGCGTGCCGGGCCACGAACCAGCGGAATCCCACACCCTGCACCAGTCCCGAGATCAGGTAACGCACCTCCGTCACTCGGCCACTTTCGCGCGTCCGTTCCGCCGCCAGAGCATGTAGGCACCCACCAGGACCGCTACCGCTGGCAGCACGTAGACCAGCAGAGTGTGGTGCACGTAATCGCCGATGACTGCCTCGACCTCTTCCCCGTGGCGCCCGATGACATAGCCGAGGTATGTCAGCACCGCACACCAGACGCCGGCGCCCAGGGCGGTAAAGAGGATAAATCGCCGGAGGCTCATGCGTGAGACGCCTGCGGGAATCGAGATCAAGTGGCGCACGACAGGCAACAGCCGGCCGATGAGCGTGCTGATTTCACCGTGCCGGCGGAAGAAGGCCTCGCTCCGGTCGAGTGACCGGCCGGATACGAGTACGTACTTGCCGTATTTTCGCAGGAGAGGTTCCCCGACGAACCACGCCAACCCGTAGTTCACCAGGGCCCCAATCACGCTTCCCAGGGTCCCGGCCGCGACCGCCACAATACCGTTCATCTGGCCCTTGGCTGCGAGGTACCCGGCCGGAGGCATGACCAGCTCGCTGGGCAGCGGAAGGACGGAGGATTCGATCGCCATCAGGAGTACGATCCCGGGATAGCCGAGCGCGAGGATGGTGTCTGCCAGCCAGTGAAAAAAGCTCGTGAGCATTTGTCGTCCGTTATTCGTCGAATCCGAATTGACCCACGAGGGGCACGAAGCGAACGTCCGCGACAGTGCTGGTCCGCACCTCGCCATCCCGTCGCTCGACCAGGGTGAGCGTCTGGGCGTCGCGATCGCCCAGGGGAATGACCATCCGTCCTCCATCCGCGAGCTGATCCACCAGAGGCCCGGGAATATGAGGCGATGCGGCGGACACAAGGATGGCGTCGTAAGGGGCAAATGGGCGCCAGCCGAGGGTGCCGTCGCCGACCAGGATAGTAACATTGCGGATTCCTGAATCGGCGAGCGCGGTGCGGGCGCTCTGGGCCAGATGAGGCACTCGCTCGACGCTGAAAACCATGCTGGCGAGCAGGGCCAGCAGCGCGGTCTGATAGCCGGAGCCGGTGCCGATCTCCAGTACTTTCTCCTTGCCGGTAAGGCCGATCAGCTCCAGATATCTCGCCTGCACGTACGGCTGCGAGATAGTCTGTCCGCTGCCGATCGGGAGAGCGGCATCGTCATAGGCCCGATGCCGGACGCTCTCCGGCACGAAGCGGTGCCGCGGCACCATCCGGACTGCTCGCAAGACGGCAAGGTCGCGCACGCCCTTCCGCTGCAGCACCTCGACCAGCCGGCTGCGGTAGCCTCCGTAGCTGTCGCCTTCCCCTACCCCTCCAGCGACCATCCCCGAACCGTTTCTAGCAGAGAATAGTTGGTGAGATCCATGTGCAGTGGGGTGACCGAGATGTAGCCCTCGGCCACGGCCAGGTGGTCGGAGTTCTCGCCGCCGGTCCAGGTGATAGTGCCGCCCCCGATCCAATAGATCTCTCGTCCCCAGGGATCCTTCATCCGGGTGAGCGACTCGGAGAAGTACCGGCTGCCGAGCTTGGTGACCTGAATGCCCTTGACCTGCGAAGCGGGCACCCGAGGCAGATTGATGTTAAGCAGCATCTGTTCGGGAAAATCACGCACCTCCGTGATCCGCTGCACCAGCTCGAGAAGGAGATCGTGATAGGTGGCCATGGTCTCCGGCTGATTGCCGGCGAAGGAGATGCCGATGCCGGGGACGCCCAGCGTCACCGCTTCCATAGCCGCGGCCACGGTGCCCGAATACAACACGTCCTCGCCCATGTTGGGCCCATGGTTGACTCCGGAGAACACGAAGTCGGGACGTTCGGTCATCAGCGCCTGCACCGCCAGCATGACGCAGTCGGTGGGGGTTCCATCGATCTGCCAACCCCCATCGGGCCGGACTGTGGGGCGCAGCGGCCGGTGCAGCGTGAGCGAGTGGGAAGTGCCGCTCTGTTCCCGGTCCGGAGCCACGACGGTGACGTTGCCCACTTTCCGGCACACGTCCGCCAGCAGCGCCAGCCCGGGGGCCAGGACGCCGTCGTCGTTGGTCACCAGGATGTTCATGGTGAGGCAAGCGAAATGCGCGAGCTACAGTTCACTGTTGACGGGTTTCTTCGGGGGCGCCTTCCCTTCGAGGATCCCGACGATCTCCTCGAGATTGGCCCGGAGATCCTGGGCCATTTCGGCCTCGAATGCCCGCCGGGCCGACACCCGAAGCTCACCGGTCCGCCGATATTGATCGATCCGCTGGCGGGCGCCATCGATGGTGAACTTCTCGGTGTAGAGAAGGTGCTTCACCAGCATGATCAACTCCACCTCGCGGCCCTTGTAGACCCGGTTTCCCGAGCGGTTTTTCGCGGGATTGAGGAAGCGGAATTGACTCTCCCAGTACCGGAGCACGTGGGGCTTGAGCTCGGTCAGGTTGCAGACTTCGCCGATCGAGTAGAATTCCTGGACCGGTCGAGGCGTGGTCGTCGTAGTCATTTCCACTGCTCCGACTTGAGTTCCCGTGCCATCAGCTCGGCGATCCCCTCGCGAGCCGGCTTTCCCCTGAACAAAACTTCACAAACTTTCTCGATGATGGGAAGCTCTACTCCCATCCGCTCCCCCAGCGCCGCCCCGGCCTTGGAGGTGTTGGCGCCTTCGGCCACGCTGCGATGCGCCGCGCGGTAGTTCTCCAGACTCTGCCCCTGGGCCAGCGCCACGCCAAGGGCTCGGTTCCGGCTGAGATCTCCCGTAGTCGTGAGGATGAGGTCCCCCATACCGGCCAGGCCGGCGAAGGTAAGTGGGCTTGCGCCGAGGACCACACCCAGGCGGGTGATTTCGGCCAGACCTCGGGTGATCAGTGCCGCGCGCGGGTTGTGGCCCATTCCCAGACCCTCGAGAATGCCGGCGGCAATAGCGATGACGTTTTTCAGCGCGCCGGCGAGCTCGACCCCCACCACGTCGTCGTGGGAGTACACCCGGAAGCGAGGGGTCGCAAAGATCCGCTGAGCGTCACGGGCGGTCGACTCGTTCCGGGAGGCAGCCACCACCAACGTAGGCTGTCCCTGGCAGACCTCAAGCGCGAAGCTTGGTCCCGAGAGCGCAGCAAAACGAGCCTCGGGAAGACACTCCTCGAACACGGCCGACATGAGGGCCAGCGTATCGGTCTCGATTCCCTTGGTGGCGCTCACCACGAGAGTACCTGGCTTTACTCCGCCCCGAATCCGATTCACCACTCCCCTGACTGCGTGGCTCGGGGCCGCGGAGACGATCACGGGGGCTCCCGCCACCGCTTCTCTGGCGTCGCCGAAGGCGCGCAGCCCCGAAGCGAGGGGGATGCCGGGGAGGAACACCGGGTTCTCGTGCTGCTGATTGATGGCCTGCACCACCTCGGGCTCGTACGCCCAGATTCGCACCTCGTCGCCTTTGGCGGCCAGCAGATTAGCGAGCGTAGTTCCCCAGCTTCCCGCCCCGAGAACAGCGACCAGTGTCATGAGCGGGTGGTGGTCGCCGCCCGCCGGCCGAACCGGTTCTCGGTTCCCTGGAGCAGGCGCTGGATGTTGCGCCGGTGGAGGACAATCACTCCGGCCGCGACTGCGGTGTCGATCCAGAGCAGCTCGGGCGTCCTCGGAGTCTCCAGCAAATAGACAGCCACGGGAAGCACGGCGGCAGCGGCAATGCTCCCGAGCGAGACGTAGCCGGTCAGCAGTACCACACCAGCCCAGACCGTCGCCGCGACAGCCAGCGCAAGCGGGGTCAGCGCCAGCATGACCCCGGCGGCGGTGGCGACTCCCTTGCCTCCCTTGAACCCCACAAACACCGAGAAGACATGCCCCAGGATCGCGGCGACGCCACAGGCGAGCGCGAATAGCTCCGAATCCGAGGCCCGCGGGGCGAACACCAGGACGGGAATTGCGCCCTTGGCAATATCGAACAACGCGACTGGTATCGCGTACTTCCAACCGAGCACCCGATAGAGATTCGTCGCTCCGAGGTTGCCGCTCCCGTGCTCCCGAAGGTCAATTTTGGCTAAGGTCTGGCTGACCAGATGGCTGGTGGGTATAGCGCCGAGAAAGTAGGAAGCGAGAAGCCAGAGGGCGGCCGCCATTAACGTCGAGACCCCCTTCGGGTGAACTTGAGTCGGAGCGGTGAGCCCTGAAAGGGCCAGGCCTCCCGAAAGCCATGCGCCAGATAACGCTGGTATGACTCCGGCACCTCATCGGGCCGGTTGCTCACAATGGCGAGAGTGGGTGGCGCGGTGCCAATCTGAGAGGCATAGAGCAGCTTCACCTCCTCACCCGGCTTCTGGGGCGGCGCATTCCGCTCGATCAGCTCAGTCAGCACCTTGTTTACTTCCGCCGTGGGAACCCGCAGCTCGCGCCCCTCGGCAACCGCGACGATCAGGTCGAGCAGCTTCCGGATCCGCTGTCCCGTCAGCGCGGATACGTAAAGGAAGGGCACGTACTGGAGAAACGGTGCCTTGGCAATCAAGGCCTCCTGACCCTGGCGGGCGGTGTTGGCGTCCTTCTCCTCGACCAGGTCCCACTTGTTGACCAGGATGATCAGACCCGCGCCGCGATCCCAGGCTTGGGTGGCGATCCGGAGATCCTGGTTGTGCAACCCCAGCGTGGCGTCCACCACGAGAACACAGACGTGGGCCCGCTCGATGGCCCGCTCGGTCCTGAGAGTGGAGTAAAACTCCAGATCATCTTCTACTTTAGCTCTACGTCGTAAGCCAGCGGTGTCAATGAAGTTGAGTATTTTACCGTTAAACCGCAAGATGGAGTCTATCGCGTCGCGGGTGGTTCCCGCCTGGGGCGTCACGAGATGGCGCTCTTCCCCCAACAGCCGGTTGACCACGGATGACTTCCCCACGTTGGGGCGCCCCACCACCGCCACGTTAATGGTCTCCTCGGACTCGGCCGGATCATAGGGCGGCAGACGCTCCACCACTGCATCGAGAAGGTCACCACTTCCCTTGCCTATCGCCGCGCTGACCCCCACCGGATCACCGAAGCCGAGCGAATAGAAGCCATACTGTTCGGTGCTTTGCTCTAGGTTGTCCAGCTTGTTGACCGCGAGGAGAACCGGACGCGCCGCTTTGCGCAGCCGGTCTGCGATGGCGCGGTCCACCGGATTCAACCCCTCCCGCCCATCCACGACGAAGAGAATTACATCGGACTCGGAGAGGGCGAACTCCACCTGCCGGCGGATGGCGCGATCCATCGAATCCTCCGACTCGGGCACCAGCCCGCCGGTGTCCACTACCCAGAATCGCCTGCCCTCCCATTCCGCGTCGCCGAAGTGCCGATCCCGGGTCGTGCCGGGGCGCTCCGAGACGATTGCGGGGCGGCCGCCGAGGATGCGGTTGAAGAGAGTGGACTTGCCCACGTTGGGCCGGCCCACGATGGCGACTGTCGGCTTGCTCATGCCGCGACCGGCTCCCGCAGCGCGTCGGTGAAATCCTTCGAGGGTCGGATTTCTACTGGCACCGAGGCGGAGAGAAGGCTCAGGCTCATATTGTCGATGAGGAGTCCATCATCATTCACCGACTCGCCCGGGATGAGCGCGAGGTCGAGGTCACCCCTTCCCCGCAGGGCTTGCTGCATCGCGGTACCCGGCAGAAGACCCGCCGTTGTGACGCTCGCGCCGAAAAGAGTATTCACCACCGGAATGAGCTCGAACTGCGATCCGGTTATGCCCGCGAGTGGCTCGAGCACCATTGGCATGAGCTGGCTCATGGCGGTCCCGGTGACCACGCCGATCCGCTTGCCCTCCCAGCCGCCGAGCCGGTCTGCCACGGCCTCGATTCGTTGCTGCAACCAGCGAACCGACCCGACTCCATTCTCCACCTGATCGAAGCCGTCGTAGATCTCCGCCGAGGGCAGCTCGACCCCGGCCCTCAGATAGAGCTCGTCGGCTCCGAAGACCCAATGGATTCCGCGCTGCGCGATGGCGATAGCGCCTCGGGCTTCGATGAGATCAATGGCCGCGCGGCATTCCTCCGCGGTGGGCTCGCGGACGAGGTGATGTTTGGAGTATTCGGTGAGCCCGACCGGCACCACCGAACACCCCAGAATGGCGGGACCAAAATCGTAGAGCTCGCTCAGGGTCTGTTCCAGCACCGGACCGTCATTCACGCCCGGCGACATCACGATCTGGGTGTGGAACTCGATGCCATGCGCTGCGAACCCACGGAGCTGAGGGACGATGTCGGGCGCGGTGGGATTTCGGAGAAGGTATCGCCGCACCGTCGGATCGGTGGCGTGCACCGAGACGTACAGTGGCGAGAGCCGGTATTCGATGATCCGCTGGATGTCGTGGGGCTTCAGATTGGTGAGGGTGGCAAAGTTTCCGTAGCGGAAGGAGAGCCGATAGTCATCATCACGGATGTAGAGCACATCCCGCAAACCGTCGGGTAGACCATCCACAAAGCAGAAGTCACAGCGGTTGGCGCAGCGCCGGATTCTCGGCGGCTCCAGCCCGACACCGAGTCCCTCACCCAGCGGCCGCTCAATGTCGAACTCGATCTCTTCACCATCGGGGTGGCGGACATGGAGCAGGAACGCCTCGTCCGCGGTGAGGAATTCCCAGTCCAGGAAATCCTCCAGCTCCCGCCCGTTGATCGAGAGGAGCTCCGTACCCTCGCGCAACCCGAGCTCGGCTGCAATCGAATCTGGATGTACCGCGGTTACTCGAATCATCCGGCCACCGGGAGCTGTGGAAGACGCTGCGTCTTCCAAGGGAAGCCGGGAAAGATCTCTTTCTTAGAGCCTAAATTCAAGCATCGGCGTCACTTCGTGAGGCCCTGACCGCCTCGATGCTGCAGGAGGCGGCCGGGACACCAGGGTCTTACTGAATCTTGATGACCTTCCCTTCCGAGGGCACGCCGTTCCGATTGAGAATGAACAGCTGGTAGAATCCCGGCGGTGCCAGGTTGGGGATGGCGGGTGCGGTGACGTTCACCCCGTTGGCCGTGGCGGAGAAGCTCAAGGTGTTGGCGAGCTGGCCTGGATCGAAGGCGTGAGTGACGGCGCTCAGCCGGATCCAACGCACGTCCGTCACTTGAGCTTTGTTCGGCGTCACGACCTCGAAGGTCTGCCCATAGGTGACCGACGGGGGAGCGGAGGTGATCGTCGGCCGTACACCCTTGAACAAATACGGCGGCGAAAAGATCTCGTGGTTCCTCTCCGAAGGTACCGGCAGGTTGTTGCCGTCCAGGGCGTCACCACTGGCCCCGTGGAGCACAGTGCCGTCTGGGAGCAGCATTGAGACCGAGTGGTAGACCCGCATGACGCTGTTGGCCGCCAGGGTTGTCCACTGGCCGGTCTGCGGGTTCCAGAGCTCAGCTACTTTGACAGCGTCTCCGGGACTGGTGTCCACGAACCCACCACCCCGGGTGCCGCCGGTGGCGAGCACCTGACCATCGGGCAGGACGGTGGCGTTCATATGACGCCGTGGATTTGCCATGGAGTTGGTGAACGCCCAGGTCGGGTTCGCCGCATTCAGATTGATGACTTCCGCCGTGGCAGTGGGCACGCCGGTCGTCGGGTCTGGTGTAGGCCAGCCTGGGTTCCCGCCACCTCCGACGACCAGGATCTTCCCCGTCTCATACATGACGGCCGAGCCGTAATCGCGATTGAAACCGTACTTGTGCGTTGGCCCGGGGATCCAGCTGCCGCGGCCTCCCCCGACTCCGGTGCCGTCCACATTGAACCAGCGCGACTGGACTCGCTCGCTGGCATTGAAGACCTGGCCATTCTTTGGATCAATGAAGTTCCGGGGATAGTAGGGAATTTCCAGGGTGCCGGCACCGGTAAGCTCGGTCCAGCGCACGCCATCCCAAAGTTCCGGTGTGGTGACCACAAGTTTCGACTGGTCGCGCCCAGCCATGGTCAGCGCCCGGCCATCAGGAAGCACCGTCACAGTCGGATACCAACGACCGTGTGCCATATCGGGCCCGTCGGTTACGACGCCGTCCTGAGTAAAGAACCGGGTCGTGGGAATGCCACGGTCGTCCTTCAGATGGCCACCCGATACGAGCAAGCGGCCGTCCGGCATCAGCGCGTACCCGGCACAGAAGAGCATGGTATCGACATCAATCTTCCGAGCGCCACTGGGAGGCCCGGCTGCGGGATCCCAGATCCGCGGCATCCCCATCGTGTCCGGGAGGACATCGGTCTTGCCCCACGCGATGATCTTTCCATTCGGCATCAGGCTCATGTGGAGAGGTACGATGTCCCAGCTGAACAGGGGACCCCAGGCCCCCATCGTGGCCTGACTCGAAAGTGGAGAGACCGTGATGTTATTCGATGTGGCGCTCGCGGCGCCGGCAGTGAACGTGATGGTGGATGAGCCGGCACCTCGGATGCCGAGGTCGACGAAGGTCGCAAGCCCGCTGGCATTGGTGGTGGCGGTGGTGGTGCCCTCGAGCGTCCCAGAGGCCACACTCGCGGTCACCGTGACGCCTGAGACAGGACTGCCTCCATCGTCACCCACCGAGACTACCGGCTGAGCCGTGGGGTCGAATACTTCCCCGCTCAGCGCCGAAGGCGGTGGCTGGGTGATGACCGCCACTCCGGGAGCTCCGCTCACGGCATTGGCAATAAAGGTCACCGGAGAGCCATCGAGCCCGGTCACAGTGGCTGTGGTCATCTGCTGGCCCAGCGTCGGGCCCAGGGTCCGCTGCACTGAGGCGCGCCCGTTCGATCCCGTATTTGCGGTCGCGCTCGACACGGTGCCGCCACCCTGTGCGCTCCAGCTCACACTCACGCCCGGCACGGCGTTCCCCGACTTGTCCGTGACCTCGACCACGAGAGGACTGGGCAACACCTGGCCGGCGGGCGCCGTCTGACCGCTGCCGCTGATCATCGCGACAGTAGAGGGGTCGGTTGGTCCGACGTCCCCGCCGCTACACCGGAGAGAGCTTGCTGCGAGAACGGCCGCAAGCGCCCAGACGCGTATCTGCTGAATTCGAGTCATCATTTCCCTGGGGCGTGCCCCCTTATCGAGGCCGCCGCGAAGAAGGATTCAGGTCGGTTTCCGCCGTCGTGTATGCAGGTCCCGGGCCGAAGCGCTACTCGAGTACCTGCCCATAAGCTTTTCTGCAGCAACACCTTACGAATTCGTACCCCAAGCTGCGTTGCATTCGCGCAACGGGAAGGCTAACCCGAGACCGCACCTCATGCCACCGCTCAAAAGCCGCAAGATCTGGGAGCGAGGTGTGAGTCGCTGTGTCGTCCGACACGGCTTAATCCACTCGGGGTCACTGCCCTGAAGGATGATACAACGGGGGGTGTTAAGCAGGCCTGAAAATGAGATGAAGCTTACATGAGATTGAGATAAGGAGGGGAATTAGAGCGGGCGACCGGACTCGAACCGGCGACGTCCAGCTTGGGAAGCTGGCATTCTACCACTGAATTACGCCCGCGGATTGGCTCGCAATGTGATGCGAGGGCCCGGGAAGGTCAAGGCGAAACCAGAGCTGCCCTACTTACTCGGGGAAGCCTCCAGGAAGCTACGCAGATCCGGTTCGCTGATTGCCGGCTCCCCCGGCGACACGTTATCCAGCCGGCCGTGCCGCATCCACCGTTCCAGCTCTCCCACCAGGTCGAACAGGTGGTCGAATGAATCCACCACGAAGAGGAGAGGCTGGTAATGATCAATCTCGAAGTACTGGTTGATGACCCACTCGAGCTGAATCGGATAGCGCTGCACCTCGGGTGAATCGATCGAATGGGCGATCTCGCCGTAAGAGCTCAGCAGCCCGCTCCCGTAGACCCGCAGATCTCGCTTATCCCGCATCAGACCAAACTCGATGGTGAACCAGAAAAATCTCGCCATCGCCTTGAAGATGCTGGTGACCCGTCTGATCTTCTCCTTCTCGTCACGAATGCCGGCCACGATGTCGGCCGCGGTGTGCGCGCAGTCGCCGAATCGAACCAGTGTGTCGGCGAAGGCGCGGTCCGTGTGCATCGGAACATGCCCCGCAATGTCGTGGAAGATGTCCGGCTCGGGCAGATAATCCAGCGTGGTCCCGTCGCGGATGGTAATGGTGGTGGGAAACTCGCGGTTGCGCAGGCTATTGAAGAAGAGGAACGAGGGTATGTACCCGCTCACCGCCTTGGCCTTGAACCCGGTGAGCGGGCTGAGAAATCGATTCACGTCCTCCAGCCGGGGCACCCGATCCGGCTCCAGGCACAGGCTGTCGATGCCCTGCAGAAAGCGCGGATTGGCATAGCGGCGCCAGCGGTCTTCCATGCGAGCGAACAGCCGGCGCCAGGACTCGTGGTTCGCGTCAGAATACAGCTCATAGGGCTGATGGATGTACAGACGGCCTTCCTGCTGGGCCTGCTCGATGAACGGGGCCTTGGTAGTCGTGAGCCCGATCCCGTCCGACTGCTCCCGCCGAAGTGCCGCCATGGGATCTCCTCCTCACTTCCGCTTATAGCGCCAACCGACGATGCCATCTGCATCCGCCTTGGCTTCGATTGGCTGTGATTCCCCCGCCTTCAGCGGAGGAATCTGCACTTCCTGGGGCGCCAGAACGGCGCCTTTCGCATCCAGGAACTCGAACACCAGGGTGACAGGGGCCGGCGCGACCGGCTTCCCTTGAGCGTTCTGTACCTCGCGGCCCGTGGCGGTTCCGGTGATGGTGGCGTTCTTTGCGGTCGGGGCGAACTGCTTGATGGCCACTGTCACGGGGAGAGACAGCACCCGGATTGCGGTCTTGTTCGCCTGCGCTTCCTTCTTGGCATTGCGTTGACCGGTGGCCAGCAGCCGCAGGACCTCATCGTTCATCGGCTCGATTGCCGCCAGTCGCGCTGCGGTGGCCTCCAGCTTGGGCCAGTTCTTCAGTCCCAAGGAGGCATTGGCCAGCCCATACAGGGCGTCCCGATTATATGGGTCTGTAGCCAGCACTTCCTCGAAACCCTTGGAGGCCTCGTCATACTTCTTGGCGTTGTACGCCTCGACCGCGGCATTCATGGTGCTCGCCGACGCAGTCGCCGGCTCCGGTGTCGTCGGCCCCGCGCCAACCTCCTTTTCGATAGCCGAGGCCTTATCGTTCTGCCCGGTCGCGCGGTACGAGCTGGCCAACGCCCGCTTTACCTCAACATCGTTGGGCACCCAGGTCAGGTATTTCTCGAGTAGCGGGATAGCATCCTGGTGCCGATTAGCCCGCTGATACATCGCTGCCAGGTTTCGGGTTGCAGTGTTGCGATCCTCAGCCGCATTGACCCGCTCCGCGATTTCCGCTGCCTTCTGCCAATACACGATGGCGCTGTCAGTCTGACCAGTGTTGGCGAAGATGACTCCGCCGCTGAGGAACGCGGCAGGCTTGTCCCGGTAAATCGTATTGGCCTGGCGGAACAGCGCGAGCGCAGAATCGTTGTTCTCCGCCTTGGCGAACGTGATGCCGCCGTTGACCAATGGCACCCAGGCCATGTAGCGCAGACCGCTGATCTCCTGCTTGCAGGCCGGAGCCATGGCCTCCGCTTTGGTGAACGCGCTATCGGCCCCGACTATGTCTCCCTCCTGCAAGTAAACTCGGCCGAGATAGTACCACGCCGCCGGATTCTTCTCTTGGCCATTCTTCTCTATGGCCTCGAGCAGCACCCTCTGGCCCGAGCCCAGCACCCGGGCTCGATTGGCCGGCGTCGTCTCGACCCCGGTCTTGAGGTAGGCGCCGCCGCTACTGACCTTGAAGTGCCCCGGTTTGATGCCGCATGAGGGAGGCGTGTATTTGGAGGGCATCGCTTGGGCCACGCGCTCATTGAGCGTGGTTTGCTGCGCGGCCGCGGGGATGCTGATCGTTCCCCCAAGAACGCAGATCATCACGATTCTGGTGTTCACTCGTCACGACTCCTTGTTCGAGAACAGAGACTCGAGCGCCCGGTTGTGCAAGTCCCTTGCCACTTCGTGAGCCGGCCTGCCGGTACGTTGGGCAACTGCTGCTACGTCTTCGTATTCCGGCTTTACCCGAGGACCATCCGGACCGTCGAGCACCTTCACTCGCACTGCGGTTCCGTCCGGGGAAGTGACCTCGACTTCCCGACGGGCAAGCGTCACCCGTTCCGCCACCTGTCGTCGGATACCGGAGGCGGTACTGTGGCGAAAGAGAGCCGCGGCCGCGTCGTCGGCTTCCGCCGGTGCGACGGTGACCTCGATCCTGAACCCGGTGCGGCCCTTCTTCATCTGGGTGGCCCAGACTTGGACGTCGAGCGCACCGGCAGCGAAGAGCGCATCGCGCAGCGGCGTCAGGTATTCCGGACTCAGATCGTCCAGATCAGTGGACAACAACACGACCTCGCCGGCTTCGGGAGCGGATGAGGCCAGTATCAGCCGCAGCGCGTTGGGGTAGGCGTTCGGATTGCGGCCTCCCGCGCCCCACGCCCCGGCATTCAGCGCTCGCCAGCGCGCCGGTGGCGCCCCCGATGAGAGCACCCGCAGCAGTACTGCCCCGGTGGGAGTGGTCGCCTCACCGACGACCGGCCCATTGGGCCCTACTTCGAGCCCCTCGATCAAGATGGACGTGGCCGGTGCCGGAACCGGCATCACCCCATGCGCCGCGCGCACCCAGCCGTTGCCCAGAGCCACCGGCCGGCTGTAGATCCGCGTAATACCCAACTGCTCGAAGCCTTCGATGCTACCTACCACGTCGATGAGCGCGTCTACCGCTCCCACCTCGTGTAGCGGCACCTCCTCCGCGGAGAGACCATGAATCCGGCCTTCGGCCTCTCCCAACAGCCTGAACGCCCGCACCGCCCGCTCCCGCACCGGGACCGAGAGGTCGGCCCGCTCGATCAGCTCGATGAGCTCCCCGATGTGCCGGTGCGGCCCGTGGTCGTGCCCTTCAAGATGCTCGTGCTCGCGATGCTCATCGTGTTCCCCAATAGGCCGGGAAGGCAATTCCTGGGTGCCGTCCGGGAGTCGAATGTCCACCTTGGTAGCGATCACTCCGCACCGGTCGACCTGGCTAATGTCGACGCGAACCCCAGGGAACCCCAGGCGACCCGGCAGCGCCCGCAGCCAGTCGGGCTCAGCGCCGGCCGCGATCAGCGCCCCCAGCAGCATGTCGCCGCTCGCTCCGGCCACGGGATCCAGGATGGCAAAACGTCCATCGGACATAGACTTAGAAATATGTCAGGAGGGCCGGACACGCGAAAGGGTGGCGAAGGCGGTATTACGCTTTCCTTACCGGCCTATCACCAGATGCTCCAGGATCCGTTCCGCGAGCCGGGTGGAGAAGCCGGGGACCGAGGCAAGCTCGGCTACTGACGCCGACCTCACGCCGGCCAAACTTCCGAATCGCTCCAGGAGGAGTCTGCGCTTGGTAGGACCGATCCCCGGGATGTTCAGCAGCTCCGACGTGATGGTGCGCTGGGCTCGCCGCTTGCGGTTGTAAGCCAGACCGAAGCGATGTGCCTCGTCCCGCGCCCGCTGAAGCAGCCGCAGTGACGGGCTACGCCGGGGAAGTCGAAGACTCTCGGCCCGCCCCGGGAGAAAGACTTCTTCCTCCCGCTTGGCCAAGCTCACGATCGGCAGGTTGGGAAAACCCAGTTGTTCCGCCGCGGCGACCGCCGCGCTGAGCTGACCCTTGCCGCCATCGATGACGATCAAATCGGGAAGTGGAAGCTCCTCATCGCGCCGTCGGGTCAAGTAGCGAGTCAGCACCTCCTGAATGGCTGCGTAGTCGTCCTGCTGGCCCAGCCCCTGAATCTTGAACTTCCGGTACTCGCTCTTGCGCGGCCTCCCCGCTTCAAACCACACCAGCGAGCCGACCGTATCCCGGCCCTGGTTGTGCGAGATGTCCACGCAAATGAAGCTGCGGGGCACGACGCTGAGGCCGAGATCGCGCCCCAGCGCATACACCGGGTCCTCGGACCGCTCCTCGGTTTCGAATGACTCGATCCGGAGGCTTTCCAGCAAGTGTCGGGCGTTCTGATCGGCGAGGGCGAGCCAGCGCTGCGCGGTTCCCCGCTGCGGCACCGACCAGTCGGTGTCAGGCAGAAGCTCCCGCACGATCTCCCACTCCTCGGGAGGAAACGGGATCACCAGCCGCCGAGATCGGTCGTCGGCCGGCACGTAATAGCGGACCAGAAATGCGCTGAGCACCGCACTGTCCTGCTCCTCTTCGACTCCCTCGAGGAATCGGTGTTCCCGCCCGACCACGCGTCCATCGCGCACTCGCATGAGCACGCCCACCGCATCGTCCCCATCGCGGGCATAGCCCACCACATCGGCGTCACCCGTCCCCATCACCTCGACGGCAAGCGGCTCGTCCAGACGATCGAGCCAACGGAGGGCGTCTCGCAGTTCCCTGGCCCGCTCGAAATCCTCGCGCTGGCTCGCCTCCAGCATCGCCTCACGCACCTTCACCCGGACATCCTGGGTGCGACCCTCCAGGAAATCCACCACGTCCTCCACCATCCGCTGATACTCAGGTACATCGTGCCATCCCATACACGGTGCCCGGCAGCGCCCGATGTAGAAATCCAGGCAGGGCCGTTCCCGGCGCTCCTCGGGGAGCTTGTCCTGGCAGCTCCGCACCGTGTACAGCCGCCGGATGATCGCGAGGGTCCGCCGCAACTGGCCCACATCGGTGTAAGGGCCGAAGTAGCGGGCCCCGGGGATGTCCCGCTTGCGGGTCACCAGGACCCGGGGAAATGGCTCGCCCAGCGTCACCGCGATGGAGGGATAGCTCTTGTCGTCCTTGAGCCGGACGTTAAAGCGGGGCCGGTACTCCTTGATGAGATTGTTCTCGAGAATGAGCGACCCTGGCTCGCTCGGCACCACGATGGTCTCGACATCGCCGATAAGTCGTTGCAGCAGTCGGTTTCGGGGACTATCGGGGAAGTCGGTGGCAAAGTAGCTCCGCACTCTACTGCGCAAGCGCTTGGCCTTGCCGACGTAGAGCACCTCGCCCTGCTTGCTTCTCCAGAGATACACACCCGGTCCCTCCGGAAGGGTGTCGAGCTTCCGCTGGAGTGAGTCCGGAATGGTGGGTGTGGTCACGACGATCTCGCTAGAACATGCTCCGGAGTCTCACCTTCTGCGGAACCAGGGGACCCGGTTCAACAATCGGCGGGCTTCAGGTACCCCGAGCTCTGCGCTGATGGCGAAGTAAGCTATGCCGTACATACTGAGGGAAAATAACGCCACGACGATGGGGTGCTGTGCCTGAAGGCCAAGCTTCACCGCCGAGGCGGCGATGGTTGCCGCGGCTGCGCTCCCCCACAGCCGGGCCACGATTGGCAGCGGGATGCCAGTACGGCCGATGCGCCGGTTGAGCGCCCGGCGCAGCAGGGTAAACTCGACCCAGCCCGCCACTCCGGCCGACACTGTGAGGCCTGCCGCTCCCCAGCGCTGTTCCAGCCCAAGGAGACCGGGAAGCGGTATGGCGAACAGGTAACCGAGGACAATGGTCAGCACCACCCGGATGACTGCAAACCGAAGCGGCGTCCTGGTGTCCTGTAAGGCATAGAAGGTGGAGGCGTAGAGCCGGCCCAGGGTCGAAGCCAGCAAGCCAACCGCAGAGCCCGCCAGAATTCCCCACACGTACACCGTCGTCGTCCGGGTAAACTCGCCGGACTGGTAGAGTGCGCCGGTGATGACGTCGCCTAGGGCCAGAAAGGCCATGGCGGAGGGGATCACGAAAAGCGCGATCTGACGAAGGCCTCGCTCCAGCCGGGCGCGCAGTTGAGCGTCCCGTTCGTCGCCCTCCCCCTCAGTGCTCGACATAGCGGGCAGCTCGGCGGCCGAAACCGACATCCCGAAGAGACTCACCGGCAGGGTATAAATCACCTGAGCATAAGAGAGGGCAGCCACGGCTCCGGTGGGCAGCAGGCTGGCCAGCACCGTGTCCACGTAGGCGCTGATCTGCACCACGCCTCGCCCAACGAAGACGGGAAGGAAGTTGCGCACTACCCTCGCGACAGCTTCCGAGCCACGTTCGAGGCTCAGTCTCAATCCGCCGAGCAGCTGGAGCACGATGGGGAGCTGCACCACAAATTGAAGCGCGCTCCCGACCACCGATCCCCAGGCAGTAATCCCAGCCAACGGGTAGCCGGCTGCGGAACCGCCGAAGCCGATCAGAGTCCCGATGATGGTGAGATTCCAGAGCGCCGGCGCCGCGTAGGAGAGAAAGAAGCGGCGATGGCTGTTGAGCACACCCAGACACCAGGCGGAGAACACCAGCAGCCCGGCACCGGGGAACAGAATCCGGACCAGCCGGATAGTGATCTCGCGTTTCTCTCCCTCGAACCCGGGCGCGATGATGGCGATGAGGGCGGGCGTGACCGCCACCCCCGCCAGCACCAACACCGAGGTGGTGAGCGCGAGAATGCTGAACACCGCGCCGGCCACTCGGTGGGCCTCTTCCCGATCACCTCGCGCGATGAGCCGGGCGTAGACCGGAATGAAGGAGGCCGAGAGGACTCCTTCACCAAAGAGATTTTGCAGAAAGTTGGGGATCTTGAACGCCGCGTTGAACGCGTCGGCGGCGTCCGAGGTGCCGAAGTAGTGGGCGAAGGCCCGGTTTCGGACCAGTCCAAGGATCCGGCTGAGTAGGATCCCCGCGGCAACTGTCGCCGCTGGCCGGCCCGCTCGGGCGCTCAGGGACTTTGTGGGGGTGGGAGGGTGACGCGCTGCGACGGATCTTCCAGCAGGCGCTGGAGAAAGGCGTTTTCATCCTGGAGGGTTTGAACACTACGAGCCAGATCATCCACCTCCGCCTCCAGCAGCTCGACCTTCTTGGCCAGATCGCCCAGCGCGGGAGGGGTCTCCTGCGGGCCTTCAAGCCGGCGGGCCAGCGCGCGGCCAATGGGCGAATCGACCACAATCCCCATGATCGGGATGAGCAGAGCTACCAGCAGGATCAGCGCAATGACCGACATGGGTCGAGTCTACGAGGGATCCAAGACGCCTTCAAGGGCCGTGGCGTACCACGTCTCGATGGCGTCGTCCAACTCACGGAGCAGTGCAGGACCGTAACGCGCCAGGAAGGGCGCCATGGTGAGGGTCCGTTCTTGCGGTTTGTTGTCCGGAAGGACCAGCGCTCGCGCCTTGGCGATCTGGCCCAGCTCGGTTTCCTGCCGACGCTTCAGATGCTGCACTAACTTCTTTTCGATGTCCTGCAGGCCGGCCAGAGCCTGGTGTTTCACTCCCTGTACCGGCCGAGTGAGGGTGGGGTCGATCTCTGCCGCGCTCCGGGCCAGCGTGTCGTATCCTGCCGCCAAGGCGGCGCGCAGGATCTCCAGCGCGTGGGTGGCCTCACCCGGAAGCTGTGATCGCACCAGCCTCGCCTCCAACCCCCCGGCAGGCTCCAGCAGGTCGGCGAGATCGATATTGAATTTCTGGAGCACTCGATCGACCCGCGGCTCAACCAGTAGGCCGGACCACCGGGGCAGCACCAGTTGGCGGGGAATCCGCATCCGCTCGTACACCGGAGCCGCGAGGGCCAGGTATTCCCGTTCCGCCGGACCCGCCAGGTAGGCGACGGTGGGCAACAGCGCGCTCTCGATCACCGGCCGCAGAAGCACGTTGGGCGAAAGGCGCTCCGGCTCAGAGGCTGCGATTCGCTGCAGCGCGTCCAAGTCGAATCGTTCCCTTCCCCGCCGAGTCAGGAAGCCGCCGTTGTCGATCACCAATCGGTCGCGGCCCAGGGTTCCTTCCAGCATCACCAGCGTGGCGCCGTCTCCCACCGGCACGTCCGGATCGGTACCCGCGGCTCGAAGTTCTTCCACCCGTTGCTCCAGATCTCGGTCCAGCTCCCGGGCGAGGCCCAAGGCCCGTACCAGGTAACGGGCGGCCGAACGCTTGACGGCCGAGTGAGTGCTCTCCAGACAAACCACCCCGGCGGGCGTGAGCAGCTCGGCGAGTGCACCGGCGAAGCCGCCCGCGACCGTCGCCGGTGGCTGATAGTGCCGGCGCAGCCAGGCCATGGTCTGGTCGCGGAACTCGGACGGCGGCAGGTCCGCCTCCAGGGTGCGGAGAATGTCGGCTACCGCCGGACCGAGCGGCTCTCGGTACAGCGGAGTGAGTGGTGCATCGGGAGGCCGTGGAGGCAGCGAGGCTGTTCGCACCGCACCGTCACCGGTGATCCAGCTGGCCTGGCTGGCCTCGGTGAAATCGTGATCGTCTCCCGCCACCCAAAACACCGGCACCACCGGACGCTGCCACTGGCGCTCCAGGATGCGCCCGAGCGCGGCGGTGGAGAGCGCTTTGTAGATGGTGTAAAGCGGGCCGGTGAAGAGACCCGGCTGCTGCCCGGTGGTCACAGCCAGGGCGCGGGGCTCCCGGAGTTTGCGGAGGGCGGAGTCACGTGCGGAGGTCGCAATGATCGCGTCCGCTAGCGCGGGGTCGAACTCCCCCTCTCGAGGTGAGGGAAATTCCAGAATCCCGGCAGGGGACGTGGGGACAATGCGCAGAGTCATCCGACCTGTCCTAGCAGAATGGTGCGAGCCGCATCCGGAGTGAGAGGCGATGCATCGTAGTCGCCGAAGCGATAGCGCACTGTCACCCCCGCCGCCTCGAGCATGCCGACGATCTGCTCGGGCTCGAAGAGGCGGACCCGCTCCATGTAATGTCTACCTTTTGGCGCCCGAATGCTCTTGCAAACGTACCGGCCATCGGGAGATACCGACCGGGATACCTGGATCGTGCGGCCGGAAAGCTGGAGGGTTTCTTCGGGGACCAGCCTGCGCCTTACTGCCGCTGGATTGAGAAAATCAATGACGAACCATCCGCCGGGGCGTACCGTGGCGATCATCTCTTCCAGCGCGGCCCGATGCTCCGCATCGCGCTCGAAGTAACCGAAGCTGGTGAAGAGATTGACCGTGAGGTCCATGGAGCGAGACCGAATGGGCAGCTGCCGCATATCTGCCCGGACCAGGGGAGCATCGGTCACCTGGCGGGCCAGACGCAGCAGGGTGGCGGAGAGGTCGAGCCCAAAACAGCGGGCTCCCACGCCCACAAACGCCCTGGCATGGCGGCCCGCGCCACAGGCTACGTCCAGCACCCGCCAACCCCGCTGTAGCCCGACCGTGCGGGCAATCAGCGTGACAGCGCGCTCCGCATCGGCGTCGTCGCGGTGAGGGTACAGCTGGAGATACTCTTCCCCGAACCACTCCTCGAACCATTCAGTCATGAGTCGA
The DNA here is from genome assembly GCA_041500125.1 of Gemmatimonadota bacterium. Taxonomy (GTDB): domain Bacteria; phylum Gemmatimonadota; class Gemmatimonadetes; order Gemmatimonadales; family GWC2-71-9; genus CAVVWJ01. Next base: position 20,438 of record JBGQLP010000023.1, read on the forward strand.
GAGTCGAGAGTCAATGGTCGACGGTATCTGCCAGACTCTAGACCCCTTTATGGTACGGCTCCCCCCGCAAGATCGTGAATGCCCGATACAGCTGCTCGAATACGACCACCCTGGCCAGCTCGTGGGGAAGGGTCAGCGGGCCCAGGCTCCACCGCGCATTGGCCCGAGCGAGTAAGCCGGGATCCAATCCCTGGGAGCCTCCAATGAGCAATCCCACAGGCCGCGCGGCGAGGAGCCACCGCTCCACTTGTCGGGCCAGCTCCCGACTGTTCCAGCCCGCCCCTTCCCGCCCGAGGGCTATGACGGTGCTTCCCTCAGGGATCTTGGTCTCGAGTCGCGCCCCCTCTTCGGCGCGTTGCGCCGCCGCGCTGGAGGCCTTGCTGGCCTCCCGCACCTCCTGCTCGCGAATGACGGCGTATCGCTTCAAGCGGCGGGCATAATCGTCGACGGCCTGGCGGTAATAGGGCCTCAGCTTGCCCACCGCGGCGACCGTGATCTCCACGCGTCAGCGGGGCGGCGGGGCAGCGGGGCAGCAGGGCTGTACTTCGGACAGGACGGGGTTTGGCTCAGTGGGGTTTCTTGCTGCCTCCCTGCCCCGCTGCCCCGCCGCCCCGCTCTCACGCATACATCCCTCGTAGCCGGTGCACCGCGGCCACCCGCTCGATCGCCTGCATGTAAGCCCCGATCCGCAGGTTGATCCCGTGTCTGCCCGCCATCGACGCCACTTCTTCGAACGACTGCACCATGATCCGCTCCAGCCGCTGATTCACGGTGTCCTCGTCCCAGAAGTAGCCACCGCGGTCCTGCACCCACTCGAAGTAGCTCACCGTCACTCCTCCGGCATTGGCGAGGATGTCGGGGATGACGAAGACGCCGTTCTCCTCCAGGATCTTGTCGGCGCCGGCCGTGGTGGGACCGTTGGCGCCTTCACAGATGATGCGGGCCTTCACGTCCTTGGCATTCTGGCTGGTGATGACGTTTTCCAGCGCGGCGGGGACCAGGACGTCGCAATCCAGGGTCAGGAGCTGCTCATTAGTGATTTGCTCGGCTTCGGGATAGCCGCTGAGAAAGCGGTGCTGGCGCACGTGCTGAATGACGTCGCGAATCCTGAGTCCCTCGGGATTATGGATCCCGCCGGACTTGTCGCTGACCGCGATGATCTTCATGCCCTGCTGCTCCATCAGCAAGGCGGAGACCGATCCCACGTTACCGAACCCCTGGACCGCCACCCTGGTGCCCTGGACCGGCATTCGCAACCGGTTCAACGCCTGACGGGTTACGATCATGCAGCCGCGGCCGGTGGCTTCCCGCCTTCCCAGCGAACCTCCCATCTCGACCGGCTTGCCGGTCACGACGGCGGTCACGGTGTGCCGTTTGTGCATGGAGTAGGTGTCCATGATCCACGCCATGACCCGCTCGTTGGTGTTCATATCCGGGGCGGGGACATCCGAATCGGGACCCAGCATTTCAATGATGGCCGAGGTGTAGCGCCGGGTCACCCGCTCGAGCTCGGGATTGGACATGGTGCTGGGGTCGCAGACTACGCCGCCCTTGGAGCCGCCGAAGGGAATGTTCACCACGGCACACTTCCAGGTCATCCACGCGGCCAGCGCCTTGACCTCGTCGAGGGTCACATTCAGGTCAAATCGGATTCCGCCTTTGGCCGGACCGCGCGAGGTGTTATAGAGGACTCGGTACCCGGTATAGACGTCGACCTCGCCGTTGTCTCGTAGGATCGGCACCGAGACGATGACCTGTTTCTCCGGGCTGCGGAGCACCTTATACAGCCCCGGATCGAGGCTCAAGCGCTGGGCGGCGTAGTCGAAGCGGGACATCATCGCCTCGAACGGGTTCTCTTCGGCGAGAAACTTGTCCTTCTCCGGACGAATGAGGTCTTGGTTGGGACGGGTGACGGTGGTCATAAGATTCCAGAACGCTCCGAGAGTTGGTTACAGTCGTTCGACCGGCGTGACGACGGCGTCCAGCGCGGCCGCGATCGCCTCGCCACCCTCCTCCCACTCCAGATCCAACATGGCCACCAGCGGTTCGGGGACCGACGTGGGCCAGCGATCCCGCAGCTTGACGGCGTCTTTCTGGGTGATCACCACATGGTCCGCCCGCTGGGCCGCGTGGGCCAACCAGGCGACGTCCTCGTCCCGGTAGTCGTGATGATCCTTCCAGGTCGCCACCTGGACCGCTGCTCCAGTGGCCTTGGTCTGGGCCACGAATGCGTCGGGGTCCGCGATCCCCGACGCGGCCACCACTCGCTTACCGGCCAACGTGGAGGCGGGATGCCGAATCCCGCTCACCATGCCCTCGACGTAGCGAAGCCCCAGGTGCGCAATGGCAACCGGCCCCTTGACCCTCGGCTGGAGGTCAGCCGCCAGCATCTGGGCCGCCTCTGAAGTTGCCCGCTTCCGGGTGACCACCACGGCATCCGCCCGCTCCAGCGCTCCCAGACCCTCTCGCCAGGGGCCCGCTGGAAGCGGCCACCGAACCGCCCGGGTGGTCTCGGCGCTCACCACCGCGATGTTGAGGTCGCGCCGCACGTCGAGGCGTTGAAAGGCGTCGTCCAACACCAGCACCTGCGCTCCCCGTGCCAGCGCGCGGTCGGCGCCGGCTGCCCGGTCAGGGTCCGCGATCACCCGGGCTTCGGGCACCGCGTGCTGATGTACCAGCGTCTCATCGGCCCCGTAGCCCCGCAACAGAATGCCCGGCACGAGACCATGTGCTACGTAGTGTTGGGCTACCCAGATGGCAACCGGCGTCTTCCCCGACCCGCCTACGGTGAGATTCCCGATGGCCACCGACGGCAGCGGCAGATCGCGAGTGGTGAGCCAGCCGTACCGGTACGCCATCTCCCGTGTGGCCATGGCGCCTCGCCACAGCGCGGACGCCGGGAGCAGCGCCAGGCGGACGAGCCGAGCGTCGGGCCGCCGGCTGGTCCACAGCCAGCGGACTATCCGATGGCTATCGCCTCGTCGCGCCATGTACTCTTCGCGGAGACCTCGTCCAGGCGCGCCGTGGCCAGCTCGACTCCTTCGCTGAACCCGGACTCGCCGGGTCCCACCTCGAATGGACGTCCATACCTGATCCAGACCCGGGTGAGCGGCTTGGGTATCATGAAACGGTCCCATGAATGTAATCGCCACGCCCGGTCGGCCTCCGCGTGAATCGGCACGACCACCGCGCCCCCCCGCTGCGCCGCCGCCACTACTCCCGGCTTGAGCTCTCGCCGCGGTCCCCTGGGCCCGTCCGGTGTGAACGCTACGGCTCGTCCCGCCTGGAGCTCCCGGACGGCGCCGAGCAGGACCCGGGCGCCCCCCCGGGTGCTCGACCCGTGCAGCGACCGGTATCCCAGCGAGACCGCGAAATCGGAGAGGTACTGCCCTTCCCTGGCCTCGCTCACCACGATGGCCACGCCCTGCCCGCGATGTTGCCATAAGAGCGGCAGCAGTGCCTCGTGCCAGAGCAGGAAAACGTGAGGCCGTCGAGCCCGGTAGATCGCCAGCCAGCGCTCTTCATCGACCAAACGTATTCGCCAGGAAGAGGCCAGGGTCTTGAGGAGCGGACCGACCACGGTGCGAGCCGCTCCCGGAGATAGCCTCAGTCGCACGGGTCAAGCAGCTCACCGGCCAGTGCCACTACCCGGGTGGACGCGCCCGGTTGCCCCAGCCGGTCTCGAACCATTGCGAGGCCGTCTCGTTGCGCCAGAGTCCGGGGATCGGCCGGATTCAAGAGCGGGCGGAGTGCGTTGGTCAGCTCCGCCGCGGTGGCCCGTTCCTGCAGCAGCTCGGGTACGATCTCCCGATCGGCTACCAGATTCACCAAGCTGACCCAGCGAACGGTTCTCACTCGCTGAAAGACCGCCCAACTGAGCGGATGCACCCGATAGGCCACCACCATCGGCGTGCCGGCCAGCGCCGCTTCCAGCGTGGTAGTACCCGACTTGGCCAGGGCGGCATCGGCTGCCGCGAACAGCGGGATAGCATTGCCTCTGAGGATTTCTATGGGACCGGGATCGGGATATACCCCTGTCGGCGTGCCCGCGACCAGGACCCTGTCGCAGCTCCCCTCTTGTAGCAGCTGCCGCGCCGCGTCTCTGAACGGCTGCCACAGCCGCCGTATCTCCTGGGCTCGGCTGCCGGGGAAGAGACCGAGAACCCGCGCATCGGCTGGAATGCCGAGTTGCGCTCGGGCCTGCTCCCGACTGGGGCCCACCCCGCGATCCACCAACGGATGCCCCACGTATTCACTTCGAAGCCCCAGCCGGCCGAAGAAGGTCTGCTCGAAGGGGAGCACCACGGCGAGACGGTCTACCGCAGCTGCCAGCCGGCGAGCCCGTTCCGGCCGCCAGGCCCAGAGTTGCGGAGCGATGTAATACAAGACCTTGGTGCCTGCCTTGTGAGCCGCCTCGGCCACTCGCAGATGGAAGCCCGGGTAGTCAACCAGTACGACCAGATCGTAGCGGCCAACCCTGAAATCTTCCTGCAGCGCGCGCAGCAGGTGGTAATGCGCCCGAATCTTGGTGACCACTTCCACCACCCCGAACGCCGCCAGCCCCTCCATGTGATAGCGCAGGATGGCACCTGCCTGCTCCATGTGAGGGCCACCCAAGGCTTCTACCGTCGCCCCGGGATAGCGTTCGAGGAGTGCCCGCACCACGCCGGCACCATGCAGATCACCCGACGGCTCGCCAGCGGAAATAAAGATGCGAGGCTCGCCCCGCTGGATCATCCGGGAGTGGAGACGGCGAGGGGCTGGGTCCGGACCGCATCGGCAACCCGGAGTGCCAGGGCGAGGGCAGCCCGTCCCTCTTCGCCCCGGACCACGACTTCGCGCTGGCCGCGAACCGCGTGGACAAAGCTCTGGAGCTCCAGCGAGAGCGCGTCAGCCTCGGGCGCCGCGAGCGCAATACGCTCCACCACATCGGCCAGCTCTCTTCCGGTGCCCGGCTGCCAACCGGTACGCACCCGCATGAACTCCCCCTCCCCGGTGGCCAGGTCGAGTGAGAAGTACCCGTTGGGCTGGAAGAGGCGCAGCCGGCGAATGCGCTCCCGGGCGACCCGGGACGCGGTGGCGAGCGCGACGGCGCCGTTGGCGAACTCGACCCTGGCGTTCGCCAGATCGAGATGCGATGAGAGGATCGAGATTCCTGATGCCCGAACCTCGGTAGCCGTGCTGCCCCCGGTGAGGTGGAGCACGAGGTCGAGATCGTGAATCATGAGATCGAGCACTACGGCGACGTCGGTGCCCCGGGGCTGAAAGGGTGCCAGTCGCAGGCTCTCGATGTAGCGAGGGCCGTCCAGGTAGGGCTCGGCGGCGCGGAGCGCCCGGTTGTACCGCTCGATGTGCCCGACTTGGAGCTGGACCCGCCGTCGATTGGCCGCGGCGATCAGTCGATCCGCCTCCTCCAGTGTGGCGGCGAGAGGCTTCTCCATCAGCACCGGCACGCTCGACTCCAGGGCACGGAGTCCCACCTCGGCATGCGCCGGGGTGGGGACGGCAACGGTAACCGCCTCGACCCTCGCGAGCAGGTCGTCCACCTCGACGAAGGCGGCCGTCCCCAGCTCCGCCGCGATCTTCTCCGCCCGGCCGGCTTCGATATCGCAGACGCCTACCAGCTGCACCTCGCTGAGCCGCGCCAGATGGCGCGCGTGATGCTGTCCCAGTGCGCCGACGCCAATGACCCCGACCGGGAGCCGCGCCTTCACGCCGGCACTCCTCGCTCACTGGACTCGACAAATGCCAGGAAGCGCTCGACCTCGGGGAACGCCGGAAGGTCGCTGCGGGCTCGCTCCAGAGCCTGGGACAGGTTGAGGTCGGAGTTGAAAAACAGCCGGTACGCCCGCTTGAGCGCCGCGACGGTTTCACCCGAGAAGCCGGCCCGCTGAAGTCCAATGGAGTTGAGACCGTACAGCTCCATGGGATTGCCCACCGCTTTCACGTAAGGCGGGATGTCCTGGTTGACCCGGGAGCCTCCCCCCACGAACGCATAGGTGCCGATGGTGACGAACTGGTGCACCGCGTTGAGGCCGCTGAGGATCGCGCGGTCGTGGATGGTGACGTGCCCGGCGCACTGAGTCGCGTTGGCGATGACGACGTCATCTCCCACTTGGCAATCGTGTGCCAGATGCACATAGGTCATGATGAAACACCGGGCCCCGACCGTTGTCTTGAAGGTGGCTGAGGTGGCCCGGTTGATGGTGGAGTACTCGCGGATGATGGTCTGGGGGCCGATCTCTACCCAGGTCTCCTCACCCCCGTATTTGAGATCCTGCGGATCGCCGCCCAGAATCGATCCATCGCCGATGGAGACGTCTTCGGCGAGACGCACGTTCCGGTGGAGGGTTACCCGGGGACCCAAGCGGCAACGGTCGCCAACGGTCACCTGGGGGCCGATGATGGCGTAGGGCCCAATGGCAACGCCGTCCCCCAGCTCCGCCGAGGGATCGATGAGCGCCGTCGGGTGGATGGTGGAGCTCACCGATCCACCACGCGGGCCATCATCTCAGCCTCAGCGACGACGTTTCCATCCACATAGGCCACCCCCTTCATCCGGCAGGTCTTTCCCCGATTCTGCAGCATCTCCAGCTCGCAGCGCAGCTGGTCGCCCGGCAGGACCGGCCGGCGGAACTTCACGTTGTCGAGCGACATGAAGTACACCACCTTCTGGTCGGGGTCCTCGATGGTGCCGAGGAGGAGCATGCCGCCGACCTGGGCCATTGCCTCGATGATCAGCACTCCCGGCATGATGGGATGGCCCGGGAAATGGCCCTGAAAGAAGGGCTCATTGATGGTTACGTTCTTGATGCCGACGATCCGCTTGGTGCCCTCGACTTCGATGATGCGGTCAACCAGCAGAAATGGGTAGCGGTGGGGGATTACATCCAGGATCCTGCCGATGTCCATCACAACCCCTCCCTCGCGTTTTCCGGTGCGGGTGAGCCAGCGAGCCAGCGCAATGTTCCCTTGATGGCTGGGCTTCGTGGCCACCACATGAGCCTGGATCCGGCCCCCGATCAGCGCCAGGTCCCCCAGGATATCGCCGGCCTTGTGGCGAACGAACTCGTCGGGCCAGCGCAACGAGCCGCCGCCCACTAACCCGTCGTCGGAGAGGACGAGGGTGGAGTCCAGAGCCGCACCCAAAGCCAGGCCCCGGGCTCGGAGGGCTTCTGCCTCGCGCAGGAAGCCGAAGGTGCGGGCCTCGGAGATCTCCCGGGCAAAGCCCTCGGGAGTGATATCATAAGAGCCGGTCTGCCGTCCAATGAGCGGGTGACTCCACTCGATCGTGGTGGTGAGCCGGAGCGACTTGGCCGGGGCGACGACATAGGAAGAGTCGCCCTCGGTCAGATCGAACGGCTGCGTCACCCGGTAGACCACCGGTTCACCCGGCTGCTCCACCAGGCCGGCTTCTTTCATGGCTGCCAGGTAAGGCGCGAACGACCCGTCACCGATGGGTGGCTCGGGCCCGTCCAGCTCTATGGTGAGGTCATCGATCTGGAGCGCCGCCGTGGCGGCGAGCAGATGCTCCACCGTCTGCACGACTGTCTCGCCCTGGCCGAGCACGGTTCGGCGTTCGGTCGATTGCACCTCCGCCAGTCGCGCGGCAATCACCGGCGCACCGGGCAGATCTGTCCTCCGGAACACGACCCCCTGCCCCGAGGGCGCCGACTGGCAGACCGCGGTCACGAACGACCCGGTGTGCAGGCCGATGCCGCTGACACAGGCGCTCCGGGCCAGGGTTCGTCTAGCCACGCCGGGATCCCTCCGGGACCAGCCGCTCGAGCTCGTCCACGATGGGCGCAAGCCGGTACATGACCGCCTGTGCTCGGAGAAACTGCCGATGGGCGCGAGCCGGATGGCCCCCCACCGACGCTCCGGCAGGCACATCGCCGAAAACAGCGCTGGCGGCGGCAACCCGGGCGCGGTCCCCGATGAGCAGATGATCGGTGACGCCGACGTGGCCCGCCAGGATCACGTCGTTGCCGATCCGGGTGGTCCCCGCGATGCCGACGCCCGCCATGATCAGGCAGCGCTCGCCGATCTGCACGTTGTGTCCCACCTGGACCAGATTGTCGAGCTTGCTGCCCCGCCCTACCGTGGTGTCGTCTATACTCCCCCGGTCGATGCAGGTATTGGAGCCGACCTCGACCTCGTCCTCCAGAACGCAGCCGCCCACGTGGGGAATTCGGGCGTGGCGCCTGCCGTCCCAGAGATAGCCGAACCCGTCGCCGCCGATCACCGCGCCCGCCTTGAGCACCACCCGGCTGCCGATCCGGCTGCCGGAGTAACACACCGTCCCGGGGCCAATGATGGTGTCTTCCCCCACTGCCACACCATCCCCCAGCGCTACATGGGGGCCCAGTCGCGAGCGGGCGCCGACCCGTACGTTTCGGCCCAGCGTGGCGAAGGGACCGACGGACACGTCCACGCCCAGCACCGCTCCCGCTCCAATGCGGGCGGTCGGGTCGATGCCCGACGCCGGCGGCTCGACCGGGAAGAGAGCTCCGATGACCTGCACCAGCGCCTTATAGGGATCCGGCACCACGATCCGGGTGCGGGGGCCGGACGACCCGCCGGCGAGCTCTTCCGGCACCAGGACCGCACCCGCGTGCGAGCTCCCGAGCTCCGCCGCGTAGCGGCTGGACACCGCGAAGGAGAGCGCCTCGGGGCCGGCGCGATCCAGCGGCCGCACCGTCCGGATTTGCACCCCCCCATCGCCAAGCAGGCGGCCACCGACGAGGTCGGCGACCGCCTGTGCGGTAAGGCTGCCAGCCGTCACGCGATTAGCTGCCCGCTTTGAGTTGCTGGATGACGCGCTGAGTCAGGTCCAGCGCCTTATCCGCGGTGACGATCCCGTTGTTGGGCGCACTCACATCGAAGATCATGGCATAGTTCCCTGCCGCGCGCACCCCTTCGATGACGCTGTTGACCTTGGTCTGAATCGGGTCGAGCAGCTCCCGCTCGCGGGTCGCCGCTTGCTGCTGCAGCTCCTGAGTCCGCTGCTCCAGCTTCTGCTGTTGCCCCTGGAGATCCTTCCGCTTGGCTGCACGCTGCGTCGGGCTGAGCATCACCGACTGCTGATCAAAATCCGCCGCCGCCGAGTCGAGGGTGGCCTGGAGCTTCTGCACCTCGATCCGGTAGTTGGCCAGCTCTTTGGTGAAGGTCGACTCCGCCTTGACGTATCCGGGCGTCTGCTTGAGGATCGCCTGGGTGTTCACGTAGGCTACCTTGGCATTACCACCCTGTTGAGCAGCGAGCGATCCGGTACCCGCTACCGCGGCCAACCCCACCCAGACTCCCACGACGACAGGCTTCATGCTTCACTCCCGATAAAAGGTGCGTGCTGCTTAGAAGAAATTGCCCAACTTGAAGTGGAGCTGCCAGCCGGGATTGGGTTTGCCGTTGGCGTCCACTCGATCGAATCCGTATCCCAGATCGATTCCGATGGGGCCCAGCGGCGAGATAACCGCAGCCCCGAAGCCGGCGCCCCGGAACAGCCGGGTGGGGTCCCACTGCCGGGCGCTCCGGTAGACGTTGCCGGCATCGAAGAACGTGCTCACATAGAGCGACTGGCTGATCCGGGCTCCGGCCTCCACCGTGAAAGCCGCGTAGGATTTGCCGAATGACCCCGAACTCGCGGCGGAATTGCCGCCCGCGGTCGGATCGAAGCCGTTCGGCGTGATGGAAAACTCGTCGTAGCCCCGAAGTGGTATGCCGTACTGTACTCCACCCAGCGCGTAGAGATCCTGGTAGAAGGGGCCGGCGTCGCCGAATACGAAGCCAGACTTGGCCGTCAGTCCCAGAACGAACTGGACCCCCGCGCCCAGCTGGCCCCCGCCACCCAGGCTGCCGAGCGGCGCGTACCAACGGCCTTCCAGGTCCACCTTCCGATAGTCACCGGTGCCACCCAGGAAGCCGCCATTGAGCTCACCGCTGACGTTGGTCATGGAGCCTCCGGTGGCGAACGGCAGTCCGATCCGAGTATCGCGCACCAGGCTCAGGCCCAAGGTCGACTTGGAGCAGTAGCTACAGCGGAAGCGGGCCTGGATGTCGGCCGATCCTTCGCTGTAGCTGATACGCTGGAACGAGTAAGACGGAAACAGCCGGGTATAGCGGGATCCCAGAAAGGGAAACCCCAACTGCAGGCTGCCGCCGGTCTGCTTACGACGTCCCAGGTCGCCGATATTGTACCGGGCCCGAGAGTCGAACAGCGAGATGGTGCCGGAAATGCGGCTCTCCCGGATGGCCGGGTCGGTGTAGCTCAGGGTGAAATCGTTGATGTTCTTGCCGAACTGCCACTGCAGCTTGCCCCGCTTGCCCCGGCCGAAAAGATTGGGCTCCTCCAGACCAAGGAAGCCCCCGACCCCGGTTCCCTGACCCAACGACGCTCCGAAATTGATGTTGCCGGTGCGCCGCTCCTCCACCCGGAAGATGACGTCCACGTCGACCCCGTTGGCCGCCGGTCGGACGTCCGGAGGCGGCATCGGCTGCTGGAAGAAGCCAAGGTTGGCCACGTTCTGGTATGACCGGATCAACCGGTCCTGGCTGAAGAGATCGCCCGGCAACATGACGATCGCCTCGCGGATGACTCGCTCGTGGGTGACGTCGTTCCCGACGATCTCCACCTTGTTGATGGTCGCGGGCGACCCCTCCCGGATGTTCCATCGGAGGTCCACCACCGGTGCACCGCGGGTGCCGGTGCGGCGCACTTCCTCGGGTTGGACCTGGGCGTAGATGTAGCCGTTATTGGCATACAGCTTCTGCACCTTGTCCGTCGCCTCGTTCCATTCCGACCGGCTGAATGGGCGTGACCCGCCGAGCGGAGCGCCATTGCGCCCGACTGGCCCAAAGGGATAGAGAGCTCGCAGCTCCTCGGTCGAGAATCGACGATTGCCCTGAATGTCGAACGTCCCGACCCGGTAGACCGGCCCCTCGTCCACCGTGAGGCGGAGCACCGCCTTGCCGCCAGTGGAGTCGGAGACCAGCGAGTCATGAGTCACCTGGAAATCCACGAAGCCTTGGTCGGCGTACCAGTTCGGGAGCCGCTCCCGCACATCCTGCTCCACGGTCCGCTCGTCGAACTCCCCCTTCTGGAACCACCAGAAGCCCTCGGGCCGGGTCGCCATGTGCTTGACCACGGCCTTATCGGAAAAGTGCTTGTTCCCGTCGACGATCACCTGGCTGATGGCCACCCGCTGGCCTTCCTCCACATCGAAGACGATGCGAGCCCGACCCGGCTTGGGCGTGAGCTGCAGCACCTTGACCTGCGAGGCGTAGTACCCTTGATGCTTGTAGAGCGAATCGATGCCGGCGCGGGCCTGCTCCACCGCGTTCCGATCGAGCGGGCGGCCTTCGCTGAGATGCACCCGGCTCTTGACCTCGCCTTCCCCGACCCGGTTGACCCCGCGCACGGCCCACTTCTCCAGCACGGGCCGCTCCTTGACCCGGATGACCAGGATCAGGCGGGGCCCTGCATTGCGCTGCTCGACGAGCACATCGTCGAACTGGCCGGTTTTGAAGAGCGCGGTGATGGCGCGCTGGATGTCGCGGTAATTGATCGGCTGGTGGACAACCAGGCCGGAGCTGCCGATGATCTGCGAGGGGGTGAGTCGCTGGTTTCCCTGGACCACAACGCTGTCGACCGCGGGCGTCGACGTATCCTGCGCGACGAGAGCCGCCGGGCCGCCAAGAAGAAGCCAGCCAGCGATGAGGATCCAGAGAAAACTGCGCATCAGCAAGGGGCGGATGGTAAGCGCGCCGGGCCCCCGATGGAAGCCCGGCGCGCGGCGCTTACGCCTGAGTGCCGGTTAGCGCCCGGAAGACCAGCCGTTCACCGTCCGGCGCCACATCGACCTCGATCTCGTCTCCCCGGCCGAATTCACCCATCAGAATCTTCTCGCTCAACGGATCCTCGATGTAGCGCTGAATGGAGCGCTTCAGCGGGCGCGCGCCGAAGTTCTGGTCATATCCGTGCTCCACCAGGAACTCGGTGGCCGCCGGCGTGAGCTTGACTTCGTCGCCCAGGCGGCGCTGCACTTCGCGCAGCAGGATGCCGACGATCTGGGCGATGTGGTCCTTGGTCAGCGGGTGGAACACGATCACGTCGTCGAGTCGGTTCAGGAACTCCGGATTGAAGACCTTGTTCATCTCCTCCTTTACCGTGTCCTGCATCTTCTCGAAGCTGTGCCGCTGGTCGCTGCCATGGAACCCGAGCGTCTTGCCCTGCATGATGTCGCGGGCCCCCACGTTCGAGGTCATGATCACGACCGTATTCTTGAAGTCGATGACCCGGCCGTAGTTGTCCGTCAGATGGCCTTCGTCCAGCACCTGAAGCAGGATGTTGAAGACGTCCGGGTGCGCCTTCTCGATTTCGTCCAGCAGAACGACCGAGTAGGGCTTCCGCCGCACCGCCTTGGTTAACGTCCCCGAGTCCTCGGAGCCGACGTAGCCGGGGGGCGCGCCAATCAGGCGAGACACGGAGAACTTCTCCATGTACTCCGACATATCGACCCGGATGAGGGCCGATGCGTCGGCAAAAAGGAACCTGGCCAATGCCCGCGCCAGCTCGGTTTTTCCTACCCCGGTCGGACCCGAGAAGATGAAGGAGCCGATCGGACGGTTGGGATCCTTGAGTCCGGCCCGCGAACGGCGGATGGCCCGGGACACGGCCTTGATGGCCTCGTCCTGGCCGACGACCGAGCCGTGCAGCTCGTCTTCCATCCGCATCAGCCGGGCGGTCTCGGCCTCCTGCAGCCGGGTGACCGGAATGCCGGTCCAGCGGGAGACAATGAAGGCAATGGCCTCCTCGTCGATGACCGGCCGTTTGGTCTGCCGCTCCCGCTCCCACTCCTCGTTCTTGAGCCGGATCTGGTTCTGCAGATCCCGTTCCTGGTCGCGGAGGGAGGCCGCGCGCTCGAAGTTCTGATCCCGGACCGCGTCTTCCTTCTGCACGTTCACCTTTTCCAACGCCGTCTTCAGCTCGGCCACTTCGGCCGGAGGAACTTGGGACGCAAGCCGGGCACGGGCCCCGGCCTCGTCGATCACGTCGATAGCCTTGTCCGGCAGGAACCGGTCGGTGATGTACCGCTCCGACAACTCGGCGGCGGCGGTCAACGTCAGATCTGGAATGCTGATCCGATGGTGATCCTCGTACTTCTTGCGTAAGCCTTTGAGGATCTCGATGGTCTCAGCCACCGTGGGCGGCTCCACCACTACCGTCTGGAAGCGGCGCTCCAGCGCCCCGTCCTTCTCGATGTACTTGCGGTACTCGTTCAGGGTCGAGGCGCCGACGCACTGCAGCTCACCCCGCGCCAGCGCGGGCTTCAGCATGTTGGAGGCGTCGATGGCGCCTTCCGCGGCGCCGGCGCCCACCAGCGTGTGCAGCTCGTCGATGAAGAGGATGATCTGCTTGTTCTGGGCGATCTCGTTCATGACCGCCTTGAGCCGCTCCTCGAACTGACCGCGATACTTGGTTCCGGCGATGACCGCAGCCATGTCCAGCGAGAGCACCCGGTGATCCCGCAGCACATCGGGGCAGAGTCCGTTGGCAATGAGCAGCGCCAGCCCCTCGACGATAGCGGTCTTCCCTACCCCGGGCTCACCGATGAGAACCGGATTGTTCTTCTTCCGCCGGGCGAGGATCTCCATGACCCGCTCGATCTCCTTGGCCCGGCCGATGGTCGGGTCCAGCTGGCCTTCCGCGGCAAGCTGCGTCAGATCGCGGCAGAAGTGATCGAGGGCCGGGGTCTTGGACTTCTTTTCCGATTTCGGGGCCGCGCTCGGCTGGCTGCTTCCGCCCCCGGAAGACGCCTGGGGCATGTCGCTGCCGAGCAGGCGGAGCGTCTCGGCCCGCGACTGCTCGAGGTTCACACCGGCGTCGGTGAGGACCTGCGCCGCGATCCCCTTCTCTTCCCGGAGCAGACCCAGCAGCAGGTGCTCGGTCCCCACGTACGAGTGGTTCAGCTCCCGCGCCTCGGTCATGGCCAGCTCGAGCACCTTCTTGGCCCGCGACGTGTACGGCAGATCGGGGCCGGCCGCCGCAGCGGCTTTCCCCTTCTTTACCGTCTCTTCGATCTTCTGCTGGATATCTTCGAGATCGACGTTCAGGTTGGTGAGGACTGCCGCCGCCACCCCCTCGCCCTCTCGGATGAGGCCAAGGAGGATGTGCTCCGTCCCCACGTATTCGTGATGCAGCCGCGCCGCTTCTTCGCGGGCCATCTGCAGGACTTTGCGGACACGATCGGTGAAATTGTAGCCGTTCATCGCGATACCCTACGTAGCTCCGAAGCCCCGTCGTCGCGGCTCATCCACGGCGTCCCACTTCGGATTCCAACACTTTGCGCACGAACTGTGCCCGTCGCACGGGTAGCTCAGGATCGCTCGGCGCCACCCCCTCAGCCACCGCCAAATGGGCCGGCTGCGTGTAGACCAACAACTTGTTGAGCGTATACATGCCGACATCGGGTATGAGGCTGACTCCGACACCGAGTCGTACCCCGCTCAACAAGTTCATTGCCTCTTCGAACGACAGGGCTCGTGCATAACGAAGCAACCCATACGCCCGCCAGACCTTATCCTCGATGATTGCGGGGGCGTCACGCAGCAGCACCTGCCGAGCCTGCTCTTCATAGTCCATGACCCGCCGGACCATTTTACCGAGGTGGTCGAGTAGCTCGTACTCGGAACTGCCGAGCGTCGTCTGGTTTGACAGTTGGAAGAAGTTGCCGACGACCTCGCTTCCTTCGCCGTACAGGCCGCGGAAGGTCAGCCCAACCTGCGCCAAGCCCTGCAAAACCTTGGAGATTTCCTTGGTCAACACCAGCCCCGGCAAATGGATCAGAACCGAGGCCCGCAGCCCTGTGCCGACGTTGGTCGGACACGACGTAAGGTAACCAAACTCAGAATGAAATGCGAATGCAAGTCGTTGTCCCAGTTCGGCGTCGAGCCTGTCGACCTCGGCATACGCGGCATCCAGGGCAAAGCCTGAATGCAGCCCTTGCAGCCGCAGATGATCCTCCTCGTTCAGCATGACCCCGAGCCGGTCTTGCACCAGCAGGGAAGCTCCGGACCGGACCCGGCCGTCGGCATCCAGACCGGCTAGTTCTTTGCTGACGAGGTGTCGCTCGTGCAATAATTGCCGGTCGGTCCGGTCCAGGTGGTCGAGCCGGAACTTGATCGCCCGGCGAAGCAGCACGGTGTCCCGGGCGGCGGCCTCGACACTCTCGAGAATGTCCTCCCGCTCGGACTCAGAGTTGCGTCCCTGGAACACACGGCCGGCCAGATTCCGGGCCAGCCGGATCCGGGTGGAAAGCACCAGGTGGCTCGACGGCCCGCTGGCATCGAGCCAGCCCACGCCACCGTCGGTCAGCAGACTGAGATCGATCATTCCAGTACCCGAAGCCGGTCGCGCAGCTCGGCGGCCAGCTCGAAGTTCTCGGTCTCGACCGCGAGGCGCAGCTGTTCCCGCAGCTCGATCGCCTGCTGCCGCTCCCCGTTCGTCGAGTTGCCCCGCTCGGCATAGCGCTCACCCTTGTGGTGGGTGGATCCATGCAGGCGGCGGAGCAGGTCGCGAAGCGGCACTTCGAACGAGCGATAGCAGTCGGGGCAACCCAGCCGGCCACTCTCCCGAAAGTCCTGCAGTGATCCACCGCAGCGAGGGCAGGCGTCACCGGTCCGAGCCGCCGGGGTCTGTTCCGGGAGCTCCTGTCCCATCGCCGCGAGGAAGGTTCCCAGAGGTGTCTTCGGCGCCGCGCCAGGACTTTCCACCCCTTTCTCTGCCGCACAACGCTCGCAGAGGTGCAGCGTGGTGACCTGCTCGTTGACGATCTGGGTCAGGTGAATGACCGCCTCCCGTTCGTGGCATTGCTCGCAGGACATCAGGGCATCGACTCTACACCGGAGAGTGGCACCAGGCGGCCCCCTTCGAGTGACAAGACCCGATCGGCCCGGCCGGCCAACGAGCGGTTGTGGGTGACGACGACAAGGGCGGTCTCGAACTCCCGGGATAGATGCGCGAACAGCTGGTGCAGTCGCTCGCTGTTCGCATTGTCGAGATTGCCCGAGGGCTCGTCGGCCAGGATCACCAGCGGATCGGCCACCAACGCGCGGGCGACGGCCGTCCGCTGTTGCTCCCCACCCGAGAGTTGCGAGGGGCGGTGTGACATCCTGCCGGCCAAGCCGACTGCCGCAAGCAGCTCCTCAGCCCGGGAGCGGGCCCTGACGTCGCTCTCCCCTGCAATCAGAAGGGGCATCATGACGTTCTCCAGCGCGGTGAACTCCCGGAGCAGGTGATGGAATTGGAACACGAACCCCAGCTTTCTGTTTCTCACCGCGGCCAGATGGTCCTCGGGTTCGTCCTCATAGGCCTGGCCGGCCAGCAGCACCGTACCGCCCGACGGCCGGTCCAGCGCGCCCAGTAAGTGCAGCAGCGTGCTCTTGCCCGAGCCGCTGGCTCCCACGATGGCCACGAACTCCCCGCGGCTCACGGTGAGATCGATGCCCGACAATACCTCGATCGGGTTGCCGTCGCCGCCGCGGTAGATCTTCCGCAGCCCCTGGCTCTCCAGGATCGCCGTCATTCGTGGCGGATCGCTTCGACGGGAGTCAGCGCGGCAGCGGAGCGCGAGGGATAGACGGTCGCGACCAGGGCGATGGCGAGGCTGGCCAGCACCACGACGCCCACGTCCAGCCACTCGATGTGAACCGGGAGGTGATCGATGAAATATATCGCAGGATTGATCCGGACCCAGCCTGACCGGTCCACCACATAGGCCAGTGAGAGCCCGAACAGGAGCCCTATCCCAGTCCCCACCAGCCCGATCACCGCCCCCTGTACCAGGAACACCCTGGCCACCGCCGTCGAGGTGAGACCCATCGCCCGCAGGATCCCGATCTCCTTGGTCTTGTCGGTCACCACCATGGTCAACGTACCCACGATGTTGAACGCGGCCACGACCATGATGAAAAAGATAATCAGCCCCATGGCGAGCTTCTCCAGCTGCAGCGCGCTGAAGAGGCTGGAGTTTTGAGTCTGCCAATCGAGGGCGCGGTAGGGGTAGCCGAGCCGGTTCTCCAGCGCGGCGCCGATCTCGGGAGCGCGCTCGGGGTCCGCGACCCGGACCGCGATACCAGATACGGCGTCCCCCAGTCCGGTGAAACGTTGAGCCTTCTCCCGAGACATGACCACGAACTGGTTGTCATACTGGAACATGCCAGTATCGAACAAGCCGGTGACCTCGAACTTCCAAAACCGCGGGACGGCCACGCCCAGCGCGGGATTGACCTTGGCCTGGGTGACCGGGACCAGGGTCACGATGTCACCAGGATAAACCGACAGGCGGGAGGCCAATCGGGAACCGAGCAGGACCCCGCCGTCGACTCCGGGCTTGGTGGTCCGGAACGAGAGATCGCCTTTGGTGATCGACTGCGGCAGCGAGGTGACGGACTTGGTTCCGGTGTCGGGGTCGAAGCCGAGCAGGTTTACACCCTCGCCATAGTCCTGGCCCGCGGTGATTCCGGCCTGGCTGATCACCTCGGGGCTGGCAGCCACCACACCGGGCTGTTTGCGCACCTCTGCGAGCACCTTCTGCCAGTCATCCACCCGCAGGCCGGAGCCGAAGGTGAGAATCCGAAGGTGCGGATTGGCCACCAGGATCCGCTCCCGCAGATCATCCCGGAGCCCGTTCATCACCCCGAGCACGACGATCAGGGCAGTCACGCCAACCGCTACCCCACCAGTCGAGATCACTGTGTTCAACGAGGCCGTCCGGGAGTTGCGCCGGCTCCTCAGATACCGCCGCGCGATCCGCCACTCCAGCTTCGAAGGCCAGTGGAATGTTGCGGTCAACTCGCGCCACGCAGCCAGAAGTCGCGTCCACGCGCCTGATCGCCTGACCGGCTCTCCGCCCATCACGTTCCCTCCGGGCGCATCGCCGGATAGATGATCACATCACGAATGGAGGCTTGGTCGGCGATCAGCATCATCAAACGATCGACTCCCAGTCCAAGACCACCCGCCGGTGGCATGCCGTACTCGAGCGCGCGGATGTAGTCGGCATCATAGCTGTGCGCCTCCTCGTCTCCGGCGGCCCGCTGCCGGACCTGATCCTCGAAGCGGCGGCGCTGATCGTCGGGATCATTGAGCTCGCTGAACGCGTTCACCAACTCCCGGCCGCCCACGAATAGCTCGAACCGTTCGGTGAGCGCTGGGTCGCTCCGGTGTTCCTTGGCCAGCGGTGACAGTGCCTTGGGGTAGTCCACCACGAAGGTCGGCTGCACCAGGTGCGGTTCGAGGAAGGTCTTGAAGACCTCGTCCTGCAGCTTGCCACCCGAGAGATCCGCCACCGCATCCGCTTCCCTCCCTGCCTTCAGGAGCAGGCGGCGCATCTCGTCCTCGCCGGCGGTACGGAGATCGAGTCCAGTCCGCACGCGCACCCCCTCCACGAAGGAGAGACGCTGGAACGGAGGCCGGAAGTTCAGGGTAGAGCCGTCGCGCTCGAGAACGGTGAGGCCGACGGTATGCTCCACGACTCCCACGACCATCGCCTCCGTCAGGCTCATCATATCGTTGTAATCGGCGTATGCCTGGTACAGCTCGAGCATGGTGAATTCCGGATTGTGGGTCCGGTCCATGCCCTCGTTCCTGAAGTCGTGCCCGATCTCGTAGACCCGCTCCAGCCCACCCACCAGCAGCCGCTTGAGATACAGCTCGTCGGCGATGCGGAGGTAGAGCGGCATATCCAGGGCATTGTGATGGGTGACGAACGGGCGCGCCGCCGCACCGCCATAGAGCGGCTGCAGGATCGGCGTCTCGACCTCCAGGAAGCCGCGTTCGTCGAGAAACCGGCGGATCCACGAGACAGCCTTGGCGCGAAGGCGGAAGACATCCCGAACCTCGGGATGCACCGCGAGGTCCGCGTACCGCTGGCGATACCGGACCTCGGGATCGGTCAGGCCGCCGAAGGTGACCGCGCCTTCTTCAGTTGACTGGGTCTTCCCTCTCGGCAAGGGCCGCAGCGACTTGGCCAGCAAGGTCACATCCGACCCTTTGACGGTGATCTCGCCCGCCTTGGTGCGGAACACCCTTCCGGCAATGCCGACATGGTCGTCCAGATCGAGCAGCTTGACCACCTCGTATCGGGCGCCGAGATCGTCCTGGCGGAAGTACACCTGGATGCGCCCGCTCGCGTCCTCGATGTCGCCGAACACCACTTTACCCTTGGGGCGCCAGGACACGATCCGGCCCGCTACGGTGACGGAGGGACCCTGGTCCCCCATGGAATCCCGGTAGGACTCGGCCGCTTCCTGGGCCGTGTGCGAACGCTCGTACCGATAGGCGAAGGGCCGGACGCCCAGCGCCTCCAGGGCCGCCCGCTTCTCCCGCCGGGCGGTCTCGACGTACGAACGCTCCTCCACAACGCTCACGCCGCCTTGCCTCCGAACCGCTTCAGGTATGCCTGTATGAACGGGTCCAGATCTCCATCCATGACCCGCTGCACGTCGCCGACCTTTACCTCGGTTCGGTGATCGTTGACCATCGTGTAGGGCTGGAAGACGTAGGAGCGGATCTGATTGCCCCATGAGTTGTCGGTCTTGGTTGCCTCGACGACCGCGCGGGCAGCCTCTTGCTCCTCCAGCTTCTTCTGGTATATGGCGGCCCGCAACATCTTCATCGCGGTGGCCCGGTTCTTCGTCTGGCTGCGTTCCTGCTGGCAGGAGACGACCGTGTTGGTCGGAATGTGCGTCAGTCGGACGGCCGAGGAGGTCTTGTTGACATGCTGGCCGCCGGCTCCCGACGCGCGAAAGACGTCCATCTTGATGTCTTCGTCGCGCAGATCGATCTCGATGGTGTCGTCGATGTCGGGGTAGACGAAGACCGACGCAAACGAGGTGTGCCGACGGGCCTGCGAATCGTAGGGCGAGATTCTGACCAGGCGGTGGACCCCCTTTTCCGCCTTCAAGTAGCCGTAGGCATACTGACCCCGAATCTCGATCGAGACCGACTTGATGCCGGCCTCTTCACCCGGCAGAAGATCCAGAATCGACACCTCGAAGCCGTGCCGCTCAGCCCAGCGCACATACATCCGCATCAGCATCTCGGCCCAGTCTTGCGACTCGGTACCGCCCGCGCCCGGATGGATGGTCAGGAGTGCGTCCCGAAAGTCCTCCGGCCCTTGGAGCATGGCCTGGAGCTCGAAGGCTTCGGCGGCAGTTTCGATCTCGTCCGCTTCGCCCGCCAGATCGGCCTGTAGGGCTTCATCCGGCTCGGCCTCCAGGAGCTCGGCCATCTCGAGCGCTCCCTCGAGCCGGTGATTCAGAGTGTCGTAGGGAGTGAGCCAGTTCTTGAGGGTCTTGATCTCCTGGACGGAGGTGCGCGCTGCTTCGGGATCGGCCCAGAAACCGGGCATGGACTGCCGGGACTCCAGCGCGGTCAGCCGTTCGGCTTTCCCGGGCAAGTCAAAGAAACTCTCGAAGCTCGGTGACCCGGCGTTTCAGGTCGGTGAGACGGTCCACTAGCTCGGACATGCCAGCTTCTCCCCATGAGATATGGAGGGAAAGTTAATGGGGGTGAGAGGTGAGAGGTGAGAGGCAAGAGGTGAGAAGTGAAAGGTGAGATCTGAGAGGGGAAACGCTACGGAATGGCGGTATCCGAGTACCTCTCACCTCTTACCTCTCACCTCTCACCTCAAAACATCTGCCTGCCGCCGGCCAGGATCTCGTTCAAGGCCTCCCGGAAGTAGGCGGTGGATTCAGCGACCTCTTTGCCGACCTGCTCGGCATACTCCTCCCAGCTCTTCTTGATCTCCTCCTCGAAGAGCTCCTTGAGATTGCCGTCCCGAAGGCCTTCCTGCCGCTTACCCGGATGGTACACCACCATATCAGAGATGAGCGCTCGGGCCAGCCGGCGCGCCTTGAGGGCAGGGTCTTGTGAAAGGAACGGGTTGGCGGGCCGCCCCGCAGCCGGGCTCGCTGGACGGGGAGGTGCAGTACCGGCCGGTGCCGCCACCGGGGCGGCGGGCTGCGGGGGCGCGGCCGGAGCCGCTGAGACCGGAGGAACGCTGGCCGGCGCGGGAGCCCGAGGCGACGCAGGCGGGGCCGACGGAGGAGCGGGACTAGCCCGCCCAGCGGGTGCGGGAGCGGCCCTTCCCGGGACTGCGACTCCGGGCCGGGTTGCTGGACTCGGTGGACCAGCCGCCGGGGCAGCGGGACGCGGAGGCGCGACCGGACGCTGCTGGGGCCCCGCGGGTGCAGCTGGCGGGGGTCCTGCGGCAGGTCGAGGTGCGGCTCCGGGAACCGCGGCTCTCGGCGGCTCGGGGATCGCCGCAGGCTGCGGGGTAGGCGGTACCTCCCTGACCACGGGGCGGCTCGACTCGGCCGCCGCGGCCGGTGCTGGTGCGGCGACCGGTTTGGACGCCGGTGCTGCGGCAGGAGCTGGTCGTCCCTGCTCCGCTTCCCGTCGTACCGCGAACACGGCGCTGCACACGTTGCATCGGGCAC
This sequence comes from Gemmatimonadota bacterium, assembly GCA_041500125.1. GTDB lineage: Bacteria > Gemmatimonadota > Gemmatimonadetes > Gemmatimonadales > GWC2-71-9 > CAVVWJ01. The sequence goes on from JBGQLP010000023.1 coordinate 41,939, forward strand.
GAACCCCGGCCTCTGGGACCTTGGCCGGGTCGATCCGATAGATAGTGGCGCAATTCGGGCAGGTGACGTTCATCGCGAGATCCTCAAGACTTCTCTCTGGAGGCAGGTCCTGACCTTTCCTCCCCGTTTGCTCCGTGCCGCCGGTCGACTACGAATACCGACCCGGGCAGGGTCTTCGCGTAGCTCTTCATCTCGGTGGCAAGCTCGCTCACCTGCGCCGGATGCGCAAACCGGCGATGCCGGTTGGTGACAATCCCGATCGACAGCGTCATGAGCGGAACCCGGTGGAGCTGCCCCCGCCGATCCTTCCCGAAGAAATAGCCCGCCCGGCGGTCCTGATCGTTGTACTGCAGGGGAACGAGGGCATCGAAGACCTCGAGAATCTCGCTGCAGACCGGACTGATGTCCCCCGCAGGAATGATGAAGATGAAGTCGTCGCCCCCGATATGCCCGACGAAGCCGCGCTGGCCCATGAGACCTTTGACGACGTCGTGCAGGATACGGGACAGAATGTAGATGACTCGGTCCCCCTCATAGTAGCTGTAGCGATCGTTGAACTCCTTGAAGTGATCCAGATCGGCGTAGCAGACGGCGAACTCCTGGTTGGACTCCAGCCGGCGGCGGATTTCCCGCTCGATCTCCGTGGTGCCGGGAAGCCGGGTTGAGGGGTGCACCGACACGTCGCGTTCGGTGCGCACCAGCATGGAATCGAGCCGGGAGCGCTGCTCGGCCGGCGAGAACAGGCCGGTAATGACCTCGTCGGCGCCGGACCCGAACCAGGCCTGGACTTGCTCTGGATGGTGGGTCCCGACCAGGGTGGTCACCGGCACGATCGCGGTGAAGGCATCACTCTTGAGCCGCCGGACCAACCCCATGCCATCGGTGCCCGAGCTGTCTCCATCGATGAACAACAGGCAGGGATGGCCTCGCAGGACGATCGACTCCACCTCCGCTGCCTGGTCGAACACCAGCAGCGGAAACGTGTGGACCGCGGCCCATTGGCGAACCAGGGCCGGCACCGGACAACCGTCCGGCGAAAAGAAGAGAATCGTCGGGCGAGTCCGCACCCATTGCCTCTCGTAAGGAGTTACGTCTAGCTAACTTAGGAACCGCACTCCGACCTGTCAAACCAGGAAGAAGGCCCCCACGGCCACCATCCCGTAGACCGCCAGTAGCTGGACCCCCTCGAACCAATGGGACTCCCCATCCAGAGTGATGATGGCTGTGACGATGGTGGCCATACCCAGCGCTATCACCTCGAAGGGGGTGAAAACGAGGTTCATGTCCCGCCCGAGGACCACTCCCGCGAACACAAGTATCGGCGCAACCAGCAGGGCAACCTGAGTACTGGACCCGAGGGCGATCTGCAAGGCCAGGTCCATCTTGCCCTTACGGGCAACCACCACGGCTGTCGCGTGTTCCGCCGCGTTGCCGATGATCGGAATGATGATGAGGCCGAGAAAGGTCTGGGTGAGTCCCACCGTCTTGGTGGCCTCCGTGGCCGCATGGACCAACAGCTCCGACTCGATGGCGACACCCACCGTGGCAAGTCCCAGGATCAGGGTGGCCTTGCCCGCACCCCACGCCGGACCTTCCACTGGGTGACCCTCCGACCAGAACAGACACCGGTGAGTCCTGAGGGTGAAGAGGAGCGACAGTCCGTAAGTGATCAGGAGGATGACTGCCACTGCCTCCGACATCCGGAGCTCGGATAGCCTGGCAGCCTGCTCGGGGTGTAAGGAATGGAAGAGGGCGGGAAGGACCAAGGCCACTACGGCGAGGGCCAGCATTCCGGCGCTCATGCCGGCGGTGGTGCGGTTGAAGCGGAGCTCGCTGCGCTTAAGGCCACCGGCTACCACCGACAATCCTAGGATGAGCAGCAGATTCCCCAGGATACTCCCGGTGATGGACGCCTTGACCAGCTGCACCAGACCTGCCTGGAGCGCGACGATCGAGATGATCAGCTCGGCGGCGTTCCCGAAGGTGGCGTTGAGCAGGCCGCCGATCACCGGACCGGTCCGATGCGCGAGATGCTCGGTGGCCTCGCCCATGTAGCTGGCCAATGGCAGGACCCCCAGGCAGGCAACCACGAAGACCGGGAGCGCAGAGGCGTGGATCACCCGCTCCAGCACAATGCTCGCCGGAACGGCAATGAGCAGCAACAGCCGCCACGGTATGCCCGGAGTGGGACGGCCGACCAAGTCACGGTGCACCCTTGGGGGCGCTGGGTCGCCGCGCGCCACCCTCTCGAGCTCGGTTTGGGCGCGCTCCAGCGAGACCCCCGCCTCACCGAGGATCTTCGCGAGAGTGCCGCGCGGCTCTTGCAGGGCGGCCAGCACCAGGTGCTCCGCGGAGAGCCCGGTGCCCGATTCCCGCGCCTCCTTGGAGGCGACCTCGATGAGACGCTTGGCATGCGAGGTATACGCCAACTCCTCATTGGTGCTCCGAGGCTGGCGGCGTCGGCCCCCGGACTCCAGCCGCTTCTGCACGGCGTCGAGATCCAGGCCCAGCCGGGCAAAGAGAGCACCCGCCGGGCCCTCGCCCCGCAACAATCCGAGCACAATGTGCTCAGCTCCGATGGAGTCATGGCCCAGGCCCAAGGCCTCGGCCCGAGCGTTTTCCAGCGCCCGCTGAGCGTACGCGCTCAGCGTGTGGGGGTTCATTCGGGGAGGTGGAGGCTGATTCAGAGCGGCTTGGCTTCGTCGATCAACATGATGGGGATGCCGTCCTCGACCGGATACACGAGCCGACAGGAATGGCAGATCAGCGCCTCGGGAGAGGCCCGATATTCCAGATCACCCTTGCACTTGGGGCAGACCAGGATCTGTAGCAGCTCGGGGGAAAGCGTCATGCGGTCTCCTTGTCCCGGGAGGTATGTCCCTGAGGATGGGCCCCCGAGGGCACGGCGGGAAAACCGAAACGGACGAGCGCTGCTGGGCTCTTCCGCCAGTTGGGCAGCGCCTTGACCCAGCAATCGAGATACACCGGCCCGCCGATCAGGTGCTCCAGCCGAGCGCGGGCGTGGGAACCCAGCGCTTTCAAGGTCTGGCCCGAGCGGCCGATCACGATCCCCTTCTGCGACTCCCGCTCGACGAAGAGGGTGACTCGAATGTATATAGGCCGCTCCGCTTCGCGAAACTCCTCTACCTCGGCGGTGAAGGAATAGGGCAGCTCGTCGCCCAGCAGCTCAAAGGCCGCCTCGCGCAGGTACTCGACCACAAAGAAGCGGAGCGGCTGGGTCCCGATGTCGTCGGAGTGATGCTCGAACTCCCTCTCGGGCAGGTAGGGGCGTATCCGCTCCAGCAGCCGCTCCAACCCCTGATCGCCGGCGGCGGCGACGACCGGAGCCGTCTGTTCCAACGTGGCTCGCTCCCCGGGAGGGACGAGATCACCCTTGGTATACACGGTGAGGATCGGGACCGGGAGTGGTGTAGTGAGGCCAGCCAGCCGTTCGAAAGGCGGCGCCGGGGCCTGAGGGGCGGGATGAAGGTGAAGTATGAGGTCCATCTCGGCCGCGGTATGCAGCGCGATTTCGCGCATGCGGGCCTGAAGTAGATAGCCGGGCTCGAGCAGACCGGGCAGATCATGAAAGATGAATTGGGTGTCACCTTCGGTTCGCAGGCCAGTCACGGGGAGCCGGGTTGCCTGGGGCTTGGGGCTCACGATGGCGAGATGCTGGCCAACGAGGGCGTTCAGGAGGGTGGACTTGCCCACGTTAGGCGCGCCGGCGAGGGCGATGTGGCCGGTTCGTTGTGGCATAAAGGAAAGGTCTAGACTCTGGACCCTAGACGAAAGCCCCACCAGCCGAAGGGCTGATGGGGCTTTCAAAGAAAGGCTGGCGACGGCCTACTCTCCCGCAACCTCGCAGTTGCAGTACCATCGGCGCTGCAGGGCTTAACTGCCGTGTTCGGAATGGGAACGGGTGTGGCCCCTGCGCGCTAGTCGTCAGCCGTTTTTTCAGGTCGAGGGTCGCTAGACCCTCGACCGACAACGGAGGTATGGATGGTGTGTAGTATGAAGAAAGAAGAGATCAAACTTCACGGGCGATTAGTACCGCTCGACTAAAGCGCTTGCGCGCCGTGCATCTGCGGCCTATCAACCAGGTAGTCTCCCTGGGCCCTTTAGGGGGCTTATGCCCCAGGAGTGTTCATCTTGGGAAGAGTGTCCCACTTAGATGCCTACAGCGGTTATCTCCGCGCGACATCGCTACCGGGCGATACCCTTGGCAGGATAGCCCGTACCCGAGCGGTCGCTTCGTCTCGGTCCTCTCGTACTAGAGACGACGTCCCTCAACACTCCCACGCCCACAACGGATACAGACCGAACTGTCTCACGACGTTCTGAACCCAGCTCATGTACCACTTTAACCGGCGAACAGCCGGACCCTTGGGACCTTCTCCAGCCCCAGGATGTGATAAGCCGACATCGAGGTGCCAAACCGCGCCGTCGA
>JBGQLP010000024.1:0-46090 GCA_041500125.1 Gemmatimonadota bacterium
GGCGCTTTCACCTTCACCAACTGGCAGAACTCGAACGAGACCGAGGTCTATGCGGTCGCGACGTTCACCATCGCCGCGATGAGCTGGCTGGCATTGGTCTGGCGCAGATATCGGGGGACCGATCGGGCGGGTCGAGTGCTCCTCCTGATCGTCTATCTGGCGGGGATCTCGATCGGCAATCATCTACTGGCGCTGCTGGCCGGCCCAGCGGTGGTCATGTTCATGCTCAGCACCCTGCGCAGCTCGCCCGCGTCCGATCCGTCGCAGCGGCGGGCGGAATGGAGTCAGGCTGCCGTAGTTGCTGGTATCTGGGCGCTGCTGATCGGCACCGGCCTGGGCAGCACCGGGCTGATAGCGCTGGGTGGGCTTTGCTTTCTGGGAGCGGCGATCTACGCCGTCCTGGGCGGCGTAGGGGCCTTTGCATTGCTCACGCTGTTCGTCGCGGCCATCGGCATTACGCCTTACCTGTATCTCTATCTCCGGTCGGCCCAGCATCCCCCGATCAACGAGGCGGCCCCAGCCACCTTCGACGCGCTGCTCGCGGTCATCCGGCGGGCGCAGTATCCGCCGCGTACTCCGTTGGACGATCCCACCGTGGCGCACGGGCCTGACAACCCGGGACGTACTCTCGGGCTCCTGGCGATCCAGTTCTGTGATTACGTGGTCTACTTCGTCTGGCAGTGGGCCAAGTCCCTGGGGATCTGGCTCCAGGCTGCCGTCGCCATCGTCTTTGCAACGCTGGGGATCAGCGGTTCGCTGGCGCAACGCCGGGCCGATCGCTCTGCCTGGTGGCTCCTGGCTGCTCTGTTCCTGATCACCGGTCCGGGTCTGGTGATTTACATGAACTTCAGGCCCGGTTTCGGCCGCTGGTTCGATTCCTATCCGGCGGCAGCGGCTCACGAGGTTCGGGAGCGGGACTACTTCTTTGTGGTGAGCTTCATCGTGTGGGGGCTGTGGGCGGGGATGGGGCTGGTGGTCGTCGCGCGGGCGCTGATGAATCGGCGGGAGGCCGTGCGCCGATTGGCGCCTGCCGCACTCTTCCTTGCGCTCCTGCCGGTGGCCTTCAATTGGTCCGCTGCGTCCAGGCGCCATGGTCCCGATGCGCGCCTCGCGGCCGACTGGGCCTACGATCTGCTCAACACCGCGGCGCCCTATGGCATCCTGTTCACCTACGGTGATAACGACACCTTCCCGCTCTGGTGGGCTCAGGAGGTCGCGGGTATCCGACAAGATGTCGTCGTGGTATGTCTGGCCCTTGCCAACACCGACTGGTACATGAGGCAACTGCGGGACGCGCCGGTGCGGCCGGTGGACCGCAAGAGGCTGCCTGTAATCTGGCAAGGTGACATCAAGCCGCCTCCAGCCCAGCCGCTGCATGGCATGACCGACTCGATGATCGCGACTGCCATGAGCGGCTACATGGTTCCGGAGGATCAACGAGTCTCGCTGGGACCACTCACCCGCACCCTGAAGGCGGGGACCTTTCTCCTTCCCAACGACATTCTGACCCTCGGCGTGGTGCAGCAGAACATCGGCCGGCGCCCCATCGTATGGGCCATCACTACCGGGCGAGAGTTCGGTGGCCTGGAGAGTTATGTGGTTCAGCAGGCGCTGGGTTTCGCGCTTCGCACCAGCCCGCTGGATACCACGTCTCCCGCCATCGATACCCGGAAGCTGGCGGGGGCACCGCTGGACCTTCCCACCACGGAGCGGCTCCTGTGGGAGACGTACCGCTACGCCGGCCTGCTGGAGGGTGATGTCACGAAGCTGGAGAGCACCAGCGCCAGCATCGCCTCCACCCTGTCACTCCCCTATACCCAGCTGTCCTATGTCTACAGCGCCCGGGGTGAGCATGACAAGCTGATGAGGACCCTGGAGCGAGCCATGCAGCTCACCCCGAATCCGGCGCTACGCGCCGCTCTGGCCGAACTCCGTATTCGCGGGGCGGACAGTACCTCGCCGCTTCAATAACCGAGCATCCCCCGATAAATTAGAGGGTTATGGACTTCCCAGGCCTGCCGGCCCGGTTGGCCGCCGTTCGCGCTACGGTGGCCCAAAGCCAGGCGGTCGGGGGCTGGCGGCACCCGGTGCGCATCGTGGCGGTCACCAAGACCCACGGGCCGGAAGCGATTCGTGCGGCGCTTGCGGCGGGCCTGCGCGACATCGGAGAGAATCGGGTTCAGGAGGCGCTCCAGAAGCAGGAGGCAGTGCCTGATCTTCCGATCGAATGGCATCTGATCGGTACCTTGCAGCGGAACAAGGCCCGGCAGGTAGTGGGCCGCTTTGCACTGATCCACTCGATCGATCGGGCCGACTTAGCGATCGAGCTTGACCGGCGGGTTCCGGCCGGCGTCCGGCAGGGCGTGCTGATACAGGTCAACTGTTCCGACGAGCCGCAGAAAGGTGGGGTCTCGCCCGAGTCGCTCCCGGTCCTGTTGGACCAGCTGCGTTCGCTCGAGCGGGTCGAGGTACGGGGGCTCATGACCATGAGCGCCCTGACCGACGATTCCGCTGAGCAACGTCGCGCGTTCCGGCGGCTGCGTGAGCTGCGGGACGCGGCGGAGCGCTCCGGGCATCGGCTGGCCGAGCTATCGATGGGCATGTCGGGCGACTACCCGATTGCCGTAGAGGAGGGGGCCACGATGATCCGGCTGGGAACCGTTCTGTTTGGGGAGCGGAAGTCATGACCGATGACCACGCCTTTCATCTCACACCGCTGGACGTCCGCTCGCAGGAATTCGCCCGGACGCTGCGGGGCTACGATCGGGCCCAGGTCGATGAGTTCAAGCTGGCGATCTCGGAAGAGCTCGAGCGGCTGCTGCGCGACCGCGCCCAACATGAGGAGCGGCTCCGCAGCGCTCAGGAACAGCTGCGCGCCTTCCGCGATCGGGAACGGGCCATGAACGAGGCGCTGGTCGCCGCCCAGCAGCTGAGGGTGGACAGCCGGGAACAGGCCGAAAAGGAAGCGGAGCTGGTGTTACGCGATGCGAGAGCGGAGGCCGAACAGATTCTGGAGCGAGCCCACCAGGAAGAAGCGGTCGTGCGCGAGCGTGCCGATGGGGTGGCCCGCCAGTTCAGCGCCTACGTGGCGAGTTTCCGCACCTTGCTGGAGCGGCACCTCGGCGAGGTGGATGGGCTGCAGCGCCGGGTTCGCCCCGGAACTCCCGACGGGTCGGAGGAGACGGTGCCGGGAGCCCCGAAGCCGGGAGCCCCTAAGTGACCGCGGCGCCCGGGCTGATGGAACGGATCCAAGTCGCCACGGGAGTGGTTCGGGAGCGAACTGCTCTTCAACCCCAGGTCGGCATCATTCTGGGCACCGGTTTAGGTGGCTTGGCCGGGGAGATCGCGGTGGAAGCCACCGTTCCGTATCAGGAGATTCCCGGCTTTCCTCTGTCCACCGTGGAGAGTCACGCCGGCCGGCTTCTGCTCGGCCGGCTGGGAAACCGTCCGGTTGTGGCGATGCAAGGCCGCTTCCACCGCTACGAGGGCTACGGGCTCGGCGAGGTGACCTTCCCGGTGCGGGTCATGCGCGCGCTGGGGGCGCGGTTCCTCATTGTCTCCAATGCCTGCGGCGGGATGAACCCGCTCTGGAGTCCGGGCGACCTGGTCCTGCTCAGCGATCACCTCAATCTGCTCGGCGATAATCCACTGATTGGCCCCAACGACGAGCGGCTGGGACCGCGCTTCCCCGACATGTCGGCACCTTACGATCCGGAGCTTCGCGCACTCGCCCGCGCGGCCGCCCTGGAGCTCGGCATCACCCTGCGAGAGGGCGTCTACGTCGCGGTGCCGGGACCCAACCTGGAGACTCGCGCGGAGTACCGCATGCTGCGGGGCATGGGAGCCGACGTGGTGGGCATGTCGACCGTGCCCGAGGTCATCGTGGCGGCGCATGCCGGCATGCGGACCGTCGGCATCTCCATCATCACCGATCAGTGTCTGCCCGACGCCCTGGAGCCGGCGGACATCGGCCGGATCATTGCAACCGCCGGACGGGCCGAACCGTCGTTGACTCGTCTCATCACTCGTCTGGTGGAGCGACTGGCCTGATGGCGTTCCCCTCCTGGCCCGACCTCACGGCGAACGAGCTGGAGCAGGAGCAGCTCGCGCGGTGGAAGGAGGAGGGACTCTTCCGCCAGAGCGTCGAGGCCCGGCGGGGCGGTCCTCCCTTCGTGTTCTTCGAGGGTCCTCCCACCGCTAACGGCCGGCCGGGCATCCATCACGTCTTTTCCCGGACGATCAAGGACCTCATCTGCCGCTTCCACTCGATGCGGGGAGAGTCGGTGACTCGGATTGCGGGGTGGGACACCCACGGCCTGCCAGTCGAGATCGAGGTGGAGAAGGAGCTCCGGCTCAACGGCAAGAAAGACATCGAACGGTTCGGGGTGCAGGAGTTCAATGCCCGGGCCCGGAAGAGCGTGTTCAAATACCAGGCGGAGTGGGAGGATCTCTCCGACCGGATCGGGTACTGGCTGGATTACGAGCATCCCTACATCACCTGCAGCAACGACTACATCGAGAGCGTGTGGTGGCTGCTCCAGCGTCTGCACCAGCGAGAGCTGCTCTACCGGGGACACCGGGTCCTGCCTTACTGCCCCCGCTGCGGCACCGTGCTCTCGAGCCACGAGCTCGCGCTGGGATACGAGCAGGTCACGACCAACTCGATTTATGTGACTTTCCCGCTGGAGGACGATCCCGCTCGCCAGCTCCTGGTCTGGACCACGACACCGTGGACGCTGCTCTCCAACGTGGCGGTGGCGGTTCACCCGGAACTGGAGTACGGCGAATACCGGGTGGGGGACCGCCGTCTGATTCTCGCGACCAGCCAGGCCAAGCTGCCAAGCAGCTCGAAGCCGGGCGCCCCCACCTTCGGCGAGCTCGGTGCGGAGCGGACCTTCAAAGGCAGCGAGCTCATCGGCCTCCGTTATCGGCGTCCGCTCGAGGTGGTGCCGTTGCCCGAGGACCGGGCCTCGCGCGTAGTGGTGGCCGGCGATTTCGTGACCGCGGAGGACGGGTCTGGCCTGGTGCATATGGCGCCGGCGTTCGGCGCGGATGACTATGAGGCCGGCATCGAGCATGGGCTCGCGCTGGTGCGGCCGGTTGCTCCCGATGGAACCTTCAGCGGCACCAACTGGCCCGAGATCGAGGGCCGACTGGTCACCGCCCCGGAGACCAACGAGCTGATCGTGAAGCGGCTGAAGCAGGACGGCCGCTGGCATCTGACCCAGCCCTACAGCCACACCTATCCGCACTGCTGGCGCTGCTCCAGTCCGCTGATCTATTACGCCCGGGATTCCTGGTTCGTGCGAACGTCGGCCGTGAAGGACCGGATGCTGGAGCTGAACCGGCAGGTGGACTGGCATCCGCCGGAAGTCGGGGCGGCACGGTTCGGCGACTGGCTGGAGAACAACATTGACTGGGCGTTGTCCCGCGACCGGTACTGGGGGACGCCCCTGCCGGTGTGGGTCTGCGAGAACGATCCCAGCCACATCGAGGTGATCGGAAGCTACCCCCACCTGGCGGAACGATGGGGGCGTCCGTTGCCGGAAGATTTCGACCCGCACAAGCCGTTCATCGACCAGTACACCTGGGCCTGCCGCTGCGGTGGCCTGATGCGCCGGACCCCGGAGGTGATCGACACCTGGTTCGACTCCGGGGCCATGCCCTACGCCCAGTGGCATTACCCCTTCGAGCACCAGAAGGAGTTTGACCAGCATTTCCCGGCCGACTTCATCTGCGAGGGCGTGGACCAGACCCGCGGGTGGTTCTACTCGCTCCTGGCTATCGCGACGACGGCATTCGACAGCCTGGCGTACCGCCACGTGATCGTGAATGACCTGGTTCGCGATGCCGATGGCCAGAAGATGTCGAAGAGCAGGGGCAATGTGGTGGATCCCTGGACCGTGATCGAGGAGTACGGCGCCGATACCGTCCGCCTTTACCTGCTCGGCTCGAGCCAGGTGTGGCTGCCCAAGGACTTCGACCGGCAGACCATTCCGGATGTGGCCGGCAAATTCTTCAATGCACTGAAGAACAGCTATCAGTTTTTTGCGGCATATGCGGCTGAATGGACTCCGGCCAAGTCTCCCGACCCATCCAAGAGATCGCTGGCCGACCGCTGGCTGCTGAGCCGACTGGATGCGGTGGTGGAAAGGGTATCGGAGGCGTGGAGCGGATACGACGTCACTGCCGGGGTGCGTGCGATCATGGATTTCGTGGTCGACGACGTATCCCAGTGGTATGTCCGGGTGAACCGTTCCCGCTTCTGGGCTCCGGATTCGGTGGCCGATCCCGCAGCCCTGGCTACCCTGTACGAAGCCCTGACCACGGTGAGTCAGCTGCTGGCGCCTGCTGCCCCGTTCGTGAGCGACTGGCTGCACCGAGCGTTGACGGGAACATCCGCCCACCTGGCACGGTTTCCGGTACCGCGTGGGCTGCGCCGCCCCGAGCTGGAGACGGCAATGGACGCGGTGCGCCGCCTGGCCTCGCTGGCCCGTTCAGCCCGGGAGGAGCAGAACATCCGGGTTCGGCAGCCGCTGGGCCGGATGCAGGTGGCAGTCCCCGCCGGCGTGCGGGGCCCGGCTCTGGACGAGCTGCTCGGGTTGCTCCGGCTGGAGGTGAATGTGAAGCAGATCGAGATCGTTGCCTCCGATACTGAGCTGGTGCGGCTCCGGCCCAAGCCCAACTTCAGGACCCTGGGCAAACGGTACGGCAAGCGGACTCCCGCAATTGCTGCTGCTACGGCCACCCTTACTCCGGGGCAGCTGCGCGGTCTGGAGGGGGGAAGTCCGGCCACCCTCGAGCTCGAAGGCGAGCCGGTCACTTACCTACCGGAGGACGTGGCCGTGGAACGGGAGGTGGCGAGCGACTGGCTGGTGCAGAGCAACGGGCCGTTCGTGGTCGCGCTGGATCCACGTCTCGATGAGCCGCTCCGCCGCGAGGGGCTGGCGCGGGAGATCGTCAACCGGGTGCAGCGTATCCGCAAGGACGCCGGGTACGCCTATGTCGACCGGATCGAGCTCTGGATCGACGGTGACCCGCCGGTGCTCGACGCGGTGCGGGCGCATGCCGATTTCATTCGGGCTGAGACGCTGGCTCGCGGGCTGGAGGTAGGCACCCGCGCACCCGCCTCCGATCTGGAGCAGCAAGTGGACGTCGACGGGCATGGGGCGGTGGTGGGAGTGCAACGCTATCAGGACGGCCGGAACTGAGTCGGCCTCAACCATGGACGAGTAATGAATAAGAAACAGCTTTCACATCTCGAGAAGCGCCTCATGGAGGAGCGCGCCCGCGTCATGAAGGAGCTGGGCTACTACGACGAGTCCTTCAACGCGACGTTGCAATCCTCCGACGGCGATCTCTCCTCCTATTCGTTCCACATGGCGGACCAGGGAACCGACGCGATGGAGCGGGAGAAGCAGTTTCTCTTTGCCTCGCAGGAGGGCCGCTACCTCTGGCACGTGAACGAGGCCCTCCGCCGGCTCTATGGGACCCCCGAGAAATTCGGCCACTGCCAGCAATGCGGGCAGGAGATCAATTTCGAGCGGCTCGACGCGTTGCCCCACGCGCGGCTCTGCATCACCTGCAAGGAGAAAGAGGAAGATGGCAAACGGCGCTGAACGGCAGGTGTTTCTCCGAGCGGCACTGGCAACGGTGGTGCTCGACTTGATCACCAAGCTCATCGCCGAGGCCACGCTGCTGCGGACGCCGGGGGTGTCGGTGTTCGGCGACTGGTTTCAGCTGCGGCTGGTCTACAACCAGGGCGCGGCCTTTGGTCTCCACGTCGGGCCCTACTCCCGCTGGATCTTCTTCACCGTGGCGCTGGTGGCCGTCTTTGTGCTGGTCCGGATGTCTCGCGGCAGCCCGGTAGGAGACCGGTTCCGTCAGCTGGCGCTCGGCCTGGTGGCCGGCGGAGCGGTGGGGAACCTGATCGATCGGGTGCGCAGCTCGAGAGGTGTGGTGGATTTCCTGGACGTGGGGATCGGTGCCCTCAGGTGGCCAACCTTCAACGTCGCCGATATCGCGGTGAGCTGCGGCGCCATTGCCCTCGCCATATCGCTGTGGCGGGAAGACGCCCGTCGTCCGGAGCCGGAGTCGGCTTCGGCGGCGTGAAGGAGGGGAGCGTTGAGTTCAGCGTACTCACTTCTGAGACCGAACGCTTAGACCGTTTCCTGGCAGATCAGCTTGCCATTTCCCGGACTCAAGCCGCTCGCCTGATCGCCGACAAGCTCGTCAGCATCGGAGGGAAACCGGTCCGCGCCTCCCGGCTGCTCTCTCGCGGTGAGACGGTCACGGTCCGCTTTCCCGAGAACGAACCACCGCGCACACTCCAGCCCCGCGCCATCCCGCTTACGCTCGTCTTTGAGGATGAGCATCTGGCGATCATCGACAAACCTGCGGGTCTGGTGGTTCACCCGGCGCCGGGACATTGGGACGACACCCTGGTCAACGCCTTGGTCGCGCGGGGTACCACCTTAGCCGGCGGGGCGGAAGGTCGTCCCGGCATCGTGCACCGGCTGGACCGGGACACATCTGGCCTCATGATCGTGGCCAAGACCGATATTGCCCACCGCCGGCTCGGCGCCGCCATTGCCGCCCGCCGAGTGCGCCGAAGTTACGCTGCTCTGGCATGGGGTCATCTGGATAAGAGCCCGGTCCAAATCGACGCGCCCATCAGCCGACACCAGCAGGACCGGAAGCGGATGGTCGTGTCCGCCACCGGCCGAGCCGCCCGAACCGATGCCTCGGTGGTCGCGCGGTTCGACGTGGTGGACCTTCTCCGGCTGGAGTTGCACACCGGGCGGACCCACCAGATCCGGGTCCACCTCGGCCACTTGGGCCACCCCGTGGTTGGGGATCCGGTGTACGGTGGAGGCGGCAGCCGCCGGATCTCCGGGGTCCAGCGCCGGTCCGCGGAGGTGCTGGAGCAGGCTACGCCCCGGCAAGCACTTCACGCCGCCGCTCTGGCATTCCGCCACCCTGTGAGCGGTGCACCACTCGAGTTCACCTCCGAATGGCCCCGAGATCTCTGGCCTGCACTGGTTGCAGCGGGTGGCGAAGAACTGGTTGCCCGTTCCGAGCCTCTTAGCTATCTTCGTTTCTTTAATAGAGATGGCTAACTCTCCCGCGCTTCATGCCGTCATCTTTCGAATCGGTGAGGTTGTCTGCGCGGCCCCGGCAGGGATCGTGCGTGAGATCCTCCCCCGCCTGCCGGCTACCCGAATTCCCGGCGTGCCGGACACGGTCGAAGGGCTGGTAAACGTCCGCGGCAGCCTGCTCACCGTCCTCGACGGGCATCTCCTGCTGCAACAGGAGCGGCGGTCGTCGGACGAGGGTGCCATCGTCGTACTCGAGGTGAGGGGCCGCGGTTACGGTCTCGGCGTCGGTCAGGTTCTGGATTTCCTCGAGGTCCCCGCCGGCTCGGTGGTCGAGCGCCGGGAGCTGCCCGGAGTCGACCCCAGGCTGGTCAAGGCGGTCGGGCTCGGTGCAGGAGGCCAGCACTTCATCCTGCTCGACGTGGACGCCGTCTTCGCACCGATCATCGGAGGGTAGGCGTCATCCCGCTGCCCATTCACCCGCACGGAGGAAGTCTGTGAATCACACTGTGCTCGTCTGCGATGACGCCATCTTCATGCGCACGATGATCAGCGATATCCTGAGCCAGGCCGGATTCGAGGTCGTGGGCGAGGCCGAATCCGGACTGCAGGCGGTCGAGAAGTACCGGGTGCTCAAGCCCGATCTCGTCACCATGGACATCGTGATGCCCGACATGGGTGGCATCGAGGCCGTGCGCGAGATCTGCAAGAGCGATCCCGAAGCCAAGATTCTGATGTGCAGCGCGATGGGGCAGCAAGCCCTGGTGGTCGAGGCGATTCAAGCGGGCGCCAAAGACTTCGTGGTGAAGCCGTTCCAGCCATCCCGCGTGCTCGAGGCGGTACAGCGCGTCCTGGCGTGATCCATGGACCTCTCCAAGTACGCAGCCCTGTTTCTCGCCGAGAGCCGCGAGCACCTCGGGGCCTGCAATAGTTCGCTACTGGAGTGGGAGGGAGAGCCGGCTGCGACCGAGCCGGTGGACCGGCTCTTCCGCGCCATCCACACGATCAAGGGGATGGCCGCGACGATGGGCTATTCCCCGGTCGCCCAGCTGGCCCACGCTACGGAGAACTTGCTCGACGGGTTGCGGCAGGGCCGCGTGTCGGCCGGCTCACCGATCTTCCAGCTCCTCTTCCGCGCGGTGGACGCGCTGGGCCGAGCCGTGGAGGGTGCGGCAGTCGGCACCGAAACCTCGGCCGATGCCGCGCTGCTCAGCGAGCTCGACGGGGCGGCGAGCTCGCCGGTTACAGCCACCGCGAGCAGCGTCAGGGCAGTGGCACCGCCTCAGGTACTGGTCGAGCCCAAGACTCGCCGTGCCTCGGACGCTCCTCGCTCCCGTCCGGTCCAGGTGAGCATCCGGTCGGGCGCAGTCATGCGCGGCGCCCGGGCCGCCCTGGTGCTCCGGCGGGCGGAATCGCTCGGCCAGCTCAGCGGCATCCGACCTCCGGTGGCCGAGCTGGAGCGAGAGGATTTCGACGGCCGCTTTTCCTTCCGGTTGCAGACCCAGCTCCCTGATCCGGAGATCGAGTCGGCACTGTTGTCGATTGGGGACGTGGAAGCGGTGCGGTTCGATAGCCCCTCCCCGGCGGAGGCGGGCGAGCGAGGGAGCGGGCGTCAAATCCGGATCGACCTGCAGCGGTTGGATCTGCTGATGAAGCAAGTGGGCGAGCTGGTAGTGGCAAAGAACCGGCTGGCCGCGCTCTCCGGCGAGGCACGCGACCCGGTGCTCACCGAGCTAAGCGAGCGCATTTCCCGGCTGGTCTCCGGGATGCAGACCGAGGTCATTGCCGCCCGGATGACCCCGGTGGGCGAGGTCTTCGAGCGGTTTCCCCGTCTGGTGCGCGACCTGTCGCGCGACCTGGGGAAGCAGATCCGCTTCGATATGGAAGGCGAGGAGATCGAGCTCGACCGCTCGATCCTGGACGAGATCGGCGAGCCGCTGGTGCATCTGATTCGCAACGCGGCCGACCACGGCATCGAGTCGCCCGCCCAGCGAAGCGCCGCCGGTAAGTCGCCCGTGGGACGGATCCTGCTCTCCGCCACCCGGGAGCGCAACACGGTCGCAATCCGGGTGGTGGATGATGGCCGCGGGATCGACCGGGACAAGATCCTGGCCAAGGCCCGCAGCGAAGGCGCGGCACCCGAGACCGACGCGTTGACCGACGATCTGCTCGTCCGGGTGCTGGCGCGTCCGGGTTTCAGCACGGCGGAAAGTGTCAGCGGCGTGTCGGGCCGTGGGGTAGGTGTCGACGTGGCGATGACCCGGGTCCGGGCCCTCGGTGGCACGCTCGAAGTACGCAGCGAGCTGGGGAAGGGAGCCACGTTTTGCCTTCGAGTGCCTCTGACCCTGGCCATCGTCCGCGCCTTGCTGACCGAAGCCGGCGGCGAGCGGTACGCTGTACCCCTGGCTTACGTGGCAGAGACGGTCGAGTTCGACCACCGCGCCGTCACCGCGGTGCGGGATCGGGAAGCCATCGTGGTGCGGGATCGGGTGATTCCCACCGTGCACCTCCGGGACCTGGTCGCTGCCCGAGCCCCCAGCCAGTCGGCCCGCCGGCCCACCGTGATCCTGGAGGTCGGAGAGCGGCGCGCCGCCTTGGTGGTCGATGCCTTGGTAGGGCAGCAGGACATCGTGGTCGAGCCGTTCGACGCCCCTCGCGGGCTTCCCCCGTACGTTGGGGGCGCGACCATTCTGGCGGACGGGGCACCGGCCCTCATTCTGGACGCCGCGGCGCTCCTTTAGGAGGAAGCATGGAAGACGTGCGTGACCTGAAGGCGTCGCAGCTCGATGCCATGCGCGAGGTGGCCAACATCGGCGCGGGGCACGCGGCCACCGCGCTGTCGGGAATGACCAACCGGACCATCATGATCACGGTGCCGCGGGTTTACGTGCGTCCGCTGGAAGAAGCCTGTGATCTCGTGGGCGATCCCGACTCCGTCATGGCCGCCGTGCTCATGCACATGATGGGCGATCTCACTGGCCGGGCCATGGTGCTGTTCCCCGAGCGTGCCGCCAAGACCCTGTGCGATTTCCTGTTCCGGAGGGAAATGGGCACCACCAAGGTCTTCGGCGAGATGGAACAGTCCAGTCTGAAAGAGGCCGGCAACATCCTGGCCAGCGCATACATGAACGCGCTCAGCGATTTCATGGGGCTGATGCTGGTTCCGTCGGTTCCCAGCCTGGTGATCGATCTCAGCGGCGCGGTGCTTACCTCCGCCCACCTCAACTTCGGCCACGACCGGGACTACGCCTTCTGCGTCGAGACTTCGTTCCGGGTCGAAGGTTCCGGCGATCCGTTGGGGGGACATTTTCTGCTGTTGCCGGATGTGTCTTCCCTGCGGTCCATTTTCGACGCCATCCGACTGCCCTGATCCATGCCGGCGCCCGCGCTTTCGGAGCGCGATCTCACGGTGCTCCGCTCCTTCGCCCGTCGGATCGATCCTTCCGACGCTGGGGCGCATAACAATCTCGGCGTCCTCTACTATCAGAAGGGACTGATCGACGAGGCGATCGCCGAGTTCGCCCGCGCGCTCGAGCTCGACTCCAAGATGCAGGTCGCGCAGGCCAACCTGGAGATCGCGTACCGCGATAGCGGGCACTACGATCGCCACCTCAACGAGCTCCGCGAGCGAGTCCAACACCGCCCCAAAGACCGTGACGCCCGTTGGGAGCTCGGCCGCGCCTACGCTACCCTGGGACGTCACGAGGAGGCGGTGACGCAGTTCGAGAACCTGCTCGCAAGTCATCCCAGCGACGTCCCAGCCATGGTCCAGCTCGGTCTCGCCGAGAAAGCGCGGGGCCGTCTCGATACCGCCAGCGACTGGTTGGCTCGTGCCTGCGACAAGGATCCGGAGAACGCGGCGGCCCGGTTCTATCGCGGAGAGGTCCTGTATAACCGTGGGCTGACCGAGCTGGCCCTCGTCGCCCTCAAAGAAGCGGTTGCCCGGAACCCCGAGTATGCCGAGGCTCACTACCTCCTGGCGTTCGTGTACGGCGACCTGGGTCAGCATGAGGCTGCCAAGGCGTCGACCAAGAAGGCGGTGCAGCTGAACCCGATGCTAGCTCGCGCACAGGCCAATCTGGCGCTCGCGGGAGATGGGCAGCGGGGCAGGGGGGCAGCGGGGCAGAATGGCGCAGGGACATCTCAGCCTGGTGTTACCGCCCCGCCGCCCCGCGGCCCCGCTGACGGCCCGCCCGCCCCGCAGTCGGTCCCCGGGGCCCCGCTGGCCCACTACAACCTGGGCCTGGCCCTGCGGCAGAAGGGCTACTACGAAGACGCGCTCCGTGAATATCAGCTCGGCGTGGATGCCGGCGAGGATCGCCGCCTCAGCCTCCAGGCCATGGCCGAAGTCCATCTCCTACGCCGCGACCTCCCCGCCGCTCTCGAACTCTATAACACGCTGGTCAAGGAGTTTCCCGACTCGCCCAAGCTCTGGAATGAGCGGGGGGTCTGCCTGCACCAGTCGGGTCTTACGAGCGATGCGCTGGCCTCGTACGAGAAGGCCGTAGCGGCCGATTCCGCGTACCAGCTGGCCTGGAATAACCTGGGCGTGCTCCGCGCCAGCGAGCCCTCGAGTGACAGCTCGGTGGCCGCGTTCCGCCAGGCGCTGGGTGGCTCCCAACCGCTGTTCACCGCGCGGCTCAACCTGGCGTTGCTCCTGATGCAGCGGCGCCAGTACAAAGCGGCGCTCTTGGAATACCAGCGAGCCCTGAGCGAACAGCCGAGCAGCGCTATCGGATGGAATGGAGTGGGCCTGGTCCTGATGGAGCTCAAGCGCTTTGAGGAAGCGCGAAACGGATTCGGCCGGGCGGTGGACGTGGATCCCGAGTTCGCTGCCGCGCACTATAACCTGAGCTTCGTTCTGAGCCAGCTGGGCGACTACGACGGCGCATTGCGGGAGACCAAGCGCGCCCTGGAGCTGGAGCCCCTGTACGTCCCCCAGAAGTTTGCGCTCACCATCGACCTGCAGTACGAAGACCCGACCATCGCGATCGCGCCGGAGCTCATCGCCGATGCCAGCGGCGACGAGCTGGCCGGTGAATTCAGCTTTGACTCACCCGCGCTCGACCGGTTGTTCGAGGAGCTGGCTCCGGTGGAGTCAGCCCAGTCGCAAGAGCCGGCCGATAGCGTCTTGCGCCAGGCGCGCGATCTCATCGCCAAGGGTCTGCTGGATGGCGCTCGGACGGAGTTGGATCGAGCGGCGGCGCGGGGAGCGCCGAGGCACGCGACCGCAGTGCTCCTGGGGCAGATCTTTGCTCGGCGCGGTCTCCATGGTGAGGCACTCGAGCGGTACCGGGAGGCTCGAGCCCTGGTTCCCGCCGACTCCGATGCCACGCTGGGCGAGATCAACGCGCTCCTTGCCCTCGGCCGGGCCCAGGATGCGGAACCGCTGGCCGACGAGTTGGCGACCCGGGTGCCTCGCGACGTTGACGTGCTGGCCACCCGCTCCCGGGTACGGTTCGCCGTGGGCGATGCCGCCGGCGCTCTCGAGTCGGTTCAGAAGGCACAAACGCTCGCTCCGGGACGCGCGGATCTCTTCCATCTCCAAGCCCAGGCTTCAGCCCGGGTGGGCGACCGCGCCGCCGCGCTCAACGCGTTCAACGCCGCGCTCCAGCTGGACCCGTCCCTGGTGCGAGTGTGGTACGAGCTGGGAGCGCTGGAGGAAGAGCGGCGCAACTGGGCCGCGGCCCGGGCCGCCTACGAGCGCGCCCTCGACCTGCTCCCCACCTACGGACCGGCGGCGCTGGCGCTGGCCGACCTGATTCGGCGAACCGACTCGGCCCATGCTGCGGTGCCGGTCCTGGTGCAGTTGCTCGAGGCCGACCCCTACGAGCTGGAAGCGCTCACGGCGCTGGGCCGGGCATTGCTGGAGGATGGCCGCACCGTGCAGGCGCTCGAGGCCTTTGCTCGTGTGCTCCGCTTCGATCCCGACCACACGGCGGCCCTCTATCACCAGGGCACCGGCTTCGCCCGGCAACAGCAGTTCGACCAGGCAGTGCAGGTCTGGGAGCGGGTCATTCGGTTGGCGCCGGATGGGCCCTTCGCCGCCGAGGCACGGAGCCGCGCGCGATCCGCCCGCGACCTGCAGAACATCTTCGCCGCGGCGGGCTGAGTCATGGCACTCGAGGGCCCGCTGAAGGAGTTCCATATCCAGGACGTCTTCCAGCTGCTGGACCTGGGCCAGAAGAGCGGCGTCCTGCGGGTTACCTCCGAACTGCGGCAGACCGAGGCTTCGGTGGCTTTCGATCGCGGCCACGTGGTCGCCGCCAGGCTGGGCAAGAACCCGCAGCGGTTCGGCGCTCGACTGGTGCGGATGAGCAAGATCTCCGCGAAAGACCTCGACCGCGCCTTGGCACTGCAGGAGAAGGGCGATCCCAGACGCCTCGGAGATATCCTGGTCTCGATCGGGGCCATGTCCCGGCGAGAGCTCGACCGCCAGCTGAAGGCGCAGATCGAGGAAGCCATTCTCGATCTGCTGAGTTGGAAGGAGGGCCACTTCCGCTTCGAGGAGGGGGCGACCTTCGAGGGGTTGGTGGAAGCACCGGGGCGGATTGCGACCGAGGGACTCCTGATGGAGTCGGCGCGGCGGCTGGACGAATGGTCGAGGATAGAGGCCACCGTGCCGCACCTGCGCGTGGTGCCCAAGCTGCCGGCGCATGACGGCTCGGCCAGTAGCCGACTCGACCTGGCGCCGTTCGAATGGGAAGTCCTGGCGGCGGTAGACGGGGAACGCGACCTGCACGCCCTGGCTGACACTCTGGGGAAATCGGAATTCGACGTGGCCCGGACGGTGTTCACGCTCGCGGCAGCCGGCGTGATCGTGCTCGACGACACCGGCCGGGGCGACAACGGACGAGATCCCGCGATCTCATTGGCCCCGGCTCGCGCCGCTTTGGCCGAGGGCGGGTATGAAAAGGCGGCCGCCGCATTGCAGGAGGTGTTGCGTCACGACCCGATGATGCCCGAGGCCAGACGCCTGTTCGGTCTTTGCCAGGCGGCATTGGGACGGTTCCGTGGCGCGGCGGAGACCTGGAAGGGGTGGGCGCAACTGGGCACCCATACGCAAGCGGAGGAGGCGCTCGCCCCGACGGTCGAGCGGCTCCGACAGGCGGCGGAGACACTGGCGCAGGAGCTGGAGAGCCATCGTGAGTGACGACATCAGGGCGCTGACCACGCGACTGGCCGAGGAGCCGAATAGTCTCGCGTTTCTCGAGCTGGGCGAAGCGCTGCGCCGGCGGGGCCAGCTCGACTCGGCCTACAAGGTGGCGCGGGGGGGATTGTCCCGGTACCCGGCGTTGGCCGATGCCCACGATCTCATGGCGCGTATCCTGGGCGATCAGGGCGATCTGGCCGGCGCGTTCGACGCCTGGGCCGAGGCACTGCGCTTCGACCCCATGCGGATCGGAGCCTTGAAGGGAATTGCGTTCCTCTATTTCCGGGCCGGTGATGTGCCCGCGGCGCTGGAGCACCTCCGCCGCGCGGCGGACATCGACCCGGACGACATCTCGATTGCGCAGGCGATCGAACGGGTGCGGGGCGCCGAGGCACCCAGCCCTTCCGCCGAATCCGCTTCCTCACCCGAGGCAGAGGTGCCGGTTACCGTCTTGAGCTCTGCTGCGCCGGCGGGTCGGGCCGCGCCGGCCTCGGCCAACGGTCACGGCGAGAACGGTGTGCTGCTGGTGGATGGCAAGGGACTTCGGCTCAACGGCAGCCTCCGAGGTCCCAACAACGAAGATGTCGGTGACCGGGTGGCCGCGGAGCTCGCCGGCGTGTCCAAGGAGGCCTCCCGCACGACGAAGCTTCTGGGCCTGGGCGGGTGGAGCGCGATCGCGGTCGAGGCGCCGGACGGAAACCTGTTTCTGGTCGCACCCACGCCGGACACCCTCCTCCTGACGGTGCGCGAGTCATCCTTGCCGATGGCTCGACTCGGCCTCATTGCCGAGCGGGCCGCAAAGGATGCCCGTGACTGGCTGGGGCGGCAGAAATGAACGCAGCCGACGCGGCTCTGGAGCGGGTCACCCGCGTGCCCGGCGTTCGGGGATCATTGCTGATCTCCGGCACCGACGGGCTGGTGGTCGCCGAGCGGTTGATGGATGGCATCGATGGGCGGGCCATCGCCGCGCTGGCGGCGAATCTGGTCCGGCGGCTCGATCGGGCCACCAGCCGGGCGGGGATGCGGGCTCCGACGTTCGTCCACCTGCACGGCAACAGCGGATCGGTGCTGGCCGCGCCCGGCAGAGAAGACCTGGTCCTGGTCGCGCTGGTGGGAGTGGACGCCAATCTGGGTCTCGCCCGGGTGGAGATGCTCGACGCGGTTGGTCACCTAGCCTGATGCGCGCGCTCGAGCCCTGGGTGGCAGCGCCGCTGCAGACCTTCATCGACGAGTCTTCGGCCCGGCTCATTCTGCTCATGACCACGTCGGGGCAGGTGGTGGCGCAGCACGGTTTCTCCCGCTCGGTCGAGGTCATGACCGCCGCGGCCCTGGGCGCGGCGATCGTCGCCTCCACCGAAGAGCTGGCCAAGATCATGGGATCGCCGCGGTTCGGCGGACTGGTGCACGGCGGAAGCAAGCAGAGCTGTATGCTCGCGGCGTTCGGTACGCCGCGCGGACGCTGGATCGGTCTCGTGGTCTTCGGCTCCGAGACCTCGGTTGGAATTGTCCAGCTGTTTTTCGATCAGATGGTGGAGGAGCTGGTGACGGCCGCGCCGCGGGAACAGCCCGTGAAGCCGATGCTGGCGGAAAACTTCGAGCACGAGCTCAACGCGAGTCTCAAAGAACTCTTTGGACGGTAACCGGAATGTCCCTGGTCAACTTCACCGCGCGCGAGATCACCTGCAAGATCGTCTACTACGGACCGGGCCGGTCCGGAAAGACGACCAACCTGCAGTATGTCTATGGTCGGGTGCCCGAAGCGCGCCGCGGACGCATGGTCTCCCTCGCCACCCAGACCGACCGCACCCTGTTCTTCGACTTCCTGCCGCTCGAGCTGGGCTCGATCTCCGGCTTCACCACCAAGTTCCAGCTTTACACGGTGCCCGGTCAGAGCTACTACAATGCCACCAGGAAGCTGGTGCTCCAGGGCGCCGACGGCGTGGTATTCGTAGCGGATAGCCAGGCCCGTCGGTTCGACGACAACATGGAGAGTCTCCAGAACCTCCAGGACAACTTGCTGGCGCAGGGCGTGGATATCCGGCACCTGCCGGTGGTGTTCCAATACAACAAGCAGGACCTCCCCCGCGATCTGATCCTCACGCCTGAAGAAATGGACGACGCGTTGAACTTCCGCTCGGTCCAGAGCTTCTCGGCCGATGCGCTGCACGGCACCGGGGTCTTCGAGACTCTCAAGGGCGTGTCCGAGCTGGTGCTTCGGCGGCTTGCCGCGGGGAGCGCGGTCGCGTGACCGCAACGCTGAACCCGCTCTACCGGTTCGACACCCTCGTCGTCGGGGCGGCGAATCGCTTGGCCTTTACCGCGGCCAAGGCGGTTGCCGAGTCACCCGGCACGGTCTACAACCCACTCTTCATCTATGCTCGTCCGGGCTTGGGAAAGACCCACCTGCTGATGGGTATCGGCCACGCTGCGCGGGCCATCAACCCCCGTCTCGCGGTGGAATACCTCACCCTCGACGAGTTCGTCGAGTCGTTTCATGCCGCCGTGGCGGCCGGTCAGGGTGAGGCTTATCGCCGGCGCTTTATCGACGTTGACCTGCTTCTGGTGGATGACGTCCAGTTCCTGACCCACCGCCGGGAAATGCAGGCCGAGCTGCTCCGTCTCAGCGACGCGCTGCAGACCTCCAACCGCCAGATCGTGCTCACCAGCGATCGGCCTCCGGCTGAAATCGAGGCCCTGGACGAGCGTCTGATCCGCCGATTTGCCGGTGGGCTGGTCATCGACATCGCGGCCCCCGATTACGAGACCCGGGTCGCCATACTCCGTCGAAAGGCTGAGGAGCGCCGGGCCAAGTTCGGCGAAGGAGTGCTGGAGGCAGTGGGGTCGCTGGTCATCGACAACGTCCGCGAGCTGCTCGGCGCCCTCAACCGCCTGGTCGCCTTCCAGGCGGTGAGCGACACGCCCCTCAAGCCGGCGCAGGCAAAGGCGCTGGCGGGCGGGACGGAGACCACCGACGGCACCGAGCGGGTCGAGAAGGCGGAGAAGACGGAGCGGGCGGAGAAAGCCTCGTCCGCCGGAGATGAGTTCAGCGATTTTCTCTCCGAGGTTTCGGCGACGGTCGCTCAGCAGGTGGACTCATGGCGCACCAAAGTCGCTGCGGCCATCCTGCGGTGGGAGGGCGAAGGCTTCAGCACCGGGAGGCTGGAAGAGCTGCTGCAGCAGGAAATGACCACCGATCCCGAGCAGGTGTTGCGCCAGTTCGAGTCCGATGTCCACCGGCTTCAGGCTCTCCACGCCGAAGCCGCCGAGCTGGCGCCGGCGCTGGCGGGGTCGAGCGCATTCCGGGACCCCGACGCCATCGCCGGTGCCGAAGCCCTCACGCAGCGGGCCCGCCAGGGGGCTCACCCTCCGCCGGCGCCACTCCCGATCTGGCGCTTGGACGACCTGTTCGAGGGTGCCGGCAACCGCATGGCCTTGAAGGCCGCCCGGGCGATCGTTACCGAACCCGCCACCCGGTACAACCCGCTTGTGATTGTGGGCGCCAGCGGAGTGGGCAAGACCCATCTATTGCACGCGCTGGGAAACGCGCTCGCCGCCAAGGCCAAGGGACCGGTCGCCTGTCTCAGCGGCCATGAGTTCACCGGGGAGTTGATCGAGGCGATAGACCGAGACGCGGTGGGGGCATGGCGCGCGAGGTACCGCGCCGTGGCGGCATTTCTGCTGGATGATGTGCATTTGGTGGCCGAAAAGGATCGAACCCAGGACGAGCTCTTCGTCCTTTTCAATTTTCTGGCCGAGTCCGGCCGCCAGATGATCTTCACGTCGGCACTGCCTCTCGCGGAATTGGTGGGAGTCGAGGCCCGGCTGCGCAGCCGGCTCGAGGGCGGGCTGGTAGTGGAGCTGCCGGCCCCCGAGCGGGAAATCCGGCAGCAGGTCATCGAGCGTTTGATGGTGGCCAAGCTGGGCACCCTCGACCCGGAGCTAGCGGAGTATCTGGGATCTCGGCCGGCCGACTCGATCCGTGCGGTCAGTGGTCTCCTGCAGCGGGTGCTGAACGCGGCCGAGACCAAGGGCGTGGCGCCGAGCGCCGCCCTCGCGCGGGAGGTGCTCGAAGGTTTGGCTCCGAAGGCTCCCCGCCGGCAAACGGCGACTCGCACGAGCGGGGTTGTGGCCCCGGTCGTCGGCGCCCGCAGCCGCGAAAAGGTGGTCTGGGACTGGCCCGACGTCGGCGATCGCATCGTCGAGGAATGGCGCTAATGGCCATCAAAGGGAGTCTCAAAGAAGCCAGCCTTCCGGACGTGATCCAGCTGCTCTTCCTGGGTCGCAGAACCGGATGTCTGGCGCTGGCGGATCAGCACAACTTCGGCACCATCTACCTGGACGAAGGTCTGATCGTCTACGCCTCGATCGTGAACCGGCGTGACCGTCTCGGCGACATCCTGGTGCGGAACGGCCGGATCACGCCGGAACAGCTGCAGAAGGCGATCGAGGCCCAGGACGACGACCGGCAGCACAAACTGGGCGAGATTCTGGTGAATCTCGGAACCCTGAGCCGCACTGAACTGGAGGACTATATGCGCCTCCAGATCGAGGAAGCGGTCTATTACCTGTTCACCTGGACCTCGGGGACGTTCAACTTCGAGGCGGGAGTGCGCCCCGAGCGTGAGGACTTCCTGGTTCGGATCAGTCCCGAAGCCCTGCTTCTGGAAGGCGCTCGCCGGGTGGACGAGTGGAGCCTCATCGAGAAGAAGATTCCCTCGTTCGATCTGATCTTCTCGGTGGATCAGCAGCACATCGCTCAGTCGACCCCGACCCTGTCGGCCGAGCAGCAGCGGCTTCTGCCGCTGATTGACGGCACCCGCGACGTGCGGCAGCTCATCGACGAGGCGGGCCTGGTCGAGTTCGAGGTGGGGAAGGCCCTATTCGGATTGATCACCGCCGGGTTCGCTCATCGCGTGGGGACCTCGAGCGCAGCCGCCCCGAAGGTCAACGACAGCCGGGTGGACGAGCACCGCAACCTGGGCATCGCCTTTTATAAAGCCGGGATGCTGGAGGAGGCTCTCCGCGAATTCCGCCGGGTAATCGACCTGCGGCCAGCCGACAGCAGCTCGCCCCTGTTCCTCGGCCTCATCGCCATTCGACAGGCGCGGTGGGAGGAAGCTGCGGAGGCCCTGCGCCGGGCGGCCGATGCCGGTGTGCCGAAGCCTGCCGCGCTTCACAACCTCGGTTTTGCCCTCGAACAGCTGGGCCGATTGGATGAGGCCGAGGCAGCCTACGGCGATGCGGCCGGGCGAGCGCGTGACGATGCCCGAGTGATGCTGGGCTGGAGCATCGTCGCGCTGAAGCGGGGGGATAACAAGGTCGCCCAGGGGCGGCTGGCTCGGGCCCGCGAGCTCCTCAACGGCAAGCCGGTGCCGGCGCTCTGGTACTGGGCGGCTACGCTGGCGACTTCGGGTCTCGATGACGCCGAAGGTGCGCTGCAGACCGCTCGCGAAGGCGTGGCTACCTACCCCAACAATCCCGTGCTCCAGAACAATCTCGCCGTCCTCCTCGAGCTGTGCGGCGATGTGCAAGGAGCAGAGGCCATGCTCCGCGCGGCCCTGGCCGAAGATGCCGCGCTGCCTCAGGTCTCCAAGAATCTGGCTGACATTCTCTACCGGAACGGCCGCTACGACGAAGCGGCGGAAGCGTATGAGCGGGCAGCGAAGCTCAACCCGGAGCTGGGTGACGATCTCTACTTCAAGCTCGGCAACATCGCCTATAAACGGCGAGACCATGCCCGTGCCAGGGAGAGCTGGGCCCAAGCCGCCTCCCTCAACCCGGGGCACCAGCTGGCGCGGGCCAATCTCGAGATGCTGGATCTGGCCCAATGAGTCCGTCCGAGGAAGCCGCGTTTGCCGCGCTCACCCGGAAGATTTCGCTCGAGGCCGGTCTGTCGCTCGATGCCTACAAGGACAAGTGTCTGCGGCGGCGGATCGCCGTGCGGATGCGAGCCTGCGGAGTGCACAGCTATGCGGAGTACCAGGCGGTGCTCGAAACGAACCGGGGTGAATACGAGCGGCTGAAGGATGCAATCACGATCAATGTCACCCGCTTCTACCGCAACGCCGATACGTGGAACCTGCTGCGCACCCTGTTGCACGAGGTGTGTGCCGACGAGCGGGCTGAAGTGCGGGCCTGGAGCGCCGGCTGTTCCTCGGGAGAGGAAGCCTACACGCTGGCCATGCTCATCGCCGACCATCTCGACCGCGAAGGCAAGCCAGAGCGGCTGGGCCTGGTAACTGTGGATGCAACCGACATCGACAGCCAGTGTCTGGAACGAGCCCAGGAAGCCCGCTACCGGCGAGACGCGTTGACCGAGATCCCTCCCAGTCTGGCCCAGCGCTACTTCGAGCGTGACGGAGACGAGTGCCGGGTCGTCGAGCGAGTCCGTCGCCGGGTCGTGGTGCGGGCGCAGGACCTGAGCAGCGACCCACCGCCTCGGCGGAACTATCACCTCATTCTCTGCCGCAACGTCGTCATCTACTTCGGGCGTTCCACTCAGGAGCGGGTGTTTACCACTTTCGCTGATGCCCTCGCACCCGGGGGCTTACTCATCCTGGGTAAGGTGGAGACTCTCTTCGGGCCGGCCCGCGATCGCCTCACTCTGCTGGATCCGCGCGAGCGGGTCTACCGGCGGGCGGCATGAGCGGCCGCGAGGTGCTGGTTCGGGTCGCCGATCTTCGGACTGGTGGGGCCGAGGATGTGCTGGTCACCGTCGGCCTGGGTAGCTGCGTCGCCATCGTGCTTCACGACGCGGAAGCCCGCGTCGGTGGGCTCGCCCATGTGCTCCTGCCTTCGCCCGCGCTCACCCGACCCGATGGCAACCCGGCCAAGTTCCCCCAGTCCGCCGTACCCCGGCTGCTGGAGCTGATGGTGGCGGATGGTGCCCGCCCCGAGCGCATCACCGGGCGATTGGCTGGGGGCGCGAGCATGTTCGCGGCGTTGGCTCCTCCGGGAACGATTCAGATGGGTGAGCGGAATCTGGTGGCGGCGCGGCATGCGCTTTCCTCCCACGGGGTCCGATTGATCGGGGAGGCAGTGGGAGGGGATTTCGGTCGCACGGTGCGTCTTCGCGTCCGCGATGGCAGGGTCGAAGTCAGTACGGTGTCCCATGGTGTCCAGCATCTCTGACCCGAGCCGGGTGCTCGTCGTGGACGACAGTCCGTTCTTTCGCCGCCTCCTCACCGACGTGGTGGAAGGGTCGGGGGAGTTTCGCGTGATCGCCACGGCGCGGGACGGAATGGACGCGCTCCGGAAAGTGCGGGCGCATGCCCCCGACGTCGTGCTGATGGACCTCGAAATGCCCGAGCTCGATGGCCTCGGCGCCATCGGCTACATCATGGCCGAGTCACCCCGGCCCATCGTGGTGGTCAGCGCCTACGTCGGTCCCGGTGCCACCGCCGCCATCCGGGCGCTGGAACTAGGCGCGGTGGACCTGGTGGCCAAAGAGGACGAGCGCGGCGCCGACGCTACCGCGCGGTTCGCCGAGCGGCTCATGAACGTGCTGCGCGCCGCCCGCACGGCCGACATCAAGCGGCTTGCCCTGGGCGAGAGACGGATCGCCCAGCCGGCGCCACCACCGCCGAACGGTACTCCCGTCCGGGCTCGCCTTTGCGTGGCCATCGCGGCGTCCACCGGAGGACCCAGAGCTCTGGCCGAGATCGTGCCGCAGCTACCCACCGGCTACGAGGCTGCGGTCGTGATCGTGCAACACATGCCCCCGAAGTTCACTCGGAGCCTGGCCGAACGATTGGCGGCCCAGAGCCGGTTCCGGGTGGTCGAGGCCCAGGATGGCTTGCCGCTCCTGGCGGATACGGCCTACGTGGCTCCAGGGGATTACCACATGCGGGTCGAGGTCGGGCCTCAAGGCCTTCATCTCGCCTTGGATCAAGGGCCGACAGTATGGGGCGTGCGCCCCGCGGCCGATCCTCTCTTCAGCAGTGTGGCTAAGGCCTTCGGTCCCCGGGCGGTCGGTGTTGTTCTCACCGGGATCGGGAGAGATGGGGCTGAAGGCCTCAAGCAAATCCACGAGGCCGGGGGGATCGGCATGGCGCAGGATCGGGAGACGGCCACCATCTACGGCATGCCGGCTGCAGCCCTGCACGCCGGCGGAGCCCGGTACGTGGTTCCGGTCGCCCAGATAGCGGATCGCATCACCACCGAGCTCAGCCACCTGAGGCAGCGGTGAGCCGAAATGAGGAGGGGTTTCTCCTGGTTCGCGCGGGCAACCGCCGTGTCGGCCTTCAGCTGTCCCAGGTGATCGAAGTGACCCAGCTCGGCACGGTGCATCCGGTGCCTTCGGTGGAACCTGCGCTCCGCGGAGTGGTCGCGCTCCAGGGACGCATGGTACCGGTGGTGAATCTGGGGGCATTGCTCGAGGGTTCGGCCTGCCCGGAAAGGACGGAAGCCCTGGCGGTGGTGGTAATGCTGGATGACCGGCGAATGTGTCTCGAGATCGAAGAGGCGGAGATTCTGGTACGGCAGTCGGCCTTGCCGGTTCCCCCGGGCGAGACGCTGCGCTGGGCCATCGGAGTGGCCCGGCATGAGGAGGGGCTGGTGCCACTGATCGACCTGTCTGCACTCGGCTCCCGCTTGATGGAGGCTGCATCGACATGACCATAGGCGATGACGTTCAGGTTGTGACCTTCAGGGTGGGGCGCCAGGAGTTTGCGTTCGACATCCTTCAGGTGGAGCGGATTCTGCGTTACTCCCCGCCGTCACCCCTTCCCAAGGCCCCCGACTTTCTGGAGGGCGTGATGCCCTACGGGGAAACCGCGGTGCCCGTCATCGACCTGCGTAAGCGCTTCGAGCTGGACGCGCCCATTCGGGAGGAGACCAGATTAATGGTCCTGGAGCTCGAGACTCAGCGGGTGGCCGTGTTGGTAGACGAGGTGCGCGAGGTGCTGCGGGTCGATAGCACCAGCATTGCGGCTCCCGGGCCGGTGGTGAGCGGTCTGGCCGCCATTTATATCGCGGGCATCATCACCAGGCCGGAACGAACGATCATCATTCTGAATGCTCGCAAGCTGCTCTCCGCGACCGAGCGGCTGACCTTGAGCGAGCTCGGGGCGGCCTAGATGAGCGAGGCGTGGCTCACGTCGATCCGGACTCAGCTCCAGGAGATTGCCGGACGCCTGGACGGGCCAGGCGGGGCAGGGCGGGATGCGGTGAAGCGGGACATCATCACTCTCTTCAAGCGGGTCGATGCCGCGCTGACCGACCTGGGCCAGATCAAGGAGGACATCCGCGAGCTGGTCGAGCGGTACAAGCAGGCGAGCAGCGTAGCCGATACCAGTCCGGCACCGCAGTTCACCGGGGCCCGCCCCGCGGTCCACGCGGATCACCTGGGTGCCTCTACCTATATAGAGAAGGGATGGAGCTTCATCTCCCTGGGCGATTACGGCGGGGCCATTCAGGCGCTGGAGAAGGCGCTGACGCTGTCGCCGGGAGCGGTGGAGGCTACCTCACTGCTGGGCTGGGCCCAGATGCTGAACGAGGATTATGACGACGCCTTGGGGAATTTCTCCAAGGTGCTCATGAAAGAACCGGCAAACGCGCTGGCGCGCATCAACGTGGGCTATATTTGTCTCAAGAAAGGGATCTTCGGCGAGGCCATCGAGCATCTCTCGAAGGCCATCAGACTGGATAACGATCGGAAGGCAACCCTTTACGCTCACTACTATCTGGGACTGGTCTATCTCGAGCGCGAGATGTACGACGACGCCCAGACCTTTCTCCGGAAGACGCTCAAGCTAGGGCCGAAGCTCATCGAGGCGTATTTCGAGCTCGGCAGGGCACTCTGGCTGGGAGGAGAGCGAGAGGAGGCGGTACAGGTCTGGACCGACGGTCACAAGGCAAACAAGTTCAACCCGTGGGCAAAACGGTGCCAGGAAATGTTGGACGTCGCCTCCGCTGGAGGCGAGGTGCCTCGCAGTCCGCTCTCCGAATAACTCTTTCCCTAACACTGTTGTCGGCCGGCTGGCTTCTCGGATCTCCGCCGAGGCTCGGGGCGGAGCCTCAGACTCAAGTGCCTGGCGACAGGCCCCGTGCGGTCCAGGTTGGCCCGGTGACCGCGGTCGCCTGGCCGGCGCAGCTGAGTCTTGCGGTAGAGCTGGCTAGGCGGGCGGCTGAGTCAACCGAGTGGCCGGGGTTGGGTCGTCGAGACCCGGGTCCGCTTCAACTCATCGTGGTACCGGATGGCCGCCGAATGGACTCTCTCTCCTCGGGCCGGGCTCCTTCCTGGGGTGCCGCGGTCGCCTTACCAGGCGCGCGTACCATCCTGCTTCGCGCTGATGGGGACGACCTCTACGGTACTCTCCGGCACGAGCTCGCCCATCTCGCCCTGCACCACGCGCTGAGCGTGCGAGTGCCGCTCTGGTTTGATGAGGGCTATGCCTCATGGGCCGCGGGCGAGTGGGACCGGCTGGGCGCTCTGGAGCTCAACCTGGCAGTGGTTCGGGGCGCGGTCCCGGATCTCCGTGGTTTGGATGGGGCCCTGCGGGGAGCGGCGAATACCGCCGATGTCGCGTACGCCCTCGCCGTATCCGCAGTGACCGAGCTGGCGCGCCGGAACCCGTCGAGGACCCTGACTCCTCTGCTCCAACACCTGACAGCGGGTACCGATTTCGAAGCCAGCGTCCACGCCACCACCGGCCTGACCCTCGCTCAGTTCGAGCAGGAGTGGCGCCGTACGCTCCGCCAGCGCTACAGTATTGCTACCTGGCTCCTGGCCGGCGGAGGCTGGACTGTGCTCGCGCTTATTCTGTGGGTCCTGGTCCGGCGCCGGCGGAAAGCCGATAGCACGCGCCGGAGGGCACTCGACGAGGGCTGGGAGATTCCTCCCGAAAGCGCGGCTGCTGCTGAACTTGACCCAACCCATGAACGGTAGTACCCTCATCCTCCATGTCGAATTCCCGCCTTCCGGACCGCTCGGGGCCGCGGCACTTTGTGCTCGCGCCGCGAAATCTCATCATCCTCGCCCTAGCGGTGATCGTGCTGGCGGCAGGATACTTGACGCTCAAGGCCGGTCACCCCAGCGCCGCGGCGGTGATTCTCGTGTTCGGCTATTGCGTGCTGTTCCCGATCGGCATCGCCCTGTAGCGAGAGTGTCGCTCATCACGGCACAGTCCCTGCCATACCGCTAAAAACCTGTGTGGGAGCCCGTGCCCTCAGGGCGAATAGCTCAGCTGGTTCAGAGCGCCTGCCTTACACGCAGGATGTCGGGGGTTCGAATCCCTCTTCGCCCATTCTTTACCCGCGCTGAGCGGGGGTGTGTTGGCCCGAAAGGGCTGTCCTGTTGGGGAGACCAAGGTATGTATTTGTCGCGTCTGGTGGTAACCCTCCTGACCGCTGGGACGTTGTCGGCGCCGTTGGCGGCGCAGGGCATACCTCGCGGTGCCCGCACGTCATCGCAGGCCGTGGCCAGCGCGCCGCGACTCATGGTGGCCAATCCCTTCGCGTTTGCGCCCGGTGATTCGGCCAACGCCGTCAGGATCGGCAGCGCCATGCGGCAGGCCATGAAGGACATCGCGGGCCAGAACTTCACCGTGGTCGAGCAGACTCAAATGAACGACGCGCTGAAGCAGTACGGCTATCCGATCGACGCCATTCTCACCCCACCGCTCGCCACCACGCTGGCCAAGAACATTCAGGCCCGGGTGCTGGTGACCGGAACGCTGGCGAAAGGGGAAGGTGGACGGACGTCGGCCACCGCGCGGCTGATCGGGGTGAACGACGATGCCGGAAACGTGGTGACGTTGAGTCAGCTCCAGGGTCAGAGTGCCGATGATTTTGGCAAGAGGATCGCCCAGGCGCTTGCGCCGGCGGTGAAATCGCTCCCCGATGCCAAGGCCTGCGTTGACCAGCAAACCACCAAGACCGATAAAGCGGTCGATGCGGCCAACAAGGCGATCAAGGCCCTGCCGAACAACGGACTCGCCGAGTTCTGCCTGGCCCAGATCGCCAAGGCCCAGAAGAAGCCGGCGGAGGTGGTCAAGCACCTTCAGGCTGCGGTGAAGGGAGATCCGTTAAGCCTTCCGGCGTGGACCGCTCTGGGCGAGCATTATCAAGCCGCCAACGATACTGCCAACACGCTGGTCGCATTCAAGCAGATGCTGCGGGTGGCCCCGACCAACCAGAAACTCCGCGAGGAGCTGTTCAAGTACTTCCTGCAATCCGGTCATCCGGAGACCGCGCGGGATGTGGCCGATGAGGGGCTCAAGCTGGATCCCTACAACGCCGACCTATACGATCTCAAGAGTAACGCGTGCCTCTTTCTCAGCGACTTCAAGTGCGCGGTGGACGCGCTGGAGACGATGTACGCCACTGACTCTACCAAGGCTGATACCCTTTTCTTCACCAAGATCTCGGCGGCCGCGGCCGAGGGAGATAACCCCGACAAGGTCCGCCTGCTCAAGTGGTCTCAGATCGGTGTCAGGAAGTATCCCAATAATCCCACGCTGTTGGGCTACTTGAACAAGGCGTATTCACTGTCCGGCCCGGTGGACAGCGTCATCTCCGTGACCAACCGGATCATTGCCAAGGATACCACGTCGAGTGGTGTGGTCGCCGCGCTGGAAGCAGCGAAGGCCCTGATCCTCCCGCCGGATCAAGCGTCCGCGACGCCCAAGAAAGACTCGACCGTGGCAGGAAGGAAGCCAGACTCCACGGCCGCTGGGGCCGCCAAGATCGATTCCGTAGCATTCACTCCACGGCCCAAGGAAGCGGTGCCGTTTCTCGAGTTTGCCATCCAGCACGGGGATGCTCAGGCCAAGGAAAACGCGGCCGCTCTCCTCTACAGCGGGGCAGCCCCTCTCCTGCAGCAACCGCAGGATCTGGCGGGCGCCGAGCAGCTGCTCCGGCTCTCGGTGAAGGCCGCCAACCCGGCGGGACGGGTCTACCCGGCGGCTAACTATCTGCTCGGCCTGGCCACGCTGTTTCAGGTCCCGCAGATCGATCCGCAGGCCGAGAAGACCAAGTCCTGCGATCTGGCCAAGCAGATGCAAGGGTTGCTCGCGGCGTCCGACTCCGCGCTCACGGCGGGTCGGTCGGTCAACCCCGAGGCCGTCGACAAGAATCTGGGGATCATCAAGAAGTACGATCCCCGCGTCAAGTCGATGATGAAGGCGTATTGTAAGGAGAAGAAGAAGTCGTAGAGAGTCGAGAGTCGACCCTAGACCCTCCCTCTCCGACCACCTATATTCCGCGCTCCCAAACGGGGGCTGTAGCTCAGCTTGGTTAGAGTGCCGCACTGTCACTGCGGAGGTCGCGGGTTCGAGCCCCGTCAGCCCCGCTCGCTCTGTTGAATGCCCACCCCGTCCCTGCGGACGGGGTGTCGTGTTTCCGGCCGTCAGAGCCCGAGATGTCCGATCCGGATTCCACGTTCCACACGCCGGTGCTCCTCCACGCGGTGCGCGCCGCCGCCAACGGCGCACAGCGCGCCGTCGATGCGACCCTGGGAGATGGGGGCCACGCCGCGGCGTTGCTCGGCGCCGGCCTGGAGGTGCTAGGCATCGACCGCGATCCGGAAGCGATAGCGGTGAGTCGACGCCGGCTGGGGGACGCCCGGATCCACTACCTCGAAGCGCCGTACGCCTCGCCCGAGGCGCTGGCGGCGGTCGCCCGCTTTGAACCGGATTTCATCCTCTTGGACCTCGGGGTGTCGTCCCGCCAACTGGACGAAGCGGGGCGAGGTTTTACCTTCCGTCCGGGCGCGCCGCTCGACATGAGGATGGGAAAGGTGGGGAAATCAGCCGCGGACCTCCTGAACCGGGCTGCAGCGGGGGCACTGGAAACCATATTCCGTAGCTACGGCGACGAGCCCCGGGCCCGGCGGCTCGCCGCTGAGATCGTGCGGCGCCGCGAGCGGCAGGCATTCACAACCAGCGACGACCTGGTCAACGCCATCCGGGCTACGCTCGGTCCGAAGAGCGGGCCAGGTGACTTCGCCCGCCTGTTTCAGGCCGTTCGCATCGCCGTGAACGACGAGCTCGAGGGGCTCGAACAGGCCCTACCCGCCTTCCGGGATGCGCTCCAGCCGGGAGGCCGGCTGTCAGTGATGACCTATCACTCGGGAGAAGACCGACTGGTCAAGCAATCGTTCCGCGAGTGGTCGCGGAGCTGTATCTGTCCGCCCGAGCTTCCGGTGTGCATCTGTCGGGGTCATTCCCTGGGCCGAGTCGAGCCGCGGAAGCCGGTGCTGCCGGAGGACAGTGAGATTGCGGTAAACCCGAGAGCCCGGAGCGCCAAGCTGCGAACTTTCGTGGTGAACGATGCGAATTAAGGGCCGCCACTGGGTCCTCCTGTGGCTGCTGATCTTTCTGGGCGGAGCCCTCATCGTGGTGGCCCGCCAGACGGTGGCGTTCCGCACCGCTCGCCAGCTGCACGATCTCCGGGAGGAGCGCACCAACCTGGAAGCCCGTCGCGCCGAGCTCGAGCGCCGGATTCGAGTGGCCTCCAGCCGCCAGGTGCTGGTGCCCATCGCCCAGCGCGCGCTGGGCCTGCATGAGCCGGCCGATTCCGAGTTCGTGCTGTTTGCCGTGCCAGCCCCCGCCGAGTCTGAGGCTCCCTGATGGGCAGACCGCAGGCGCGCATAGCGGCGGTGCAATTCGGTTTCGCGCTGGGGATCCTCGCCATTCTTGCCCGCGCGGCGCAGCTCCAGTTGCTCCAGGGCGATCGATGGGCCGATCAGGCGCAGCGGCAACGGACCGAGCGCGCGGTCCTCCCGGCCCGGCGCGGCGCACTGTACGATCGCAACGGGGTCCCCCTCGCCGTCAGCCAGGAGTTTTATCACGTCGGCGTGGCGCCGAATGAGCTGACCGACCCCAGCGCTGCCGCCCGGCTGCTGAGTCGAAACCTCGGCGTACCCTGGAGCGGAGTGGCGCGGGACCTACGGACCGGAAAGCGGTGGCTCTACTTCCATGGGCCCTTCACCGCCACCCAGGTGCAGCCCCTCCGGCGGGTCGATGGTATTCATCTCAGCAGCGATTTCCAGCGGTTCTATCCCTCCCGATCCCTCGCTCGTCCCATTATCGGCGGTCTCTCGCCCGACCGGCCCTCCGGGGCCGCGGGGCTGGAGTTCGCGCTCGATTCGATCCTGACGGGTCAGCCGGGACAAGCGGTGCTACTGAAGGACCGCGCCGGACGTCGCTACGACTCGCCGGCCCGCCTGGTACGTGAGCCGGTGTCCGGCTGCGACGTGGTGCTCACGATCGACGCGGAGCTGCAGGAGATCGCCGAGCGCGGCCTGGACGACGCGCTGGCGACGATGAAAGCGGAAGGTGGCGACGTCGTCTTCCTGGATCCCACCAATGGTGAGCTGCTGGCGCTCGCCTCACGGCAAGCGAGCAACCGGGGATTCGGCTCGGTGCGCGCCTCGACCTTTACCGATCCATTTGAGCCCGGCTCCACCGCCAAGCTGTTCACCGCCGCCGCTCTCCTCACCCACCGGCGGGTCCAGAGCTCTGACGCGGTCTTCGCTGAAGGCGGCACCTGGCGCATGCCGATCACCAGCAGCGGGCGGACCCGGGTGATCAGTGATGCCCACAAGACTGCGGGCAACCTTACGCTGGCCCAGGCGATCCAGGTCTCCAGCAACATCGCCATGGCAAAATTCTCGTTGCGGCTGTCTTCCGAGGAACAGTTCGAGATGCTGCGCGACTTCGGCTTCGGCACGCCGAGCGGGGCCGAGTTTCCCTCCGAATCGAGAGGGCGGCTGGCTCGCCCGGACAAATGGCAACCGATGTACACCCGGGCCAGCGTGGCGATGGGCTACGAGTTCGGCGTTACTCCAGTCCAGCTGGCGGCGGCCTACGGCGCGATTGCCAACGATGGTCTGTTGCTGACCCCGACCCTGGTTCGCGAGATCCGCAATCCTAACGGTGAGCTGATCTATCGGCACGAGCCCGAGCCGGTTCGCCGGGTGGTCACGCCTCCGGTCGCGGCGAGGCTCCGCGAGTTTCTCAAGGGGGCGATGGGCGAAGGCGGAACCGGAAGGGAAGGGCAGCTGGTCAACTACACTCTACTGGGAAAGACCGGAACGGCGGTGCGGTTCGAAGGAGGACGCTATGTCCATGGTGAATACACCGCGTCCTTTGCCGCCCTGTTTCCGGCGGACGACCCTCGGCTCGTCGTGATCGTCAAGATCGACAATCCCAAGGGGAACTACTACGGCGGGCTCACGGCGGCGCCGGTAACCCGGACCATGCTCCAGCAGGCGCTGGCCTCGCGCCGGGTCGCGATCGATCGCAGCCGGCTCACCGAGCCGGACAGCGCCCCCCTTCGTACGCCTCACACTCCTGCTGCCCCGGCAGGGATGTCTCGGATCGTCCTCACCTGGCCATATTACTCCACCGAATCCACCCTCAAGCCGCTCCCGGTCCCGCAGGTGGCCGGCCGGCCGGTCCGCGAGGCCGCGCTGGCACTGCATCGCCGCGGCTTCCGCGTGGCCCTTCGAGGCCTGGGACGGGTGAGCCGGACGTTGCCGGCCGGTGGCGAGACCGCGATGCCAGGGACCGCGGTGACGGTATGGGCCCAGTAACCATTTTCCCGGAAGCCGGATGACGCTC
Organism: Gemmatimonadota bacterium; assembly: GCA_041500125.1. Classification (GTDB taxonomy): domain Bacteria; phylum Gemmatimonadota; class Gemmatimonadetes; order Gemmatimonadales; family GWC2-71-9; genus CAVVWJ01. The sequence goes on from JBGQLP010000024.1 coordinate 32,814, forward strand.
ACCTGGACCGCCGTGTTGGCCGAGCTGCGGCGTGCCGATCTTCTCCGCTCTGCGCCTGCTCGCGGCCCCGACCCGAGCGCCCTGGGTGTGGACAGCCGAGTGATCGGTCCTGGTATGCTTTACCTCGCGGTGCGGGGCTCACAGTCGGACGGGCACCAGTTTGTGGCGGATGCGGTCCGGCGCGGAGCCACGGCGGTATTGGTCGAAGCGCCGCAACAGTCCGGCGTGCCCGAGATCGTCGTGTGCGACAGCAGGCGTGCTGCTCTCACACTCGGAGGCGCATGGTACGGTCACCCCGGCCGAAGCCTCACGCTCGTGGGGGTGACGGGCACCAACGGCAAGACCACCACGACGGGCCTGATCCGGCACTTGTTCAACGAGCATGAGACCGCTGGCAGTATTGGAACCCTGGGGGCGTTCGATGGGAAAGGCGAGCCGGTGAGCTCGACAGCAGGCTCGTTGACCACGCCGGGTCCCATCGACCTCCAGGCGACCCTGGCCTCGTTGGTGGGGCGGGGAGCGACCCACGTGGTCATGGAGACGTCCTCCCATAGCCTGGATCAGGGACGGCTCGACGGCGTGACGTTCGCCGCCGCGGTGTTCACCAACCTGACGCGCGACCACCTCGACTACCACGGCACTATGGAGGCGTATCTGGCGGCCAAGCTCCGGCTCAGCGCCCTCCTCCGCCTCGAGGGCGTAGAAGTGGTCAATCTCGACGAGGAGGCCTGGCGGTCCATACCGAGGCGCACGCCGCGGCTGACCTTTGGATTCCACCCTGCCGCCGACGTGCGAGCTACGGACGTGGCCCTCGATGCCTCGGTGTCAACCTTTCACCTGAACGGGCGATTCGGGGGAGCCGATGTGGTGCTCCCGCTCCTCGGCGATTTCAACGTCGCGAATGCGCTGGCCGCCGCGGCCACTGCCTTGGCGTTGGAAATGCCGGTCGATCGAATTGTCGAGCGCTTGTCCACCGCGCCGCAGGTGCCCGGCCGGATGGAGCGGATCTCCGATACTCCTTGCATCGTCCTCCGCGACTACGCCCACACCCCCGACGCCCTCGAGCGGGCGCTCACAGCATTGCGCCCCCTCACCCGGGGGCGACTCATCGTGGTGTTCGGGGCCGGCGGCGATCGGGACCGCGGCAAGCGGCCCCTCATGGGCCGCATCGCCGCCGAACTTTCCGACCTGGCCATCGTTACCTCCGACAACCCCCGCACGGAAAATCCCGAAGCCATCATCGACGATATCGAGCAGGGCATGGGTGGCCTGCCGCACCGTCGGATTACCGACCGGCTGGCAGCTATCCACGCGGCGCTGGACGAGGCGCACGCAGGAGACACGGTTCTTCTGGCGGGGAAGGGGCACGAGACCTACCAGGTCATCGGCACCGACAAGCTGCCCTTCGATGAGCGCGAGATTGTCCAGAACGCGGTGAGAGGTCAGAAGTGAGAGGTGAGCGGTGAGCGGTGAACGGGACCATGTTCCGACGCCGTCCTGGTCCGAAGCCGAAGTGCGGGAGGCGCTGAGCCTCCCTCCGGCCGCCGGCCGCGCGCCAGAAACCTTTTCCAGCATCTCGACTGACAGCCGGGCCATTCAGCCTGGCGCGCTGTTCGTCGCCCTGGCGGGGGAGCGCTTCGATGGCCATGACCACCTGGACGGCGCTGCCAGGGCTGGGGCGAAAGCAGCCGTGGTGCGGCGGGGCACCCCATCAGTTTCCGGGCTCGCCGTGTTCGAGGTCGACGATACCCTGCGCGCCTTCGGTCTCCTGGCGCGGGCCCGGCGCCGAACGCTCCGAGGTCCTGTGGTGGCTGTCACCGGCACCAACGGCAAGACCAGCACCAAGGAAATGCTGGCGGCGGTGCTCGGCACCAAGTACCGGACCTACGCCACCCGGCAAAATCTCAACAATCTGGTCGGCGTGCCGCTGACCATCTTGGAGGCGCCGGCAGATACCGAGGCTCTGATCGTGGAAGCCGGGGCCAACCTCCCGGGAGAGATCGCCCGTTATCGCGAGATCATCGAGCCTTCGATCACCATCGTCACCAACGCGGTGGCCGGACACCTCGAAGGGTTTGGCTCGCTGGCCGGCGTAGTGGCGGAGAAGCTCTCGCTCACCGACCGGGTATCGCTCGCCATTGTCGGCATCGACCCGCCCGGACTGGCAGAGGGCGCGCGTTCGCGCGCCAAGCAGGTGCGGACGGCTGCCCTCCGCGACGCCGATCTCACGCCTGAGCGGGTCAGCCTGGACGACTCGGCGCGCCCCGTGGTCACCATAGACGGCCACACGTTTGTCCTGGCTGCGCGGGGGCTACATCAAGCCGATAACGCCGTTCGGGTGTGGGCCGTGGTTCAGGCCCTGGGACTCGATCCGACCGCCGCCGCCGCCGCCCTGGAAAGCTTCTCGATTCCGAGCGGCCGGGGCGAGCTCATCCAGGAAGGTGCGCTCACCATTCTCAACGACTGCTACAACGCCAACCCGCAATCGTTTCGCGCGGCCATCGCCACGGCCGGAGCGATCCGGGGGACCCGGCGCCTCGTGTTCGTCGCGGGGACCATGCGGGAGCTGGGGGACGATTCAGCCGCGCTGCATCGGGAGGTTGCCGAGGCGCTGGTCGACCTGCACCCGGAGCTGCTGGCTGCCGTGGGCGATTTCGTCCCGGCGCTCGAGCCATACGCTGGCGCGCTCTGCCACCGCCTGGTCACGGCGCCCGATCCGGTGGCGCTGGGGCCGCTGCTGGCCCAACACCTGCGCGGGGACGAGATCGTGGTGCTCAAGGCATCCCGCGGAGTCGCGCTCGAACGTATACTTCCCGCGCTCAAGGCTCGCGCGAAGCATCCCGCCCCCCCCGGTGCTCCGCTCCATCCCCGTTGAGGATTGATGTTCTATCACTGGCTCGCACCGCTCGGCAAGACGTACATCATCTTCAATCTTTTCAATTACATCAGCTTCCGCGCCGCGGGCGCGACAGTGACCGCGCTGCTGCTCGCTTTCGTGGTGGGACCGCCGGTGATCCGGCGCCTGCGGGAGCGGAAGGTGGGCCAGGTGATCCGGGCCGAGGGCCCGGCAAGCCACCAGAGCAAGCGGGGCACCCCCACCATGGGCGGGCTCATCATCCTGCTGGCCACCGTAGTGCCGACCCTCCTGTGGGCGCCGCTCACCAATCGCTTTGTGGTGGTGGCGATGCTGTCCACCCTCTGGATGGGCTGCATCGGATTTCTGGATGACTACCTCAAGATCGTGCAAGGAAAATCCCGAGGCCTGGTAGCCCGGTGGAAGCTGGCCGGGCAATGCACCTTCGGCCTCCTGCTCGGCCTCTTTCTGGCCTTCAATCCCGTAGTACCGACCGACACCATCCCAGCGACCGCCACGACTCTCCCCTTCTTCAAGTATCTGGTGGTCAACTTCGCTCCCTGGCTTTTCGTGGTGTTCGTGACTCTGGTGATCACGGGAAGCAGCAATGCCGTCAACCTGACCGACGGACTGGACGGGCTTGCCACCGGCCTGGCCGGCATCGCCGCGGCCGCGTTTGCGGTGTTTGCCTATCTCTTCGGCCGGGTAGACGTCACCACCTACCTCAACGTCTTCTACCTCCCCGGCGCGGGAGAGCTCGCCATCTTCTGCGCCGCCCTGATGGGTGCGACCATCGGTTTCCTCTGGTTCAATGCCCATCCGGCGGAAGTGTTCATGGGAGACACCGGCAGTCTGGCGATCGGTGGCGCGCTGGGCACCGTCGCGATCCTGCTCAAAGCCGAGTTCCTCCTGTTACTGATCGGCGGCGTGTTCGCCGCCGAAGCGATCTCGGTGCTGATCCAGACCAGCACCTACAAGTGGTTCAAGCGTACCCGGGGTCGGGAGTACGCCGATGCCCATCGAGTGTTCCGCATGGCCCCGCTCCACCACCACTTTGAGAAGCTGGGCTGGGCCGAGACGACCGTGGTGACCCGGTTCTACATTCTCGGTCTCCTGTGCGCGCTCGTGGCGCTCTCGACCCTGAAGGTGAGATGACGGCCGCCGACGGAGCCGCGCTCTTCGATCGCTGGCGAGCGAGCTCGCGGGAAGTGGCGGTGGTGGGTCTGGGGAAGAGTGGAGTCGCTGCAACGCTGCTGCTTCGCGGTCGGGGGATTCCAGTGTATGCGTCGGACACAGGATCGGGTCCGGCCTATGACGGGTGGGCCCGGAGCCTTCGCGAGGCCGGGGCGCAGGTCGACCTGGGGAGTCACGATCTGGATCGTATTGCCCGTGCCGCGGCGGTAGTCGTGGCGCCGGGCGTGCCACCGAACGTGCCCGCGCTGGAAGCGGCGCGCCGGGCCGGGATCCCGATCTACGCCGAGGTGGACATCGGGTTCGTCGCGCTCCGGAATACTCGCTGCGTGGGAATAACCGGCACCAACGGCAAGACCACCACCACCTCGCTGATCGCCCACGTGCTGGCCACCGGCGGCTATCGGGCTGAGACGGCGGGAAACATCGGCCGGCCCCTGTGCGACGTCGCCCGATCGGCCGATGCTCCGGCGTGGCTGGCGCTGGAGCTCTCCTCGTTTCAGCTGCACGATGCGCCACACCTGAGACCCGCGCTGGGGGTGCTCACCAACCTGGCCCCCAACCACCTCGACCGCTACACCAGCCTCGACGAGTACTATGGCGACAAGGCGCTGCTGTTCCGTGGCGCTGACGCCGGGTCGGTCTGGGTCACCAACGCCGACGATCCGGCGGTCCAGCAGATGACTCGGCAGGTGGCGGGTCGGCACGTCCGATTTTCGACGCAGCGCCAGGCGGATGGGTGGTACGATCGCAGTCGCGCGCGGCTGATGCTGGGCAAGAGGGAGGTAATGCCCCGCGGAGCACTTCCGCTACTGGGCGACCATAACGTCGCCAACGCACTGGCTGCGACGCTGGTGGCGGCCGAAGTCGGTGCCCCGGTGGAGCGGATCGCGGAAGGACTGCAATCGTTTCGAGCCATTCCCCACCGGGTGGAACCGATCCGTGAGGTGGATGGGGTGCTCTGGATCAACGACTCCAAGTCCACCAACATCACGTCCACCGAAGTGGCCATCGCCGCGCTCGACCGGCCGTTCGTGCTTCTCCTCGGCGGACGCCACAAGGGGGAGCCGTATACCCGGCTGGTGGATCGGCTTCGGGAGCGATGCCGCGCGGTGGTGACGTATGGCGAGGCGGGACCGCTGGTGGTGAAGGACCTGGGCTCGAGCCTGAAAGTGGTCCCCGCCGGTACCTTTGAGGAGGTCCTTGCCACCGCCCGCAAGCTGGCCCGCCCCGGCGACGCCGTGCTGCTGTCGCCCGCCTGTTCCAGCTACGACATGTTCAAGAATTACGAGGAGCGCGGAGACCGCTTCCGCGCCGCGGTGGAGGCATTCTGACCCCGCGCGCGGTCCGGCACCCCGGCGAGCTGCGTTGGGAGACCCGCCTCCTGGCGATGGTCACCGCCGCGTTGCTCGTGTTCGGCATTGCGGCGACGTACGGCGCCGCCAGCCTGGTGACTCTGCAGGGACAGAATGCAGGGCTGGGATTTGCCCTCCGCCAGCTCTCGGGCGCGGCGGTGGGCGGGGTGCTGTTGCTCCTCGCGTCCCGGCTGGACTACTACCGCTGGCGGCTCCTCGCCTGGCCGTTGCTGTTCGTCACCGTCGGGTTTCTCCTCATTCCGCTGCTGCCGTTCACCCGCGCGATGGCGCCATCGCTCAATGGCGCACGGCGGTGGATCGACATCGGCCCGATCAACTTCCAGCCGTCGGAGCTGGCGCGGCTCGTGGTCGTGATCTGGTGTGCCATGCTCGCCTCGAAGAAGGGCGAGCAGGTGCGCGAGTTCAAGAAGGGCGTGCTGCCCTTCATCCTGATCCTTGGTCTGATCTCGTTGTTGATTCTGCTCGAGCCCAACCTCTCGATGGCGACGCTGGTGGCGCTGCTCGGTGGCCTGGTCCTGTTCACCTCCGGCGCCAAGATCGGCCACTTCGGCCTGCTGGCCGGCTGCGGAATGATTCTGGTGTTCCATCAAATCCGCGACGTGCAGTATCGTCTCGCCCGCCTGGTGACCTTTCTCAATCCGGGCGATGCCACCACCGAGGCCGGCTTCCAGATCCATCAGTCGCTGGTCGGCATCGGGTCGGGCCGGCTCCTCGGCGTGGGGTTCGGGGAAGGGCAGCAGAAGCTGGGATATCTGCCCTACGCCTACTCCGATTTCCTGTTCAGCACTATTGGAGAGGAGTGGGGCTTCCTGGGAGTTCTCGTTGTCGTCTCGCTCTTTGCGCTCTTCTGCTGGCTGGGATTTCGAATTGCGAAGACCGCGGCCGACCCGTTCGGACAATATCTCGCGGTCGGACTCACGGCCACCATCGGGCTCACCGCGTTCATGCACATGGCGGTCTCGCTCGGTCTGATTCCAACCACCGGCCTCACGTTGCCGTTCATGTCCTATGGTCGCTCCAGCCAGGTGATCTCTCTTCTGGGAACTGGGATACTCATCAATATCGGCCGGCTTCGAGGAAGTCCCCGGGCGGCTGGGCCCAGGGAGAGGCGGACGGGTGGACGAACGGACGGGCGGACAGATGGGGGAGTCGAGAGAAGAAAGGAAGAAACGTCTGTCCGAAGTCCGCGGAAGGCCCGCCGTTGACCGCCCGTCCCTCTGTCCGGCTGTCCGTCATCCTCATCGCGGGCGGCGGCACCGGCGGCCACCTCATGCCAGCGCTGGCCATCGCCGATGCCCTTCGGGAGCACGCACCGGGGGTCGAGCCGGTGCTGATTGGGGCGGTACGAGGAGTCGAGGCTCGGATTCTCCCCACCCGCGACTTCCGCTTCCACCTCCTGCCCTCCGAGCCGATCTACCGGCGTACCTGGTGGCGGAACTTCCGGTGGCCTTTCGTCGCGGGCCGCCTCCTGAGTGCGGTGAGCCGAGTCTTCGAGACCGAGCGGCCCGCCGCCGTGCTCGGCACCGGGGGATACGCTTCCGGGCCCGTGGTCTGGTGGGGAGCACGACAGAGGACCCCAACCGCCATCCAGGAGCAGAACGCGTATCCTGGACTGGCTACCCGCTGGCTGAGCCGGCGAGTCCGTCACGTGTACCTGGGATTACCTGAAGCTCGGCGGCTGCTCCGGTTCGGTCCCAACACTGAAGTGTTCGATACCGGGAATCCCATCTCGCCGCCGTCCCCCGGACGAAGGAGCGCGGCCCGAGGAAAGTTCGGCCTCGATGGCACTCGTCCGGTCCTTCTGGTGACGGGCGGGAGTCAGGGTGCACTGGCGATCAACCGGGCGGTTGCCGGTTGGCTTGACTCCGGAGGACTGGGCGAGGCGCAGCTCATCTGGGTAACCGGACGCGGTACCTATGAGGAGTTCAGCCGCTATCACCGACCGCCCACCGTCCAGGTGATCGATTTTCTCGACCCCATGGCGGACGCCTACGCGGTAGCCGATCTGGTCGTGTCCCGGGCTGGGATGATCACGGTGGCTGAGCTGTGCGCCTGGGGTCTTCCTAACGTGCTCATCCCGCTGCCCACGGCCGCGGCCGATCATCAAACCCACAACGCCCAGGTCCTGGCCGCGGCGGGTGCATCCCTGGTGCTGTTGCAGTCCGAGCTCACTGCGGGGCGGCTGGGTGACGTCGTCACCGGATTACTGAGCGACCCGGTCCGGCGGAAGCAGATGGCCGAGCGCGCCTTGGCCCGCGGCCGTCCTCACTCGGCCCTCGACATAGTGTCCAAGTTGTTGACACTGGTCGGGTAGATGCGGGCTTTCAGAACGCTCAGCAACATTTTACATTAGCCCATCAAACATGGCACTGTTCAACCCCACGGATAAGCGCACGGTGCACTTTATGGGAATCGGCGGCGCGGGGATGAGTGCGCTCGCGCTCATCGCCTGCCGGCGAGGGGTGACCGTAAGTGGATGCGACGTCGATCTGTCGGGGGCAGGGGACCTCCGGGCGCTGGGCGTCGGGCTGTCCCAAGGCCACGACCCATCCCACCTGGCCGGGGTCCGAGCCGTCGTAGTCACCGCCGCGGTGCCGTCCTCCCACCCTGAGTTGGAGCGGGCCCGAGCGCTGGGTCTCCCGATCGTGCCCCGCAAAGTGGCCCTGGCCGAACTGATCGAGGGTGCCGACGCGGTGGGCATCTCCGGGACGCATGGCAAGACCACTACGACCGTGATGACGACCGAAGCACTCACCGCGGCGGGCTTCAATCCTACTGGAGTAGCCGGCGGCAGAGTCAGCACCTGGGGCGGCAACGCGCTGGTGGCGGGCGACCAACTGTTCGTGGTGGAAGCCGACGAGTTCGACCAGGCCTTCCTGACCCTGCATCCAACGGTGGCGGTGGTCAACAACGTCGAGCCCGACCACCTCGAGTGCTACGGCTCCATGGCGGCACTGGAAGATGCGTTCGTCGAGTTCGCCGGCAGGGCGCGAATCGCCATCGTGAGCGCCGATGATCCCGGCGCCAGCAAAGTCGGTCAGCGGCTGGCAACGACGGTCCGCCGGTTCGGCCTCGACCCCGATGCCGATCTTCGAATCAGCGACATCGTGCAGCGAGCGGATCGAACCGAGGCTCGAATTCGCTGGTCGGGTGGCCGTTCGGTCGCGCTCCGTCTCAAGGTGCCCGGGTTGCACAATCTCCGAAACGCGGTCGCGGCGCTCGGGGTGGTCGAGGCGATGGGGGGAAAGCTCGAGCCTGCAGCGGCGGCTCTGAGCGAGTTTCAAGGGGTCGGCCGCCGCTTCGAGCGGCTGGGCGAGTTTGCCGGAGTCGCCGTGGTCGATGACTATGCTCACCATCCCTCGGAATTGACGGCTACCCTTTCGGCTGCGCGGCAGGCCTTCCCCGGTCGCCGCCTCGTCGCGGTGTTTCAGCCGCACCTCTACTCCCGCACCGCGGCGCACGGTCAGGCCATGGGTCAGGCCTTGGCTGCCGCGGACCTGGTGATCGTGACCGAGATCTATCCGGCCCGGGAGCAGCCGATTGCGGGAGTCAGCGGGCAACAGGTGGCCGACGCGGCCGAACGAGCCGGCGCTGACGCGCGGTTCGAGCCGACCCGCGCCGAAGTAGGCAGAACGGTGTATCAAGCGCTTCGGGCCGGGGACGTCGTCCTCACCCTCGGAGCGGGCGACATCACCCGAGTAGCCCCTGAGCTGGTGCGTTGGCTGAGCGCGGCCTGAACCGCGGTTGGCTCGATCGCGCGCGCTCCCGAAATGCGTTGTTGGTGCTCGGCGCCCTCCTGCTCGTGGTGGTGCTCTGGGATGCCGGCCCGAAGCTCCTCCGCCGACTCGACTTTTTTCGGATCCGGCGGGTGGAAATTGCCGGACTTCGGTATCTTGCTCCGGGTAAGATCATTGCCGCACTGGAGCTGGATGCCCGGTCGAGCGTGTTCGATGACCTCGGCGCCGCCAGCAGCGGCTTAAGGGCCCTTCCGGGCATCCAGTCGGCCGAGGTCCGGCGTCGACTCCCTGGAACGTTGGAAATCATCGTCGAAGAAGCGGTACCGGTCGCTCTCGCCCCCCGAGGCGCCGGCATGGCGCTCCTCGACTCGAGCGGCAAAGTGCTTCCGTTCGATCCGGCGGCCACCGCGCCCGATCTCCCGATCGCCGCGAGCGCCGACCGGGTGGTGGCGCGAGTGCTGGCAAGCGTGCGCGAGCATGACCCGGTGCTGTTCGGACGCATCGGGGCGGCGTGGCGGGTGCGCGAGGATGTGATACTCGATCTTGACGGGCGGCGGCTCTGGTTCGGCCCGGCGGTCACGGCGGAGGACATACGAGCGGTGATGGCGGTCGCGCAGGACCTCGCCCGGCAGGGGCGGAATTATCAGGAGCTCGATGGACGCTTCGCTGGTCAAGTGATCGTCCGCCGGGCCGGGGCATGATCACTCAGCCGCAGCGGCTCGTCGCCGCGTTGGATCTGGGTTCGACTAAAGCCGTCGCGGTGATTGCCGAAGTGACCGGTGATGCCCGCGACCCTGGGGCCAAGATCCTGGGCCTCGGAGTGGAGCGAAGCGCCGGGATCCGGCGCGGGGTGGTGCGCGATATCGAGGAGACCACCCGGGCGATCGACAAGGCCATGAAGAGCGCCCAGCGCATGGCCGGTGTCGAGGTGGGGGCGATCTACTGCGGTATTGCCGGAGAGCATGTCGCCGGCCGGAGCTCGCACGGCATGGTGTCCGTGACCGGCGATGAGATCCGCACCAGCGACGTGGCCCGGGTGAACGACATGGCTAGCAACGTGAGCTTCGGCCGGGACCACGAGCTGCTGCACGCGATTCCCCAGGATTACCTCATCGATCAGCAGGGGGGGATCAGCGAGCCCATCGGGATGACCGGATCCCGGCTCGAAGCCGAGGTCTACCTGGTGACGGTACTCTCGAGCGTGTTGCAGAACATGCGGCGATGCGTCGAGCGGGCCGGCTACCATGTGGCGGAGTTCGTGCTCGAGCCGCTGGCCGCGTCACTCGCCGTGCTCACCCCGGACGAGATCGAGTTGGGGTGCGCGATTGTGGAGCTGGGTGGTGGGTCGACCAACGTGTCGATCTTTCACAATGGAAAAATTCGCCACACCGGCTCGTTGCTCATGGCCGGCGGGCACGTGACCGGGGACATCGTCCATGGACTGCAGGTCACCCAGCACGACGCGGAACGGCTGAAAGAGCGGTTCGGAGCGGCCTTCGAGCCGCTGGTGCCGGAGAGTGATGTGTTCGAGCTTCCCAGTACCCCCGGCCAGGGCGCCCGCAACGCGCAACGGCGAGTGCTCGCGCACATCATGCATATGCGGCTGCAGGAGGTGTTGGAGTACGCGCTCGACGAGATAACACGGGCAGGATATCACCAGCGCCTTCCGGCCGGCGTCATCGTGACCGGCGGCGGCGCACTGGCCTCGGGCATCGTGGAGCTGGCTCGCGAGGTGTTCGCGATGCCGGCCCGATGCGGAGTACCGGGGCAGCGGCTACGGGGACTCGCCGACAGCGTCGAGTCACCCCGGATGGCGGTACCGGCCGGCTTGGCGCTCTACGGCGCCCGGCAGGTCGCGGTCAGTGGTGGGCTGGGGGCGGGAACGCGAAAGTCACCGGCAGTGGAGAAAGTGCTCGCTCCAGTGAGGCGGTGGCTCCAGGATTTCTTCTGAGTCGGGCCGGGGGAGATGACTATGATTTTTGAGCTGGAAGAGGGCGCGGCCCAGACCGCGCGGATGAAGGTGGTGGGCGTGGGTGGTGGCGGCGGCAACGCCGTCAACCGGATGATCGAGGATCAGCTGGGTGGGGTCGAGTTCATCTCAGTGAATACCGACTCCCAGGCTTTGGCGATGTCGAAGTCGGACATCAAAATCCAGATCGGCCGCAAGCTCACCCGCGGTCTGGGTGCCGGCGCGCGTCCCGAGATCGGCCGGCAAGCGATCGAGGAAAACCGCGACGAGGTGCTGCACGCGGTCCAGGGCGCCGACATGGTCTTCGTCACCTGCGGCATGGGTGGCGGAACCGGAACCGGGGCCGCGCCGGTGGTGGCGCAGATGGCGCGCGAAGCGGGTGCCCTCACCGTCGGCATCGTCACCAAGCCCTTCCTGTTCGAGGGCCGCCGGCGGATGAAGCAGGCAGAGGGCGGCATCAACGACATGCGCAACAACGTCGACACCATGATCGTGGTGCCTAACGAACGACTGCTGGCGGTGGTCGGCAAGGGCATCCCGTTCCAGGAAGCCCTGAAGAAGGCCGATGAAGTTCTGCTGCACGCCACCCAGGGCATTGCCAGCCTGATCACCTCGACCGGCATCATCAACGTAGACTTTGCCGACGTGCGCACCGTCATGCAGAACGGCGGAGCCGCGCTGATGGGCACCGGCATCGGTCGGGGCGAAAACCGGGCGCTGGAGGCCGCCCAGCAGGCTATCTCCAGCCCGCTGCTCGACAATATCTCCATCGCCGGCGCCATGGGCGTCCTCATCAACATCATCGGTGGCGACGACCTGACGCTGGGCGAGACCACCCAGATCAATGACATCATCCATGACGCGGTCGGCGACGACGCGGAGATCATCTTCGGCGCCGGCAACGACCCCGCCATGCACGGCGAGGTCCGGGTGACGGTCATTGCCACCGGCTTCGACCGCCCGGCGGTGACCGAACAGCCGATCGGTCGCGCTTCGGGCGCGGCGGGAGTGATCAACTTTCCTTCGCACCGCCAGCGCGCGTCGGCTCCGGTGACTCCGGCCACCCCGGTCATTACCCGGGTACAACCGCGGGTCCATCAAACTCCAGCCACGGGGACCGCCACCGACGTCCCCGAGATGGAGATTCCCACCTTCATCCGCCGGCAGATGGACTGATGCGGAGGCTCGGACTCCCTGCGGCGGCGTTGATCTTCGGCGCCGCCGCCTTCTTCGGCTTGAGCGGCCGCTGGCCCTGGCATCGCCTGAGCCCTCCACCCGCGGCCCGGGACAGCGCCCCCCCACCCCCAACGTTTATCGAGACCTTCGATACTCTTCACCTGGGCGAAACGCTGTCCAACCTCCTGGCCCGCCACAGCGTCATGATCGACTTCGCGCGGCTGGATCCGTCCCTCTCGCTCAATCCGCGCCGAGTGCGCCCCGGGCTGGTCTTGAGCTTCCGCCGGGAGCCGGGCGACTCCAGCCCCACTCAGGTTCAAGTCCGCACCTCGCCCGAGCAGCGGGTCACCTTCCGCCGGGCAGCCCAGGGCTGGGATGCCGTGGCCCAGCCGGTCCGCTGGCAGCCGCAGGAGACCCGGATCGAGGGCGTCATCAACAACTCACTCTACGAGGCGCTGGACGCCGGCGTAAGCGACCAGCAGTTGGACGGCGGCAACCGGCAGCGCCTGGCATGGGCCCTCGCGGATGTCTACGCCTGGCAGATTGACTTCACCCGCGATATCCAGCCGGGAGACCGATTTCAGGTCGTCTTCGAGCGGTTGGTTTCCGAGGATGGAGAGGTCCGGGTAGGCCCGGTCCTGGCCGGCGATCTCACGATCTCGGGCAAGAGTCTCACGGCCTTCCGCTTCGGCGAAGGCAGCGGACGCAATGCGCTCTACTATGACGCCGACGGCAATTCGCTTCGCCGGGCATTTCTGCGGGCGCCGGTGGAGTTCCGCCGGGTCTCGTCCCGATTTGCCAGCGCCCGGTTTCATCCGATACTCGGCCTCACCCGGCGGCATGAGGGCACCGACTACGCCGCGGCTCCCGGCACCCCGGTGATGGCGGCGGGCGACGGCATCGTGCTGCGGGCGGGCCGCGCCGGCGGCTACGGCAATCTCATCGAGCTGCGCCACCTCAACGGGATCACCACC
>JBGQLP010000025.1:0-44178 GCA_041500125.1 Gemmatimonadota bacterium
CGCGGAAGCAAGGCCGAGACTGCGGGCAAAGCCCGATCCCATCTTCCGGATCAGCGCCTCGCCTTTGGCATCGAGGGCCGAGCGATCGGGGTCCAGGCGCACCGCCACCTGTTCCGCCACGTGGAGGATCGTACGCGACCGAGCCTTCACCGAGTCGATCAAGGGCCGCAGATCCCCAAGACCCTGAATGCCCATGTGGTCGAGCTGGCGGCGTACCGGCTCGAGCAGCTCGTTTGCTGGCAGAGCCGAGAGATATTGGCCGTTCATCCATTCGAGCTTGGTGGTGTCGAAGACGGCGGCCTTCTTCTGGATGCCGTCCAGGGTGAAGAGCCGGATCATCTCGTCTTCAGGTAGGATCTCCCGGTCGCCGCCAGGAGACCAACCCATCAGGGCGAGAAAATTCCGCATGGCGGCGGGAAGGATGCCCTGTTCCTGGTAGTCGCCCACCGCGGTGGCGCCGTGTCGTTTGGAGAGCTTCTTTCCATCCGCCCCGAGAATCATGGGGACGTGGGCGAATACCGGCGGCGTCTGCCCCAGCGCGCGATACAGGGCGATCTGCTTCGGGGTATTGGAGATGTGGTCATCGCCCCGGATGACGTGGCTGATCCGCATGGCGATATCGTCGGACACCACGGCCAGGTTGTAGATGGCGCTGTTGTCGCTCCGTAGGATGACAAAGTCGTCGAGATCGCGGCCTTGAAAGCTGATCCGGCCGTGCACCGCATCGTCCCAGGCGATCTCCTCGTCGTCCATGATGAATCTGATCGTGGAAGGCGCGCCGGACCGGATGCGCTCCTGCACCTGGGCCGGCGTGAGCTTGAAGCAGCGGCGATCATAGCGAAAGCCCACGCCGCCCCCCTCGGCGCGAGTGCGCTGAGCATCCAGCTCTTCCCGGGTGCAGAAGCATCGGTAGGCCTTGCCCTCCGCCAACAGCCGCTCGGCGTCCGCCTGGTGCCGGGCTGCGTACTCACCCTGGAAGTAGGGTCCCTCATCCCAGGTAATGCCCAGCCACCGGAGCCCATCCAGTATGATCCGGGTGTGCTCTTCGGTGCTTCGCTCCCGATCGGTGTCCTCGATGCGGAGGACGTGGGTCCCCCCGGTATGTTGGGCGTACAACCAGTTGAAGAGCGCGGTCCGAGCGCCTCCCACGTGGAGGTACCCGGTTGGGGAAGGAGCGAAGCGAACGCGGGGAGGGGTCATGATGAGGTAAGAAGTAAGAGGTGAGAAGTGAGAGGGGTAGGGGCGGGGCCCTCTCACCGCTTACCTCTCACCTCTCACCTCCGACACGGAGCGGGAGGGATTCGAACCCTCGATAGGGGTTGACCCCCTATGCCGGTTTAGCAAACCGGTGCCTTCAGCCACTCGGCCACCACTCCAACGCGCAGGAAATTCGCGGTCTGCTTCGGGATAGGCAAGCCCCAACAGTCGCTACGACGACTGCCGCGAACGACAGCCGAAAGCAAGGGCGCGACTTGTCCGTGGGCCTAGAGCTGTGGCCGGTAGTACTGCCGGGCGAGGTTGATGATCTGATCGGCCGAGCCCGGCAGATTGTTCCGCAACCAGAGGACCAGTGCCTCCGCCCGCGGGATTTCCGCCCAGGAGGGCCGATGATTGCTCTGGATCAGGTGCCTGAGGCCGTCCACCCGGGCGCCGAGCACTTCGTCCATGGCCCGGTTCAGCGCGCCCTCCAACGCCGTGTTCAAGGGCAGGAGGTGAGTATGAGCGCAAAGCAGGGCGTCCACTTTTTCAGCCTGGAAATCCGGACTGAAGATGTCTATGGAATAGCCGCAGAAGAGACTGACGTCGTTGGACTTCAGCAGTTCGTTCCAGAGCTCCTCGAGCTGGATGGCGGCGGAGTACTCCCCCGCCTTCCAGAGCAGGCCGACCATCTCGCCGTACGCGCGAGCGCCGGTATGCACCGCTCGGGCCTGGACCCCTCGCAGAGCCTCCCCCACCACGCTGGCGAACAGCTCGGGGTCCGGGTTGCCGGCGACCATGAAGCGACCGAGCGTGACCTCAGCGTCGTGGAAGACCAGGCGACCTTCGAGCACCGCTTTGGAATACCCCCGCTCTTCGCTGAGGTGTCGAGCCAGGGTCCCCCGATGCTCTGGGGTGGCAATCACGATGAGGCCGTCTCCCCGTTTCAATCCTTCGGAGAGAAAACGGCCAACGTTCTGGGTAAGCAGCCGATCATCGTCCCCGTAGAGCTGAACTACGTGCTCTTCCGGTTCCAGCCGATCAAGAAGCTCTGCGCAGGACGACATGGGTACCTCAAAAGACCACCAACCGAACGCGACGGCACGTACTTCTGGGAAACTCGGAACCCGCCTCCCGGGGCGCAACCAACGCCTGGCCAGTCCAAACGTGGGCGGGTGGTCAACATAGCGACGCTGGCACCGACTGTTGGTGTTGCCGGTCACCAGTCCGGGCCGTCCGGCACCCACCAGGTGTCAGCCACCCGAGCTTGCGGCTCCTACCAGCCCGGGCATACTTTCGCTGACACCGCCTTCTTTCCGCCTTCAGGCACCGACCCATGGGATTGTCGCACGTCTCGACCAGAGCCAACTCGGGTCCGCCCGATCGCCCGCCCGGGGGCTATACGGTTCTGGTGGTGGACGATGAAGAGGCCGTGCGGCGATTGGCTTGCCGCATGCTGACGTGGACCGGATATCAGGCGCTCGAGGCCACCCATGGCCGGGAGGCCATCGCCACCCTGGAACAGCACGCCGGCGGCATCCACCTGGTGCTCACCGACATCAAGATGCCCGGAATGAATGGCCGGGAGCTGGGCCGGCAGGTGGAGCAGCGCTGGCCCGGAAAACCGATCCTCTATATGTCCGGCTTTGCCTCCGAGGTCTTCCAAGGTGGCCTGCTGGAGCGCGGCGCGCCCTTTCTAGCCAAGCCGTTTACCCAGGAGGACCTGGTCATCAAGGTGCGGTCCCTGCTTGCCGGGAGTTCCCGAGCGTAATCGCGGCACGGGGTCAGCAGATCCCTGTTGCGAGGGCTCGGCAGATACGCTTTAGGAGCGGCTAACTCCCGTGAGGGAAAGGGCTCCAAGTGGCATAAATGTTGATCTTTAGGGGCTGCTCTTCTAGCCTTAGCCAAGTACCTGTCTCTGAAATGAACGAGCTATGACAGCAGGGGGTCTGGTGGTTGCAGCACCGCAGCGGCCCCCGCGCAAATCCGGGGGCCAGGGAACTTCGTTGCGCATCGTTTGTCCTACCTATTGGTACCCGCAGCACGCCACCGACACCCAAGCCACCTACGTCCACGACATCAACCGGCACCTGGTGCGCCGGGGTCATTCGGTCACGGTGGTGACGCCGGGCGACCGCTCGCTTCCCAGCTCCGACCTCTTTGACGGAGTGAGAATCGTGCGCTTCCCGCTCGATCTGCCCGCCGACCTGACCTATGGGCGGGTGGCCCAGAGCCGCGTCAGCCGGTTGGGCAAATTTTCCCGGGTGGCTGTCATGGCCCGCTACCTGGCGGCGCAGTATCGGGCGATCATGGCGGAGGCGGGCCAGAATGGCGCCGACGTGGTGCACGCGCACTGGGCCATTCCCACCGGGCCGGCCGCAGTCCTGGCGGCAAAACGGCTCGGGATTCCCAGCGTCATCACCATGCATGGTGGTGATGTGTACGTCAATCCGGAGCAGGGATACGATTTCCCCACCCGGTGGTACGTGCGTCCGGTCCTGCATTGGACCTTGCGCCAGGCGGGGGTACTGACCGCGATCACCGAGGACTGCCGGCAGCACGCTCTGCGCGCGGGCGCGCCCGCCGAAAACATCCGGCTGGTGTTCAATGGGACCGATCTCCGCCGGTTCAGTCCGGGCGAGAACGGGGACCGGTCCCGGGGTTTCGGGCCCCATATGATCTTCGCCTGCCGCCAGCTGTTTCCCCGTAAGGGGATCCGCTTCCTGCTCGAGGCCGGCGCTCAGCTGAAGCCGCGGTTTCCTGATCTCCAGATCGTGCTGGCCGGTGACGGGTTCGAGCGCCCTGAGCTGGCCCAGCTTGCCGATGCGCTGGGTATTGGAGCGGACGTGACCTTCCTGGGATGGGTGCCCAATGCGGAGCTGCCTCCGTACTACCGCGCCGCCGCGGTGTCGGTGATTCCCTCGCTGGAGGAAGGCTTCGGGATCCCGGCGGCGGAGGCGATGGGTTGTGAGGTCCCGGTGGTAGCCAGCGATGCCGGCGGCCTGCCTGAGGTGGTGGAGAACGGAGTCACCGGGCTGGTCGTTCCTCGCGGCGACTCCGCCGCGTTGGCTGACGCTATCGGTTCGTTGCTGGCCGATCCCGAACGCCGCCGGAGGATGGGACAAGCCGGACGGGAGCGCGCGCTCCGCCTGTTCGATTGGGACCGCTCGGCCCAGCAGTTCGAGGAGCTCTACCGTGAAGTCGCCGGCCGGATGAAACGATGAGCGAGCGCCTTTTTGCCTTCCGCTGGGACGTGGACCATCGCGTCTGCGCCACCGATGGACTGCCGCGGATCCGGTCGGTGTGCCGCGATTTCGGCGTGCCCAACACCTTTTTCGTGAACATGGGCCGGTCGACTAACCTGCTGGAGTGGATCGGCCCGGGGACGGCGCGAACCAAGGCCAAGCTCGCCGATCGAGATGCGGTGCACCTGATCAAGAAGACCGGGTGGCCCAGATTTCTTCTCGAAACCGCACTCTCCCGCCCGGTCGGGTTGTCCTTCGTTCCCTTGCTGCAGGCCATCCAGGCGGAGGGGCACGAGCTCGGACTCCACGGCGGCATGGATCACGTGATCTGGAGCCGCCGCTTCCACCAGCTTCCCGACGACGTGCTGCGGGCGGACGTAGAGAAATCGTACGGACACTTCGTGCGGCACTTCGGCAAGCCGGCCGGCTTCTCCTCGCCCGGATTCTATTCCGATGACAGGGTGATGGCTCTCCTCGACCGGTTGGGGTTCCTCTACAATGGCGATGCCATCGGTGGAAGTCCTCGGCGGGCCACGGTGGGGGGGCAGCCGATGGGTCACTGGACCATCCCGGTGACGCTGTCCGGTCCCCGCACCATTCCCTTCCTGGAGTACCACGGGGCCCGCGGCACTCCCGAGCCCGAGGTGCTCCGGCAGCTGGGCGACCATCTGGACGAGCACGACTCCGTCGTGCTCTACGGGCATCCCTGCTATGAGGGAGTCCGCGACCGTCTGCTGCGCCAGGTTTTCGCTACTGTAGTGGAGCGAGGCTTCCGCTTCGTGACGCTGCAGACCATGGCCGAGCAGTTGCGGATGGTCGCGGCCGGACGATGATCCGGGTCCTCAGCGTCTTCGGGACCCGCCCGGAAGCGATCAAGATGGCCCCGGTGATAGACGCGCTGCAGAAAGCGCCCCGCCGGTTCGAGAGCATCCTCTGCGTCTCGGCTCAGCACCGCGCTATGCTCGACCAGGTCCTGGGCGTCTTCGGTCTCAAAGCCGATCACGACCTCGACCTGATGACCGCGGGCCAGTCACCCGCCGAGGTCACCGCGCGGGTCCTCGAGCGCCTGCCGCCGCTCCTCCGCCACATCAAGCCCGACGTCCTGCTGGTGCAAGGCGACACCATGACGACGTTCGCCGCGGCCTTCGCTGCGTATCTCGAGCGAATCCCATCCGGCCACGTCGAAGCCGGACTCCGCACCGGCGACCGGTATCAGCCTTTTCCGGAGGAGATGAACCGGGTGATGACCAGCCGGCTCGCCTCCATTCATTTCGCGCCCACCGAGCAGGCCCGGGCGGCACTCCTCGCCGAAGGCGTTCCCCCCGCCGACGTGCACCTCACCGGCAACACCGTGATCGATGCGCTGCTGCGGACGGTTAGACCGGATTACACCTTCCGGCTGCCCCAGCTCGCCTCCCTCGATCCGCGCCGGCGGCTGGTGCTGGTCACCACCCATCGCCGGGAGAGCTTCGGTGCGCCGCTCCGCTCCATCTGCGCAGCGATCCGCGAGCTTGCCGGCCGCTTCCCCGATCTGCAGTTCGTGCTGCCGGTGCATCCCAATCCCGAGGTCAAGGGCACAGTCGAACAGCTGCTCTGCGATCTTCCCGGGATGTACCTGATCCCGCCGGTAGACTACGTGGAGTTTGTGCACCTGATGAACCGCTCGTATCTGGTGCTCACCGACAGTGGTGGGGTGCAGGAGGAGGCCCCATCCCTCGGCAAACCGGTCATGGTGTTGCGGGAGGTGACCGAGCGCCCCGAAGGGGTGGTGGCCGGCACCGCAGTCGTGGTGGGCACCGATCGCGATCGAATCGTGCGCGTGGCCAGCGAGCTGCTCACTTCCACGGAGGCGTATGACCGGATGGCCAACGCGGTAAATCCCTATGGCGACGGTCGGGCGAGCGGCCGGATCGTGGCCGCGCTGGAGCAGCGGTTCGGATGAGATTGCTGGTAACTGGCGGTACCGGGTTCATCGGGTCCCATCTGGCGGCAGAGGGCAGGCGCCGCGGAGCCGAGGTGGTGGTCCTGGGGTTGACGGACCGACCGGAGGAGCGGGCCAACGCCGATCTGTTATCCGGAATGGGTGCGGAGGTGCTGTCCGGAAGCATCACCGACGCCGAGCTCTGCCGTCGCTCGGCCCGAGGAGTGACCCACATTTTTCATCTCGCCGTAGCCATGCGGGAAGGCGGCAAGAGCGACGAGTTCTTCGAGTCGATCAATCTCGACGGCACCCGCCGTCTGCTGGAGGCCGCGAGCCAGCAACGGGTCGAGCGTTTCGTGTATTGCGGCACCATCGGGATCTACGGCCATCGGGCTCCCGGAATTACCCGGGAAGATTCCGCCCTGGCACCGGGCAACACTTACGAGCGCACCAAAGTGTCGGCGGAGCGATTGGTTCGCGAGTTCGCCGAGAAGTGCGGTCTTCCCGCGGTGGTGCTGCGCCCGGCCGACGTCTACGGTCCGAGAGACCAGCGCCTGCTCAAGCTGTTCAAGGGGGTGAGCCGGGGGCGCTTTCCTCTGTTCGGATCGGGTGACGGACGGCGTCACATGGTCTACGTGGACGACGTGGTGTCAGCCTTCTTCAAGGCCTGCGAGCGAGACGAGGCTCTGGGAGAGGGGCTCATCGTGGCGGGACCTGGGGCCTGTACCCTTCGCGAGCTGATCGACGAGATCGCCCGTGCCACCGGCAGCAAGCGCTTTGGCGTGCGGCTTCCCCTGGCCCCGATGCTGGGGCTGGCCGCGATCGTCGAAGATGTCTGCTCGGCGCTCAAGATCGACCCGCCGATCTACCGGCGGAGAATGGATTTCTTTCATAGCGATTCGGAGTTCGATACGAGCCGCGCACGACGGGTGCTCGACTGGGAGCCGAAGGTCGGCTTGCGCGAAGGGATCCGCAGGACGCTCGAGGACTATCGCGCCACGGGGGTACTTTGACTGAACCCTGGCAACTGCAGCTCTACCGTCGCTCGCTCAAGAAGAAGCAGACGGTCGGCGCGCTCATGGACCGGCTCCCACCCACCCAGGGCCGGCTCTGCCTGGAGGTCGGCTGCGGCACCGGTCTCACCTCGCATTTTTTGCGGCAGCGGGGCGGTACCTGGGTCAGCACCGACTTCGAGCGGGATCATGTCCGCTCCGCCAAGCAGCTGGTGGGCGACCGGGTCCTCCAGACCAGCGACGCCGAGCTGCCGTTTCGCAGCTCCGCCTTCGACCTGATCGCCGCCATCAACTTCCTGGAGCACATCGAGGATGATGACCGGTTCTTCCGGGAGATGGTGCGGGTGCTCAAGCCCGGCGGCGATTTCCTCTTCATGGCCCCCAAGGGCGAGAGCGGCCGGCCCGGGTACGCCCTGAAACGGCTGTTGGGGTTCACCGCCGACCAGGAGGGATTCGGCCACGCGCGCGATGGGTACCCGCCCGGAGCGGCTCGGGCTCTGATGGAGCGGCACGGGTTGGAGGTGGCCGGGATGGATGACTACTGCCGGTTCTTCACCGAGTCGATCGAGGATCTGCTCAACTACGCCTATCACCGGAAGTCGATGAAGGGGAAGGACACTGGAGAGCAGGACTTCCACGGCGACACGGCGCCGATGTCGGCTGAAGCACTGAACAAGGTGGGCACCGCCTATAAACTCTATTCCGCGGTCTATCCCGCACTGCGGGCCTGGACCATGCTGGATAACCTCATCCCGTTCTCCCCTGGCTACATGATGGTCGCCTGGGGCAGGAAAAAGGCAGCCTGAGATGTGTGGGATCGCCGGTAAGGTCGGATCCGCGCCGGTCAACGAGGCCGAGATCCTCCGGATGTGCAACGCCATCGCACACCGGGGGCCGGACGATTGGGGCACCTTCGTCGAGGGTGGGCTCGGCCTCGGCATGCGCCGGCTCAGCATCATCGACCTGGCCGGCGGACATCAGCCGATGGCCAATGAAGACGGCAGCGTTGTTGTCGTATTCAATGGCGAGATCTACAACTTCCCCAGCCTGTACGCCGAGCTGATCGCCAAAGGCCACCAGTTCCGCACCCGGTCCGACACCGAAGCCCTGGTGCACCTGTACGAGGAGTACGGGGAGGGCATGGTCGCCCGGCTGCGCGGCATGTTCGCCTTTGCCATCTGGGATCGAACCCGGCGCCGGCTGCTGGTTGCCCGGGACCACTTCGGCCAGAAGCCGCTCTTCTATACCGAGAATGGTGGGCGGCTCACCTTCGCCTCCGAGATCAAGGCCCTGCTCGCCGACGATCCGTCGCTGGCGGAGCTGTCGCCCAGGGCGCTCGATCAGTACCTGACCATGCGGTTCGTGCACCCGCCGGAGACGTTCTTCTCCCGGGTACGAGCGCTGCCTCCCGCTCACTACCTGGTGTGGGAGAACGGCCGGGCCCGGATCGAGCGTTACTGGGATCTGAATTACGGACCCAAGTGGAATTACTCCGAGGCGGAGACCCTGGACCGGATCGATTCGCTCCTGGCGGAGACCGTCAAGCTCCACCTGTTGAGCGATGTCCCGGTCGGCGCCTTCCTCAGCGGCGGACTGGATTCGACGCTGATCGCATCGTACGCGGCCAAGACGCTGGGGTCCGAGCTGCGCACCTTCTCGATGGGCATTCCCTATCGCGACCTGAACGAGCTGCCCTATGCGGCGGCGGTCGCCGCCCGCTACGGCACCCAGCACTACGCTCAAGAGGTGACGCCGAGCGTGGTGGACGATCTGCCCCGTCTGGTCTCCGCCCTGGACGAGCCGGCCGACCCGCTCTCCATCTGCCTGCTCCACCTGGCCAAGATGACCGCGCGTCACGTGAAGGTCGTGCTCGGCGGCGATGGCGGAGACGAGCTGTTCGGTGGTTACGACCGCTACGCGGCCGACCGATGGCTGGATCGCTATGGCGCGCTACCGGAGGCGGTCCGCAATCTCGTTGCCCAACAGGTGATCCGCCGGTTGCCGGACCAGTTCACCTTCAAGAGCTTCACCCACAAGCTCCGCTGGGTGGACCTGATGGCACG
Organism: Gemmatimonadota bacterium; assembly: GCA_041500125.1. GTDB lineage: Bacteria > Gemmatimonadota > Gemmatimonadetes > Gemmatimonadales > GWC2-71-9 > CAVVWJ01. The sequence goes on from JBGQLP010000025.1 coordinate 9,440, forward strand.
GAAGACCGGGGGCGAGCGCTATGCCGAGAGCCTGCAATTCTTCTGGTTCAATGAGGCGCACCGGGCCGAGCTCTACACGCCCGGCTTTCGGCAGCAGCTGTTGGGCCAGCGGCCCGACGCGTGTCTAATCGATCTCTACGCCTCGCCCAACGCCGACGAGCCGATCGACCGGATGATGTACGTGGACTGCATGTCCCGGCTGCCGGGGCAGTCGCTGACCATCCTCGACCGGGCGACCATGGCGTACAGCCTGGAGTCGCGCTCACCCTTCCTCGATCCGCGCTTCGCCGAGTTCATGGCCCGGGTCCCCACCTCGCTCAAGATCAAAGGGCGGCGGCTGCGCTACCTGGAGCGGAAGCTGGGCGAACGTTATCTGCCGCCTGAGGTCCTCCGCCGGCGGAAGCAGGGGTTCGCCTCCCCCTTGATGTACATCCTGGAGGGAGAGGTCAGAGCTCTGGCGCCACGGCTCCTGTTGGAGAGCGAGCTGGTGCGGGCGGGCTATCTTCGCGCCGAGCGGCTGAAGCAGCTCGTCAACGAGCATCTCTCACGCCGGTACGATCACGGCAACCGGATCTGGCTGCTGCTCAGTGCCGAGGTCTGGTACCGGCGCTACATCGCCCGGCGCTCGCAGGCCGATCTCGAGAGTGAGCTGCAGGACCGGCTGAGCGAGCCCCGCGCCGTCGTGGCAAGCGCCTGATGAGTGCGCGGCTCGACTCGGTATCGGCTCCAAAGGCGGCTCCGCGTTCTTTGGGAGGTGACCTCCTGCTGCTTTCCTCGTACGACTGGGAGGGCGACCGGGAAAGCATCAAGTTGGGCGATGCCATCCAGCGGTTCCGCGACGTGAACGGCTACGTTGGGCTTCCCATTCCGGCCAAGCCCCACTTCCTGAAATTGTTTCGGAAGCTGATTAATGGCCCCCGGGCGCCGGAACAGATCTATCTGGTGCACGATGCCTCCCACGTGCTTACCGGAACGACCTTCACCCACAATGAGCCGCAGCTGGTGCTGCTGGCCGGGGAGGCGGCAGAGCAGGGGCTCTACTTTGCATCCCGGGGGGTGCCGAAGGCGGTGGGGTGGGTGCTGTTCTATGGTGGGGCGTTCGTGGAGTGCGCCCGCCGGATCGCCTCCTTTCGCCAGGTCGGTCGCGGCATTCAGCTCGGCGTCTTCAACCGGGCGTACGACTATGCCCGGCGGACCCGGCTGACCAATCTCTTCGAGATTCCGGCGCAGGAGCTGTGGAATCTCCCGGTGGCCGAGGCTCGCCGCCGGCTCGGCATGCCAGAAGCAGGTGTGGCCAGGGAGCTGTATCGGGAGATTACGCTGGAACCGAGGCTGGCGGAGGCGATCCGGCTGGAATGGGCGAGTTTCGGGGTAAAACGTTGACCGACCGGTAGATAAGGGCGTTTCCGCAAAAACTTCCCCCGCTGACACGTTGAGTGCCAGCGGGGGATTTGTTTACCGGGCCCGATCGAATCATCGGGTACCTCGAAATGTCGCGATTAGCAGCCGGTTGCAGGGCTGGTAAACGTGCCCATGTAAGTGTACTTCCCTCCGAAGGCAATCGACGGCGACTGCCGCGCGAACCACGAGAAGTAAACCTCGTCCTCCGGATGCCACACGCCGTTGGCGTTGATTTGAGGATTGCCAGGCAGCGGGAACCAGAATCCCACGACCGGGTCGCCCGTCTCCAGGAACGCCGTGCAACCGTACTGCGGTGCCGTCGGCGTGAGCCATGGGTTGACCAGGTTGTTGACGAACGGGTCGTCGTACCATTCCGAGACTTCGTGGCTGAGCGCGTGGATGTCGCCGAGGCCGGCACCTGGCTGATCGAAGCCGCCGAACGTCCGAGGCGTCATGAATGCCGCGTAGATGTAGGTCTGCACCTGCTGGGCGCCGTTGCCGTTAACGGACGAGGTGGCGCCGTGGTACCCCAGAACGCAGCAGTTGTCGGGGGTGCCGATCCAGGTGAACACATTGTGGGTCAGCACGATGGGCACCGTCTGGGCCGACACGTGCAAGCTGTTGATCGCGTTGTGCAGCTTGTTGCTGAACCAGCCGATGTCCATCAGGCCGACCAGGGCGCCACGCGAGCCTAGGAACGCAAATCCCTGGTTGGCTGGCACGTTGATGGTCTGGGTGGGATAGATAGTGGGGGTGCCGAGAAGGACGTGATACGAGCTTCCGATCTTGTCGAACTGGGCTCGCTGGATCGCGTCCCCGTACTGAGTGTGGTCATTCGCCGAGAGCGGATAGGTGTAATTGCTGAAGATCGGCGAGGCGAGGGTGGCCGCCACGTCCCCAGCGCCGTCCATGACGGTGCCGTCGGCAAAAACGAAGCGGAACGGGATGATCGCGCTGGCGATGGTGGTGGTCACGCCCCCCGCGGGATACGGGCTGGTGCCCACCATGGTGTAGGGATAGGTCACGTGGTTGTCGGGATCGACGAAGCTGGAGCTCCAGTACTTGATCGTCTGTGCCGTCCGGAACCCGGTGGTGCCGCCGTCGGTGGTGAACTTGGGCTTGGCGGTCGCGTCGAACTGTGCCGCATCGTAGGTCTTGGAAGTGCTGGTGGCCTCGGGTTGGGTGGGCGGGTTCGTCGTGTTATCCGAGCACGCTACCGCAACCAACGCTGTGGCGGCGACCGCGATTGCAGTGAGCGGGTGATTGACGATCCATCTGCGTGGTGTCATCGGCCAAGCTCCTTGGGCTTCGTCGCTCATGCCCGGGGCGGGAACGCCAAGTCGAACGGGGTCGAGCAACGGAGTATCAGGTGAGACGGCTGGAGAACTGCGGTTGGCGCAATGAACGTGCAGGCCCGATCACTGCTTGTCAATGGCAGCCTAAATGCATTCCAGGCGAATGCGGAGGCCGGTCCTGGCCCAGAAGAGCTCGGTGCATTTCCGACTGTGGTCCTCGACCGGGCGCTCGAGGACATCCGCCGTGGCCAGTACCTCGCGAACCGAGGTGTGCCCGTCTTTGGATTTAGCCACATGGTGGACGGTCGGCCCTTAAGGGTATGTTGTCTTGTCAGCGGCGTGGGTGAGATTCGAACTCACGGAACGGTTTCCCGTTCGGCGGTTTTCAAGACCGCTGCATTCAACCACTCTGCCACCACGCCCGGGCGCTAAAAACTCTTAAGGCTTCGCGACTTACGCAAGCACTTTCTTCACTTATGCCGCCCCTGGATTACCTGGTTCTCCGCCTCATTCGGCGCCACCTCCCGGACCGGGCCATTCGGGCCCTGCTAGGACGCGGCCTGATCGTTCGGCCCGGGCTGGAGACCCGAGCCCCCCAGGCAGCCGCTCGTCGTTTCCTGGACGCACTCAAGGCGGCAGGGGAGACCATAACCGGCCGGCGGGTCATGATCTTCGGATACGGCGGACGCTTCGATGTGGCGGTGGAGCTGCTCCGAGCCGGGGCAGGGCATGTGGTCCTGGTGGATCCGTACGCCTCGCCGCTCCCGGCCTCGAAGCTCAGCGCCGAGCCGGGCCTCACGGTCGTCAACGCGCCGCTCGACAGCTACGTCTCCAGCGGGGGAGAGCCGGTGGACCTGGTCTTCTCCAACTCGGTGATGGAGCACGTGGGCGATGTGGCCGGGGCGGTGAAGGACCTGGCCCGAGTTACCGCTCCCCGGGGCCAGCACTTCCACTTTATCGACCTGCGCGACCACGTTTTCAAGCATCCGTTCGAGATGCTGTGTTACTCCGAACGGCAGTGGCGCCAATTTCTCAATCCGGGCAGCAACCTGAACCGGCTGCGCGCCGGGGATTACCAGCGTCTCTTTTCCGAGCGGTTCGGCCAGGTACAGGTCGAAATCCTCTACTCCGATTTTCCCGCCTTTCGCGCCGTTCGAGGCCGTATCCGCCCCGAGTTTCTGTCCGGCAACGACGAGCGCGACGCCGCAACCCACATCCTGCTCCGCGCCTCTCGACCTTCCCCAGCGACCTGACTCCTCGTCTCCCTGTCTCCTCTTGCCCGGCAGCGGTGATGCCCTGTTCGTGGTAGGATATCGCACCAGCTGATCTGCTGGTCGATCGCCAGCGAGGACTGCTTCGCAGAAAGGATTCGGATGAGGACGATCATGCTGGTCACGGCAGTGGGGATGGTCGCGGCCTGCAGCCGCACCGAACGGGGGAAGCCCACACCTGACTCGACGGGGACAGCAACACCGGTGTGTTTGCCGAGAGTCTCGGCGCGACCCGGCACATTGTGGCGGCACTCAACAACGACATCTACGTGAACACGTGGCGATCCCCCTACGACACCACCCGGCGGGTCCCTCCCGGAGGCTATGTGGTGGCGCTGCGAGATACCGGTGGCGACGGCAAGGCTGATCTGATCCAGCGTTTCGGTACCACGAGTGAATCCGGGAGCAGGGGTGGGACGGGAATCGCTCTTCGCGACGGTGCACTGTATGTGGAGACCGACTCCAGCATTCTTCGCTACATCGTGCCACCCGACAGTCTGCTGCCGCTCCAAAAGCCGGAAGTGATCGTGACCGGGCTCGCGACCGCGGGCGACCCCCGATGCACCCGATCGTGGTGGACGCGCACAACCTCTTCGTCAACATGGGCTCCGCGACCAACGCGCACAGTTTCATGCGCGGCAGCAACTTACAGATGTGAATTCGAGTGATATGTTATACAAAAACGGAGCCCCGCCAACTCAATGGCGAGGGCTCCGTTAAGCCTCTCGGAAGCTATGCCGCCGGGGCAATCTGCTTTTGAATCGATTCGGCCTGATCCAGGTGCTTCCGGATGACCGGGATCGCCTTTTCGATCAAGGCCCGAAGCTCGGGCGTCTGGGTGGTCACCCGGGCCTGATTGGCAAAGTCGAGCACCGCCTGGTGCACCGACACCTCATTGTCTATGTACGTCCGATCGAAATCGGGTCCCTTGGGCGTCTTCTGCAGGGTGGCTGCCTCATTGCGGGTATAGCCGGCGAGCGGGTCGTGCTCCGGCGGCTTGGGCGTCACATTGAGCTGCTTCGCCAGCTCTTGGCCCGCGACCCGGAGCGCGTGGTGCTCCGCCATCATCAGCTTGGCAAACGCCTTCACGTCGGGCCGGGTGGCCTTCTTGAGCGCGAGGGCGCCGGCGGCGCTGTCGGCCTTGTTCGCGTCGTCGAGGATGGCGACGATGTTGGAATCGGTCAGGCCACCCTTGGGAGTTGCGGCCGGGGCTCCAGTCGTCTTTCCCGCCGCCGCGGTGTCGGTGGCCCCGGTGGCGGCGGCGCTCTGGTCCCGCGCGGCGTTGCTACCGCCCCCGCATGCGCTGAGGCCCACTAACAGCGCAATCCCCATCGGCAGTACCGTGCGTCCTGCTGGGTTGTTCCGCATACGTCCTCTCTTCATGGGTCGGTTCGCCATCAGAGCTATACCCGAAAGATCTCGCGGTCAACAGCTGCTTCAGTTCTGCTGCCTCTGGGCCGATACCCAGAAATGACCCGGTTCGAGAGCGAAGGGGAGGCCAAATGGCACGGAGATGGGTTCCGGGCGCGCTGGTGTGCGCGGCGGGACTGCTGAGCGCTGCGAGCGGATGTGGCTTCGATCCCCAGGGGGACGTGCCGCTGGATCCACCGCCCGTGTTTCGGGAGTGGTGGGACAAGACGCTGGCGTGCTCCGGGCTCCAGGGAAACTTCGATCGGGTCAGCTGGTCGGTCATCGAGGGGCCGAGCTTTGCCTGCTCCAGCGGCCAGTGCGCGGGTCACTGGCGGAAGGATCACCACATTTTCCTTGCGGGCGACTGGGCGGCGGACGAAATGGTGGTTCGCCATGAAATGCTGCATGATCTCATCGGACTGCCCGGACATCCGGCTCCGCCGTTCGGGAAGGGATGCCCGTTGACCTGGGCCACCTGGAACCGGGGTGCCGGCGCCGGCGCGCAAATGAGCACGGTCCCGGCTCCGCCCCGCGACATCGACTAGATCGGACCCCGCCCGAGATTTCGGGCGACCGCGTTGGCCACCGAGTCCGCCCTGGCCGCCAGATCCTTTCGCCCTTCCGCCGCGAACGTCTTCGACGCTCCTCCGTACACCACCGCATAGAGCTGAAGAATCGAGCCCGATGGCAGGTCAACCCAGCCGCGAGGCCGGTCGCGGGTGGCCGACTTCCAATGGTACACGTCCCAGAGAAGCTTCTGGGTCCGGGGCACATCGAGGTAGCCGAGGCTCGGATTGAGCACAATCGAATCGTTGGCGACCACCGGCTTGGGCATCAGCTTCCGGACAAAGCCCTGGGAGACGAGATAGGGGCTGAGACCGAGGGTCTGGTCGGGATACCCACCATCACTCCAGCTGAAGTAGACCGGCCGCTTTCCCATGTTGTCGCGAATGAGAAAGATCGTAGCCAGGTCCTGCAGCAGCAGGACATCCTGCCCGAAGCCGATCTTGAGGCTATCGAAGGCGACGCCGCCTTTGGAAGGCACTTGCATCGCTTCGGGCAGGCTGTCGAGCTGCGCCTCAGTCAGGCTCAAGACCGACCCGGTCGGGTAGGGCCAGACCGGCGCCGGAGCCTTGGTTTTCTTGGTGGAATCGGTGAGCGGGACGCCCGCCTCCTCCCCCTTTGGCTTCCAGAGCGACGCCGCGGCCGAGGGGTCGAAGACCGGGGTCTGCCGCCGGCGCAGCTGGCGCAGATGCCAGCGGGTGTTCATCAGCGAGAGATTGGCCAGGGTGACGTCCCGCCGGACACCTTCGACCTCCTGCGCGTACCACAGGGGGAAGGTGTCGTTGTCGCCAGCAGTGATCAGAATCCCGTACGGCTCGACTGACTGGAGAATGTCGTGGGCGAAGTCGCGCGGGGTGGTCTCATGCGCCCGGCTGGCGGTGATTCGGTTTCCCAGGAGAGGGATGAGGGCCAACGCGAGAATGGGAGTGGCAATGGCCCATCTGCCCGCCGGCGTCCCCCGGTCGCCAAAGAAATCGACGATCCTGCGCATCAGGGCGCCGAAGCCGAGGGCCACGAAGGCGCCGTACACCGCAAACGAGCCGACGAAGAAGTAATCCCGCTCGCGCACCTCACGCGGCAAAGAGGGCTGATCGGGATACTGGGAGAACCCGTACTTGAAGTTCATGTAGTACACCAGGCCGACTGACAGCGTGCCCAGCAGGGCGATTCCGGCGAGCCCGGCTCGGCGGTCCCGCTTCCACAGCTCCCACAGACCGGTGAGTCCCAGCACGGTGAACAGTCCGGTGGCTGCCGCGCCCAGACGGCCCCAGTCGCGGGCAAACTGCCAGGAGAAGTACTGCCAGAAGTTCGCCAGCTGAGCGCCAAAGCTCGCCTGCCGCTGGGAGAGAGGCACCTTCCCGTATTGGACCCGGTTCAGCACGTCCTGCAGCGCCTGGCTCAGAAAGCCGACCGGCTCGCCCTCGTTAATGGGCGGGTACTGCGCGGCACGGATCGGCAGCCACAGGTAATTCAGGGAGATCCCTACCACCACGGCCAGCAGCCCGAGATAGACCAGCGGGTCTCGGGGCGACTTCCACAGGGCGTAACCCAGGACCCCCAGGCTGAGCAGGATCAGCAGCCCTCCGACCGCGCCGCCGTTGAGCATGGCGATCCACTCGCCGCTCACCGCCAGCAGCAAGCCGTAGAACGTCACGATGGCCCAGGGCCGCAGCACCGTCCGCCAGTCGGTCCAGAGCACGTATACCGCGAGGGCAGGAAGGGCGAGCACGCCCATCATGTGGTTGGTCGAGGTCAGCGCCAGCACGTAGGCGATGAGCACCAGCCACCGGTCCCGGTGGGTGCCGGGCTCGTCATCGCCCCATCGCACCACCAGCCACATGACCAGGGCGATCGAGAGCAGCGAAACGGTGTACACCTTCTCGTTCACCGTGGACTGGTTCCACACCGTCCACGAGGTGGCCCCGACCAGCACGCCACCAAAGGCGGCGGCATACCGGACCCACCGCTGGGACACGATCCCTCGGAGCCAACGCTCAGCCACGAGGAACCACAGCCCCGCGGCGGCGGCGCTGGTGATCGCCGCGAAGAGGTTGATCCGCTCGGCATAGGATGTGGCCAACGGCAGCAGCCCGAAGGTGTGCGCGAGGATGACGAACAGGGGATTGCCCGGGGGATGGGGAATGCCCAGCACCTTGGCCGCGGCGATGTACTCGGAGGTGTCCCAGAAGGCAGTAGTCGGCGCCAGGGTGGCGAGATATATAAGGAAGACAACCACGGCGGTCAGGAGCGCGGCGACGTAGGGCGGGTGTTCGCGGTCAGTGGTCATAAGTGTGAGAAGTAAGAAGTGAGAGGTGAGAGGGGAGGTCTCGCCCCTAATGTCTGAACTGCCGCTTCCCGGTCAGCACCATGGCCATCCCGTGGCGGTTGGCGGCCTCGACCACCTCCGCGTCCCGGACCGACCCCCCCGGCTGAATGATCGCCTTTACCCCCGCCTCAGCGGCCAACTCGACGTTGTCGGCAAACGGGAAGAACCCATCAGATGCCAGGACGCTCCCTTCCGTCGCATGGCCCTGTTGCCGCGCCTTGTGCACCGCGAGAAAGACGCTGTCCACCCGGCTCATCTGGCCCGCGCCGATTCCGACCGCCATCTCGTCCCGGGCAAGGAGAATGGCATTCGACTTGACCGAGGCCACCGCGGCCCAGGCGAACCGAAGGTCGTTCCACTCCGACTCGGTCGGCTGCCGTCCGGTCGCAACTTGCCAACCCTGCTCCGAGGGATCGAACTGAAATCGGTCCTGCACCAGGAAGCCGCCGCGGACCCGCTTGAAGTCCAGGGAGCCGGCCCCGCCGACCGGGAGCTCCACCACCCGGAGCTGCTTCTTGGCGGCAAAGACTTCCAGGGCATCAGCGTGAAAGGAAGGGGCGACTACCACTTCCACAAACAGATCGCTCATGGCGCTCGCGGTCGCTTTGTCGACCACCGTGTTGAAGGCGATCACCGATCCAAAGGCCGAGACCGGATCGGTGGCGCGAGCCTTTCGGAACGCCTCCACCGCCGAAGCAGCTAGGGCGATACCACACGGTGTGGTGTGCTTAATGACGGCGCAGGCCGGCCGGTTGGTCCAACAGCCTACGGTCCATATGGCGGCATCCAGGTCCAGCAGATTATTGAAGGAAAGCTCCTTGCCCTGCCGTTGAGTGAGGTCGCGCATCCCGCGCGGCTCCTCAGTCACATATAGCGCCGCCCGCTGGACCGGATTCTCGCCGTAGCGCAGCGACTGAACCCGCTCCATTGCCAGGCCGATCCGGCTGGGCAACCCCTCTCCCTTGGGCGTCAAGTATCCCGCCACCGCCGCGTCGTAGTCCGCGGTGTGGGCAAAAACCTTGGCCGCGAATTCCCGGCGGGTCTCCTGATCGACCTCGCCCTGCTTGAGCAGCTCCAGGACGACGGGATAGTCCGTGGGATCCACCACCGGCAGCACCGACTGGTGGTTCTTGGCCGCCGACCGCAGCATAGACGGTCCCCCGACGTCGATGTTTTCCAGCGCATCTTCAAGGGAGGCGTCCTGCCGCGCGATGGTCACCTGAAAGGGATACAGGTTGACCGCGACCAGGTCGATCGGCACGATTCCATGCTTCTTCAAGGCTCCGACGTGCTCGGCCAGGTCGCGCCGTGCCAGAAGAGCTCCATGGATGGCGGGGTGGAGCGTCTTGACTCGGCCGTCGAGGAGCTCCGGGAAGCCAGTGACTTGCTCCACCTCGAGCACCGGCACCTTGGCGGCTCGCAGAGCTGCCGCCGTTCCGCCGGTAGAGAGAATCTCCCAGCCGAGCTCCACCAGCCCGCGGGCAAAGGCGACGACCCCGCGTTTGTCGCTGACGGAGATTAACGCGCGAGGCACGAAGAGCGACTCACGAGGAGGACACCACCGGCTCGGTCACTGGTACTGGACGGCCCGCGGCGGCCGCGGCGAGGACTGCGGCAGGGAGCAGCCGGTGCTCCGCCACAAGCACCCGCTCGGCCAGCGTGTCCGCGGTATCGCCCGGCAGGACCGGGACTCGGGCCTGGGCCAACACGGCTCCGTGATCGTACACCTCGTCCACCAGATGAACGGTGGCTCCGGATTCCTGGGCGCCACTGGCCAGGACCGCCTGGTGTACCCGGCGTCCGTACATCCCCTTCCCGCCGAATGCCGGTAGGAGGGCAGGGTGGATGTTGATGATGCGACCGCGGTATGACGCAATCACCGGGGCGGGAACCAGCTTCACGTAGCCCGCCAGCACGACGAGATCGATCCGGAATCGCCACAGCAGCCGGAGCCACTCGTCGCCGTCGTCAGGGTGGGAGAGCGCCTCGGCCGGGATTCCCCGACCACGGGCGCGGTCCAGCCCGGCGGCTTCCGCGCGGTCGCTCACGACCAGCGCGACCTGGGCGCGCGCACCCGGTCCCAAAGCGCTGAGCAGCGCCTCGAGGTTGCTGCCGCGGCCGGAGATAGCCACGGCGATACGCATCTTCATGGCGGGGGAAGGTAACTGGGGTGGCTGGGAGCTGGGAGCGAGGAGTCGGGAGCAATGAGATCAACCGCCGCGGAGAGATCCTTAGCGTGAGTAAACCCTCGAGCAGCAGCATTCCCCGCTTCAGACTCACCGACGCCGGTGAGCACGAGGATGCCCTTGCCGCCGAGGGCTCTGGCGGGAAGCACATCGCGCAGCCGGTCGCCCACCCACCAGCTCTGAGGTAGATCGATACCGAGTCGCTGGGCTGCCTGGCGGTAGAGCAGAGTCCCCGGTTTGCGGCATTCGCACGGGCCGGTCAGTTCCGGCAGGTGGGGACAGAAATAGTGGCCGTCCACTCGGGCTCCCTCACCAGCCAGGAGCTCATCCAGCCGGCGCTCCGTGGCGCGATAGTCGTCCAAGGTGAGCAGACCGCGTGCGATCCCGGACTGATTGGTGACCACCAGGACGGCATAGCGGTTTGCGCTCAGCCTTCTGATGGCCTGGGCGACTCCGGGGAGAAGGCGGATCTTCTCTGGGTCCTGGAGGTACCCTGGGTCTTCGATGATGGTGCCGTCGCGATCCAGGAAGACCGCTTTCACGAAAGCAGCGCCCGCTCGATCGCCCGGGCGACCGCGGGGAAGCTGGATGGTGGTAGCGTCCTGGGATCCAGCAGAACCCGGTCGCTCGCCACCCGGGCGATCACGGGAGGCTCGCCCAGCCGCAGCCGGAGAGCCAGGCCATCGGCACCCAGCGAGCCGGGGTCGAGGGCCACGAGCGTGGTGGGAAGAGCCGCACTGGGAAACGACCCTCCCCCCACGGCCGACTCACCCTCGATGGCTTGGGCAAGCACCTCGGCCGGACACAGTGAGGCCAGCCGGGCTGCCCGAAGCGCGAGCTCGGCCGGATCGAGCGTCAGCATGGCAAGGACCGGAATGGATCGGATGGCCGCCTCGGGCTCCTGGTACAGCGCCAGCGTGGCCGCCAATGCAGCGAGAGTCAGCTTGTCAGCGCGCAGCGCCCGGGCCAGGGGATTGATGCGGCAGCGGGCCACCAGATCCTGGCGCCCGACCAGACAGCCTGCCTGGGGGCCGCCGAGCAGCTTGTCTCCACTAAAGAGCACGAGTCCCGCGCCCAGGGCGACCGCGTCGGGCACCCGTGGCTCACGCTCCAGTCCCCAGGGCGATAGGTCCACCAGCAGGCCGCTGCCTACATCGTAGAGGTAGGGAACACCGGCGGCCGCGGCGAGTGCGGCGAGCTCGGCCGGCTCCGGGGAGGTGACGAAACCCCGCTGCTCGAAGTTGGACCGGTGCACGGTGAGGATGGCGGCCACGCCCCCATCCAGCTCGCGGCGATAGTCCTCCAGGTGAGTGCGATTGGTGGTGCCGACCTCGCGCAAGCGCGCACCGCTCTTGGCCATGATGTCGGGGATCCGGAACGATCCGCCGATCTCGATCAGCTCACCCCGGGAGATCAGCACGTCCCGGCCGTCCGCCAAGGCATTGAGAGCCAGTACCAGCGCGCCGGCGGCGTTGTTCACCACCATCCCATCCTCCGCGCCGGTGACAGCGCGCAGCAGGGTCCGGCAATGATCGCTGCGGCTCCCGCGAGTGCCGGACGGAAGGTCGAGCTCGAGGTTGCTGTATCCTCCCGCGACTGCGATCACAGCGCGGATGGCGGCCTCGGCCAGCGGTGCTCGTCCCAGGTTGGTATGGAGGACGACGCCAGTAGCGTTGAGCGCCGGCTGGAGGCTCGCCCAGCTCCGGCGCGACAGCCGCTCGCGCACGTCCTGCTCCCAATGTTCGGGAGGACCCGCGCGCCGGGTGCGGGCCGCCTCGATAGACTCCCGCACCGCCGCCACGACCGCACCTCGTGGCGCGATCTGAAGCAACTCCTGTATCGCGGGCTGGTGGAGCAAGCGATCGACCGACGGAAGCTGCCTTCTGCTGTCGCTCATTTGCGGGGCGGAGCTTTCACTTTGGTCGTATCGCGGGCCTGCAGCTTGGCCCCGGGCTTCGGCTTGGCCTCAGGCTTCGACTTCTCCGGCACGGCCACCACGCCGACCGGATTGCCCGCGACGCCGGTCACGTTCCTGACTCCCCGAACCTCGAGCACCAGCCGGGCGCCCGGGGCCCACGGACGGGGCACCCGCAGGGTCAGCGCATCGAACAGAGCGGGGCGGCCGGTCAGCGGCTGACTCGGAGCTCCGCCATGGACTCGGGGCCCGAGTCTCCCGCGCACCCGAGTGGTGTCGGTTATCCCGAGAGTGTCCTCAGTGACCCCGGTGTCGGCCGGGGTCGCTTTCCGATTCAGGCTGTCGTCCACCGGCTTGGGAAGGATCGAGGCGACCGCCACCGGGACCGAGTCAGGCAAGAGCCGCAACCGCACGTCCCGAGGACTGAGGCGTTGACGAGGGTCCAGCTTTTGGGAGAAGGTCACGGTGGCGGAAACGCTGTCGTCCACCGTCACGGTCTGGATCCGGGGTGGATTGGTATCATGCACGAAAGCCCAGAGCTCGCCCACGTCCGATTTGCCGCGGGACACCCGGGCGGTGGCGAAGGCCTCTCGCGAGTCTTGCCGGTTGTCCTGGTTCTGATCCAGCACGCCGGTGACCAGGTAATCTCCGCCCGGAAGCGGGCCGAGGGAGAACCGCCCGCTCGAGTCCGCCACACCCCGATAGGGCAGGCTGTCGGGCAGCAGGGTAGCGATAATCAGTCCGTTGGTGGCGGGCCGGGCGGTACTCCAGTCCACGATCTGACCCTGAAGTGTGAGTTGCGGCCTGGGCGCTCCAGTGGTGAAGGTGATCACCGCCCCTTCGGGGCTCCGGTTGTTGCGGAGATCGGAGACTCCGGGGAGGAGCTGGACCCGGTATACCCGGTTAGGCCGCCAGCCCTCCTGGGGCCGAACCGTGATCCGGTTCCGCTTCCAGCTCACCTCCGGAACCCGGGTGGTGGGCGACAGGATGACCAGCTTCTCCAAACCGCCGGTACCTTCACCCCGGTTAGGGGTGCCACCCTCGGAGATGACCTCGTCGAACTGAAACTCCGCCACCCCGCGGAAGACCCGGAACGAGGAGAGCGACTCCGGTCGGGTCGCCATGAGTCGCGGTGGTGCCCGGTCCGGTGGTCCGCCGGGCGGGGGCTCGATGCGAGCGCAGGAGATGGCGGAGAAGACGGCGAAGACGGCGAGGACTACACGCACCCCAACAGCTCCCGCTTCTTCACCAGCACCTCGCGCTGGTCCTTCCAAGTGGAGAGCTTCTGCCGCTCCCGTTCCACCACGTCGGTCGGGGCGCGGGAGACAAACTGCTCGTTGCCGAGCTTCCTCTGCTGCGACTCGACCAGTCTTCCCAGCCGGTCCACCTCGGTGCCGAGTCGGCCGCACTCGCGCCCGACGTCAATGGCATCGCCCAGGGGCACGAAGACCGCCGTGCCATCGGAGAGCACGGCATGGCCACCGACTCGCTCGCCGGTCTCGCCCAGGGAGAGCTCGGAGAGCTTAGCCAGACGGGTGATGGTGAATCGCTCGTGCTTCAGCGCCGCGGCTGCAGTCTTGCTCGCATCGCTCACCACCGCACGCACCATCTGGCCGGGCTGCACGCCGTACTCGGCCCGTATGGCCCGAATGGCGCTGACCAGCTCCTGCACCAGACCGAACTGCTTCAATGCCTCAGGATCGCGGGCCCGTGAGTCCACGCCTGGCCAGGGGGCCACCGAAATCGAGGCGGACTCGGGTCGCCCCGGAAAGCGGCGCCACAGCGCCTCGGTGATAAAGGGCATGACGGGATGAAGCAGCCGGAGGGCCACTTCGAAGGTCTGCGCTACCACCGCCCGGGCGACATCGCCCCCCGGCAGATCGCCGTAGAGCCGGGGCTTTACCTGCTCGATGTACCAGTCGGCCAGGTCGCTCCAGATGAAATGGTAGACCGCGGCAGCCGCGTCGTTCAGCCGGAACCGCTGGTAGGCCTCAGTCGCTTCGGCCACCGTGGCATCGCAGCGGGCGATGATCCAGCGGTCTGCCAGGGTGAGCTCCTCCCGGCGGATGCCGTCGGCGGCCCGGCCCGCCAGTGGCCGAGTGGGCCCTTCCAGGTTGGTGAGGATGAAGCGGCCGGCATTCCACAGCTTATTCGCAAAGTTGCGCCCGGCCGCGAACGAGGCTTCCAAGTCCGCCGGGTCGAGGATCACATCGGTGCCCACCGACATGCCGGAGACCAGCGAATAGCGCAGCGCGTCGGCCCCGTACCGCTGCACCACCTCCAGCGGATCGATTCCGTTGCCCAGAGATTTGGACATTTTCCGGTGCTGGGTGTCGCGAACGGTGCCGTGCAGGTAGACGTCGGTGTACGGAACTTCACCCATGAAGTGCAGCCCCGACATGATCATTCGCGCGACCCAGAAGAACAGGATCTCGGGTGCGGAGACCAGGGTGTTGCCGGGGTAGAACCTAGCCAGATCCGGGGTCCGCTCCGGCCAGCCCAGGCTGGAGAAGGGAACCAGCCAGGACGAGAACCAGGTGTCGAGCACATCCTCGTCCTGCCGCACCGGACCGCCACAACCGGGGCAGCGTTCGAGGTCGGTCCGGCTCACGCTGACGATGCCGCACTTGGATGCGTCGCAGTACCACACCGGAATGCGATGGCCCCACCAGAGCTGGCGGGAGATGCACCAGTCGCGGATACCTTCCAGCCAGGCGGCGTAGTCATCACCCCGCCGCTCCGGGACGAAGCGAAGCGTGCCATCGCGATAGGCCGCAAGAGCGGGGCGGGCGAGCGGTTCCATGCGAACGAACCACTGGTCGGACAGCCGGGGCTCGATCACGGTCTCGCAGCGGTAGCAGTGGCCCACCGCGTGCCGGTGGTCCTCCACTCGCTCCAGGAGGCCCGCCGCGTCGAACTCCGCCACCACGCGCCGGCGGGCCTCGTAGCGGTCGAGGCCCTGAAACCGATCGGGAGCGGCCAGACTGATCCGCGCCTCAGGCGTCATGACGTCCATGCTCGGCAGGGAGTGGCGGCGGCCGATCTCGAAGTCGGTGGGGTCGTGGGCCGGCGTGACCTTGACGGCGCCGGAGCCGAAGGCCGGATCCACCGCCTCGTCCGCCACGATAGGAATGAGCCGGTCGGCCAGCGGCAGGCGGATCTGTCGCCCGATCAGCCGGCGATACCGCTCATCGTCCGGGTGCACGGCCACGGCCGTGTCGCCCAACATTGTTTCGGGCCGCGTGGTGGCGACGGTCAGGTGCCCGCTGCCATCCGCCAGAGGATACCGCAGGTGCCAGAGCTTCCCGTCCACCTCCTCCTTTTCCACTTCTTCATTGGAGAGCGCGGTGAGACAGCGGGGACACCAGTTGATGATGTAGTGACCGCGGTAGACCAGACCCTGCTCGTACAATCGAACGAACGTCTCCCGCACGGCCCGCGAGAGCCCCTCGTCCAAGGTAAAGTAGGTCCGGGACCAATCGGCCGCGCAGCCGATCGCCTTCAACTGCTCCAGGATGGCGGATCCGGTCTCCCGCACATGGGCCCAGACCCGCTCGACGAACGCGTCCCGGCCCAGGTCGAATCGAGTGAGCCCCTCCTGCGCCAGCTCCCGCTCCACCACATTTTGGGTGGCGATCCCGGCGTGATCGGTGCCCGGCAGCCACAGCGCTTGGCGTCCGCGCATGCGCTCGAAGCGGATGAGCACGTCCTGAATGGTGTTGTTCAGGCCGTGGCCCATATGCAGGACCGCCGTCACGTTGGGCGGCGGCATCATGATCACGTAGGGCTTCGAGGAGCCAGGCGCGTGGCTGTCGGGAGAGAAGAGTCCCCGCTCGGTCCACCATTGGTAGAGCTGGGACTCGATCGCGGATGGATTGTATTGCGGGGCGAGCGGCTCGGTCATGCGCTCTGGTCGGTGACGCGCTTGCCCCCCGGGAAGCTATCGTCCTCGCCGCGGACCAGAATGCTGTTGATCACCGTATCGATGCCGGGCACGGCGCAGGCCACCCGGGCCGCGAGCGCTCGGGCGCCGCGGTCAGTGACCCAGCCTCTCAGCTCCACGCTGCCACGGCTCACGGCCATGACCTCGAGGGTGAATCCCGCGAGCCGCGGCTCCGCCCGGAGGGAGGCATCCACCGCTCGCGCCGACGCCGCGGGGGTCACCCGTCCCGGCACGGCCTGGCCCAGACGCTTGGCTGCCCGGCGAACCCGGCTCGGGTTTACTCCGCCGACCCACTCGCTCAGCGCGACGCCGGCGACCAGGCCGGTGCCGATGCCCAAGCTGGTCCACAGTAGTATCTCGGCCTTGCTGAGGTGATCGTCTCGATGCACGCTGAGTCCTCTTACAGAAGAATTCGTTGTGCGATTAAGTTAACCTTTTTCCGGTGCCAACGCAGGAATCTTCTTTCACCTCGAGGGCTCATTCATGGATGATGATCGGGTCGCGTTGTCCGGATCCGAGCTGATCCGGTGGATGGTTGTCGTCGCGATCATTATTGCGGGGATTGGGCTCTTCTTCTACTTCGCGCCGTCCAGCAAGCCCGCGGTGCCGCCGACGGTCCAAGAACCTCCCCGGTGACCATGGTCCAGGTGACGCTCCCAGATGGCAGCCGCCGAGAGGCGGCCGCGGGTACCACACCCCGGCAGATCGCCGAGGGCATCGGCCCCGGTCTGGCCCGGGCTGCGCTGGCGGCGCGGGTCAACGGCGAGATCTGGGACCTCGACCGGCCGCTGGAATCCGATGCGTCGGTCGCGATCCTCACCGATCGCGACCCGGACGCGCTCGGCGTGCTGCGCCATTCCTCGGCGCACATCCTGGCCACCGCGGTGCGCGAGCTGTTCCCCAATGCGGGGATTGGCTTCGGGCCCGCCATCGAGGACGGGTTCTACTACGACTTTCAGGTGGATCGCCCCTTCACGCCCGAAGACCTGGAACGGCTCGAGGCCAAGATGGCCGAAGTGACCGCCCGCGACTTTCCCTTTGTCCGGGAAGTGGTGGACCGGGCGGAGGCCAGGCGGCGCTTCGCCGACGATCCGCTCAAGCTCGAGCGCATCGCCGAGCTGGGCGATGACGAGACCATCACCGTCTACACCGATGGCCCCTTCATCGATCTCTGCCGCGGACCTCATATCCCCAGAACCGGCCGGCTCAAGCACTTCAAGCTGTTGCATGCCGCCGGGGCCTACTGGAGGGGTGACGAGAAGCGCCAGATGCTGCAGCGGATCTATGGGACGGCGTGGTTCAAGAAGGAAGACCTCGATGCCTACCTGCACCGGTTGGAAGAGGCCCGCCGGCGCGACCACCGGGTGCTCGGCAAACAGCTCGATCTGTTCTCGATTCAGGAGATGGTGGGTCCGGGATTGGTCTTCTGGCATCCCAAGGGAGCCATGGTCAAGTGGTTACTGACCCGCGCGGTAGAGGACGACAACATCCGGAGCGGGTACGACCTGGTCTATACCCCGAACATCACGCGGGAAGAGCTGTTCAAGATCTCGGGGCATCTGCCGCTCTACGAGGCCAATCAGTATCCGCCCATGGCCGCGGGCCACGAGGAGGCGGAAGACGTGCGTTATCGGGTCAAGCCGATGAACTGCCCGATGCACGCTCTCATTTATAAGAGCCAGCAACGGAGCTACCGCGATCTCCCGGTCCGGTTGTCCGAAGTGGCCAACGTCTATCGGAACGAGCGGTCCGGCGTGCTCCATGGGCTCCTGCGGGTGCGGGGTCTGTCGATGGACGACGCCCACATCTTCTGCACCATGGATCAGGTCGAAGACGAGATCTTCCTCTGTCTCGATCAGGTGGACCGGTTGGTGCGGGAGACGTTCGGCTTCGAGCTCGATTTCGAAGTCTCCACCCGGCCGACGGAGCGCTTGGGTGACGATGCGATCTGGGACCGCGCCGAGGCGATGCTCAAGCGGGCCCTGGATCGGAAAGGCATCGAGTACCGGATCGATGAAGGCGGGGGCGCATTCTATGGGCCCAAGATCGACATCAAGTTCCGGGATTCGATCGGCCGGCTATGGCAGGGTCCCACGATCCAGCTGGACTTCAACCTTCCGGAGCGGTTCGGGCTGGAGTACACCGGTCCCGACAACAAACCGCACCGGCCGGCAATGATCCACCGCGCTATATACGGGACGCTGGAGCGCTTCACCGGAAATCTGATCGAGCACTTCGCCGGTGCGTTCCCGGTCTGGCTGGCGCCGGAGCAGGTGCGGGTCATCCCGATCTCGGATGCGCAGGCCGACGCGGCGCGAAAGCTGGCGGAGCGACTGAAGCGGGCGGGGTTCCGGGCCCACGTCGACGACCGGAGCGAGACGCTCAACTACCGGATTCGCGAGGGCGAGGTGCAGAAGGTGCCCTACATGGCCGTGGTCGGCCAGCGGGAAGCCGAGTCCGACAGCCTGGCGCTGCGAGTCCGCGGGGCGGGGAAGAAGCAGGAGGTGATGACGGTAGATGCCTTCCTCGCCCGGATCGGTGAGGAAGTTCGCTCCCGAGCGATGGTGCCGTAGAACAATTTTGTCACCTTGAACGTTTGCAGATGGCGGAGGTGAAGCTGGCTTGGTGCAAACTGTTGCCCTACCGCGATATCGACTTCCGACGTAATTTTTGCCCCGCGGTCAAAACCCAAAACTGGATCAGTCCCACGTGAGCGATAGCACCACCCCAGTCATCGTTTCTGCCGTTCGGACCCCCATCGGCCGCTACCTCGGCGGGCTCTCCTCTTTTACCGCTCCCCAACTCGGCGCCATGGTCATCCGCGAGGCCGTGTCTCGGGCCGGGGTGGACCCCGCCAGCGTGGAAGAGGTGATCATGGGACAGGTGGTGCAAGGCGGCTCGGGTCAGGCGCCGGCCAGGCAGGCCCTGATTCATGCCGGCCTGCCACCGTCAATCCCGGCCCTCACCATCAATAAGGTGTGCGGCTCCGGGCTCAAGGCCGTCATGCTGGCGTCCCAGGCCATCAAGGCCGGCGACGCGGAATGCATCGTCGCCGGGGGCCAGGAGGCCATGTCGAACGCTCCCCATTACGTGTACGGCATGCGAACCGGGATCAAGGCCGGCAACCAGACCATGGTCGATGGGATGATCCATGACGGCCTGTGGGACTCGTTCGGCTGCTGCCATATGGGCGAGTACGCCGAGTACACGGCCGAGAAGGCGGGAGTGAGCCGGGCCGACCAGGACGCCTTTGCCTACGACAGTCACCGGAAGGCAGTCGCGGCCATCGATGCGGGGAAGTTCAAGGCCGAGATCCTCCCGGTGCAGGCGCCGGGTAAGACCGGGACGTCCGTGCACACCGATGAAGCGCCGCGGCGTGACACCACCCTGGAAACGCTGGCCAAGCTGAAGCCGGCCTTCCGAAAGGACAAAGGCACGGTGACCGCGGGCAACGCGCCCGGCCTGAACGACGGCGCGAGCGCGCTGGTGGTGACTTCCCTTGCCTTTGCGCGGGCCCACGGTCTGACTCCGATGGCGCGGGTCACCGGATACTCCACCGGTGGTGGTGAGCCCCGCGAGATCTTCTTCGCTCCGGTTCTGGCCGTCCGCGCGCTCATGGAAAAGGCCGGCACCAAGATCGGCGACTACGACCTCATCGAAGCCAACGAGGCCTTTGCGGTGCAGGCTTTGGCCGACGGGCGGGAGCTGCGCTGGGATTGGGATCGGGTCAACGTGAACGGGGGGGCAGTCGCCCTGGGCCATCCCATCGGCGCCAGCGGCGCTCGAGTGCTGACGACTCTACTCTATGCCCTTCGAGATCGGGGTGGCAGCACCGGTCTCGCCACCCTTTGCCTGGGCGGTGGTAACGCCGTCGCCCTCAGCGTGGAGCTCGTCTGATGGATCCTGAAGCCGGTCCGATCGCGGTAGGGCCAAGCCGTGCTTTGCCCGCCCGAACCCGAATCGCCCGCATGGCGGCACCGGTGGCGCTCGGGACCCTGGTGGTCGCGATAGCGGCACAAGTCGTCGTACCGATTCCGCTGAACCCCGTCCCGATAACGCTCCAGCCGCTGGCGGTCCTGACGGTCGGCGGCCTCCTGGGCGCGGCCGGTGGCGTGAGTGCGCTGGTGCTGTACCTCATCCTGGGCGCTCTCGGGCTTCCTGTGTTCGCCGGGGCCGGCGCGGGTATCCATCACTTGCTCGGACCGACGGGCGGGTATCTCCTCGCCTTCCCGGTCGCCGCGGGTGTGACCGGTGCGCTCGTCGGCCAGCCGCCTCGTTCCGTGCTTCGGGTGCTCCTCGCCTGCGCCATTGGAATGGCAATCATTCATATCGGCGGCGTATCGCAGCTGGCCTTTCTCGGCGGCGATCCCGCGCTGGCCTTCCGGATTGGCTTCCTACCTTTCCTGACTGGTGATCTCCTCAAGGTCGGTCTTGCCGCGGCTCTCATTCTGTTGGCTGGACCCAGGATCCGTTCCCTGCTTTGACCTCCGTGACTTCCAGTCCTGCGAGGATATCTCTTCCCAAGGCGATCGGCTGGTCGGTCGCCTTTATGTTGCTGGGGATCGCGGCCAGCGCCGGCATGTTGGCCCTCTGCGCGGTGATCGGATACGGTGATCTGACGCGCGGCCTCCTGGCCCTGCGCCAACCCGGGCTGGCGCAGCTCGTCGCCGCAGGAGTGAGCCAGCTCCTCGGCTTTGGCCTCGCGACTTGGGTCATTGGCTTTCGGGTCCTGCGCCTCAACCGATCTCAGCTCCGGTGGGTGGCTCCGCGCATCGGCGCGCCGGGACTCGCCATCGGCCTGATCCTGGGCGCTGCCGCGGCGGCGGTTGCCTTGCTGGCCGCGGTGGTGCTCGCCCATTCGCACTGGTCCCGCGATGCCGGCGGATTGGGTGACTACTTCACCCAGGTCATGAAGACCTCGTTTGTCCTCGCGCCCGCCGCGCTGAGCGAAGAGATCATGTTCCGGGGAATTCCGCTGGTGTTGCTGGCCGCGGCTGTCGGGCGGGGAACCGCTCTCGTCGTGGTCGCCGGCCTGGTCTTCGCTCTCTTCCACGGCTTCAACCCTGGTATCACTGCGCTGGGCCTCGGCAATATCGCTCTCGCCGGCATCTTCCTGGGGGTGGCCTTCTACGCACCGGGGGGTCTCTGGACTGCTTTTGGGGCGCACCTGGGATGGAACGCCACTTTGGCTGCGCTCGATGCTCCAGTCAGTGGGCTGCCGTTCAGAATTCCTTTCATTGATTACCGCGCCGGTGACCCGACCTGGTTGTCGGGAGGCCCTTTTGGTCCGGAAGGTGGGCTTCTGGCCACGGCGGCTATTACCGCCGCGCTCTTGATCGCGGTGCGCTGGACCGGGAAGGATTCCAGGTGAAGCGAGCGGCCGTGGTAGGCGCCGGTACCATGGGGAATGGCATTGCCCACGTGTTCGCCCAGCACGGCTGGGACGTGGCGCTGGTGGACAGCGTTCCCGCGGCGCTGGAGAAGGCGACCGCCACGATTCGAAGCAACCTGGACCGTCAGGTAAAGAAAGGCGCGCTTCCGGCCGACGCCCCGGCGCAGGTGCTCGGCCGCATTACCACCGGCACGGCGCTCGATGCAGCCAAACAGGCGCAGATCGTGGTCGAGGCGGCGAGCGAAAATCCCGCGGTGAAATTCTCCCTGTTCGAGCAGCTGGACCGGGTCTGCGCGCCGACGGCCATCCTGGCGACCAATACCAGCTCGATCTCGATCACCGAGATCGCCGGCCGCACTCGGCGTCCGCAGCAGGTAATCGGGATGCACTTCATGAACCCGGTGCCGATCATGCAGCTGGTCGAGGTCATCCGGGGGCACGCTACCAGCGACGCCACAACCAACACGGTAATGGCAGCCGCCCGCGAGCTGGGCAAGACGCCGGTAGAGGTGAACGACTATCCGGGGTTCGTCTCCAACCGCGTCCTCATGCCGATGATCAACGAGGCCATCTTCTGCGTCATGGAGGGCGTGGCCACGGCCGAGTCCATCGATACCGTGATGAAGCTTGGAATGGCGCATCCCATGGGCCCGCTGGCCCTGGCTGATTTCATTGGATTGGACGTCTGCCTGGCTATCATGGAAGTCCTGCAACGGGGTCTGGGTGACGACAAGTACCGGCCGTGTCCTTTGCTACGGAAGATGGTGGCCGCCGGATACCTGGGCCGAAAGAGTGGACGAGGATTCTATGACTACAACACGTAGAGACGAGCCCGCGCCGAGTAGACGCGGCGCGACCGTTCCCCGGGCGAGACAGGCCTCGGCCCTGGAAGAGGGACATCCGCAGGGAGATGTCTTCGCGCAGATGCAGGCGATGGGGCACGAGCAGATTCTTCTGTCTCACGACCCATCCTGCGGGTATCTGGGCATCGTCGCCATCCACGACACGACACTGGGGCCCGCACTCGGCGGCACCCGGTTCTGGCAGTACGCCAGCACCGACGAGGCCATAACCGACGCGCTGCGGCTGGCGCGGGGCATGACCTACAAGTCAGCGGTGGCGGGGATCAATCTGGGCGGTGGCAAGTCTGTGATCATCGGTGACAACAAGCGGACCGACCGGGAAGCGCTCTTTCGCGCTCACGGGAGGTTCATCGAGACCCTGGGCGGCCGCTACATCACCGCCGAGGACATCGGCACCAGCCCGGCCGACATGGAGTACATCAAGCTGGAGACCGATCACGTCGCCGGACTTCTGGGCCTTTCCGGCGACCCATCTCCCGTGACCGGGTACGGGGTCTACGTGGGGATGAAAGCAGCGGCAAAGGTGCGCTGGGGCAATGACAGCCTTTCGGGCAAAACGGTAGCCGTACAGGGCGCGGGAAAGGTGGCATACAATCTCATGCGACATCTGCACGAGGAAGGTGCCGCCATCATCGTTACCGATATCGACGCCGAGAAGGTCCGGCGAGCAGTGCAGGAGTTTGGCGCCAGTCCGGTGACTCCCGAGGCCATTTATGACCAGGATGCCGACATCTTTTCTCCCACTGCCCTCGGTGCCGTGATCAATGATGAGACTCTCCCCCGGCTCAAGGTGGAGATTATTGCGGGAGGCGCCAACAACCAGCTCGCCGAGGACCGCCACGGGGACCTGGTAGAGCAGCGGGGGATTCTCTATGCTCCGGATTACGTGATCAACGGCGGCGGGGTGATCAACGTCTACGGCGAGCTGCATCGCTGGCCGACCGAGCGGGCCAAGAAGAAGGCGGGCGAGATCTACGAGACCTTGCTGCGCATCTTCGAAATTGCCAAGCGCGAACGCATGCCCACGTACCGTGCCGCGGACCGGCTGGCCGAGCAGCGGATTGCCGCGGTAGGGGGACTGGATCGGATGTGGATGGGGGAGAAGCGGTAAGAGCGGAACCGGCGGCAGGGCGCAAGAGGCGGTCAGCGAGGTAAGGTGGGCTAATCGTGATCTGGGGTCAATCCTATTGACAAATAGCGGAGTACAAGCGTTGCCCGCTCAGCTTTCGCCCCTACCGCTCCTTTCGCTCATTCCGCCATCTTCTATACATTAGATCAATGGCCGAAGTCATCCCGATTGGATCGGACCACGCGGGCTTCCAGTTGAAGGAGCGGTTGGTAGAAGAGCTGCGGGCCCTGGGATACGAGCCGCTCGACCTCGGCACCCATAGTCCGGAATCCACCGACTACCCGGATTACGCTCACAGCGTCGCGTCGAAAGTGGAGCATCACGATGCCAACCGTGGTGTCCTGCTGTGTGGTACCGGGTTGGGAATGTCGTATGCCGCCAATCGGCACCCGGGAGTGCGCGCGGCGGTGGCCTGGTCACCCGAAGTGGCACGGCTGGCGCGGGAGCACAACGACGCCAACATCCTCATTCTGCCGGCTCGCTTCGTGAGCGAGGACGAGGGCGTCGAGATTCTGAAGACCTGGTTGGAGACCCAGTTCGCCGGCGGACGTCACAGCCGCCGCTTGGATAAGATCGATCGGGAGGACGCATGACGCTCGACCACAACGCATCTCTTCGCCAAGCCGACCCCACCGTCGCCCGGCTGATCGACAGCGAGCTGCGCCGCCAGCAGCACGGTCTCGAGCTCATTGCGAGCGAGAATTTCGCCAGCCGCGCGGTGATCGACGCGATGGGCACGCCGCTCACCAACAAATACGCCGAGGGCTATCCCGGCCGCCGCTACTATGGTGGCTGCGAGGTGGTGGACCAGATCGAACAGCTCGCCATCGACCGGCTCAAGCAGCTCTTCGGCGCGGAGCACGCCAACGTCCAGCCCCATTCCGGCGCCCAGGCGAACTTCGCCGCCTTCATGGCGCTGATCCGTCCCGGCGAGCTCCTGATGGGGATGTCGCTCCCGCACGGAGGTCACCTCTCCCATGGGGCGGCCGTCAACCACAGTGGTGTGGTCTGGCGGGCCGTTCACTATGGGGTGGATCCGGTCACCGGACGGATTGACTACGACAAGGTCCGGGACCAGGCCCGGAAGGAGCAGCCCAAGCTGATCATCGCGGGTGGAAGCGCATATGCGCGGGTGATCGACTTTGCCGCCTTCCGATCCATTGCCGATGAGGTGGGGGCCTTCTTTCTGGTGGACATGGCTCACTTCGCCGGGCTGGTCGCCGGCGGCGTCTATCCGTCCCCGGTACCGCACGCGCAGGTGGTCACCAGCACCACGCACAAGACACTGCGGGGCCCCCGTGCTGGGCTGATCCTGTCCACGGCAGAGTATGCCAAGGCAATCGACAAGTCGGTGTTCCCCGGGACTCAAGGTGGCCCGCTCCAGCACGTGATCGCCGCCAAGGCGGTAGCGTTTGGTGAGGCGCTCACCGAGGACTTCAAGGTCTACGCCCGGCAGGTGGTAGAAAATGCCAAGGCGCTCGCCGACGGGTTGACACAGCGCGGCTTTGCCATCGTGTCGGGAGGAACTGACTCGCATCTGATGCTGGTCGATCTCCGTCCCAAAGAGCTCACCGGCAAGGCTGCGGAGAAAATCCTCGGCCAAGCGGGAATCACGGTGAACAAGAACACCATCCCCGACGATCCCCAGTCCCCCTTCGTAACCAGTGGCATCCGACTGGGCACTCCCGCCGTCACCACCCGGGGATTGGGCCTCGCCGAGATGCGGCTGGTGGCCGAGCTCATCGATCGGGCGCTGACTCGCCCGGACGAGGAGAGTCTCGCTCGAGTCAAGGCCGAAGTCGAAGAGCTGACATCCGCGTTCCCCCTGTACCAGGAGAAGCGGGTTCGGGCCGGATCCGACGGCGCGCGCAAGGTGAGGGTAGCCACCCCAGTAGGGGCACACCGGTGAACGATCTGCAATTGGCTGACGACGTACTGGCCCGGATCCGCTCGCGGGGCGAGCCCTACCATGAGCGGGGCTACCTCTTCGTCCTGGCGACCATCGAGTTTCTCCAGTCCCGGCTGGAGCTGCGCCGGCATGTGACCGGTGCCGAGCTGGCGTGGGCCTGCCGCGATTTTGCGCTCCAGCAATTCGGCCTCCTGGCGCCCGTCGTGCTCGCGCACTGGGGGATCCATCGCACCGAAGACGTGGGGCGCATTGTCTTCACCTTGGTGGAAATCGGCCTGCTGGTGACCCAACCGGGCGACCACGAAGCCGACTTCGAGGGAGTCTACCAGTTCGCCGACGCCTTCGGCGATTCCTACGAATGGCAGGGCCTGCGCGGGGCCTAAGCGCGGCCGGGGGAGGGAAGTATGGAGACGAAGGAGTGGCCGGCCTGTCAAAAATGCTCGCAGGGTACCCTCATTCCACTTTCCGATTATGGCCGCGAAGGCGCACCGATCACCTACAAGGCATGGGTGTGCACCAACCCTGATTGCGGGTTCAATCTCCGGATCGACAACGGTGAAATCAGCTTCGGGCGGGCGATTGGACAAAGTTACAAGTGAGAGGTAAGAGGTAAGAGGTGAGAGGGAGGTTAGGGTGACTGGAACAGGATCGTTCGCTGCGCTCAGGATGAGGAGTTCGCTTTAACCTCTCACCTCTCACCTCTCACCTCTCACCTCTCTCGATGCCCTCCATCCCCGTCCTCTCCCCCCAACAATCCAACGCCTGGGACCAGCTCGCCGTCAGCGCCGGCATCGAGCTCGCTACTCTCATGGAGAGCGCCGGCAGGGCGGCGAGCGTGGTGCTCGCTGATCGCTACGCCCATCTCCTTCGCGCCGGCGTGCTGGTGGCGGCCGGTCCCGGCAACAATGGGGGCGACGGGTGGGTCCTCGCCCGCGCATTACATCGATTGGACGTGCCCGTCTGGGTGACCTCGACCGGGCCTGGATCCGAGCTGCGCGAGCGCATGGTCCGGCTCGGCCGAGCCGACGGGGTCCGCGAGGTGGCACCGGACGGCCCCTGGCCCACTGTCGGGCTGGCGGTGGACGCACTGCTCGGGACCGGCGCCACGGGAGCACCTCGCCCGGCGATCGCCACCCTCCTCGACCGTATCCTTGATCTCGAGATCCCCATCCTCGCCATCGATGGGCCCACCGGAGTGGATCTGCTGACCGGGATCGTCCACGGGTCCACCCGGGCCGACGTGTCGGTCACCTTCGGCGGGCTTCGCCGCGGTCACCTGCTCGCGCGGGACGAAGTGGGCCACCTGGTCGTCGTCGACATCGGGCATCCGCCGCCCGACCCAGCCTGGCCGGCCGTGGTGACCGACCTGCAGGCGGCCGAGTGGCTACGCCGGCTCCACGCTCGCGACCATAAGGGCGATCGGGGGCGAGTGGTGATCGTGGGCGGCGCGCCGGGGATGACCGGGGCCATCCGGATGGCCGCGCGGGCGGCGTTCGCCGCAGGGGCCGGACTGGTGCACGCGGTGGCTCCGCCGGAGACGGTTGCGGCGCTGATCCAGGCGGAGCCGGACGTTCAAACCTTCCCGCATCCGTTCGAGCAGCCGCCCTCGTCTCAGCTGCTGGAGCTGATCGCCAAGGCAGATGCTGTCGTCATCGGCCCCGGGCTGGGCCGGGATTCGGGACGTCGGTCATTCGTCGTTGGGCTGCTCGAAGCGGCCCGAGCGGCAGTGCTCGACGCCGACGGCCTGGTTGCGTTTGCCGGCTCGGTGGCCGAGCTCGAAGCGTTGGGCGGCGCACGGCCGCTCGTGCTGACCCCTCATCCCGGTGAATTTCGGACCCTGTTCCCCTCGCTGGCCTCGGTACGAGAGATGGACCCCTGGGCGGCCGCGAAAAGCGCCGCCGACATGACCGGTGCCACGATGTTGCTGAAGGGTGTGCCCTCTGTGATCGCCTCGCGCAGCGGACCGCTCCTCACCATCGTCGCGGGAAATCCGGGGCTCGCCACCGGCGGCAGTGGCGATGTGCTCAGTGGTCTCATAGGCACCGGGCTGGCCCAGGGGCTGGAACCCGGCATTGCCGCCGCCTTGGGTGCGCAGGCGCTGGGGCGGGCCGCCGACCTGGCAGCGCGCCGGTACACCGCGCGCAGTCTTCGGCCCATGGATGTCGTCGCGGCACTCCCGGACCTCTGGCGCGACTGGGAGGCGTTGCGGCTGGCCCGTCCGGTGCCTCGACCGCCGACGCTGTTCGAGCTTCCTCGTCCCCAAACCATATAGGGGTGCGTCACCCGAGAGTTCCCCGTCGTTCCCCGAGCGTGTCCGCATACCGATTCGTATAAATTGCCCTTATGCGTCGTCTCCTCGTGGTGCTGATGGCTTTCGGCTGGGTGGCTGGCGTCACGGCTCAGTCGGTGACCCGCGACTGGCGTCCGGAAGACCGCACCGTGGTCGGCGATTTCAGTCGAGTCAACGCGATCGCCACGTCTTCCGAGCGGGTGTTCATCGTCTCGCCCGCGGGCGTCCTCATTTGGAATCCGCAATTCCAGCGTTGGGCCGGCTCGTTCGACCCTCCCGACCGCGGATGGCTGGCTCTGGTCTTCACCGGTCTGACCGATCCCCTGGATAACTCCCTCTGGCTGGCCCGACCCGACGGCTGGGTTCACTACCAGCCGGATCTCCAGCTCTGGGATCAGGGCGCGGTTCCCGATGGAGTGCTCGGCATCGCGTTCGATCAAGATGATCCGACGGCAGGTCTTTTCCTGCGGACCCGACGGGACTGGCAAGTGTTGCCCCGAGGGGGAACGGTGCCGTCGCCCGCTCGTCCTCCGGCGCGCCCGGTGCTACCCCCCACCGTCTCCGAGGCCATCCGCAGCAACCCCAGCCTGCAGGCGAACGCGGCTGCCATCCTCCTGGACAATCGCCTTCGCAACGTGCGCTACACCGTGGCGGCGCGATCGTTCGATAACCGGGGGTGGTATCTCGGCACGTCCGGGATCGGAGCCCTCTATGTGCCGGACGGTGCTCCCTTGCCGCAACGGCTGACCTTCGGTCTGCCCTCCAACCGGGTGGGTGCGGTGTTCAGTTGGCCGGGCGGTGTGTGGGCCGCCACCGACCGGACGGCGCTGGCTGATGCTTCGTTGACCTTCGTGGGAAACGATCTCTCCGAGTTCCACTCTCTGCCGGGCACCTCGGCTCGGGGAACCCCATTCAATCAAGTGCGCGAGCTGGCCGGCCAGGACCGTTCGGTCTGGGCGGCGACCGACTTGGGCGTGGCCCGGGCTCAACCCGCCGATAGCACGGTGGAGTTGGTCGACGAGCGCCGGGGCCTGCCCGACAGCCGGGTCTATTCGATCGTGTCACGCGCGGGCCGCATCGTGGTCGGCACCGCCCACGGAATGGCGCGACTCTCCAACTCGATGAAGGTGGAGCGGGTCGCTCCTGATTACAGCGATCCGGTCTACGCCGTCTTCCCCGCGGGCGATTCGGTGTGGGCGGGGACGCCGGCAGGGCTGCTGCTGTCGCTCCCGGGTGCGCGGGGACTGGTGCGGCCGGGCGGGATGATCTCACCCAGCTTTCAAGTTGCGGTGGTGGACCTTGCCACCCTGGCCGACACCCTGGTGGGTCTCACGCAGGACCAGTTGTTCTGGCGCGATCCGGGCAGCAAGGCGTGGACGATGGGCCCTAACCTCTCCGGCCTGGTGGGCCGGCTCCGGCGCTTCGTGGCCGAGGGACCCGGCTTCTGGGTGGCGGGCGACCGTGGTGTCGGCTTTGCTCGCCTCGGCATGCCGGCAGTTCAGCTGCTGCGCCAGGGAGACCTTCCTGGGGCTGTCAACGACCTCGCGGTGGACGAGGAGTTTCTCTGGGTCGCCACCGACGGGGGCCTGGTCCGGTTCCGGCTGAAGGCCATCCGTCCGTGAACCGGCCTCACCTGCTCGCGGGGCGGAGCCTGGAGCTCGGTCCCGGCGCCGAGTTCGATCGGATTCGTCGCATCGCGCAGGCGCTTGGCCCGCAGGGCGTTGGCCTGGGTGACGACTGTGGTCTTATCCGCGAGGGAGAAGAATTCTTCGCGCTCAGCACCGACATCAGCGTGGAAGGCGTCCACTTTCGTCCCCAGTGGGTCCAACCGAAGGAGGTCGGCTGGCGCGCGACGGTCTCCGCCCTTTCCGACCTGGCCGCCGAGGGTGCCGTACCGGTGGGAATCCTGTGTGCGGTAACCACGCCTGCGCGGGCGCCGGAAACGCATCTGGTGGAGCTGATGTCCGGCGCCGGTGCGGCTGCCAAGTTCGCCGGTACCCTGATTCTCGGTGGAGATCTCTCAAGCGGGCCGGTCTGGAGCGTGGCCGTCACCGTGGTTGGGCGCACCCGGGCGCCGGTTACCCGCGGCGGCGCCGAGCCTGGGGATCGGCTCTGGGTATCGGGGACGCTCGGCGGAGCTCGTGCAGCACTGGAGGCGTGGCGTCGCGGCGACCAACCGCTGCCGGGAGCCCGGGCGCGGTTCGCGCACCCGGAGCCGAGGATCGCGGCGGGGCGCTGGCTCGCCCGCCACGGCGCCCGGGCGATGATCGATCTCAGCGATGGACTGGGCGGAGATGCGGGACACCTCGCTGCGGCGTCCGGAGTTGCCCTGGAGATCGAGTTGGGTGCGGTCCCTGTCGCCCCTGAGGTGATACCGGAGGCGGAGCGCCTCGGGCTGGCACCTCAGCAATTTGCCGCCGAGGGGGGCGAAGATTTCGAGCTGCTGGTCGCGCTGCCTCCGCGGTTCAACGCCGCCGATGCGTTCGCGCGGGACTGCGGCATTGGCCTCACCCCTATCGGCACCGTCGGCGAAGGGAGCGGGGTTCGCTGCCTTCTCGGCGGCCGCGAGATCGGGCTGAAAGGCTTCGATCACTTCGGTTGAGGAATTCTGCCGACGGGGCTAGCTTCGGTCCCGCATTCGGGTCCGGTTCACCTCTTTCATAATCGCGCGCCGGAGAACATGTCGACCATCATCGAAGTGCACGCCCGCGAGATTCTCGACAGCCGCGGCAACCCAACGGTCGAGACCGAAGTGGTCCTCTCGAGCGGCGCGCAGGGCAGGGCCGCCGTGCCCAGCGGCGCATCCACCGGAGAGCACGAAGCGGTCGAGCTGCGCGATGGAGACGCGAAGCGGTACGGCGGCAAGGGCGTGGTCGAGGCGGTGCGCAACGTGAACGACGTGCTCGGGCCGCGGCTGGAGGGGAAGGCGGCAGCCGATCAGATCGAGATCGACGCCGAGATGATGGATGCGGACGGCACCCCGAACAAGGGGAAGCTGGGAGCCAATGCCATCCTCAGTGTCTCCCTCGCGGTGGCGCGAGCCGCGGCGCAGGACTGCGGGCTGCCGCTCTATCGCTATCTGGGCGGGCCGATGGCGCGGGTGCTTCCGGTCCCCATGATGAACATCCTGAACGGGGGCGCCCACTCATCGAACAATGTCGACGCCCAGGAGTTCATGGTGGTTCCCATCGGCGCGGACAGCTTCCCCGAGGGGCTGCGCCTGGGGGTCGAGGTGTTTCATGCGCTCAAGAAGGTGCTGACCAAAATGGGGCTCTCCACCGCGGTGGGCGACGAGGGCGGGTTTGCCCCCATGCTCCCCTCGAACGAGGCGGCGCTGGATGTGGTGATGC
The DNA here is from genome assembly GCA_041500125.1 of Gemmatimonadota bacterium. Classification (GTDB taxonomy): domain Bacteria; phylum Gemmatimonadota; class Gemmatimonadetes; order Gemmatimonadales; family GWC2-71-9; genus CAVVWJ01. The sequence goes on from JBGQLP010000025.1 coordinate 40,684, forward strand.
AGGCGATCAAGGCGGCCGGCTACGAGCCCGGTGCCGATGTCGCCATCGCGGTCGACGTGGCGGCATCCGAGCTGTACCAGGATGGCGAATACGTCTTCAAGAAAGGAGATGGCAGCCGCCGTTCAGCGGAGGGAATGGTGGACCTGTACGCCGGATGGGTGGACCGCTATCCCATCGTGTCGATCGAGGACGGCCTGGCGGAGAACGACTGGAAGGGCTGGGCGCTGCTGACCGAACGGCTCCACGATCGGGTTCAGTTAGTGGGAGACGATATCTTCGTCACCAATGTGGATCGGCTCGGGAGGGGCATCGAGGAGGGGGTCGCGAATGCGGTGCTGGTGAAGGTGAATCAGATCGGCACCCTGACCGAGACACTCCAGTGCATCGAGCTGGCCAAGGGCAGCGGGTATGGGGTGGTGATCTCCCACCGGTCGGGGGAGACCGAGGACACCTTCATCGCCGATCTCGCCGTGGCCACCGGGGCAGGGCAGATCAAGACCGGCAGCGCCAGCCGCACCGATCGCACGGCCAAGTACAATCAGCTCCTCCGGATCTCCGAGGAGCTCGGCGATCTGGCTCACTATCCGGGCCGGGACCTCTACCAGCTGTGACTCCGGGCCGCTGGGCCATCATCGCCGGTCTGGCCTTTGCGCTCTACTTTGCGCTGCAGGGAGGGGAATACGGGACGCTGGACCTGCTTCAGCTCCGGCGGGAGACGGCCGAGGAGCGGGAGAAGGTGGCCCGATTGCAGCGGATGGTGGACTCCCTGACCGCGGTGGCTCTTGGAATCGAGAAGGACCCGCGAGTGCAGGAGCGGGTGGCCCGGGAGCGGTTCGGGATGCTGAGGAAGGGAGAATTTCTGTACCGCTTGGTGCCGGCGGACCAAAAGCGTGAACGGGACAAGGACAGGCGTGAGCAGTAAGCGGGAACAATGTATTTTTCGCTTTATCGAGCAGACGGCAGGGTAGCTCAGCTGGTTAGAGCACGGCACTCATAATGCCGGGGTCGCGGGTTCGAGTCCCGCCCCTGCTACTTATGGGACAACCACTTGAGCCCGGCTCGCTCAAGTGGTTTCTCATTTCTGGCACTGCCCCTGGCACTAAGTCACTAGTCACCACTACCTGAGCCGACCAATGCGCCTGGAAGATCTCGTTAAGCGGGCAGATGAATTGATCGCCGTGGGGGAGGCCGCACTCAAATCCGGGACCATGCTCCAAATGGGATACAAAGTGGGTGACGGCGCGTTCTCAGAGTTTGCCGCCCCTTCACAGTCCTTTCTGGATCAAACGTTCGGGGCAAAGAGCGCGTACTCTGAGCAGTTTCGTAGGGACGTCCGAATTAGCATGGGCACCAACGTCCAGCATGGCATCGGGATCTTGAAAGGGGCTCGGGGCGAGATGGCAGGCGGGTGGATGGTTACCACTCGCGGCGTTATCTCAGCGGAGGTCTTCGCCGACTTCCTTGAGATGGCCGAGCACCTTCTTGACGAACATTACAAAGATGCATCTGCTGTTATGTCTGGTAGCACGCTTGAGGAACACCTTCGGCAGTTAGCCGGTGCGAATGGGATTGCGGTAGAGGAGCTGAAGCACACCAAGATGGTTCCCCGTAAGGCGGACGCAATCAACGGCGACCTTGCCAAATCAGTGTACGGTAAGCTCGATCAGAAGAACATTACTGCCTGGCTGGACCTGAGGAATAAGGCGGCCCACGGCAAATATCTTGAGTACAATGAGGAGCAGGTCCGCATCATGTTGAGCGGTGTTCGTGAGTTCATCGGCAGGGTTCACGCATAACGGGGTGAGACAATGACCGATCCCAACGCGAAGCGCAGAACCGGATCGACAACCTGCGTTGACGTGGCTCGAAATTACCTTCACACTATAGGATGGCCTACCGAACCCACACTGTTCTACCCCGCGTTCAGCCGATCGTCCCGATATCTCGGCCGGCACCCTTTAACGATCCGGCCTGGCTGTTCGAGCCCAAGTATGACGGGTTTCGGGGCCTGCTTTACCTCACCCGCGATAGCTGCAGCTTATACTCGAAGCGGGGGAATGGCATGACCCGCTTTCGCGCTTTGGCGGAGCAGCTCGGGGCCGAACTCCCACGGCGTGAGGTCGTCCTAGACGGCGAGATCGTGGCGCTGGATGATGACGGCCGGATCAACTTCTTGGATCTCATGCGCCGCCGCGGTACCCTAGCCTATGCCGCCTTTGATGTGCTCCGGCTCAACGGCCGCGATCTCCGCGACTTGCCGCTCACCCAGCGAAAGAAGCGCCTCGAGCGCCTTATTCCTGCATCCGTGGGGGCATTGAATCGGCTACCATGCTTCGAGGAGGAGGGGCGCGAACTGTTCCAGGCCGCCTGCGGGCTGGATCTCGAGGGTATCGTGGCGAAGCGGAAGGCCGACCCCTATGGGCCGAAAACCGTCTAGTACAAGATCAAGAACCCGACCTACACCCAGGCAGAGGGCCGGGGTGAGCTGTTCGAGCGTCATCGCTGAGGGCTGGGCCACTCGCACCAGCCAATGGAGCGACATCGGTGCCCAATTTTGAGCCCGCCCTAGTGGTGTCACGTGATGGCACGCTCGCATTTCGGGTGCAACAGGAGGGAGCAGGTAGGACGGTCGGGGGCGCTGAGGTAACACATCTCATTTTTCTAAGCGAGGACCCGCAACAGTCCTCCAGTGTGGTCACCCTCGGCGTGATGTTCGGACTAGTCGGCACGGGGCTAGTGAACTCCTTGGGTTTGCCGGATAGCCAGTCAGCACGCACTACGGCACTCGCTGATAGTGCGACCGGTGACCACCTCGATAGGCATGGCAGTCCATTCGGGAGGGCGAACTATCCGCCAATTCAATGTGATGGGGCATTTGTCGAGTCGCTGACAAAGCGCGCACCCGCACCAGAGTTAGTGGCCAGGCAGTATATGAGGGCAAAAACCTGGTGGGCTTGGAAACTGGATGCTGGTCAGGCCCTTTTCGCTCACTCTGACGCACTGCGATTAGGGGTTAAGCTCAAAACCTTGCAGAAGCTGGCAGAGGAGGAGATTGGCCACTTATGGAAAATGGTCACCCAGGATTATGGTGCTTTTAACCTGACAGCGCAGCCAGCCCTTCGGAAGATTGATCCGAGGAAGCGCGGCCCTCTCGTTTTAGGCGCTCTCGTAGACGTGCGCCCGCTATTGAGCGCCCCCCGGTACTCAGCGGCCACTTTCCACTTAAACGAGGCCTTTAAGTACGCTGAAGTCCTCGACGCTCCAGACCTTACCAACGCAGCCAGAGAGGGTATTAACGCCCTCGAAGCCCTCGCCAAAGTAGTGGCCCGTGAAAGCGGTACTCTCGGTGAGATCGTGAAAGAACTTCGTAAGCAGAACCGACTCCATCCCTCTCTAGCAGCGTGTCTGGGCGCTCTTTGGGGCTACACGAATGAAGAGGCGGGCATTAGACACGCGGGGACTGAATCACCAACCGTGAAGCCTGCCGAGGCTACG
>JBGQLP010000026.1:0-39980 GCA_041500125.1 Gemmatimonadota bacterium
GCATCCGCCGCCGCAGCTTGTTGCGGGTCTTGTCGCCTCGGTCTGGGGCGAAGAACAGTGCCAGTCCTGCTCCGAGGAAAACCCCGAAGACGATGCCGGCCAGGAATCCGGCCCCGGTTCGGCTTGCCGCTGCGGCCGTGGAGGGGTCCTCGCCGAGCTCGGCGGGCGTTTCCTCAGTCTTCATGAGAGATGCCTCGTTGGGGTCCGTCTGGAAGCTAGCGGCGGTAGATACTGCGGCGGTAGATGAAACGGCGTGTTGACGCGCCGTGGAGCGTACCCGTGGCTGACCGGATCGTCGCCATTACCCGGGAGCGTGCTGCGGCTGAGGCGGAGCGGGAGTTGGCGACGAAAGCGGGCTAGCGCCGCGCCGGCGCGCCCGTCGGCCAGTTGCCACCCAGTGCCCGATACAGCTCGACCGCCGCAGCGAGCTGCCTGAGCTGGGCCTGGCTCAGACCCAGCTCGGCATCGAACAGACTGCGCTGCGCCTCCAGCACTTCGACATAACTCGCAATCCCGCTGCGATACCGAAGCTCCGCCAGCTGCAGCGCGCGCCGCAACGCCTGGGCCTGGGTCTGCTGCGCCACGACCTGGTCGCGCGAGGTGCGCACCCCCACCAGCGCATCGCTCGCCTCCCGCAGCGCAATCAGTACGCTCTGCTCGTACTGGAACCTCGCCTGATCGGCCCGGGCCCGCGCCGCGCCGATCTGGTTGACCAGACGGCCTCCAGTGAAGATCGGCAGCGAGATGCCGGCCAACGCCTGATAGATCTCCCCATTCGACGAGAAGAGATTGCCGGCCGTGGGCGATTGGGTGCCGTAATAGCCGGTGATGGAGATGGTCGGCAGCCGAGCCGCCTGAGCGACGCCGATCCGCGCGGTCGCCGCCGCCAAGGCGCGCTCCGCCTGCTGCACGTCGGGCCGGCGGGCCAGCAGCGCCGCAGGCAGTGAATCGGGCACCGAGAGCGCGTTGATCGTCTGGGTGAGAGTGCCCCGCCGTGCGACGGGCGCCGGTGGCTCACCGAGCAACAGGCTGAGCTGGTGCTCCTGTTCAGCGCGCAGCCGCTCGGTCTGGGCCAGCGTCGCCGCCGGGACCGCGACCTGCGCCTCGAACTGGCGCACGTCGAGCTCCGAGGTGAGTCCCTGCTGAAACCGCCGGCGGGCCAGGTTGAGCGTGGCCTGGCGCGAGATGAGCGTGCGCTCCGCGAGGGCGCGCTCCTGATCCAGCTCCAGCAACGACAAGTATCCGGTGGCCACGTCGCTCACCAGCGACAGCACCACCGCGCGCTGGGCCGCCTCCTGAGAGGCGAAGTCCGCTCGCGCGGCCTCGACACCGCGCCGGATCCGTCCCCAGAAGTCCAGCTCCCAGGCCACGTCCGCAGTCAGCCGGAAGGCGTCGTACGACGTCGGCGGGAACGAGCCGATCGCCACCTGATTGGTGCTCACACTCCCGTTGGCGCTGAGGCTGGGGAAGAGTGGCGCCCGCGCGATGCCGACCTCGGAGCGGAACTCCCGGATCCGGCTGATGGCGGTCTGGAGGTCGCGGTTCTGCGCGAGCGCCGTCCGGATCAGTCCCAGCATGGTCGAGTCGCGGAAGATGTCGAGCCACTCGAGACTGGCGAGCGAGTCCGGCAGCAGCTCCCGCGAGGCCGGCGGCGCACCCACCCCCGCGAGGGTGTCGGTCGCCCTGGCCGCGGCCAGCGAGTCGAAGAAGGCACGGGCACCCGGACTGGACGGCGCCGTACCCACCCGGGTCGAGGCGGGCACGACCTCCTCCGGGTGATAGGTCGGTCCGGCCGCGCAGCCACCAGCCGCGAGGCCGAACAGCAGCAATGCTGCCGAATGCCGGATCATCGCGACTCCGGCGAGGCGGGCGTGGGCAGCGGCTCGTGCGCACCCACCGCTCGGCGCGACCATCCGCCTTCAGCCAAGCCCCGGATGACCCGGAAGAAGAGCGGGATGAAGAAGATCCCGATCGTCGTCGCGAACAACATCCCGGCGAAGACGCCGGTGCCGAGCGAATGCCGGCTACCCGCACCCGCGCCGCTCGCGATCACCAGCGGCGACACGCCCAGAATGAAGGCGAACGACGTCATGAGAATGGGACGGAAACGCTCGCGGGCCGCCTCGACCGCTGCCTCACGGAGCGCCATCCCGCGTCCCCGGATCTCGTTGGCGAACTCCACGATCAAAATGGCGTTCTTGGCCGCAAGTCCCACCACCGTGATCAGTCCGACCTGGAAGTAGATGTCGCTCGGCATTCCTCGGAGCCAGATGCCGAGCAGCGCGCCCAGCGCGCCGAAGGGAACGCCGAAGAGCACCGCGAATGGTATGGACCAGCTCTCGTATTGGGCCGCGAGCACCAGGAACACGATCACCAGGCCAAGCCCGAAGACCAGTCCCGCCTGGCCCGAGGCGGCCCGCTCCTGGAACGACTGGCCGGAATAGCCGACCCCGACGCCCTGCGACTCGAACTGCTCGGAGACCAGCCGGTCGATCTCGGCCATCACCTCGCCGGAGCTCCGGCCCTGCTTCGGCGTGCCGGTGAAGAGGGCGGAGCCGAACCCATTGAAGCGGAGCATCTGGGTCGGCCCGCTCCGGAACTCGGTCCGGATCAGCGATGAGACCGGGATCATCTCATCGTTGCGGCCCCGCACGTAGAGCCGCCCGATATCGTCGGGAGTCCGGCGGAACTGCGGCTGCGCCTCCGCCTGCACCCGGTAGGTCCGGCCGTAGAGGTTGAAGTCGTTGATGTACAGCGTGGACAGGAATGTCTGCAGGGTGCTGAACAGATCGGTGAGGCTCACCCCGCGCGCCTTGGCGGTAGCCCGGTCCACGTCCAGGTACACCTGGGGCACGTTGGCCCGGAAGTTCGTGGACATCGCCTGGACCGCCGGCAGCTGATTGATCGCCGAGCTAAAGGCCTGCACCTGCTGGGCAAAGTCGCGGACATCCTTGCCGGAACGATTCTGCAGGTTGACCTCGACACCGGACGTGGATCCCAGCCCCGGGATCTCCGGCAGGTTGAAGGCGAAGCCGACCGCGTCCTTCATCCCGAAGAGCTTGCCGTTGATTCGCTTGGTGATGGCGTCAATGGATTCGTTCTTCCCCCGCTCCTCCCACGGCTTGAGCAGGATGAAGATGGTGGCGCTGTTAGTCTGGTTGGTCCGGGTGAGCACGTCGAGCCCGGCGAACGCGACCACGTTCACCACTGCGGGCTCCTCATGCAGGAACCCTTCGACCCGCTGAATCACCGCCTTGGTGCGCTGGAGCGACGAGGCGTCGGGCAGCTGCATGGCGATCGCGAAGTAGCCCTTGTCCTCGGTGGGGATGAACCCGGTGGGCACCCGTTTCCATAACGTAACGGCCAGCGCCACCAGCACGACGAATGCGGCGAGCCAGACCCGGGGCCTGCCGAGCACTCGGCCCACGCCGTTGGCATAGCGCGTCGTGAGACGGGCGAACCACCGGTTGAACGCCCCGAAGAATCCGCTGGTGTGCGCCTCGTTGGACTCCTTGAGCAGCAGGGCGCAGAGGGCCGGCGTGAGCGTCAGTGCGACGATGCCGGAGAGCACCACCGCGATCACCAGCGTCACCGCGAACTGCTTGAACATCTCGCCGGTTACGCCGCCGAGGAACGCCACCGGCACGAACACGGCGCAGAGCGCCAGCACGATCGCGATCAGCGCTCCGGCCACCTGCCGGATGGCGCGATCGGCCGCGTTCCGCGCGGGCAGTCCCTCGGTGGCCATGAGCCGTTCGGTATTCTCGATCACCACGATGGCATCGTCCACCACGATGCCGATGGCCAGGACCAGCGCGAACAGGGTCAGGACGTTGATGGTGAAGCCCAGCAGCAGGAGCCCGAGAAAGGTTCCCACCACGCTGACCGGGACGGCCAGCATCGGGATCAAAGTCGCTCGCCAGCTCTGCAGGAAGATGAAGACCACCAGCGTCACCAGCGCCATCGCCTCGAGCAACGTGATCACCACTTCCTTGATGGAGGCGTTGACGAACGGTGTGGTGTCGAAGGGCACCTTGTAGTGCACCCCGCGGGGGAAGCTGCGGGACAGCTCGCCCATGCGCTTGACCACCGCCTCCTTGGCGGCGAGCGCATTGGCCCCGGGCCTGAGGTACAGGAGCAGCGGCGCCACCGGCGTGCCGTTCAGCCGTCCGGCCAGGTCGTAGTTGCGGGAGCCGAGCACCACCTTGCCGATGTCCCGAATGCGCACGATCGAGCCGTCGGCCTTGGCCCGCACCACGATGTCGGCGAACTGCTCGGGGGTCTTGAGCCGGCCGAGCGTGGTGACCGGCAAGGTCAGCTCGGTGCCCGGAGGAGCGGGCTCGCGCCCGAGTCGGCCGGCCGGGCTGGTAGCATTCTGCTCCCGCACCGCGGCGGAGACGTCGCTGGTGGTGATGCCCAGCTGCGCCATCCGGTCGGGGTCGAGCTGGATCAGCATGGAGAATTCGAGGCCGCCGAACGTCAACGCGTTGCCGATGCCGGGCGTCCGTTTGATCTCATCCTCCACGTACAGCTTCATGTAGTTGGTGAGATACGCGGCGTCGTACCGGGGATCGTCCGAGGTGAGCGCCACCACGCCGAGGATGTCGGTGTTGGCCTTGAGGATGGTGATCCCGTTCTGGCGCACCGCGTCCGGCAGCTGGGGCTCGGCCAGCTTCACCGCGTTCTGCACGTCCACCGCGGCCAGATCCTGGCTCCGGCTGACGTCGAAATAGATCTGGAGACTCATCGTGCCGTCGCTGGCGTTGGCCGACGAGTAGTAGAGCAACCCCTGGAGTCCGGAGAGCTGCGCCTCGATCGGAGCGGCGACGGCCTCGGCGACATCTTCGGCGGTGGCGCCGGGGAAGGTCGCCTGCACCTGCACCGCCGGCGGCGTGATCTGGGGATAGCGCGAGATCGGCAGCAACCGGATGGCGAACACGCCCAGGAGCGTGATGACGATGCTGATGACGAGGGCGAGCACGGGCCGGCGGATAAAGAAATACCGGACCTCGTCCCCCGTCCCGGTGCGAGTGGTCTCCCGCGCGGTGGTCACTTGGCCGCTCCCGCTCTGGCCGTCTGTTCCGGGCCGCTCACCGTCGCGCTGTCCGCCAGCGCCACCGCCTTCACCGTGTGGCCCGGGGCGGCCTTCTGCACTCCGTCCACGATGACGCGCTCGCCGGGGCTGAGTCCCTTATCGATGATCCAGAGCGTTCCGCTCCAGGGACCCGGTTGGACGTCCCGGGTGACCACGGTGTCGCCCTTTCCTACCACGTAGACGAACTGGCGGCCGAGGGCCTGCTGGATGGCGCGCTGCGGAATGGCCAGCGCGCTGTCCCGGGTGAATCCGGTGAGCCGCACCCGGACAAACTGACCGGGCACCAGGAGGTAGTCGGGGTTCCGGAAGATCGCCCGGAATTCTTGCGTCCCTGTAGCTGCATCGAGCGACGGGGCCACGAAGTCGAGCTTGCCGGTCCGGGGAAACTGACTCCCATCGGGCAGCGTCGCCTCGACCGCCAGCGCGCTGCCGCGCTGAATCAGCTTCTTGGCGGTCGAATCCTGTTTCCAGGCGAGGAGCTGCTGGGCGGACGGGCTGAAGCTCACGTAGATCGGATCGAGCACGTCGATGGTGGTGAGCAGGTCCGCGGGCCCGGTCACCCGGGCACCCGCGTCGAGGTTGGTGCGCCCCACCTTGCCCTCGATCTCGGCCCGCACGATGACGTCATCCAGGTTCTTCTTCGCCTGGGCCAGGTCGCCTTGCGCGGCCTCCATCTCTGCCTGGGCGTTGTCCACGTCCTGTTGGGCCACGGCGTTTTCCTTCACCAGTGGCTGGAGTCGCTCGAGGGTCCGCTTAGCGTTCTGGGCCCGCGCCAGGGCGGACTGGTACGCCGCCTCCGGCTTGACCCGGTCGAGCCGATAGAGGATCTGCCCCGGCTTCACCACACTGCCTTCGGTGAAGGGCCGCGCCTCGATGACGCCGTCCACCCGGGCCCGTACCTCGACTCGGCGGTAGGGCTGTACCTCTCCGGTGTACTCGAACGACGTGGGGAGTCGCTGCGGCTGGACCTCCACCACCGCGACCTCGGGCGGCGGCGGGCTGGGCGGCGCCGCGTTCTTCTTGCATGCCCCCACCAGCAACAGCGACGCCGCGGCGGCCGTGGTCGCGAGCGCGCGGGTGCGCGCACCATGCATGTCCGTCACTCCACTTCTCCTTGTTTCGCCGCTCGAGGCAGCTTCACCAGTACGAACCGGTCAACCATCTCCCGCACCGTCTGCCACATCGTTTCGCGCTCGGGCATCTGGGGATCGTACGCCTGGAACGCCGAGACCTTTTCGGCGACCCCGATGACGGCGTAGCTGATCGTGCGGGCGGCCACGTCCACGTCCAGCGGCCGGAACTCGCCGCTCTTCATCCCCGCGGTCAGGATTCCGCCGAAGAGTCGCCGCCACCGCTTTCCCAGCTGCTGGCCGAGCAAGCGCCCGGACTCGGGGAATTCTTCGCTCTCCACTTTCACGACTCGCATCAGATCGAGGATCCCCGGCTGCCAGGCCCGATCCCAGAACCGGCGGAGGAGCTGGTGGAGGAGGTCGCGCGCCGGCCCGTGGTGCTGGGCCAGGCTGGCCTCTTCGATCTCGACGAAGGGCATCAGCCGCTCGGCGATCACTTCTTCGAAGAGGGTGGCCTTGCAGCCGAAGTAATGGCACACCGTCCCGGCGCAGACGCCCGCCCGCTCGGCCACCTGCACGAGCGTGGTTCGCTTGTAGCCATTGCGGCCGAAGACCTGCACGGCGCTATCGAGGATCTCGCCGCGACGCTCGTCGGGGCGCCGGTGCCACCTGGGCTCGTGCTCGACTCCCTGAATTTCCCCTATTCCCACACCGTCTCCTTCACATGGGGGAAGCCATGATCAGTAATTGAACGGGCGAATGATAACAAGGAATTGGCGGTGCCCGCCAAAGCGACTTCAGGGATGCGGAGGGGAGCTACCTGGAATGCGTGGGAATTCCTCGGAGGCTGGACCGATGGTCTAGCGGAAGTCAGGGCGCGGAGCAGGAGCCATCCCGGTACCGGGTCGCCGGCCCCCACCTCGACAGGTGCCGCCGCCGCCATGTGCGATCATCGTGCGGCCCCGGTCCGCGGGGAGCTCATCGGTCTTGTCGGTGCCGGTTGAGGGACCGCTGCTCACCGGGATCACGGTGACGGTCTTCCCCGGCGGGAGCTCTCGATCGTTTATCGGAATCGCGGGCGTGGGGACGGGTTCGGCGACCGGCTGGGGCGCGGCAAGGACGGGCGCGGCCGCCGTCACCGGCGCGAGCTGAGCCGCGAGCTGAGCCGCGAGCTGAGAATGATGAACGGTGCGGTGCGGGGTCCGCAGCTGCCGCGTCTCCAGCGCGGAGGCGACCGCCACCTGCGGGTTCTGGGTTACCAGCGTGAGATCGCGGTGCGGAACCGAGCTGGCTGTCTGCTCCCTCACCTCGGACCCGCACCCCGCGGCAACTGCCACCAACGCCGTGAGCGGGAAAAGAACGGTGGTACGCATGCTTCCTCCAGGGGGTGGAACGCCGGCTTGTCCGTAATGTAAGACGAGGAGGCGAACCTCGCTCACACTTCCCGGCTGCCGTTGCAATCCGGGACGCGGAAGGCCGCTGATGGCCTGTCACAAGCGAAGGAGCTGGCGCGTTCCATCGAAAGTGCCCCGTTTGTGTCCACGGTCCGGCTGCTGGGCCCAACGTCTTGGTCGGAGGCCGAGTAATATCATATGATGAGACTACACCTCCTGGCGGGCACCGCCCTCTGCCTGTTGGCACCTCAGGCCGCGGCCCAGAAGCTCGCCGCCGACACCGTGCCCGGAGGACCCAGGATTTCAGCGGAGGCCGTGAGCTTCCCTGCAGACACGAGCGTGACGTTCGCCGCCGATACCGGCGAGCGGCCCAAGGCGATCGAGTATAGCAACGCCTACGGCACCCGGCTCGCCATCCACCGGTACGCGAGCTATGCGGAGCTACCGCTGTTCGCGACCGAGTACGTGCTGGGGGAGAAGATTCTGAAGGGGCAGCGCACGGGGCAGCTCGCATCCTCCGGCACCCGGTCGGCTCATGGAATCGTGGCCGGGGCACTCGGCGCATTGTTCGCGGTGAATACGGTGACCGGAGTGTGGAACATGATCGAGGCTCGCCACGATCCTTCGGGCCGCACCCGGAGGAATCTGCACGGCCTCAGCATGCTCCTCGCCGACGCGGGCTTCCTGTACACAGCGTCCCTGGCTGGCGACGCGAAGGAGAGCAATGACGGCGCCAACCGGCACCGGAATGCGGCAATCGCCTCCATCGGGGTCGCCACTGCCTCAACGCTCATGATGTGGCTTTGGAAGGACTGACGATGACGCTAGTCCACACGCTTGCACACGCGCTCCTGCCCTGGAAATCACTGTACTCCGATTCGAGAACGGTGGCCTCGGCGGTCACCGGGGTGCACCTAGTCGGGATGCTCTTCGGTGGCGGCTTTGCCGTCGCGGCGGACCGCTCGACCCTTCGCGCGCTCCGGCGCGAGCCTTCCGACCGGGCCCGCGCGCTGGCGGAATTGCACGCGGTTCATCGCCCGGTGCTCCTCGCGCTCGGGGTCATGTTTCTGAGCGGCGTCGCGCTCGCGGCCGCGGACCTCGAGACGTTTGCTGGATCCCCGATCTTTCTCCTCAAGCTCATCCTTGTCACCTTCCTCCTGGCCAACGGGGCGATCCTCGAGCGCACCGAGCGCGCCCTTCGCCTGGCCATCGGCGGACCCGGGCGGGAGACTCGGCTCTGGCGGCGGCTCCGGACCACGACGTACCTCAGCCTGTTGCTCTGGACCTGCACGGTTGTAACCGGTACGGTCCTCGTGAACGCGGCGTAAGCGCCGCTAATTCCCACCACATCTTGCTCCCCGGATATACCATGGACGATTCCGCGCCAACGCCCCCCTGTGAGGGTTGTGAGCTTTCGCTCGATCGCCGCCGATTTCTTCAAGGCGTCGGCTTCGCCTCTCTCGCAGTACTGGCCGGGCTCGGCGTTCCCCGAGGCGTCGCCCTCGCCATGACGCCAGTGCCGGCGCGCGCCCGACGGATGCTGGACGGAAATCCGATGTACCCGATCCCGGCCGCCGACGGGGTCCAGATCGACCGCGGTCAAGAGGTTATTCTCGTGCGGTGGCAAGGCGCCATCTACGCGTTCAATCTCTCCTGCCCGCACCAACGTACCGCGCTTCGATGGAATGAGGGCAACGGTCAGTTCCAGTGTCCAAAGCACCACTCGAAGTACCGGCCGGACGGCACTTTCGTCTCAGGGCGCGCCACCCGGGGGATGGACCGGTTCTCGATCACTCGCGCTGGCAACGAGGTAGTGGTCGATGTGGGCGCCATGCACAAGGAAGATCAGGACCAGGCCGGCTGGGACGCCGCGGTCCTTCACCTCTGATTCCGGAGAAGGACCCGCCATGCAAGCGGAACCACTCCTTCCCTGGTCGGAGCCCGTCACCCAGTTCATCGGCTTCGTCGCTTTGTTTCTGGCCACCGGCGCTGTGGGGTTCCGCTATGCCGCCGTGGGGAATCGGCTCACCGGTGGCGACCCCGGACCTGACGCCGAGCGGATCGTCTACGCCAAGGCGACTCAGCGTGCGGCGACGCTGGGGCTGATCGGCGCGACGGTGGCGGCGGTGCAGCGCGAGCGCATCTCTCGGCCGGGCAGCTGGTGACGAGCGACCTCCAGACGGTGGCGAAATGCTAGGCCGCACGCCCCACCACTGCAAACGCCCCTCGTATCCGCGCGAGGTGGTGATAACTGTGCCGGACGGCGTGATCCTCTAGCATGAACTGGCACGTCAGTGGGGCGTCGGAGTTGAGCGACACCGGAGCGGCCCGATCGAGCTGCTCGTCGCTGAGCGCCCGGATCGCCGCCGCAGCCGCCGCGCTGTTGCGCCGGAGGAGCTCCAGCGCAGCCTCCTTCGTGACGGCGTCGTACTCCCTGGCATGCTGGGCATTCATCTCGTGGATCGCGTCCCAGGTCACGCCCACCACCGGCTTCCCTTCCGCCAGCATCTGGGCCAACTGGATCTCCAGCGGATACATGGTGGCGACGTGATGCACCACGACGCCGACCTTCCGCCCGTCCTTCGGCACCCGGCTGTGCCACTCCGCGTCGGTGATCCCGCTGGCGAACGCGGCAAGCGCGCGCGCCCCCTCCTCGAGACGAACAGCTAGTGCGTCAGTACGTTTGCTCATGGTTCCCCTCAGGCTGATGGATAGCTGCTCGATTGCAGCGCGCATCATTCTGCCCTGAGGCAGCGCTTCGGCCAATGACCAATCGTCCTGACTTCCTGCTCGGGCGTATCGAATGCTTGGGCGAGCCTCCCAGCCGCACGACTCACCGCAAAGGGTTCACTACGGAAGACACGGAAACACGGAGGAACATCGCCCGGGACCAACGATAGGCTACACTCGAGCCCGACGGGCCTCACGCCATGCGCCGGGCGCAAGCCCCGTCGCCTTCTTGAACGCCCGGCTGAACGCGGCCTCGGAGTCGTACCCCACCTCCGCCCCGATCGCGGCGACCTTGGCCCCGCTCTGAGTCAGCAGGTTGGCCGCGACCTGCATCCGCCACTGGGCCAGGTACTGCATCGGCGGCTGGCCCACCAGCTCCGCGAACCGCTTTGCCAAGTTCGACCGGGACGAGGCCGTCTCCCCCGCCAGCTCTTCAAGGGTCCAGGGATGGGCCGGCCGGCCGTGCAGCAGCGCCAGCGCTCGGCCGACGACTTCATCGCGGAGTCCGGCGAGCCAGCCGGTCTGCCCCTGCGGCAGCTCCTCGAGGTAGCGGCGCAGCAGCTCGATGAACATCAGCTCGGCCAGCCGGGTGAGGACGCCGTCGGCGCCGGGCCGGCCGAGCTGGGACTCTTTGGTCACCTCCCGGGCGAAGCCGTCGAGCCAGGCGCTGGACATCTTATGCATGTGAAGCAGGCGGGGGAGCGACGCGAGCAAGGGGTTGAACGGCCGGCGGTCGCAGCCCAGGAACCCGCAGACGAACGTTGCGGCCGGGGGACCGCCGTTTCCCAGGACGACGGTGTGGGGATACCGGTCGGGGAAGCTGGTCGTGACGCCGGGAGCGCGGAGGTCTCGCCCGCTCGACATCACATTGGCATCGCCATGAGGAAAGGCGATCACGTCGCCAGGCAGGAGCTCGACCGGTTCCTCGCCGATCAGCCGGACGTAGCAGTGGCCCCCGGTGAGAATGTGATACGAGATCAGGTGCTCTGCGGTCGGGAGGATCTGGGGCCTCAGCTCCTTGGCAGGCGCCGATTCCACGATCCAGGGCTCCGCCGCCTCGACCGCATAGAAGAAGGCGCCATCGAGACGGACCACCCGCAGGAGGTCCGAGAGCGGGTCCATCTACTCGAGGTGAATGAGGCCGCGACTCAGCGCCACGGTGACCGCCTCGGTCCGGTCGGCCACGCTCATCTTGGCGTAGATGTTCTTCAGGTGGATCTTGACGGTCTCTTCGGTCCGGCCGATCGCGTCCGCCGCCTGCTTGTTGGTCAAGCCTTTGGCGACCAGCTGCAGGACCTCTAATTCCCGCTCGGTCAGCTGGCTCCGCTCCGGGTGCTTCACCAGCTGCGCCGCGACGGTGGGCGGGATGACGCGCTCGCCCCGGTGAACCGCGCGAATGGCGGTGAGGACGTCGGTCAGCAGCATGTCCTTGACCAGGTAGCCTCGGGCGCCCGCATCCAGCGCCCGGCGAATATCCGCATCGCCTTCGTAGGTGCTGAGCGCAAGGATTCGGGCCGCGGGGAACTCGGCCGTGATGGCCCGGATCGCCTCGACTCCGTCCACCACCGGCATCCGGAGGTCCATGAGCACCACGTCGGGCTGATGTTCGCGGTACAGGGTAACCGCCCGCTCACCATTCTCCGCCTCAGCCACCAGCTCCAAGTCACCCTGTTGGCTTACCAGCGCGACCAGACCGGCCCGCACGACCGGGTGATCGTCGGCCACGAGCACCCGCGCGGTCTTTACGGCACCATCGGAGATCTGGGTTCCTGCCATCGGCTCTCTACTCCCGGTCATGCTCCAAGAAACCGCTGCCATCGCGAGCGGACCATTCCCCGATCGGGGAGGAGGTCAGGACTGCGCCAGCGTCGCGATCGGCTGGCAACCGGCCCAGGCGGGGTAGGGTAAGCGGACCACGACGGTGGTCCCCTCTCCCGGAGCGCTCTGGACCTGGAGCGTGCCGCACAGCTGAGCCGCGCGCTCCTTCATCCCCAGCAGGCCCCAGTGACCCCCGGAGGAGCGTAAATCCGAATCCACCACGAACCCGCGGCCGTCATCCACCACGGTGAGGCGCAGGCCCCGCTTTTGATACTTGACCCCTACCCGAACGCTTCGAGCGCCGGCATGCTTGACCGTGTTGGCAATCGCCTCCTGTAGTACGCGAGCGAGCGCGACTTCGATGGCGGTACCCAGCAGCTGCGGTGCGCCCAGCACTTCATAGCCGAGGACGAGATCGGTGCCGCGGACCGCGTCCTCAGCCGTACTCCGGAGGGTGGCAGCAAAATCGCCTTCTACCGGACCCTCGCGCAGATCCCATACGGCGTGGCGGGCGTCTACCAGGGTGCGCTGAGCCAACCTGATCAACTCCTGAAACGCCGCGATCGTCTCCGGCGGTCCTGCGACCCGCTGGGACACCGCGACGAGCTGCAGAGCCACACCGGTGAAGCCCTGGAGCAGCGTGTCGTGGATCTCCCGGGCCAGCCGGGTACGCTCTTCCAGCACGGCGTTGAAGCGAACCGCGAGCGCCCGCTCCCGGGCCCGGCGGATGGCGCGCTCCGCCTGCTTGCGCTCGGTGACATCCATGACCGTGCCCACCAGCTCGGCCACCTCCCCCGCAGCGGTCAGCACCGGGCCACCCACCGCTGAGATGTACCGGATCGAGCCGTCCGGCAGAACGGCACGGTAATCGGCTTCGAAGCTGCTCCGCTCCTCGATGGCGCGGTGGGCGGCTGCCACCAGTGTAGACCAGTCCTCGGGATGCACCCGCTCTCGCATGGTTTGGGCGGGATGGGGATCGGTCGCGGGATCGACGCCGAAGATGCGGTAGCCTTCAGCCGACCAATAGTTCTGGTCCGGCGTGTCATCCTCATACGGATCACCCAGTCGCAACGCCCAGCTGCCGGTGTGGCTCAACCGTTCCGCTTGAGCCAGGTAGGCCTCGCTTCGCGCCAGCTCGGCCTGAGCCGCTCTCGCCGCCGTCACGTCCATCACCGCCCCGACGAACTCGAGCGCGCCCGACGCCTGCTGGGTGGCGTGGGCCAGGACACGCACGTGCTTGACCCGGCAGTCCGGCAGCAACAGCCGGTGGTCCAGATCCCAATCGGTCTGCTGCTCGATGGCCCGACCGATTGCCTGATGGACCCGGTCCAGGTCCTCGGGGTGAACCCGCCGGAGCACTTGCTCCAGTGTCGGCGTGACCGTGGCGGAGTCGTACTCGAAGATGCGAAAGGTCTCCTCCGACCAGCGCAACTCCGCTCGTGACGGATCCCAGCCGAAGCTGCCGGTATGGCTCAGCCGTTGGGCCTCCGCGAGGTAGGCCTCACTGCTTCGCAGCGCGCGTTCGGTCCGCTTGAGATCCTCGATGTCCGTCCCGGTGCCGTACCACTTGATCACCTTTCCGTGGCGATCCCGGACCGGCACCACCCGGCGCAACACCCAGCGGTACTCGCCGTCGGCCCGCCGCAGCAGTCCTTCGATCTCGTAGGGCTGTCCGCTGGCGGTCCCCGCGGAGCGCTCGGCCAGAATTCGGGGGGCCTCGTCGGGATGGAGCGCCGCGGTCCAGCCGCCACCCTCGGCGTCCGCCGCCGTGAGTCCGGTGTATTGCAGCCAACCGCGATTGATGAAGTCGACCGTTCCATCGGGCAGGTTGCTCCACGCCAGCACCGGAATGCTGTCGATCACCAGGGCAAGCTCGTTGCGCATGGCCTGGATCTGACGCAGCGACTCGCGGACCCTCGACGCCTGACCGGTCACGACCACCGCCGTCAAGCCGAACGCGAGCAGCACGGTCGCGTCGAGATCAGGTTGCACCCGGAAACCCGCCACCGGCGCGGCAAAGACGAGGTGCAGCATCCCCACCGCGAACGCGGAGACGGCCAGGGACCCGGGGAGGCCGGCCCGCACCGAGACCAGTACGATGACGATCAGATAAAGGAAGGCGGTGATCGCGAGGTTCACCTGCAGGCGATAACAGGCCACCGTCAGCAGGACGATTGCCAAGGCGCCCAGGAGGGGAGGCACCGCTGACCGACGGAACCACTGAGCCGGGTTCTCTGGCACTGATGCATCCTGAGACGAGGGGGCGAACTTGGATAATACGCCGGGGTACGACCCCACACCATTCGCGATACGGGCGGGACAATGTGTCTCACTCTTCTTCCCCGGTCGGGGAGGTTCAAGACTCCCCCAACAGGGAATAGTCGCCGGCCTGCGCTGGTCCGAGATTGAGGCCCAGAATTCGAGTCACTTACTCAAGGAGCCACAACATGCGCATTGCGACGCTTATGACCGGACTGTTGGCGGCAAGCCTCATCGCAGGGTGCGGCGGATATACGCCGACCAGTCCAACCATGGGGGGTACCGGAGGAAATGGTGGCAACGGCGGTGGGGGACCGAGCCCGTCGACTGCGGCCGTAACGGTGGGGAACGTCTTCTTTCGGAGCGGCAACGGCTCCGTCAATCCGGCGGTGGACCGGATCGCGGTCGGCGGCACGGTGACCTGGACCTGGGCCAGCAACGGGAGCGTTTCTCACAGCGTTCGATCGGTGGGCTCGACTGGCTTCACCAGCAGTGCTATCCAGACGGCGGGTGGCAGCACCTACCAGGTCACCTTCCCGACCGCCGGCACGTACCACTACGATTGCATCGTCCACGGCAGCGCCATGTCGGGGACGATCGTCGTCCAATGAACGGCAACGGCAGCTGGTCCTTCGTCGCCCTAATGCTGGGAAGCGGGTTACTCGCCGCTCAGACCGCTGGTAGCTTGGCTCCGCCCTCGAGCCCGGCCCCAGTGGTCTTCCGCTTGGCCTCCGCGAGCCGTTTCGAGGTGAGGACCGGCAAGGCGGGGCTGTTCGGATTCGCCGGTCACAGCCACCGGGTGCGGGCCCGGTCCGTCAGTGGGTGGGTGGTGTACCAAAAGGACAATCCCACCTCGTCTCGGCTGGAGGTGAGGATCCCGGCCGAGAGTCTCGAGGTCCTGACTCCATCGGACACGGCCGAGATTCGGAAGGTGACCGAGACCATGCGCACCCAGGTGCTGCAGGTCGCGCAGTATCCCGAGATCCGGTTCACGGCGACCGTCGCCGCTCCCACGGCCAAGGGATTCCGCCTCCAGGGCGAGCTGACCCTGGTGGGTCGGAAACGGCCGGTGCCGGTGGACGCCGCGGTCCGGCTGGCCGGTGACACCCTCTGGGCCGACGGGGAGTTCAGCGTCAAGCAGACCGACTTCGGGATCAAGCCGGTGAGCGCAGGACCGGCCGGCACGGTCAAAGTGGCCGATCGGGTGAAGTTCGTCTTTGCCGCAGTAGCGGTGCGGGATTCGACGGCGGTGACCGATAGCTCGGGATCGCCGGTTGGTCGAGCCGAACGATGAAGGGGATCATCACTCCGGCCATCATGCTGCTGCTGCTGGCCAGCTCGCTCGAGGGGCAGATCTGTCGCCCGGGCGCCGGCTCCAACGAGGCCAAGACCCTGGCGCTGCTCTCCGTGCCGATCGCCTTTGGGCCGGCGAGCGCCCCGGCGACGAATCGGGGATTTGAGCTCGGCGTCGAGGGGACCTACTTGCCGAAGGTGGACGCGGCGACGGCGACGGCGACAATCTGCCGTCCGGGGAAGGGTCCGGAGCATACTGATTTCCTGTTCGCCCTACCCCGGCCCCGAATCAGCGTGCCCTTGCCGGGGAGGCTGGCACTGCAGGCGTCATGGATTCCGCCTATCCGGTTGGCTGGAGTGAAGGCCAACCTCTTCGCCTTCTCGCTGGCCCGGGTCTTCGCCCGGCGCGACGGCCTCGTCGCCGCGATCCGGACCCATGCCGCGGTGGGCTCGATCCGGGCCCCGATCACCTGCGACCAGGGCTCCCTGGCCGATCCGGTGAGCGAGTGCTTTCGAGGCACCCTCTCGGACGACAAGTACTCGCCCAATGTGTACGGAGCCGATGTCAGCGTCGGCCTCGCCGGCGGCACTTTCCGGCCCTATGTCGGGGGTGGGTACAACCGGCTGCAACCTCGGTTCCAGGTGAACTTCAGGAACCAGTTCGGCTCGGTGGACCGGACCAGGGTCGAAGTGGATCTCAACCGGGCGGTGATGTTCGCTGGCGCGAGCTGGCAGTTCCGCGATCGGCTGGCTGCCACCGGTGAGGTTTATGCCGCGCCGGCCGACGCGGTGACCGCGCGTCTCGTACTCCGGGCAGCCCTCGGTCCGTAGCGACCCGGCACGGATCGGGGGGGGCGGGACCACTTTCGCACCCGAATGTGGGAGGCTGACGCCTGAGTGCGTCCCTGGTAAAATCCTCAAATGAGCGTTAGCCCCAGCTTTCGAACCTTTGTCCTGGAGCAGCTCGGGCGAACAACGCCGGGGATCCGGGCGCGCAGTATGTTCGGTGGCGTTGGGATCTACGCCGCCGAGCTGTTCTTCGCGTTGCTGGACGATGACACGTTGTACTTCAAGGTGGACGACGCGACGCGATCTCAGTTCAAGGATCGAGGGATGGCGCCTTTCCGCCCGTATGGCGAAGCGGGCGAGGTCATGCAGTACTACGAGGTGCCCGCGGACGTGCTGGAAGATCCGGAGGCACTGGGAGTTTGGGTGGAGGCGGCCATCGCGGTGGCGCGACGGGCCAAAGGCGGTCGCCGCCACCGTCTCTGAGGGCAATCGTGTCGAACGATGACGTCTACGCCGCTGGGTTACTGAATCGGGCGCTGGATCCGGCCACGCAGCCGGCCGAGATCCAGGCGTTCTTGCGCGCGGAGCTCGACCTCCTGCGCGACATAGTAAAGGAAGGGATGCGGGTCCTCGATGTCGGCTGCGGCACCGGCCGCCATCTGGTCCTCGTCAGTGACCGGCTCCGCCTCGGCGTCGGGGTGGACTATGAGCGGAGCTACATCGCCGAGGCGGCGCGGCGCGCCGGCGCCGGCCACCTGCACTTCATCACCGGGGATGCGACCGCCATTCCCGTCGTAGCCAAGTTCGACTTCGCGATCTGCCTCACCAATACCTGGGGGACCATGGCCGACAAAGCCGGCGTCCTGCGGGAGATGCGGCGACTGGCTCCCCGGCTCCATACTCGGCTCCTGTCGGTCTACTCGGAGTCGTCAGTGACGCCCCG
The DNA here is from genome assembly GCA_041500125.1 of Gemmatimonadota bacterium. GTDB lineage: Bacteria > Gemmatimonadota > Gemmatimonadetes > Gemmatimonadales > GWC2-71-9 > CAVVWJ01. The sequence goes on from JBGQLP010000026.1 coordinate 17,392, forward strand.
GCGAGAATGGTATCGCCGGCTGGGGCACGCCGTGCTGGAGGAGACCTCCGACTATCTCGTCACCGACGGCGGCTTCCGGTCGGAGCACTTCTCTGACGCTCGCCTTCGGGCCCTCATTGGCGATTGTACCATTCGTCCGGTCGCTGACATTGCTCGCGCCGTCACCTTCTAAGTCGCCCCCCCCGGCGGCAGCAGTTCAGCGCCGAAGCAATCTCGCAGACTCACCAACGTCCATGGTCCTAAACTGCTCGGCCGCCAGCCCGCGCGCCCGCAACGCCTTCGCCAATTCGCGAACCGGTTCGTCAATCGCCTCCGGCGTCAACTGAAAGGTGCCGAAGTGCATAGCGATGCTCTGCCGCGCCGCGAGATCGAGGTGCGCCTGCACCGCTTCCCCCGGATCCATGTGGATGTCCTTCATAAACCAGCGTGGCTCGTAGGCCCCGATCGGGAGGAGTGCGAGGTCGATCGGGGCCAGCCGCGCACCGATCTCGCGGAAGTGGGACCCGTAGCCGGAATCTCCCGCATGGAGAATGCGGAGACCGCCGGCCTCGATGAGAAACCCGCCCCAGAGCGCACGGTTCCGATCGAACGGACCGCGCGCCGAGAAGTGCTGAGCCGGGGTCACTGTGATCGGGAGTGGCGCGGCGCTCGAGGTCTCCCACCAGTCGAGCTCCTCGGCCTGACGGATGCCGGCCGACCGGAGCAGCCGGCCGTTGCCCCGCGGGGTCACCACCGGCGGATGAAAGCGTCGCTCGAGCAGCTGCAGGGTCCCGAGATCGCAGTGGTCGTAATGATTGTGACTCAGGAGCACGAGCGAGATGGGAGGGAGGTCGTCGAATCGCACGCCCGGCGCCCGCGCCCGGCGGGGTCCCGCGAACGAGACCGGGCTCGCCCGCTCATAGTAGACCGGATCGATCAGCAAGTTGGTCGTACCGGTCTGAATGAGAAACGAAGCATGACCGATGAACGTAATGACGACCTCGTCCGGCTTCGGGGTGGGAGGCCTTTGCGGCTCGACCGGCACGCGCGACGGCCACTTGGTGCGGGGCGTGAGCAGCAGGCGGGGCAGCCTCCAGAACGGTTGCCCGTTGGCGCCGTTGGGATTGAAGAACCGGCGGCCATCGGAGTGATGGGTGCGGGACGACATGGCACTGAGAATAACGAGGTTGGTGGCGCCGGAGCCGCGAAGAACGTAGGATCTTCTATGCCCATCGACTCCAAACAGCAGGCCACATTGCAGCGGGCCGCCCAGGAGGCGGTCTCCTACCTCGATTCCCTCGATGCCGCACCCGTGTGCGCCACCACGCCGCTCGCCGAGCTCCGGCAGCGCTTCTCCCGTCCTCTGCCCGACCAGGGCGCCGACCCGGTCGCCGTCATCGACGAGCTCGTAGGCGGTACCGCCGGCGGGCTCCTCGGCAGCACCGGTGGCCGTTTCTACGGTTGGGTCATTGGCGCCGGTCTTTCCTCGGCACTCGCCGCCGACTGGCTCACGGCCACATGGGACCAGAACGCGGGCCTCTACGCCTGCGGTCCCGCGGCCGCCGTAGTCGAAGAGGTCTGTGGCGCCTGGCTCAAAGACGTACTCCGCCTGCCGGCGTCAGCCTCCTTTGCTCTCGTGACCGGCTGCCAGATGGCCCACGTCACCTGCCTGGCCGCGGCCCGACACGCCGTGCTCCAGCGGGCGGGATGGGACGTCAACCGCGAAGGGCTCGCGGGCGCGCCGCGCATTCGGCTGCTCACCTCGAATGAAGTGCACGGCACCACCACCCGCGCGGCAAAGCTCCTTGGCATCGGGGTCGCCAACCTCGTCGTGCTGCCGAGCGACTCCGCCGGGCAGCTTACGGCGGACACTCTGCGCGACGCCCTTGACCGCGAGCCAGAGCGCCCGACGATCGTGGTGCTCCAGGCGGGCGATGTGAACTGCGGCGCCTTCGATCCCTTTCGCGAGCTGATCGCTCTGGCCCACGACGCCGGCGCGTGGGTGCACGTCGATGGCGCCATGGGGCTCTGGTGTAACGCGGTGCCGGAGCTGCGGCATCTGCTCGCCGGCGCGGAGCTGGCGGACTCCTGGGCGACCGACGGGCACAAGTGGCTCAACGTCCCCTACGACTGCGGCTATGCCTTCGTGGCCCATCCGGACGATCATCGCGCCGCCATGGAGCATCACGCGAGCTACCTGGTCCACGCGACCGACGTGCGCGATCAGCTCGACTGGACCCCGGATCATTCCCGCCGAGCCCGAGGCTTTGCCACCTGGGCGGCCCTGCGGGAGCTGGGACGCAGCGGCATCGCCGACCTGGTCCGCCGCTGTTGTGATCACGCCCGCGGCATCGTGACCCGCATCGGGGCGTTGCCCAACGCGCGTGCCATCTGTGTTCCCCAGATCAATCAGGGTTTGGTGCGGTTCTACGACAGTCGGCCCGGGGCGACCGAGGAGGACCACGATCGGAAGACCGACGAGGTGATGGCGGCGATCAACGCCACCGGAGAGGCGTTCTTCACCGGCACGACCTGGCGGGGCAAACGCTGCATGCGGGTCTCAGTCTCCAGCTGGCGCACGACGGCGGAGGATGTGGACCGGGCGGTGGCGGCCGCCGAGCAGGCGCTCCACGTCGGTTCTGGACAGCCGGCCTGAGTCTCGTCGTGGCCAAGCTGCGCTTCCAGATCGCCATGTCCCTCGACGGCTACACCGCGGGACCGCAGCAGAGCACGGACAACCCTCTCGGCATCGGTGGGCACCGGCTGCACGAGTGGGTGTTCTCCCTCGCCGTCTGGCGGGCGATGCACGGCCTCGAGGGCGGAGAGGTAAACGAAAGCACCCGGGTGGTCGAGGCGTCGTTTGCCGGCTTCGGGGCCACCATCATGGGCCGCAACATGTTCGGAGGCCACCCCGGTCCGTGGGACGCCAACAAGCCGTGGACCGGTTGGTGGGGCGACAATCCGCCGTATCACCATCCCGTCTTTGTGTTGACCCACCATCCTCGCCCAACGCTCACGCTCAAGGGCGGCAACACCTTCACCTTCGTCACCAACGGCATCGAGGCGGCCCTGGACCAGGCGCGGCGGGCCGCCCGGGGAAAGGACGTGTCGCTCGCGGGTGGGGCGAACGCGGCGCAGCAGTATCTGAACGCCGGCCTGGTGGACGAGATGGAGATTCACCTGGTTCCGACGCTGCTCGGCGCCGGCGAGCGATTATTCGAAGGATTGAGCGACCTCGGCGATCTCCGGCCGGTGCGGACGGTCGCGGCACCGGATGTCACCCACCTCAAATTCGCTCGGGGTTGACGGCCTGGAATGCTGGCGATGTCGCCGACCAGGATCCGCTTCGTTCAGCCGACTTGACCTTCACCGCCGAAGGGAGGGCACCATGAGATGGAAGGCCTTCGCTTGTGTCGTGATGCTGATCGGTTGCCAACCAAGAGCAGCCACGTTTTCGGCGCAGGATGAGACAGCGGTACGGGCAGTTGCCGACTCAGCGGTACGTTATCAGCTGGCCGGAGATTGGCCCGCCTGGGCGGCTCTCTTCTCAGAGGACGGCGTCTTGCAGCCGCCGAACGCCCCGGCAGTCAGGGGCCGGCCCGCGCTGATAGCCTGGGCCAAGACGCTTCCGCCAGTTGAGAAGGCCGCGTTCACGAACGTGCAGGTACGGGGTGAAGGCAACTTGTCTTATGGAACCAGCGGGTACGAATTCACGCTTCAGGGTCTTCCTCCCGACACCGGTAAGCAGCTTTGGGTTTCCCGCCGTGCTCCAAGTGGCAAGTGGGAAGTGGTGGCGGTCAGCTTCAACTCAGACTTGGGGATGCCGGGCCAGCAGGGACGCAATCTGTCACCTGGGAAACGACCGAAGTAGCCGCCGGTGGATATTCTTCGCGCCATCGGCAACACGTCGATGGTTCGGCTGCGTAAGGTCGTACCACCCAACTGCGCGGACATCTTCGTGAAGCTGGAGTGGGAGAACCCCACCGGCAGCATGAAGGATCGGATGGCGGAGGCCACCATGGTCGAGTACACCGGCGGCAGCACGGGCACGTCGCTGGCGCTGCTCTGCGCGGTCAAGGGCTACCGGATCAAGATCGTCAGAAGCTGGATCACATGGCGGCGCTGGGCGCGGAGCTGATCCTGGTCCCCAGCGAGGGAGGCCTCACCACCTCGTCCGGCGCCAACGTCGCCGCCGCCATTCGAGTGGCAGAGCGGCTGGGGCCGGGGGCCAAGGTGGTGACGCTGATGGCCGACTCCGGCCTGAAATATCTTAGCACCGATGTATACCGCAGCAGATAGCCGTTCCATCTCTCGAGTAGCCAATGGGGAGACCATGAGAGAGATCGTTGCTCACCAGTTGCCCCTCGAAGTGCTGCCCGACACCCTGGCGATCTGTCGCCTGCCCGCCGAGGCAGCGTTGCCGGCCTGGGCGTCGTCGCCGGGACCGTTCCTCACACTCAGCCGGACCCCGGACGAGCTCTCGATCACCGTCCTGCAACGCCTGGTGCCTCAGGGGGTCCGCTGCGAGCGAGACTATCGCGCCCTGCGCGTCCGAGGGCCGCTGTCCCCCAACCTGGTCGGGATCCTGCTCTCGATCGCGGAGCCACTGGCAGAGGCCGGTCTGAGCCTCGTCGCCATCTCTACCTACGACACGGACTATGTGTTGCTGAAGGCGCGGGATGTCGCGGCTGGGGTGGAGGCGTTACGGAAGGCCGGTCACCAGGTCAGCCTCTAGGCCATTCCAACGAAGTCCGTTAGATCACCTCGACGTTCAGCATCATTCCCATATCCTCGTGCTGCAGGTTGTGGCAATGCAGCGGAAATATCCCGCGATACTTGTCGAACTGGACCAGCACTGCCACCGTCTCCAGCGGCATCACCAGCACCGTGTCCTTCCAGCCGGCCTCGTGGGGAAACACCTGGTTGCGCCCACCGCTGCGCGATTCGACCTGGAAGTGGGTGCCGTGCAAATGCACCGGATGCGGGAGCGCGCTGTCGTTGAAGAAGCGCCAGCGCTCGGCCTGGCCGAGCGGGATTTGCTCGTCCACCCGGTTCATGTCGAAGGTGCGGCCGTTGATTTGATGCATGTCCCCCTGACCGGTGCTCCGGAACACGAACTCGCGGTCGGCGGCAGCGCCGGGGGCCAGGCGCGGCACACTCGACAGGATCGCGGGAAGAGGCGAGTCGTTCGCGCTGCCGCCGCCCCGGCAGACCAGCTCCAGCAGGTTCATCTCCAGCCCTTGCGGGTAACGACCGTCAGCTTCGGACGGGAGCGACCAGGGCAGCGACTTCAGCATCAGCCGGGTGCCGGTCGGGTAGCCGGCGAAGTCGATCAGGAAATCGATCCGCTCGCCGACTCCGAGGAACACGCTCTCGACCTCGGCCGCTGAAGGCAACAGTCCGCCATCGTTGCCGATCACGGTCAGCCCGGCCCCGTTGTCCAGGCCGAGGAGATACACCCGTGCTTGCGATGCATTGAGGATGCGAAAGCGGTAGCGCTGTCCGGAGACCTGCAGGGTCGGGAGCCGGGTGCCGTTGCCGAAGGGCACGTCGCGCAGCATGCCGGTGCGAAGGTCGGCGGTCGTAGGAGCGTAGCGAAAGGCCTCGGCTGCGTCGCCGTGGCGGTCCTGCTGCAGCAGCAGGATTTCCCGCTGGCCCGAAGGGAGGCGCAGGGCGTCCTCCTCCTCGTCGCCGATGATGAAAAAACCGGCGAGGCCGCGCTGTATCTGACCGGCGGTGAGGTGGTGGGCGTGGGGATGGTACCAGAACGTGCCCGCCCGTTGCACGATCGGAAACTCGTACTCGAAGCTCGCGCCGGGATCGATCGCGTACCGCGGATGTCCGTCCATATCCGCGGGGACCAGCACGCCGTGCCAGTGCACGATGGTCGGCTCCGGCAGGTGATTCAGCAGCCGGATGTGCGCCTGCTCGCCCTGACGAGCAAGGATCGTCGGGGCCGGCAGGAGTCCGTTGAACAGCCAGGCGGACGACGCCTCGCGACCGGCGATCCTCGCGGTCCCGGGCGCGGCGACCAGCGCCGCAGCCGCGGCCGACATCGTAGCCGGTACCGCGAGGGGCGAGCGCGTGGGTCCCGCGTTCCCCGGACCGGTCACTGGGTCCCCGCAGCTGCTCAACGCCGCGACGCTGCCACCCGCCACCGCGGCAGCGCCCGCCGCGGCCAAGTGCAGAAATCGCCGGCGGCTGAGCGGCTCTCCCCCAAGTTTCATCAATGCACGCGGACGAGGCCGGTCATCTGCGGATGGATCAGGCAGTGATAGGGAAAGTTGCCGTGGGTCGGAAAGACTCGGAAATTGGACGCGTTGTCGAACGCCGGCATATTCTCGGGCGCTCCTGCGGTCGTGAACGTGACCGTGTGAGCAATGGCTGCTGTGGTCCAACCCACCGTGCCGCCCACCTGCACATCCACGGTCGGCGGCGAGAATGCGAGCCCCGGTGCGACCACCGCTCCGCTCGTCGGCGCTACTGCAACCGTCACCGTAGCAAAGCCCTCCTTGGTCACGCTGCCTGCGGTTACCGTTGCCGTGATCTTCGCGGTGCCGGCGGCCACCACCGTGACCATTCCATCATTAGCGACAGTCGCGATCGCGCTGTTGTCGCTCGAGAAGCTGGGCGCGCCGGCGCCGGTTACCGTGTTCCCGTTCAGATCCTTGGGCACCACCGACAGCATAACCGTGTTCCCGGGCTCGACGGTAAAGAGTGTTGCGGCCGATGGCGTTACCACCACCGTGGCGAGCCCGCCCGCTGGTGGCGGTCCGGTCACGTTGCTCCCGCCACCACCGCACCCTCCTGCGGTCGCCGCCACGATCAGCAGCGTAGCGATTCTTGGTAATTGTGCTTGCATGATCCGCCTCCTTGATTTGGATTTCTGTGCTATAACCCTGACGGGCGCGGCTCAATCGTCGTCACTGAAGCTGTACGTCCCGTCCCAGGCCCAGTTGCGCCCGCCCAAGTACGAGACAACGACGTCGGCCTCGAACCAGGTGAACTTCCCGGTCCCGCCTGAGACAGTGACCACTCCGTGACGGGCCACAAGATCGAGTACCACATGGCCGAAGGCCTTGTTGTTGCCCGGGCCCGGCGGGTCGAGGATGACGTCACTGTCCAGCACAGTAGGACCCGACGCGATGGCATAGATGACCTTCGTGCCGACCTCGATCTGCTTGAGGTTCGAGGACGTGATCGTGCAGAAGCTACCGGCGAGGCGGGTGTACTCCGAGCACTCCTTCGTCACATGGAGAGCTCCGCTTCGGGGGGAAGACTCCGAGGACAAACCGTTTGATACGAGCTGCTTCGGGCTGGTCGTATCCGAGCAGGCGGTGGTCGCAGCAGAGGCGATGATGGCCGTGGCCATGAGCAGTTTGCGGTGGATCATGGGGTGGCTCCTGACTGGGAAAAGGGAGCGGGTGAGCACCGTCTGAGTTCGCCAGTTCATGGTACGGGGGCTAAGTTAGAGGTGCCCCGTAGCAAGCCGGTCAAAGCCCGGTCAAATGGAGCAACATGCTCCACCTCAAGACGTTCGGCGGACTCTCCGTAGACATAGACGGAACCCCTGGGACCGGCGCGGCCCAACAGAGGAAGACGCTGGCGCTGCTCGCCCTCCTGGCCGCGGCGGGCCGGCAGGGACTCAGCCGGGACAAGCTCATCACCGCCCTGTGGCCCGAGACCGACGCCGAGCACGGGCACCGGCTCCTCCGCCAGTCCTGCTACGCCCTCCGACGAGATCTCCACACACCCGAGCTCTTCCTGGGATCGCTCCAGCTCAGCCTCAATCCGACCGAGATCTCCAGCGACGTGGACTCGTTCACCTGCGCGTTGGAGGAGCACGATCCGGCCCAAGCCGTGTCGCTCTACACGGCGCCGTTTCTGGATGGCTTTTTCCTGAATGGGGGCGGGGAGTTCGAGGACTGGGCGGAGACCAGGCGGTCGAAGCTGGCCGGCCAATGCCGGGACGCGCTGGAGGAGCTGTCCACCGAGGCGAGCGCGCGGGGCGAGCACCGGCTGGCGGCGAGCTGGTGGCGACGCCTGCTGGAGCTCGACCCGCTGAGCTCCCACGCCGCGCTCGGCCTCATGACCGCCCTGGACAATGCCGGCGAACGCGCCGAGGCGCTGCGATTCGGGCAGGCCTACGAGAAGCTGGTGCGGTCGGAGCTCGGCACCGATCCGCCCCCGGAGCTGTCCCAGTGGATCGAACAGCACCGCCAGGTAGCTGAAGACGGGGCTACATCGACGAGTTCACCTCCGGCTGACCGCTACGCTCCGGCCGACCGGTTCACCATGGCAGACGCCGCCGCCCCGCCGCGACGATCGGTCGTCCCGGTTCGGCGCTGGCGGGCAGGCGCGGCCATCGGTTTAGCCGCCCTGGGCGCGGCAGGACTCCTCATGTCGGGGGGCCACACTGATCTGCCCACCGATCCCAACCTCGTGGCCGTCGCTCCGTTCGACGTGCTCGACCCGTCGCTCTCGATCTGGCATGAGGGGTTGGTGGACATCCTCGCCCGGGACCTCGACGGCGCCGGACCCCTGCGCACCGTCCCCCAGACGGTGGGACTCAAACGCTGGCGCGGCCGAGCCGATCGGGTGTCGGCCGGGAGCTTCGGCCACCGCACCGGCGCCGGCCTGGTGGTCTTCGGGAGCATAAGGAAGACGAGGGACACCGTCAGCCTTCGAGCGGCGGTGCTGGACCTGGCCAGGAAGCGAGTCGGGCCCGATCTCGAGGTCAAAGGCGACACGGCGGCCATCGGAGACCTGGCCGACTCACTCGGCGTCAGGATCCTCCAGGCGCTGGGACGGGATCGCCCCATCGGGGCGGTGCGGCAGGTGTCGATCGGGTCCCGATCGCTGCCGGCGTTGAAGGCCTTCCTGTATGGGGAGCAATTCTATCGGCTGGGACGGTGGGATTCTGCCGTGGTGTACTACGACCGGGCCTTCACCCAGGACAGCACCTTCGGGATCGCCTTTAAACAGATGGGGATGGCGATCGATTGGCATCCCGCCAACGAGCAATCCTATCTGAGGGGAATCGAGTACCTCCGGAAGGCGGTGGTGCTGAATCACGGGCTGGCTCCCAAAGACAGCATGCAGATCGCCGCCGACTCCTTTGACATCGCATCCACCGATGCAACCGACCCGGCCGATCTGATCCGCTTCAGCTATCGGTGGTATTCAACCCTCGAGGACGCCGCCCACCGCTATCCCGAGGACCCCGAGGTCTGGTACCGGCTGGGTGATGCGCGCTTTCACAGCGATCCTCCCTTGGGCGGAGCTCCGGGCCCGGCACTCGAGGCCTTCGACCGCGCCATCGCGCTCGACTCGGGGTTCGCGCCGGCGTACGAGCATACGGTGACTCTGGCGATCCAGTTGAATCGTCCCGACTTGGCCCGGAAATATGCCGCCGCCTACCTGCACCTGGATCCGACCGACGTCAATGCGCCTTCGATTCGACTGGCCGCTCTGATGCTCGATCCCGAGCGGTCCCACTCGCCGGAGGCGGCCCGGATGATCGACAGCGCCTCCGCCTTTGTGCTCGGCGATGTCGTGTATAACCTCGGCTGGTGGGCCGACTCGAGTGAAACCGCGGTCCGGCTGCTGCGAGAGCAGACCACACGGCGCGGCAACGCCGCCTTACCCTGGACGGACACCTTGATGTACCGTCAGTTTCTGGCGGGGGAGCTGGCGTCCCGGGGTCATCTTCGGGAGGCGTACATGGTGGATCGCCTCCTGCTCGTCGACTCGAAGGCCTCGCGTTTCACCTGGTACCTGGACCCGTTCCTCGGTCTCAGCCTGCTGGGGGCAATCCCGGAATCTCTGGCCTCCACGACCTTTGCCCACGCCTTCGACCCGGGAAAGCCGTGGCCGGTGCCGCACAACAATGTCCAGGCGCGGCATCTGCGAGGTCTCCCCTGGTGGCTTGCGCGGGGAGACACGCTGTCGCTGGCGCGGTTTGCCCTCCGCGCCGAGCAGGAGACTGCAACGCAGCCGACCGCCGTCGGCAAGCTCCGCGGCCGATACCTCCACGCGTCCGCTATCGCGTACCTCGCACTGGCTCGAGCCGATTCGGCCCGGGCGCTGCGGCTCTTTCAAGCCATCCCGGACACGCTCTGCCTGGCGAACGTCTGCTCCTACGAGAAGCTGATCGAGGCCCGCTTACTCGCCGCGGCGGGACAGCCGCAACAAGCGGGAGCGGTGTTGGATCAGTGGGTCTGGAAGGCCGAGGGCCCGTTTGTCGTCCTCGGCAGGCTGGAGCAGGCCCGCATCGCGGAGGCTCTGGGCGAGCGGCTGAAGGCGATGGACTCGTACCAGTTCGTGATCGATGCCTGGCGGCATGCGGACCCCGAGCTGGAGCCCTATGTGCGTGAGGCTCGGGCGGGGCTGGGACGGCTGGCGGCCGAGAGGTAACCTGGGGGATATGTCGGATGCGACGCAGAGAGTTCCTCACTGTCCCGGCCGGGGCCCTCGGGGGCACACTCCTTTTTGTCCTCGCGCGGGAATCTGTCCGGCTCGAAGCGCTGCGGGGCAAAGTCCGCGTGCCGCTGCGCTTTCTCACCGCCGAGGAGGCCCGGGCAATCAGCGCGGCCTGCGAGCGGATCTTCCCTGGCGACGCGAGTGGTCCAGGCGCCACCGATGCTGGAGTCGTCATCTACATCGACCGCCAGCTTGCCGGTCCCTACGGACGAGACAGGTTTCGCTATACCAAGGCGCCATTCGTGACCTCCGTTCCCGAGCACGGCTACCAGGGGCGGGAGAACCCTCGCCAGATCTATCGCGCGGGAATCCGTGCTCTGGGCAACTATGCCGATCTCCCGATCGACGCACAGATCACAAAGCTCACCGAGATCGAGCATACGCGCTTCTTCGAACTGCTGCGGATCCATACGCTCGAAGGCATGTTCTGCGACCCGATGCACGGCGGGAACGCCGACCTCATCGGGTGGAAGTTGATTGGATACCCCGGTCCGCAGCTGAGCTACCGAGACGACATCGACCGGCACTTCGGCCAGGCGTGGCGGCCTCGGCCGGCGAGTCTTCAGCAGATCACCGGACGCTCGGCCGCCTGGGAAGACGAGAAGGAGTAGACCCGCGATGACCAACCTCAAGCCGGTTGACATCGTAATCATCGGGGGCGGCTGGACCGGGCTCACCATGGCGATGGAGCTCACCGCCCGCACGCCTCTCTCTGTGCTCGTGCTGGAGCGCGGCATCGCGCGGACGCAGGCCGACTACGCGATCGGTATGGACGAGGTGGACTACGCCCTGCGCCTCCGGCTCATCCAGAGCCCCGCCGAGGAGACGATCACGCACCGCCACTCGGTGCGCGATGTCGCAGTACCGGTGCGGCAGCATGGCTCGTTTCTCCCCGGCTCCGGGCTCGGGGGCGCGGGGGAGCACTGGGCCGGCCTGGCCTGGCGCTTCTTCCCGGAGATGTTCACCCTCCGCACGCACCTAGCGCAACGCTTCGGGGTGTCGCGATTGCCGGAAGACCTTGCGGTCCAGGACTGGGGCGTGACCTACGACCATCTTGAACCGCACTACTGGCGCGCAGAGCAGATGCTGGGAGTGGGCGGAAAGGCGGGAAACCTGCGCGGGACGATCGTGGAGGGGGGCAATCCCTTCGAGGGACCGCGCGCCCACGAGTATCCCCTGCCCCCGCTCAAGCGCTCCTATCTCGCTGCGCAGTTCGAAGAGGGGACCAAGAAGCTGGGCTATCATCCCCATCCGGGGCCGTCGGCGCTCCTGAGCGAGGGCTACCGAAATCCCGACGGGATCGCCCGCCCCGCGTGCCAGTTCTGCGGGTATTGCGAGCGCTTCGGTTGCATGATCGGCGCCAAAGCACAGCCCTCCAACACCCTTCTCCCCGTGATCCGGGGACGCAAGACCTTCGAGCTTCGCACGGGAGCCTGGGTGCGCCGCATCGGGCACCAGAACGGCCGCGCCACCGGGGTGCACTACACCGATGAGAGCGGTGCCGACTTCTTCCAGCCTGCAGCGACGGTGGTGCTGGCCTCGTTCAGCCTGAACAACGTGCGGCTGCTCTTCCTCTCGAAGATCGGCACGCCATACGACCCCGGGCAGCATAAGGGAACGCTGGGAAAGAACCTCACCCACCAGGTAATGGGCCCAACGCCGGTGTTCTTCGACAAGCCGCTCAACGCCTTTATGGGAAGCGGAGCGCTGAGCACTTACATCTCCGACTTCGACGGTGACCGCGGGCTCACCGGATCCGAAGGAGTCCTGCGGCTGGGCGCGATCATGGCGCAATCAACCGGCAATCGTCCGATCGCCTCGTTCGGCAGGATGCCACGCGGCGCGGTGAATTCGAACTGGGGCTCCAAGTGGAAGGCGGCGGCGATCAAGTGGTACGACCGGACTGCCGCCATCCTTTTTGTCGGTGAACATCTCTCCTGGCGCCAGAACTTTATGGATTTGGATCCTACGTACACCGATAAGTTCGGCGACCCGCTCTTGCGCTTTACGCTCGACTGGACCGAACACGAACACCGCCAACGGGACATCGCCGGCGAACTTTCCAGGAAGATCGCGCACGCGATGGGTGCCGCGACGGACGACACCCACCCCTCGCATGCGAGGTACGATGTCACCAACTATCAGTCCACCCACATCCAGGGCGGCGCCGTGATGGGGACCTCCCCGGAGTCCAGCGTGGTGACTCCTTTTCTGCAGCACTGGAACCTGCCCGACCTGTGGGTGCTCGGCGCATCGGCGTTTCCGCAAAACCCGTCGCACAATCCGACGCTCACGGCGATCGCACTCACCACCTGGGCGGCGGATGCCCTGATCGGCCGCTATCTAAAGAATCCCGGGAAGCTCGTGTGATCGTCGGAGCGGGGTGCGTGCAACAGCAGGCGCTGAGCTGACCCTGAGCTGGAAACCGTATGTGCAGGAGGCTCGGGCGAGGCGGGAGCGGCTAGCGGCTGAGAAATAGATGCGATATCCCTCAAGCTGGTCCGCGCTCGCTCTCGCCTCGTTCTGGGGCTGCGGAGACCACACCGCACCCGAGCTGACCCAACCCGGATACGTCCTAAGCGTCTCAGTGCCAGGCCTCACCGATACGACCTTCCGGGGAGACTCGGTCTACTGGCGGTTCCTGACGGGGCCGAGCCCGACGGGTGGCCCCGATCGGCGCCAATTGGATCTCAAGCTGATCGTGCTCGACCCGCCGGCGCCGCTGGCCTCTCCGCTTGTGCTGCTGATGCAGTGGTACCAGGTCGACGCGCCGCTACCGGCTGCCCGCACCTACGCGCTCGACCCGAATCCGCCGACGGCCGTCACATTTCAAATTAGCTCGAATCTGGGAGCTTGGTCGGCCTCGCGAGGGAAGGTGACGCTAAGCGAGGTCACCGACAGCAGTCTCAAGGGCTCGGTCACGGCCACGTTGGTGGCCGGTCTATCCACCCGGCAGCAGGTTGCCCAATGTGACCGTCGAGGCCAGCTTTTTGGCGCCACACGTGGGAGATCTCTAAGGACGAGTGCGGCGCCCGGGCCGAGGCCGACCCGGGCTTCCTGCTTACCCACGTACCCGCCTACCCGCCTACCCGCCTACCCCGGCCGGCAGCGGAATCTGATCCTTGTGCTCCGCCAGCCACCCCTCGAAGGTCTGCAGCTCGGGATTCAGTGAGCGAGAAAACGCCAAGTCCCGCGCGCCAACAAAGTACTGATTGAAGTCCCGCTTGAACTGGAACATGTTGCCCAGATCGTCCGCGCCGGGGAAGCCAAAGCTCCGATAGACCTCGGGCGGCACATTGTTGTACCGGACCTCCTGCCCCAGGGCCCGGGTCAGGGCGCGGGCCATCTCCGCACCGGTGAGGTGCTCGCCGGCGATCCCCACCGTCCTGTTGATGAACTCCCGCCCCCGCTTGAAGATGCCGTAGGCCGCCTTGCCGATGTCGCCCACCCAGATGCCGGGCAACTTCTTGTCGTCCATTGGAAAGGTGATCGCCAAAGTTCCGTCGGGCCCCCGCTGGGGACCGGCCCCGAAAAAGATCAGGTTGTCCCAGTAGTACGAGGTCAGGAGGAACGTGGTCGGCACGCCGAGGTCGCGGAAGATCTGATCGGCTTCGCCCTTGCCGTCGAAGTGCGGCACCTTGTACTTGCCCTGCAGTGTCGGCATCCGGTTGTCCTCCAGCGGCACCCACTTGCGGGTGTCTTCCAGCGTGGACCAGATGACGTGCTGCACGCCGGCGGCCTTGGCCGCCTGCGCCATGTTGCGGGCCTGAGTGACTTCCCGCTCGGCGGAGAAGTGCTCCCAGAAGTTGGTGACCAGGAAGGCTCCGTAGGCGCCGCGGAACGCCGGACCGAGAGTCTCGGCCTTGTCTGCGTCGCCGGCGACGACCTCGACTCCGGTTGCGCGAAGCGCCTGGGCCTTCTCCGAGTCGGGGTTCCGGGTGATGGCGCGGGCCGCAAACGAGCCGCTCTTGTCCGCCTGGATGGCGCGTACCACTCCCCCGCCCTGCGCGCCAGTGGCCCCAATGACCGCAATGATCTTTCTATCCGGCATGACGAAATCTCCCATGAGTAAGTGAAGCTAGCCCGAGTGGGCCATGGCCCTGCTTTCCTTCGCGGCCTGAGTGATGAGCTTGGCCACAGCAGTAGGCTGGGAAACGTAGATGGCGTGGCTCCCCGAGACCTCGACGACCGTCGCTCCCGCGCGCGAGGACATGAAGCGCTGGGCCGCCGGCGGGATCATGCGGTCATCGGTAGCCACCAAGTACCAGCTCGGCTTGGACCTCCAGGCCGGCTCGCTGATGGCACCGCTGAGCGCCTCGAGCCCCCAAGGGACCTGGGCGTCTGCCATGAAGGCCGCCAGCTCTGGGTCCACGTCAGCTGCGAAGGAAGCGGCGAACTTTCCCTTGTCCAGGAGGAGATAGCCGTTCTCCGGCGGCAGGATCGGTGGAACCGGCGCGCCCGGCGGCGGATCCTTGATCAGGCTGGCCACCGACTCGCCCCGGTCCGGGGCGAAGGCGGCGATGTAGACCAGCCCCACCACCTTGGGATCGTTGCCGGCTTCGGTGATCACCGCCCCGCCGTACGAGTGACCGACGAGGATCGCAGGACCGTCCTGCGCGGCCAGAACGCGTCTGGTGGCGTTGACGTCGTCGGCCAGCGAGGTCGTCGGATTTTGGACCACGCTCACTGCAAAACCGTCTCTCCGCAGAGCTCTATAGACGGCCTCCCAACCAGAGCCATCCACGAAACCGCCATGGACGAGAACGACGTTCCTTGCCGAGTCGGCTGTTTCAGACATTGGTCAGCTCCTCTTGCGGTACTCGTTGGTGAAGCGGTTAGAGCGCTTCGGAGTAGCGGAAGCGCTCCAGTGACACCGTGCGCTGTCCCCGCCGGTCCTGCCGCACGCAGTATTGTGTGGGATAATATCCCGATTCCCGGAACGCGTTAGGCTGCCGAATCTCGATACACGCGTCCTGGGTCTGCTGGAGAAAATCGAGCGTGATCATCGGCTCCCAGAAAATCAGCTCTCCCTCGAAGGCTCCGTAGATGAACGTACTGGTGAACGGGAGTGAGTCCTTCAGCTCCGGGGACTGGGAGTCGAGCAGGTGGTTCCCCATCCGGGGCACCACGGCACCGACGTCGATGTAGCCGCTGGGAAGGTATCGGGCCGGGACCGGCCGAGTGGCGCGCTTGAAGTCGCCGCAGTCCGCCAGCTCGCCGCACCGTCCGGGTGCGATGGCCTCGACTCGGCTCCGATCGACGGTGTTGAAGTGAAAGTCGAAGTGGGGTTGGGCGTAGGGCGTGTTGTGATGACCGGCGGGATTCCAGTTCACCGATATCCAGCGGAACGGGAGTCCGGCTGAGGAATCGGCGGGAAGGTCCAGGATCCGCTCCTCATCGCCGATGCATTCGTGCCCGGTGTGCCGGCCGTTTCCGTCGAGATCGAAGCAACGGCTCACCGTGTTCGGGACCGGGGGAAGCTGCTCGAGCGCACCGGCGGACAGCGTCACCCCGACCGCGACTGGAGCACCGTTCGGATCCAGCGTCAGAAAGCTCTGCACCGTGCCGGCCCCGATCTGCTGGACCTGACCTTTGAGGGTTCGCTCATGCCCGGCTGTTCCAGCCGACAGCGTGAGACCAACACCAGTGAGCAGCGCTGCGACGCCGAGGGCCCGGGGAGAGAGGACAGCCGACCACATGAGTTGCTCCTTGTGTTGAGGGTATCCGTTGGAACAGATATCATCGCACAAAGATCAGGGGTACGGCCGAATGCCGGCCCTGACCTCGTTCAAGAGCGTATCCAGTGTTCTGAGCTGTTGCGGTTTCAACCCGGCCATGGCGGCTTCGGTGGATTCACCAACCGGACCGTCGAGGCGCGAGAGCAGCGCCAACCCTGCCGCGGTGATCTCGACCAGGACGACCCGGCGATCTTCGCTGTCCCGCTCCCGCCGGACCAGCCCCTGCTTGACCAGGCGATCCACCAACCGGGTGACGTCGGGATCCCGGGTGACCATGCGTTCCGAGATCTCGCTGATCTTGGCCGCCTTGGGCCGGGCGCCCCGCAGGATCCGAAGGATGTTGTACTGGCTGGGCGAAATCCCCTCGGTCCGCTTCAGATACTGCGTCCAGCTTTCCTCCACCGCCCGGGTGGTGCGCATCAGGTTGATGACCACCTGGTGCTGCAGCGAGCGGAAGGGTTTGGTCTGCCGGATCTCACGATCAATCGTCTGGGCCATGGGCGACAGAGTAGCCGTTGGAACGAATATTGTCAAGAGCCATTCCAGTTCACCCCGGCACTGGCCCATTCTTGCGGGCCTACCTACCGCGTCCTCCTACTTTCCAACCGCCACAAACAGGGCGCCGGTCAGCCGGCCATCCTTCCCCGTGAGCGGGGCATAGTCAGCATCGTACGTATGGCCGAAAACCGTGGCCTCCCCGACGTATGAGTGTTTCTGGATCAGCGCCTTGTACGCGGCCGTCGAGTGATCGAGCTTGGTGTTGACCGCCGACTTTCCATCTTCCGTCATTAACGTGGTCTTAGTCCGGACAAAATCCTTCCCGTCATAGGAAAAGATGGTGGCTTCGAGCTTAGGCTCAGCTTGAGCCACGGCCCCGGAATGGGTGCCTCCGGCGATCGAGCCCGTCAGCGCGAAGGAGAGAGCAAGGCCGAGAGCGACTGCCATTCCCTTGCCGACCCGCGCCGGTATCCGCTGATGCACCCGCATAGATTACCCCCTTGGGTGTGAAGGATGACCTTCCTGACATTTCCTCCATAGCAAACCGCCGAGCGACCTGATCGGCAGCTCGGCGGTCTTAGGGTCCTTCGTGGCGTCTGCAGTCCGGCGTCGCGGAGGAGGCGAGGACCCGTGGCTTTGCGGCCCCGGCTTTCGCCGGGTGTGCCATTCTCGTCTAAGTAAGGAGCACTGCGGCCAGGGTACGGTTCGGTACCCACCTCGTCAAGGTGGCGTCGCACCAAATCCCATAGGCCGGCGGCACCGGCGGAGCCGCGTCGTAGTTCGACGACTCGGTCACGTCTCCCCGGTGGAATGTGACAGGCAGGTGCGCGGAGTACCGCGTTGCAAGCAAAGGGCGATGAGCGCGGCGGGTCTAGTACCTTGGTGCCGAGGCCTTATCCACCGCTAGCGCAGGACGAAGCCCGGCGTTTACTTACGGCCCCCCCATCAATCACAATCGCCCGGGAGCACCCGGATGGGTCACCCCGAGCTCGCCGCCGCGCCTCCCGAGGCCGGTGGAGGGCACCGCGTGAGCGGACCGTCGAACGGCATCCGCCTCCCCGTCGGCACTGTTGCGTTCGCCACCGCGCTCTACGGCGTGCTCTACCTGGTGTGGGAGCAGAGCCACTGGGGGAGCCCGACGGTGCGCGACCTCGTCGGCAACGTGGCGTTCATGCCGATCAACCTGACCGTGCTGACGCTGTTCGCCCTCGCCTCGAGGCAGGAGATCCTGGATCCGGGCGTGCGCCGCGCCCTCCGCCTGTTCGCGCTCGGCGGGGCGACGGTGTTCACCGGCAACGCCATCTCGGCCGGGTACGTCCTGACCCTGCACGACAGCCCGCCCGTCTCCTGGGCCGACCCATTCTATCTGGGCGATTCCCTGCTCACGCTCACGGCGCTGCTCTGCTTTCCCCTGGCGCGCCGCACCCGGCTGGAGCGGTGGAAGTTCCTGCTCGACGGCGCGATGGTGCTGGTCGGTGGCGCTGTGGCGATCTGGTACTTCTCGGTCCGCCCGACGGCCGCCTCGCAGAACAGCGGCCTCGTCGTCAACCTGCTGGCGTTCGCCTATCCGCTGGCGAGCATGCTGGTGCTGCTCGGCGTCACGACGGTGCTCCTCCGCCGGCCCATCGATGGCAACCGGCGGGCGTTCCGCCTGCTGGTGACCGGTGTGTCGGTGGGCGTGGTTGCGGACCTCACGTTCAACCTGGTGCAGCTCCAGCTGGGCAGCCGCACCGCGAGCTGGGCCGACGCCGTCTTCCTGGTCTGCTACGTGATGCTGATCGGCAGCGCCGAGCTGTACTGGCGCCGGCCCGTCGCCCGACCTGCAACCGCGACGGTACCACTCACCCGGTTTCAGCCGATCAGCCCGCTGCCCTACCTGGCGGTCGGCACGACCTACGCCCTGCTCCTCGCCGTCGCCCTCCGCCCGTGGGCCGATCCGATCAGCGGCGTCGCCATCGGGGCCCTGCTGGTGACCGGCCTGGTGGTGCTGCGCCAGCTCCTCGCCCTGCGGGAGAATGTCCGGCTCCTCGCCGAGCATGCGGCGCGCCAGAACGAGGCCCGTTTCCGGTCGCTGGTCCAGCACTCGTCCGACGTCATCATCGTCACCCGGGCGGACGGCACGGTCCGGTTCGTGAGCCCGTCGGTCACCCGGGTGTTCGGCTACGACACCTCGGAGATGCTGCGCCAGACCGTGTCCGAGCTGCTCCACCCCGATGACCGCGAGCGAGCGGCGACGTTCTTTCGCAACGCGGCGCAGGCACCGGGCGTCACCGGCCCGGTCGAGTGGCGCTTCCGCCAGTCGGACGGCTCCTGGCTGCACGCCGAGATCCTCGCCACCAACCTGCTGCACGACACGACGGTGAAGGGCGTCGTGCTCAACACCCGCGACGTGAGCGAGCGGCGGCGGCTGGAGGAGCAGCTGACGCACCAGGCGTTCCACGATCCGCTCACCGGGCTCGCCAACCGGGCACTGTTCCGCGACCGGGTGAGCCACGCGCTGGCGTTGGCGCAGCGGCGGGGGAGCCCGGTGACGGTCCTCTTCCTCGACCTCGACGACTTCAAGACAGTGAACGACAGCCTGGGCCACGCCGAGGGCGACCGGTTGCTGATCGCCGCGGCCGAGCGGTTCCTGGCCTGTGCCCGGACCGCCGACACGGTGGCCCGGCTGGGCGGCGACGAGTTCGCGATCCTGGTCGAGGGCACCGACGGGCAGGAAGGGCTTCCCGACCGGCTGGCCGCCGCGATGTCCCACCCCTTCTCGCTCAGCGGCAACCAGGTGAGGGTCACCGCGAGCATCGGTGTGGCCTCCGCCTCGCCCGAGGACCGGGCGGACGACCTGCTGCGGAACGCGGACATGGCGATGTACGCCGCCAAGCGGCACGGCAAGGGCCGCGCGGAGACCTACGAATCGCGGATGTACGCCGACATCCGCGAGCGGCTCAACCTCGAGGCCGCGCTGCGGATGGCGATCGAGAAGCACGAGCTGATGCTGTTCTACCAGCCGATCGTCAACCTGCGGAGCGGCGGCATCTACGGCCTGGAGGCCCTGCTCCGGTGGGAGCACCCGCAGTTCGGCCGGCTCCTGCCGCAGCACTTCGTCCCGCTGGCCGAGGAAACCGGTCTGATCGTGCAGCTCGGGGCGTGGGTGCTGGGCGAGGCCTGCCGGCAGCTCCAGGTCTGGCGGGCGGCGTACCCCGAGCTCCGGCTCGCCGTCTCGGTCAACATCTCGGGCCGGCAGCTTCAGGGGTCGGGGCTGGCGGCCGCGCTCCGCCAGACGCTTGCGTCGTCCGGCGTCGAGCCGTCGTCGGTGGTGCTGGAGATCACCGAAAGCGTGCTGATGCAGGAGACCGACGCGGTGCTCGAGCGGCTGCAGCAGCTCAAGGTGCTCGGCGTGCGGCTCGCGATCGATGACTTCGGGACCGGGTACTCGTCGCTGAGCTACCTGCAGCGCTTCCCGATCGACATTCTCAAGATCGCGAAACCGTTCGTGGAAGAAGTCGGTCAGGGCGCCGACCGCTCGGCGCTGGCGCGCGCCATCGTCGGACTGGGCGACACGCTCAAGCTCCAGACCATCGCCGAGGGCATCGAGCGGGCGGAGCAGCGGGCGGCGCTGATCGAGCTCGGCTGCACGCTCGGCCAGGGGCACCACTTCTGGCCGGCGCTCTCCCCGGCCGCGATCGAGGAGCTGCTCACGGCCGAGCGGTTCCCCCGCCTGCGGCTGGTCGAGGGAAGTGCGTGACGTTACTTTCGACGTAGATGATCCAGAGCAACCCGGCCCCCAGGAACACAACTTCGCGCCCTCTCAGTCGGCTGCTCGCGGCCGCGACGCTGACGGCCTTTCTCGTGGCCCAGTCCTGGATCGTGTGCGCCCCGCTCTGCCTCTTCAACGGGCACGCGAAGGTCGCCGTGGCTGCGTCACAGTACCAGGACCACGTCATCCACTGCCACTCCGACAAGGTGATCCAAAGCGAGCTCCCCGCCGCGCAGTCGCTCGGCAGTATGCTTCCCACGCACTGGGTTCCGGTTCTTCCCTCGCTCCGTATCGTGGCGCTTGACCTCGGGTCGCCCGCGCTAGTCCACCTCCAGCAGGTTCCTTCCGCAGATCCGCCGCCTCCCCGCTCGGTCTGAGCGACAAGCCAACATCAACGCTTGAGTAAAGGACGGCGCCGGAAGTCAACCGGCGGCCGGCTGCTTCAACCTGTGGAGGAGGTTCATGCCGCGAACCGCGCGAACGGGGACGTGGGCCCCGACGGCGCTGCTGCTGTTTGGTGGGTTGCTGGGGACGGTGCCCGCCGTGGCGCAACAGCCGAGTGATACCCTGGATCAGCCGATCAGCCTGGGGAACCAGCCGGAGGACCTGGGCGAGAGCGACCGCTTTCCGCTCCAGATCACTGGGTTCGGGGTGGGCAACTACAGTTACGCCGGCCGCACGGGCGACAACTCCTTCTCGGCGAGCAAGGTCGGGGTCGCGCTGTTTCGGGAGATCACGGGCGGTGCCTATGTCTTCGGCCAGCTGACGACCGCGCTGGTCGAGCCCACCGGTGGTGGCGAGCCCAGCACGAGTGTCGACATTGACAACCTGCTCCTCTCGGTGGTCCCGCCCGGCGCGTCCAACCTCGCGGTCAACTTCGGGAAGCTCGATCTCCCGATCGGGTTCGAGCGGGACGACGAGCCGCTCAACTTCCTGGTGAGCCCGAGCTTCAACTTCGAGCTGGCCCGGCCGGTGAAGATGGTGGGACTGGAGGGCACCTGGAGGCCGAGTCCGAGAACCGGTCTCGAGGCATTCCTGTTCAACGGCTGGGACACCGACCTCGATCCCAATCACGGCAAGAGCGGTGGTGTGCGGCTGGAGTTTCTCCCCCGGCAGGGGGTGACCCTCGGTCTGAGCGGGCTCTACGGCGTCGAAGGCGACCAGGGTGCGACCAACAACCGATACCTGCTGAACCTGGACTACGCGGTGCAGCCTTCCTGGGACTGGGTCCTGGCGGGCGAGGCCAACCTCGGAGGCGATCGCGGGGTCCTGCCCGGCGGCAGCGATGCGAACTGGGGCGGAGGAATGGTCACCGTGTTGCGCCGATTTACCCGGCACTGGGGCGTCGCGGCCCGGGCCGAGGTGTTCCGGGACGCCGATGGCGCCCGCACCGGTGTCACCCAGACCCTCGAATCCTACACCATCGCGCCGCTCTATTCCCTGGGAGTGGGACGGGAAGGAATCTTCGCCAACGTGCAGAACACCACGGTCCGGATCCCTCGGCTCCAGGTTCGGGGTGAGCTGCGGTTCAATCACTCGAGCGCACCGTTCTTCGACACCAGCGGCGGACCGGACACCTGGAACATCGAGTACCGGCTCCAGCTCGTCACCACCTTCTGAGCGGATCCTATGGACCTCTACCGGTTGCGCGATGCGCCCCGCTCGGTCAAGCTGGCGGCGGTGCTGTTCCTGCTCGTGCTGGGTTACGCCTACATGTTTGCCTTCCTGATGGTCAAGACCTGGAGCGGGCTCACGCCGTCACAGGTGCAGGCGACCTACGTTCCTGCGCCGAAGATGAACATGGCCGCGATGCCCGAGCACTCCACCAGCTCGGAGCACCCGCTGGATCTGGGGACGGTTCCGGAGATGAAACACACCGTGGACACCAACCTGCTGATCCAGGACAGTCACATCCACATCATGATCTACGCCATCGTCGCCGCGCTCGAGTCGCTGATCATCTTCGGGCTGGGCTGGCCCGGGTGGTTCCGCGACCTGATGATCGTCGCGGCGTTCGGCTTCGGGGCGCTCGACTTTGCCGGCCAGTGGCTGATGAAGGGGGGTCTCCCCGGGTTCGCCTGGCTCACGCTCCTCTCCGGTTGGGGTATGGCGTCGGTCTATCTCATCGTCCTGGGCGGAAC
>JBGQLP010000027.1:0-39735 GCA_041500125.1 Gemmatimonadota bacterium
GCGAGGCGATTTTGGCGCGATCAGAGCACCCGTTCAGCCGCCGAAGCGGACCCCGGCGGTGATGGGTATATAGTGGAAATCCGAGCCCGAGACCATGATGTCGTGGAACCGCCCCTCCACGAAAAACCCGACCCCCGACGACCTGAAGTTGAACCCGGCGCCGACGTTGATGCCGAACTTCGTATCCGAGACGGAGGCGCCGAAGTCGGGCGCGGCCTTGACGTTATAAACCCCTCCACCGCCAATCAGGTACGGATGGAATTGGCTCTCGGCAGAGGTGGCGAACTCATACACTGCGTTTGCGGTTCCAGCGATGATTTTATCCTTGCCTCCACCGCCGTCAAAACCCAGCTGGGTGTAGGAGCCATCGATCTGGAAACCGACCGGGCTGGATGCCGGCTTGAATTGGACCAACGCAAGACCGTGCCAGCCGGTCTTCAGCCCATTGCTCGTCGTACCGGTGGGGACGGAGACACCGCCTCCCACTCCGAACTGCACCGGCGTCTGTGCCGACGCCGCTGCTGCGCTCAAACTCAGCCCCAGACAAAGCGCGACAATCTTGGAGAGACCGCTCATGCACTGCCCCCTGCGAGAAGGTGACCGATCAAACCGGGTTACTCAGTCTCCGCCAAATCTGATGCCGATGCTGATCGGCATGAAGCTCGTGCTGCCGCCACTGGTGAAGATGTGATGATACCGATCTTCGACGAACAGGCCCAAGCCCCCAGTCTTGAAATCGAAACCTACCCCACCATTGAGCCCGAACTTGGTGGTGCCGCCGGGAAGAACTTGCCCCGGGCTGGTGGATCCCGTGACCTTCGAGTTGTACACGCCTCCGCCACCGATCAGGTAGGGCCGGAAGGCGCTTTCTTCGGAGGTCTTGAACTTGAACACGACGTTGGCGGTCCCCATGAGGATACGATCTTTGAGCCCGCTGGATGAGCCCGCGTCGAGCTTGAATTGCTGGTACTGGCCGTCGAACTGGATGCCGACGGGGGAGCCATGCGGCACGAACGAGATCGCCGCCAACCCGTGCCAACCGGTCTTCGCCACGTCATTGAAATCCCCCAGGGGGAATCCAATCCCGCCGCCTAGCGAGAATTCCGCACCCTGCGCCCGCAGCGCGGGGGCAGCCAGCAGTGTCGCAACCGAGAGTGCCGCAACCACCTTCGATAGACCCTTCATATCCTCCTCCTGAGACCCAGGTGATCACCGTTTCATTGTCGCGCCAAAGTAGCGCCACCGATTCATTCGCCATGTGAGCGGCATCACAATGGGGAGTCGCCCGGCGGATTCCCGTTCCTCCGCTTGCGTCGCACCAGCCGGAGGAGGAGTGAAGTTGCTAACAGCGCTATGGCGGCCCACGCCAATCGGTGATCGTCCAGCGCCACGCTGAGCAGCGCCAGGACGAAGCCCGCGATGGCAAGGCCGATTCGGAGTCGATTCATCGGCCGAGAAACCTGGCAATGGCGTTGCGGAAATCCGGAGTGCTGCGCGCCAGAGCGTTCACCTTTGCACCCAGCACAATCCCTTCGGGAAGGGAACGAGTGTCGAGCTGAAAGAAGAGCTGCTTGGTCAAAGCCAACGCCGAAGCGCTGGAGCTGGCCAGCGCCTGGGCAAGTGACCTGGCTTCTCTCTCCAGATCGGCATCCGGCACCACTCGAGTGACGAGACCCACAGTCCTCGCCTCGTCGGCCGGGAGCACTCGGCCGGTCAGCACCAGATCGAGCGCCACCTTCTCCCCCACCAGCCGGCGCAGTAGGGCCATCACCATGGCGGGGGCAAATCCACGCTGGATTTCGGGGTACCCCAGCTGAGCTCCGGCACCGGCGATGACCAGATCACACGCGGTGGCCAGCCCGGCTCCGCCGGCCAGCGCCCGACCCTGCACCATCGCCAGCACCGGCTTGGGTAGCTCCCGAACGCGGCCGAACAGGTGTCCCAGCCGGAGTGCCGCGGCCTCGTTCACCGCCGGAGAGTGGTCCACCGATGCGAGCAGCTCCTCCAGATCGGCTCCCGCGCAGAAATCCTTCCCCGCGCCGCGCAGCAGCACCACCCGCACTTCCGAGTCGATATCGGCCCGCTCGAGAGCCTGATGCAGGAGCTCGATGAGCTCTCCGCTCAAGGCATTCCGCTTCTCCGGCCGGTTGAGGGTAAGGGTGAGGACCCCGCCGTCGAGGGCGGTGAGCAGGAGAGAAGTCACCGGCCAGCCTTCGGTCTTGCCCGGCGGGCGAGCGACAGAGGAACCGGAATCTCCATCCGGAGCAACGCGGTGGAGTACACCTTCCCCTGGGCGTCGGTCTTGAGCGAGATGGTCCCGCCCCCGTCCAGGGCGCCATGCAACAGGAAGTTGAGCGCGTTCAGGTTGGGCAGCTCGAAACGCTCCACGCCGCTCACCATCCCCTTGAAGTGTCGCGCTACCCGTGCGGTGGTCACCTCTCGCCGCAGAATCGGATAGTACTCGGGCTCCAACGCGATCAGACCCACGTTGGCGGTGTCGCCTTTGTCGCCGGAGCGGGCGTGAGCGATCCAGCGGAGCTGGAGGAGGGGCCGCTTCACGCCCGCAGTATCTCCACCGTCACGCCCGGCTCGATCTGGCGTCGATCGATCAACGCCGGCCAGTAGGCTACCACCTCTTCCACCTGAGGGCGGCCGCCGGCGAACCCGGTCACGCTGGGTGGGCCGGTCAACACCAGCGGCGCGATCTCCCGGGTGAAGCGCTCGACCGGGGCCCGCTCCCGCGCCCGCACGCCGACCCGGAGCTGTATTTCCGGAGCCTCGGGATCGGGTTTGCCACTGAGTGCGCCATGGGTGGCGCTGGCACCGACGAATTCGGTGAGCACCTGCTCGAACTCCAGGCCGAGATCCTTCAACCGTTGCCGCAGAATGCGGTCCGCCGCGCGCGCCTTGTCGTAGGCCTCGGGCCAGGAGTAGACCAGGGTGCCGACCGCCTTGTAGCCATAGAAATATGCGATCGAGACTTTGAGCAGCGGTGTCCGGGGCGATCCGCGTATACCGCTCACCCGGACCCGGTCCGTCCCGGCCCGCTGCAACTGGATTGTGGTGAAGTCCGCGATGCCATCCGGGGTGATGTAGCTGTGGGGATCGCCCATCTCGTAGACCAGTTGCTCGGTCACCGAGGCAACCGAGACCACCCCTCCGGTCCCCGGGTGCTTGGTCACGACAAAGCTCCCATCCGGCGACGCCTCCACGATGGGAAAGCCGGGGTTCTCCAATCCTTTCACCGAGCGCCAGTTCTTGAGCAGGTTGCCGCCGGAGCACTGCGCGCCACACTCGATGATATGCCCTGCCACGGTTCCGGCCGCCACTTTATCCCAGTCGTCGGCCGGCCAGCCGAACTCATGAAAGATCGGACCCAGGGTCAAACCGGTATCGGTCACTCTCCCCGTGATCACCACATCGGCGCCGGCCCGCAGCGCCTCGACGATAGGCGCCATGCCGAGGTAGGCATTGGCGGAGAGCACCCGGTCGCGCACGTCGGCGAGCGGCCTGCCGGTCTCCATGTTGCTGAGGGGGTGTCCTCCCGCGATCAGCTCGTCCAGCCGGCCGAGGATATCGTCGCCGGTGACCAGTCCCACCGCCAGCTTGTTGCCCAGTCCGAGTCGCCGGGCCACCTCCAGCACCGCTTCGGCACAACCCCGCGGGTTCACCCCGCCGGCGTTGGAAGTGACCTTGATGCCCTTCTGTACGATATCGGGAAGAATCCGCTCCATCAGCGGAACGAAATCGCGGGCGTATCCGGCCTTGGGATCGCGCGACTTCTGCTTCTGCATGATGGACATGGTGACTTCAGCCAGATAGTCCATCATCAGATAATCGATGGGCCCTCCGCGCACCTGACGTACCGGCGCCTCGGGCCAGTCGCCCCAGAAGCCCTGCCCCGCGGCGACCCGGACGACTCGTCGGGTCATCGCGTCGCGGGAGGATTCGGCAGCGGCAGGCCACCTTCGCGGGTCCAGCTGTGCGCATCCGCTCGCGCCACCAGCACCGCGAGCGGAAAGAATCCATCGCTCTGGGGCCAGGGACTGGACGAAAGGGTAAAGCCGGCGGTGGCCGTTTTGCCCGGAACAATGGTCAGGGTCGAGTCCGCCTCACGCACCCGGTCCAGCGCCACCGCCGAGTCGGCGTAGAGCCGGATCGACGCCTGCACCGCCCAGGGCTCATCACCCTTCGGGTCGGCAAAGCCGGGGAAGAGTCCCAGCTCGACCGGCATGTCGCCATGGCCGTCCGGCAGCTTGGCTTGCAGGCGCCCGAACGCGTAGTTCAGCGGCTTCTTCTCGATCTGCCGTCCCGCCGAGTCGAACAGGGTGACGCCGAAGTCGGTAAACCGGCCCCACTGCCCCCGGTCCATCGTGAGATCGACCACCACGGCGCTGGCCCAGGCCGGCGCAACGAAGGGGATGCGCCGGACGGCGGAGCCTCGGGCGGCAATATTCTCCACTCGCTCGCCCCCGCCGAGCAGCATGGCCACCTCAGTGGTCACCGGGGCGGTCGCGACGTTGGTGAGCGTCGCGAGCGCGCCGGAGCTGTCTCTTCCCAATCGCAGCCGGAGCGGAGAGTGGATCACCTTGGCGTTCACCGTCAGGGGCTGAGCGGTTGGTGCCACCGCCACGAGCTCGTAGCTCCCGGCCACCACATCGCGGCCATCGATCTGATACACCGCCTCCCGGTCGGCCGAGCCGATCGGCCGGGCACTTTCGTCCCGGTAGGGCATCCCGTCGGGCTCGTGCAGGAAGGCAAGACCCTTCTGTCCCACGCTGCCGCTGGATACCCGGACCTCCAGCGGACGGGCGCTGTCGGCCTGGAAAAAGGTCCGCAGCTGAGTGCCCGGCTCGACCCGCACGCCCGAGCGGAGCTCTCGGGTGCCGGCCATGAGCGGCTCGGGCGCCCGCATGGTTCCCACCAGCCGGAAGATCGGGCCGGCGAGCGAGTCGGCACTCCAGCCGGTCACGGTGCCGGTGTAGGCCCCCGGCGGCTTGAGGCCGGAGAGGTCATAGCGGACCTCTACGGTGGTCCGCGGGCCGCTGAGGGTCACTTTCGCCGGAGCAGTGGCCCAGGGCACATCGGAGCGAAGGGTGTACGTGGTGCCCGTCGCGGAGCCGGAGCGGGTCAGCTCGAACCGCTGAACCCACACCGATTCGGTGGGACGCCGCTCGTGGTAGGCGGCAGTGGTCCAGCTCTCGGTTCCCAGCGCACGAACGCTCACGTCCGGGAGAACGCGGGCGCCCAGCAACCAGCGATACGCCGGTTCCACCTCGGGGAGGCCGGTTCCCTCGTCCACGAAAGTGGCGCCCGCCAGCGGCCGGGCGGTCACCATCAGCGCCTGCTTGATGTCGAGTGCATGGACGGGGTGCTTCTCCTGCACCAGCCCGGACATCAGCAACGCAGCCAGACCGGCCGCATGGGGCGAGGCCATGCTGGTTCCCTGCTCGATCTCCTGTCCCATGCTCCACCGGGGAACTGTGGAGTACGCCACGCCAGGGGTCACCAGATCGGGCTTGGCCAGCTCACCCCCCCGGGAGCTGAAGTAGGCGAGCTGCTCCTGGGGAGCCGAGCCCATCGGGTCCGGCGGCAGAAAGCTCGCGGGCAAGGTGGCGCCGATACTGATCGATCGCCGGGCCGAGCCGGGGAAGCCGATGGTTGAAAGGCCCGGGCCGTCGTTGCCCGCGCTGATGGTAAAGACCAGACCGGGATGGGCGGCGAGGATCGAGTCTATCGCCACATCGATTCGGGCGGCGCCCTCGAATTCGTTCCCTACCCCGAAGCTCAGGTTCAGCACCAGCGGAAGCGACCGGGCGCCGGCAAACCGGATGGCGTAGTCGATGGCCCGGAGCATGCTGCCGGTGGTGGTGACGCTGCCCTGCGCACTGTTGGCGATCTTGAGCCCCAAGAGCTGGGCACCCGGAGCAACCCCGTCGAATCCGGCTACTCCATAGATATCGTGGCCGGCGGCGATGCCCGCCACGTGCGAGCCGTGGCTGGTGATGTCGAACACCAGGTCGAGCTGGGGCTCTCCCCCCTGGGTAGCAAAGTTGACCGCCACGTTGAGCCGGGGCGTGCGGCCCCGCGCCGCCCAGGCGAAGGTTTCCCGCGCTATCAGGTAATCGTGCACCGGGCGCTCGCCGGCGAGTGAGTGGTCGCCGTCGGTGTCGGCGAAAAGCACCCATCCGTCCGTGGCCTTGGTCACGATCACCGGGAGCGTATCGCTGTCGCTGCCGTTGCCGTTGAGATCGGACGCGGGCGGGGGCCCGAGGGGGATCTCCCGAATGGTACCGGCGTAGTATGGCCCGGTGGTGTTGAGGGCGACCACCCTGCCGAAGCCTCCCAGACGATGCCCGCCGACCTCGACCGAATCGCCCACCGGAGTCACCCGCTGCAGTGGCACGGCCCCCTCGTCAGAGAAATCGCGCAGGTCGAGAATTTTGGGAGCATCGGTCGAAGTCTTCATCAGGCCGGGGATACCGGGATCAATGCCGGTATCGAGAATGCCGATGAGCACTCCGCGTCCGTCGAGAGTGGGGTGCAGCCGCAGGAACTTGTCGACACCAGTGCTGGCGATCGGCATCCAGCCGTGGGTATAGGCCGCCTCCGCCGGGACCATCGGCCGGAGAGAGTCCTCTCCCCCCGGCGCAGGCACCTTGCCGCCCGGCGAAGGGGCCCGGCTTTGATCGACGATGGGCTTGGGCGGCTTGGGCGCCGGGGCTGGAGGGGTCGATTGCTTGGGGGCGCAGGCCAGCGCCAGGACCAGCGCTGCCAGAGTTGTGCGGGTGAATCGCATGCGGCTCCTAGCGGGCGGTAGCCGCATCAAGCGGCGGGAGAACGAAGGGGCCCAGATGCGGCCCGGCGTAGTTGGCGGTGACGCGAAGGATGAAGGCGAGCTGGTCTCGGGTCTCTTCCGGCGTGACGATGGCATCGACGAAGCCGCGGGCGCCGGCAAACTTGGCATCGAGCTGCTCCTCGTAGTCCGCCCGCATCGAGCTCATCGAGGCCTTGGCCTCCGCCGACGGCTCGCGTCCCTCCCGGCGCGCCTTCTCGATCTCGGCGCCGTGCACCGCCATGACCGCCGACTCGCCTTCCATCACCGCCATACGGCCAGTGGGCCAGGACAGGATGAAGTCGGGATCGAATCCCTGGCCCGCCATAGCGTAGTAGCCGGCACCGGAGGCGTGATTCACCGTCAGCACCATCTTGGGGACAATCGCCGTGGCCATCGCCTCGACAAAGCGGGCGCCGGCGCGGATGATCCCCGACTGTTCCGCTTCCGGCCCCACCATGAAACCACTCACATCCTGGATGAAGAGGATGGGCAACCTCTCCCGGTTGGCCGTCTCGATGAAATAGGCAACCTTCTCGGCGCTCCCGGTGTACACGATGCCGCCGAAGCGGGGTCGCTCTCCCGGTTGCCCCTTGATCACCCCCCGCTGATTGGTGATGACCGCGACCGGGCGGCCTTCGATATGGGCGTGGCCGCACAGCATCTCGCGGGCCGTGTCCGGCTGGAACTCGTCCAGGGCGCCGTCGTCGAGTAGGCAGGCGAGGACTTGCCGCATGTCGTAGGAGAGCCGGTGATCCTGAGGCAGAATATCGTAGAGGTCGGAAGGCGGGCGGGCAGGCGGACGGATGGACCGAATCTGGTGGCGGAGTCCTTCGGCCCGGGGTAGCCGCCCGATGTACTCTCGAATTCGCTCCAGGCATTGCGTGTCGTTCGCGGCCCGGTAGTGGGCCACCGCGCTCTGCTCGGTGTGGGTCCGCGCGCCACCCAACGACTCGGCGTCGATCGTCTGCCCCGTGGCACCCTTCACCAGATTGGGACCGCCGAGCCCCATGAAGCTGGTGCCCTCGACCATGAAGATCACGTCCGACAATGCCGGCAGGTACGCGCCTCCCGCGACGCAGCTTCCCATGACCGCGCTGATCTGGGGCACATGCAGGTATCGCCGCATGATCGAGTTGTAATAGAAGATGCGGGCGGCACCATACTGGCCGGGGAACACGCCCTCCTGATAAGGAAGATTCACGCCGGCGCTGTCCACCAGATAGACGATGGGGATGCGCTGCCGCATCGCCACTTCCTGGGCCCGGAGGATCTTCCTTATAGTCTCCGGCCACCAGGAACCCGCCTTCACCGTGGCATCGTTGGCCACCACCACCGCTTCCCGGCCGGCAACAACGCCGACGCCGGTGATGACTCCCGCGCCGGGCGCCTGCCCATCGTAGAGATCGTACGCCACCAGGAGGCCGAGCTCC
Organism: Gemmatimonadota bacterium; assembly: GCA_041500125.1. Classification (GTDB taxonomy): domain Bacteria; phylum Gemmatimonadota; class Gemmatimonadetes; order Gemmatimonadales; family GWC2-71-9; genus CAVVWJ01. The sequence continues at coordinate 8,269 of JBGQLP010000027.1, forward strand.
AGCCAGGGCTCGCCCGCATCAAGGAGCCGCTCCACCCGCTCGCGCGGTGACAGCTTGCCCTGCTGATGCATCTTGGCCACCCGGGCCTTGCCCCCACCTTGCTGGAGCCGGCTGGCCAGCTGCTGGTATTCCTCGGTGAGGCCCCGCAGGCGGCTCGTGGTGCTGCTCATGATTCGAGGTTCGACGCGGCCCACGACTGGATGTACTCGATGAGGTCTGACGTCGGCGTGCCGGGGCCGAACAAGCGGCCGATCCCCAGCTGTTGGAGCGCCGCCATGTCTTCCGGTGGAATGATGCCGCCTCCGGTCACCAGGGTTTCCGGACGGCCCATCTCCTCCAGCAGCTGGCGAACCCGGGGGAACAGCGTCATGTGGGCGCCCGATAGAATCGAAAGGCCCACCACATCCACGTCCTCCTGCACCGCCGCGGTGGCGATCATCTCCGGAGTCTGGTGCAGGCCGGTGTACACGACTTCCATGCCGGCGTCACGCAACGCCGCGGCAACCACCTTGGCTCCGCGGTCGTGACCATCGAGTCCCGGTTTGGCCACCAGAACCCTGATGGGACGGGCCGGCCCTGGAGTCCGAGCCATCAGCGGTCTTCGGCCCGGCCGGGCGAGGGCATCATCAGAGTCTCTCCCGAGAGGAGGTCGTTCACCAGATCCCGAATGGAGCTGGTCGTAGGGCAAGTCGGCATCGTCGCACCGACGGGAGGGGCAAACCAAATCGCCCGGAGTCCGGCGGCCTGAGCGCCGAGCACGTCGATTTCATAGAGATCGCCGACGTAGAGCGCCTCTTCGGGCAGCACATCCAGGGCTTCGAGCGCGGCCCGGAAGATCCGCGGGTCCGGCTTTTCCAGACCCACCAGCGCGGAATCAATAACCACGTCGAAGTAGTCGCGCAGCCCCGCCGCCGCCAGCGCCTGCTCCACCCGGCCATCGCTGTTGGATACCACGCCCAAGCGGAGCCCCGCCGCCTTCAGTCGCGCCAGCGACTCGGCGGACCCGGATTGCACGGCGCACCACAGGTGCCGCTCGCCGTGCATCCGCCCCAGGCAGTCGCGCACCTCGCCCAGCCGCTCCGGCGGAACTCCAGCCAGCAGAAACATGGTTTCGAGATACACTGCCGCGCGTTGCTGGTCGTTGCCGCCGGCTCGCTCCATGGCCCGGGATGCGGCGGGGACATGCGCGGCCAGGGCCTCGGCGCTCAATGACAGCCCCAATGCCCCACCGACCCCGCTGGCGAGCCGGGCATAGTCCAGGAAGACCAGAGTATTGCCCGCGTCGAACAGCACGGCGCGAAGAGCCTGCCCCGAGCGCGGCGCAGGGCTCAACGAAAGCGGAGCAGCGCGCCGAGGCTCTCGATGGCGTCGCGAGCCTCGGGCTCGTACACCACGTTGACGTCCACGCCCTGGCGGAGTGCCTCTTCGATGGCATCGTCCACCACATCGAGCACCGCAACGGGCTCACCCTCGCCGCGACACTCTCGTTCGGTCAGCGCCAGCCGGCCCGAATCACCGCACCGGAAACCTGGCTCGCTGGCGTCGGCCTGCACCAGCAGTGAGCGCACCTGTCCCCGGGAGAGAGCCCGGAGCGTCGGCGTCAGGCCATTGAGGCCCCAGCCGGTCCCGATACCCTCCAGCATCTCATGCACCAGCGTGCGCTCGGAGGCCCGTTCGTATCCCTCGCGGACGGCGAGTGTGGCGGCGTGCACCGCGGCCGGCGTCGCCTCCTTGGGGTTGAGCCGGGCAGTGCCGATCACGCGCTCCACCAGATAGGAGTGGAGAAATGGCTCCACCGCGCCGGCTTCGGGACCCGGGCCGGCGAGCACGATCCCATGGGCTGGATGATGGCGATCGATAATGAAGAGCTGGCGCGCGATGGCCTCGTAGTGCCGCTGCTTCTCTTGGCGGATTCGATTGTTGTAGGAGTGTTCTCCCCAGCCGGGGCCATTCTGATCTCCGTGGAACCGCTTTCCCCGGGTGCTGTCCGCGCGGAGGTCGAGCAGCTCCCGGGTCTGATAGGCAGTCACCTCGAAGATTCGGGCGCTGGTGCGGTCCAGCACCGCGGTCAGCAACCGGCCGAACTCCTCCTCCACCGCCGCCAGCTCGCGCACCAACGGACTGGAGTCAACCGCGAGCCGGGATCGGTGCACCACCGGCAAAGGTACCGTTTCAAAGAGCTCGATTCCCTCGCAGGCAAAGATGGCAACTCCTTGTGTTGACGGGAGATTGCCAGGTGACCTGAGAAACTGCTGGATCCGGTCGAGATCCCGGGTAACCTCCTCGACGATGCTGCGGTCCAGACCCAGCCGGGGCAGCGCCTGCACCGCCGATTTCGCCCGGTTCTTCACCTTGATGAGGTACTTGCCCCGTGCGCGGTCTCTTGGCTCCAGCTTGAGATAGCAACTGACCACCCGGTGGCGGCCAGGGTGGACATGGGTCAGGCGCTCCAGTACCTCGGCCAACGCCGCTGACTGGCTGGCACCATTCCGGGAGGCTTCCCGCTCCTTCCGCCCATTCCGCTCTTTCCCCCCGACCTCAGAAAAAGACCGGCTCGCGATAGCTACCATAGATCTCCTCGAGCACATGCCGGATCTCGTACAGCGTGCAGTAAGCACGGGCACAGTCCAGCATGGCGGGTATGATGTTCCGATCTTCTGCTGCCGCGCGCCGGAGCGCCTCCAGCCGCTCGGACACGAGATTCTGGTTGCGCTGCGCGCGCATGCGGGTCATCCGGGCCCGCTGGATTCGGTCCGCCTCGTTACCGACCTTGAGGATCTCGACCGGGGCTTCGGCCTCCTCCACAAAATCGTTCACCCCCACAATGGTCCGCCGTCCCTGCTCCAGCTCGGCCTGAAAGCGCATGGACGACCCGGCGATCTGGCGCTGGAACCAGCCGGCCTCGATGGCCGGGACTACGCCACCCTGGCTGTCGATCTCAGCAAAGAGATCCTCCGCCTCCTGTTCCAGCTGCGTGGTCAGGGCCTCGAGGTAGTAGGAGCCGCCGAGCGGGTCGGCCACGTTGGCGGCGCCAGTCTCGTAGGCGATGATCTGCTGGGTGCGGAGGGCGATCCGGACCGACTCCTCGGTGGGCAGAGCGAGGGTTTCGTCCAGCGCGTTGGTATGCAGCGACTGGGTGCCGCCGAGCACGGCCGCGAGGGCTTGATATGCTACCCGGGCGACGTTGTTGTGGGGCTGTTGGGCGGTGAGGGTGACCCCCGCGGTCTGGCAGTGGAACCGCATCTTCCAACTGCGAGGGTCCTGCGCCCCGTAGCGCTCGCGCATGTGCCGAGCCCAGATGCGCCGGGCCGCGCGGAGCTTGGCGATCTCCTCGAAGAAGTCGTTGTGCACGTCCCAGAAGAAGGAGAGCCGGGGAGCGAAGCTGTCCACTTCAAGGCCGCGAGCGAGGCCGTGCTCCACGTAGCAGAATCCGTTGGCCAGGGTGAAGGCGAGCTCCTGCGCCGCCGTCGCCCCGGCCTCCCGAATGTGGTAGCCCGAGATGGAAATGGTGTTCCACTTCGGGGTGTGCTCCGCGGCCCACTCGAACAGGTCTACGATGATCTTGAGGGCGGGCTCCGCCGGGAAGATCCAGGCGTGCTGCGCCATGTACTCCTTGAGGATGTCGTTCTGAATGGTGCCTTGCAGCTGCTCGATGGGGACGCCCTGACGCTCGGCCGCAGCCACGTAGAAGCAGAACAGCATTGCCGCGGGGCCGTTGATCGTCATGGAGGTTGAGACCTTATCCAACGGAATCCCGTCGAACAGGGTCTCCATGTCGGCCAGGCTGGAGATGGCGACACCGCACTTGCCCACCTCGCCCTCGGAGCGGGGATGGTCGGAGTCGTAGCCCATCAGAGTTGGGAAGTCGAACGCGACCGACAGCCCGGTCTGGCCCCGCTCCAGCAGAAACTTGTAGCGCTCGTTGGTGTCCTCGGCGGTGCCGAACCCGGCGAACTGCCGCATGGTCCAGAGCCGTCCGCGGTACATGGTCGGATGAATCCCGCGGGTGTAGGGAAAGTCTCCGGGGAGTCCGGTGGCGGCGATCACATCGGGCGGGAGATCCAGCGCAGTATAGACCGGCTCGACCGTACGGCCGGAGACGGTGATCATATCGGCGTCGGTGCGCACCGGCAGCGCGTTGGCGCGGGCGCGCCATTCAGCAAGCTCGGCCCGCAGCCGCTCCAGCTCGCGCTCCTGCTCCGAAATGCGGGCCGCGGCGTCGGTCTCGATCTTGGCGCGCCGAGCGCTCATATCCGCTCGCCTTCTTTCAGCTCGTCGAGGATCTCGGTCGCGAGCTCGTAGGGGCTGAGCCGGCCGCCCACCACCTCATCCAGGCGATCGTTTATCAGCTGCTCCGCTCGGGTCTCCTCCCACAGCCAGCGCCGGGTGGCCCGCTCGACCACTTCGCGAGTGCGCTCCAGCAACCGGCGACGGCGGCGCCGTTCCAGCTCGCCGCTCGCGGTCAGCCACTCATGATGCTTATCGAGTGCGGCCACAACGTCTGCCACTCCTTCATCCTTTACCGCGGTTGCCACGAGAACGGGCTGCTCCCAGATGCTGGCGGGGGCATCGGGTTTCGGCCCCTTCGCTTCGCTCAGGGTGACACTCCTTTGCCTACCGCGGCGGGCCGCTGCCCCCCTGCCCGGCTGCCCACCCACCCGGAGGGCACCCGTCCCGCCGTGGTGCGCCGGCATGTTCCGAAATGCATTCCCCCGCCGAATTCCCAACGTCACCTCGATCTCCTGCCGCAGCTTGTCGGCTCCAGATCTATCTGCCTTGTTCACCACGAACACGTCCGCGATCTCCATCACGCCGGACTTGAGCGTCTGAATCCCGTCGCCCGACTCAGGGACGAGCACCAGCACCGTCGAGTCGGCCATCCGGGCCACGTCCAGCTCCGATTGCCCGACGCCCACCGTCTCCACCAGGATCCGGTCGAACCCGGCCGCGTCGAGCAGGTCGCAGACCTCCCGGGTGGTGGTGGCCAGGCCTCCCAGCGAGCCGCGGGTGGCCATGGAGCGGATATAGACGCCATCGTCGAGAGCCACGGATTCCATGCGGATGCGGTCACCCAGCAGGGCACCGCCGGTGAAGGTACTGGTAGGATCGACCGCGACCACCGCGACCTTGAGTCCAGCGGCGCGGTAGCGTCCGACGAGGCGTTCGACCAGAGTGGATTTGCCTGCTCCCGGGGGGCCGGTAATGCCGATGCGGCGGGCTCGGCCGAGCGAGCGGTGCACCTCGGCGAGGAGCCGCTCGAAGCCGGGTCGTCCATTTTCGACCACCGAGATCGCCCGAGCCAGTGCGGCGGTTTTGCCTGCCACCAGCTCGGCGATCAGGAGGTCCAGATTCATGGATGAAAGGTCGCCAGGGGTGGAGGGCCAGGCAAGCGGCCGTCCATCTTGACGACTCCAAGTTTGGCCAGCATATCGCTGCAGCGTCAGGCAGCTAAATTTGGTGGCACCTACTATCATCGCCAACGGCTGATGCACCCACTCGTGAGGTCGTGTTGGCCTCCACCTCGTCGTCAAAGAAGAAGGCAAAACCGGCCGGGGTACAGGGGCGGGTTTCGCCTCGAAGGGCGGCCGCTGGTGTGGTACGCCGCCTGGAAACACCACAGCAGCCTGTACCCGATCACCGCGGCCATCAGGCGGGCCCACGCGGACGATCTCAAGGGTTACAAGACCTCCAAGGGCACGATCCGATTTCCATTGACCAAGCCGCCGCCCGCTGCGCTGGTGCGGCAAGTCCATCGCTGGTGGCCCAGGCACCAAGGGTAACGGTGTATTGTGGAAGCCTTACTTCTCATCCTGCTGGTCGCTGTGCTCTTCAGATACGGGCTCGGCGAGCGACGGCGCGGGATCGTACGGCGGGCTGTCAAGCCGGGCTTGATCGTCGGTGGCCTTGGCTTTGCCGCCGGGTTCTTCGGTCCCATGATTCTGAAGCCGGAGGCAAATCAGGGTCCGATGCTCGGCATCTTCATCACCGGCCCTATCGGCTTTCTCATCGGCTTGATCTACGGCGTAATTCGAGAGTGGATGCGCCCGGATTCCTCCTCGCCCACGGCCTAACCAGCGTACGTCGCGGCGGGACCCCACGTCACAATCGCACGGCTTGAGACGATCCGCTGTTAGCGGAGGCGTGCTCATGCCTGGAAAGAATTGGGACGTGCATTGTCCCGGCTGCGGCCGGCGTGCGAAATGGAGCGAAAGGCGGGGGCGCGACCGGATCGTCTGTCCTCGCTGCAAAATGGTCTTCGAGGACAAGCCGGTCGCGCTCAAGGGTGTTTACTCTACATCGGGCAGGGGGGTGCAGCGGCGGCATGGCGTGGAGAGCTAGGAGAAGGACTTACCGGTTTGCCTCCGCCGATTCACCCTCGAATGCCCGGTGCAGCACCGCGATGTCCAGCTTCTTCATCGGCAGCAGCGCCTCCATCACGCATCCCGCCTTCTCCCGATCGGGGTCGCTCATCAGTTCCGCCAGCACGGTCGGCACCACCTGCCAGGACAACCCGTACTTGTCCTTCAGCCAGCCGCACTGCTGCGCCTTAGGATCTCCGCCCTGGGTGAGCTGATTCCAGTAGTGATCCACTTCCTCCTGGGTCCGGCACATGATTTGGAAGGAGACGGCTTCGTTGAACTTGAAGAGGGGGCCGCCGTTGAGTGCCGTGAACGGTTGCCCGTTGAGCTCGAACTCGACGGTCATCACCGAGCCCGCGGGTCTCCCGTGGACTTCATGCCCGGCTTCGGTATACCGGCTGATCTTCCCGATCCGGGAGTTCTTGAAGATGCCGGTGTAGTAGCGGGCCGCCTCCTCGGCCTGGCTGTCGAACCAGAGACACGGTGTGATCGGTTGTGGGGCAGTCATGATTGGTCTCCTCTGATTGCAGTCAACGTGAGTACTAGGTTCTCTAGCGCCGGCCGGCCGGGCTGCGTTCTTCCGCCCGGTATCCGGCGCTGCGCTCCGGTTTCGCCGCCGTCAGTGCCTTCCGCACGCCGTCGACGTCGAAGTCGGTGCCGTAGACCGGTGTCCCCGGCTGCTGTCGCCAGGACTGGTCCAGGCCACCGGCGTCCACCCCGTCGAAGCCGAGCTCATCGAGCAGCCGGATGACGACTTCCTGGGCCCGCCGGTCGTCGCCCGCCACCGGCAGAGCGATGCGACCGGTTCCGCCTTTCGGCTTCCCGCGCTCCAGCAGATGGCGGGCGTAAATGTTGTTGAACGCCTTGACCACCGGACGGCCGAGCTGGTCGGATACCCAGCGGCTCTCGGTGGCGCCTTCCTCGATCGGGGCAATCCGTCCGTCGCGCTGTTGGGGATAGTAGTTGCCGGTATCCACCACAACGACGTCGCCGGGCACGCCGTCGAACAGGCCCGCCAGCCGTGGAATGTTCTTCATGGGGATGGTGACGATGACCACCTCCCCGGCCCGGGCTGCCTGCTGAGCCGTGACCGGCTTTGCGCCGGTCTCGCGTGCCAGCCCCGCGAGGGACTCGGGTGCCCGCGAGTTGGCAATGGACACGTCGTGCCCCAAAGCCGTGAGACGGCGCGCCAGGATCCCGCCGATTTGGCCCGCGCCGATGATGCCGATTCTCATGCTTCCTCCTTATGTGGGCATGCGGCCACAAGCTCTTTCCGCAGCCGGTAGCTGAGTCTACCCCCGGTCAGGGAAAAATTGGGGTGCTGGCTTCGAGGCTTCCCCCAATGACTCGTTTCGCTGGTCCGCAACGTATGTTTACCCGGCAGTTGGATCCACTCCCAAACACCGGCTTCGTTCCGAGGACTCTCATGCTTCGCCTTCGCCCCCGGTTTGCTCTCTTCGTCGCCGCCATCGTCCTGGCTGCCGGATCCCCACTCGACAGCCTCCCCGCCCAGATCAGGCAGGCATCCCGTTCCTCGGGGATCGACGTCGCCAGCATGGACCGCTCGGTCAAGCCGGGGGACGATTTCTTCAGCTACGCCAACGGCACCTGGCTCAGCGAGACCGAGATCCCCGCCGACCGCAGCTCCTACGGCGCCGGCTCTATGCTGAGTGAGCTTACCGATCGCCGGGTGGCTGATCTGATCCACAAGGTGGCAAAGGCATCCGGCCCCGCCGGCTCGGAGCGCCGGAAGATCGGCGATTTCTACGCCGGCTTCATGGACACGACGGCGATCGAGGCGGCTGGTCTCCGACCCCTCAAAGCCACGGTCGACTCCATTGCCGCCATCCGCGACCGAAGGGAGCTGGCGCGATTCCTCGGTTCCACCCTGCGGGCCGACGTGGACGTGCTCAATAACACGAACTTCTACACCGAGAACTTGTTCGGTCTCTGGGTGGCCCAAGACCTCGACGATCCGACCCAGTATTCCCCGTTCCTGCTTCAGGGCGGGCTCGGCATGCCGGACCGGAGCTACTATGTCGATACCTCGTCGGCGATGAGCTCGATTCGCGCCAAGTACCAGGACCACGTCGCCGCGATGTTGAGCCTCGCTGGAATTCCCGACAGCGAGGCCAAGGCGGCCGGGATCGTGCGGCTCGAGACGAGAATTGCGAACGCGCACTGGACCCGCGAGGCATCGGACGACGTGAGTAAGGGGAACAACCATTGGAGGAAGTCGGACTTCGCCAACAAGGCCCCGGGCCTCGAGTGGGAGACATACTTCGCGGCCGCCGGACTGGACCAGTCCCCGCAACTGGTCGTGTGGCAGGCCAGCGCCGTCACCGGCATCTCGGCGCTCACCGCGAGCGAGCCGCTCGACACCTGGAAGGACTACCTCACCTTCCACGCCATCCAGTCCCGGGTGGCCGTGCTCCCCGCCCCGCTCTACCGGGAGTCGTTTGCCTTCTTCGGACCGGTGCTGAGCGGCGCACAGAAGCCGCGCGACCGTTGGAAGCGTGCGGTCACCGCCACCAACAACGCGCTCGGCTTCGCCGTCGGCCGCCTGTACGCCGCCCGCTACTTCCCGCCGGCGGAAAAGGCTCGGGCGCAGGCGATGGTCGCCAATCTCATCGCCGCCTTCCGGAACCGGATCGATCGCCTGGACTGGATGGCGCCGGCCACGAAGCAGGAGGCCAAGGCCAAACTCGCCGTGCTCAAGGTGGGAGTCGGCTATCCCGACCAGTGGCCGGCGTCCTCCGGCCTCGAGGTCGTGAAGGGAGACGCCTACGGCAACCAGGAGCGCGCCCGTCTGTTCCAGTACCGGCAGGCCCTGCAGCGGTTGGGGCGGCCGGTGGACCGCGCCGAATGGGTGATGACCCCGCAGACGGTCAACGCGGTAAACCTGCCGGCGATGAATGCCCTGAACTTTCCCGCCGCGATTCTCCAGCCACCCTACTTCGACCCCAAGCGGCCTCTCGCCATGGACTACGGCGCCATCGGTGCCATCATCGGCCATGAGGTCAGCCACAGCTTCGACAACCAGGGAGCGCTGTTCGATGCCAAAGGGCGGCTGCATAACTGGTGGACGCCGGAGGACTTCAAGCACTTCGAGGCGTCTTCGGCCCAGCTTGTTGCCCAGTACAATCAATACCGGCCGTTTCCCGACCTCGCGGTCAAGGGACAGCAGACCCTGGGCGAGAACATCGCGGACGTGGCCGGCCTGGCCGCAGCATACGATGCTCTCCATCGGTCGCTAGGCGGCAAGCCGGTGCCGGTACTGCAGAGTTTCACCGGCGACCAGCAGTTCTTCATCAGCTTCGCCCAGGCCTGGCGGGGCAAGGCGCGTGAGCCAGCCGTGCGCAACCAGATCCTGACCGACGGACACTCGCCGTCGCAGTACCGGGCCTCCACCGTCCGGAATCTGGACGCGTGGTACCCGGCATTCCGCGTGAAGCCCGGAGAGCGGCTTTACCTGGCACCGGCGGACCGGGTGCGGGTTTGGTGAGTTGGGACGCGGGGAGGACTACCGCCTCACATTGTGAGATGGGATTCTCTCTCACCGCAGTGGTCAGCCTGATGCTCGCGGCCTGTCGGTCCGGAACAGATGGCGCGCGACAACAATCGCCCGCATCGCGTGACACCTCTTCGCCCGCGCCCACTGCTGGCGCGCGGCAGAGTCCGGTCCCCAACACCATCGGCCGAATACTACCCCGAACTGGGCTCGCGGTGGCGGACAGCAACCGCGTCTGGTGTGCCGAATTTGTGGCCGACTCCTCGGCGTCCGACCTGGTGCCCGGGCTTCCCGTCACGATCGTTTTTGTCAATCCGGCGACGGTTCCGGCCCGGCGCGCTCGGGTGCGGGGCCCTCGCCCGGGCGAGTGCCCAGCCGCCTTCCCTCAGCCCCGTGGTTCGACTACGTGGCGTACGACCTCGAGCTCCCCGACGCGCTGCCCGCCGATACCGCCGAGGCGTCGGGGGTAGGACTAGTGGTCGCGAGTGAGGCGCCCTGGACCCGTAGCGCCGATGGCGTGGTCCGCGCTGATCTGGACGGAGATGGAATCCCGGAGGAGGCACGGCGCTGCACCGCGGATGAAGGCGAGCACTTCACGCTCTGGAGTCCGCGCCCGGCAGGCGGCCGGGTACGCCGCTGGCACGAGTACTTCGACTGGGGCGGCCTGACGGAGGCGACCTGCAAGCCGGGGGAAGACGGAGGAGAGCCCTCGATCGTCGACGCCACCTGATCGGCATGCCGCCGACTTTGGCGGGGTACGGCTCAATTTCTAAGTCATCGTAAAGACGACTGAGTCTCGCGGCCGGCTTGACCCAGGGTAGCGGTGGGTACAGCCCACTCCACGTGCGCCTCCGGCCCGACCTTTACCGCCCTTCGAGCGACACCTCCGCCGGCCCGACCCTGGGCGGGCATCCGTCCAGCCAGGCCTGTTCCGCCGGATCGAACACCCGCGACCGGGTGAGGAACCGGACGCCGAGCGGAGCCTCCAGGGAGAAACCACCCCCCCGGCCAGGCACGACATCAATCAGCAGCTGAGTGTGGCGCCAGAGCTCGTACTGCTGGCCGCCGATATAGACCGGTACGCCGTCCACTTCACCCAGGAGTACGTCCCGCTGCCCCACCAGGAACTCCCGCTCCGGGTAGCACATCGGCGAGCTGCCGTCGCAGCAGCCGCCCGACTGGTGAAACAGAAGCGGCCCGTGCTCCGCCACCAGCTCGCGGAGCACGGCCCTGGCCTCAGGGGTGATATCCACCCGTGCGACGCTCATCGGCTTAAAAGAACCCGAGCTTCTTGGGGCTGTAGCTCACCAGCAGGTTCTTGGTCTGCTGGTAGTGGTCGAGCATCATTTTGTGGTTCTCCCGGCCGAAGCCAGACTGCTTGTAGCCACCGAACGCGGCGTGGGCCGGATAGGCGTGGAAGCAGTTGGTCCACACCCGACCGGCTTTGATGGCCCGACCCATCCGGTAGCAGGTGTTCTGGTCCCGGCTCCACACTCCGGCGCCGAGGCCGTAGAGGGTGTCGTTGGCGATCTCCAACGCGTCGTCCAGCGTCTTGAACCTGGTGACCGACACCACGGGACCGAAGATCTCCTCCTGGAAAACCCGCATCCGGTTGTGGCCCTCGAAGATGGTCGGCTGGACATAGTACCCGTCCTTGAGCTCGCCCGGATGCATCCTGCGGGCGCCTCCGGTCAGCACCTTGGCCCCTTCCTTCTTCCCGATGTCGATGTAGCTCAGGATCTTCTCCAGCTGGTCGTTGGAGGCCTGGGCCCCGATCATCGTCTTCGGGTCGAGCGGATTTCCTTCCACGATAGCCTGGGTGCGGGCTACCGCCCGCTCCATGAACCGGTCGTAGATCGACTCCTGGACCAGAGCCCGGGACGGACAGGTGCATACCTCGCCCTGGTTGAGGGCAAACATCGCGAAGCCTTCCAGCGCCTTGTCGAAGAAGTCGTCGTCCGCCTCGGCGACGTCGGCGAAGAAGATGTTGGGCGACTTGCCGCCGAGCTCGAGCGTCACCGGAATCAGATTCTCCGAGGCGTACTGCATGATGAGCCGGCCGGTGGTAGTCTCGCCGGTGAAGGCGACCTTGGCGACCCGCGGGCTGGAGGCGAGCGGCTTCCCAGCCTCGACGCCGAAGCCCTGTACCACGTTCACCACGCCGCTGGGCAGGATGTCGGCAATCAATTCCATGAACGCCATGATCGAGACCGGAGTCTGTTCCGCCGGCTTGATCACCACGCAGTTCCCGGCCGCCAGCGCGGGCGCCAGCTTCCAGGTGGCCATCAGGAGCGGGAAGTTCCACGGAATGATCTGCGCCACCACGCCGAGCGGCTCGTGGAAGTGATACGCCACGGTGTCGTGGTCCACCTCGCCGATGCTGCCCTCCTGGGCCCGGAGCGCTCCGGCGAAGTAGCGGAAGTGGTCCACCGCCAGCGGCAGGTCGGCGTTCATCGTTTCCCGGATCGGCTTCCCGTTGTCGATGGTCTCGATCAGTGCGATTGCCTCGAGGTTCTGCTCCAGCCGGTCCGCGATGCGGTTGAGGATGTTGGCCCGGTAGGTGGGCGAGGTGATGTTCCAGCTCAGGGCCGCGGCGTGGGCCGCATCCAGCGCCTTATCAACATCCTCGTGGGTCGAGCGGGCCACCTCACACAGCGGCTGGCCGGTGATCGGCGTGGGATTGACGAAGTATTGTCCGCGAGCCGGCGCGGCGTATTCGCCACCGATCCAGTTATCGTACCGGCTCCGGATCGGGATGGGGAGCCTCACGCCAGACGGGACTCTGGCGGTTTCGAGCTGTTTGCTTGCGGTTCCCATAAAAGAACCTCCAGGGGAAGGAGAGTGGAACGCGGGGAGGCGGCGCCGAAGGATGCCGTCGTTACCGACGATCACAGGGAAGATCCGACTCTGAGCAGTGCTCGACAGTAGGTCCCCGGCCGGCAATGGTCAAGCGGTGTCCGGCCGCCCGCCCTCTCAGTCCCCTCCGCCCTCGTCGAGATGCAGCTCGTGCTTGGCCGTCCGGTGGATGATGTACACGATCACAACGCCCACAACCAGGGCGCCCAACAGCCACACCTGCACCCGCCTCACCTTCCCCAGCAAGACCGTGGCGCTGCCGCTCACCAGGTAGCCCAGACCGGTGAATACCGTCGCGCCGATGGCGCAGCCTAGCGCGTCGATCAGCAGGAACCGCGGCAACGACAGCCCGTTCAGCCCCCAGAACACCATGCTGGCCGCCTTGGTCCCGTACACGAAACGGGCCGCAAGGAGCTCCCAGGGACCGAGCCGCTGCGCCAGACGATCGATCGTCGGTCCCACTCTCCGGTAAAGCTTTCCTTCCCGGAACCGGGGACCGCGAAGCCTCCCTAAGGCATACCACGCGGTGTCGCCAACCAGACTTCCGGCAGTTCCCGCGGCCACCGCCCAGGGGAAGGGGAAGATGCCCAGGTGGGACACTACCCCCGCGAGGATGAGGCTGAAGTCGCCCTCAACCGCCGACCCGATCAGGACCGCGATCAACCCATAGTGAATCAGGATCTGCTGCAGATGCATTGGATCAGGCCGCGGTTGACGAGTTGGAGCTGGTCGGCTCCTCCGGAGGCGGGCCAAGGTCCTTGCACGCGGCGGCCGATCTCGTCGAGCCGCTCCGACCGGCCCAGGGCTATCCGCGGTTGCGAGTGCACATCGGAGAGCAGCACGAGCGTGCCGACCTGCCGGGTGCGCCGGATCAGGTCGCGCAGAGCGGGCATAACGGTGGAGTCGATGGCAAAGGCAATGGCCAGCGGCAGCGCCACGATCCCGACGATCACTCCAGCGGTGAGGTCCGCAAAGAGCTGAGCCCGGGTGTACGTCTTGAGCGTCGTGACCAGTTTCGGGACGAGCAAGAGATCTCCTGAGAGCGGTTATCGCCGGGCCGGGCCCGATGATGAGGGAGTCGCGGAAGCATGTCAACTGGCCAGCAAGGACACAATGGCCTAGTTGAGAGCCTGCAAACGAGTCAAATTGTCACGCCAGGGGGCGGTTGCGCGCTCCCTACGGTAGCCGCGGGTGGCCGCGTTCTTGCCCCTCCGCAGCGCCAAACGGGAAAGGACGCTCTCATGCGGGTAGCTCTTGTGACCGAGTACTACTTTCCTCACCTCGGCGGAGTCACCGAACACGTCTACAATCTTGCCAAGCTGTTGAACCACTGGGGCCACCCGACCACGGTTATTACGGCCCACATGGCGGTGCCGTCGCGCGGCGCCGATCCCGAGGAGGACTACGAAGATGCCCCATTCGTCCGAAGGATCGGTCATAGCCGGGTGATATATAGCGCGGGGTCGTTCGCCCGGGTTACCACCGGAAGGGGCCTCCGGCGGCAGGTGCAGCAAATCCTGCGGGACGAGAAGATCGACGTCGTGCACGTGCACGGCGGTCTCGCACCGGTGCTCGGCCTCGTGGCCCCTGAGGCGGCGCACGAGCTCGGCATTCCGGCGGTCGCCACCTTCCATTCCTGGTTTAAGCGCTCGGCCCTGCTGGGGATGTTCCGCGGGCCGCTCCAGAGACGGCTGGATCGCCATGCTGCGGCCATCGCCGTCAGCCAGCCGGTGGTCGAGGCGCACTCGCGCTACCTCAAGGCCGATTGGCAGATCATTCCCAACGGGGTGGACACCGACTTCTTCCGGCCCCAGGAGCGACGCCTGGCTTCCCGGCCGCCAGAGCTGTTGTTCCTGGGCCGCCTGGATCCCCGTAACGGGCTGGACACGATCCTGGCCGCAATGCCAGCCGTGCTGGCCCGCGTTCCCGATGTGCGCCTCACCATCGCCGGCGACGGCCCGCTCCGTCCCATGTATGAGCGGATGGCGCGCTCGACCGGCCGGCAAGTCACGTTTGTGGGACGGGTCAACGGCAACCGGCCTACCTACTACTCCCAGGCCGACCTGTACCTTTGTCCTACCACCATGGCATCCTTCGGGGTGACGCTGTTGGAGGCGATGGCGTGTGGAACTCCACTGCTCGTCTCGGACATTACCGGTTTTCGGGAGCTCGTGGGCGGTGGAGATGAGGCGGTCATGGTCCACAAGAATGATCCGGCAGCGTGGGCGGACGCCATCATCGCCCTGCTGGGCGACGAGTCCCGGCGGCAAGCGATGGGAGCGGCCGGTCTGACCAAGTCGGAGGCGTTTGCCTGGCCTCGCATCGCCGAGCAAGTCATCGGGGTCTATCACCGGGTGCTGGGGTGCTAGGAATCGCTGCCCTGGGTGGAGCGCTGATAGCCACCGGGATGTGGGGAGCCTACGCCCCGAACAGCAGACTGTTTGGGCCGGTGGTCGGCCGCGGTCCGCGCCAGCGGGTGGCCTTTCTCACTTTTGATGACGGGCCTAACCCCGGGGTGACGGAGCGGGTGCTGGAGGTGCTGGAGCGGGAGGCGGTTCCGGCGACATTCTTCATGGTTGGCCGGCACGTCGAACGGCATCGGGAAACCGCGCGAGCCGTGGCGCGGGCCGGCCATGAGATCGGCAACCACACCTATTCCCACAGGAAGCTGCACCGGGTGGGGCCCCGGCGGGCCGCCGAAGAGATCCGGCGCGGCCATGAGACGATCGCGGAGGTCACCGGCGTCGTGCCCCGGAGCTTTCGCGCCCCCCACGGGTATCGCAGTCCCTTCGTCGCTCGGGCGATCGCTCCCTATCGGTACCGGGTGTTTGGCTGGACCTTCGGGGTCTGGGATACGGCTCGTCCAGGAGCGGAGACGATCCGTACCCGGGTCCGGACCGGCCTGAGACCGGGATCGATACTCTTGCTGCATGACGGAGACGGTTACGACCCGCTGGGCGATCGCTGGCAGACCGCGGCAGCGCTTGAGGGGATCATCACGGACGTGAGGGCGGCGGGCTACCGACTCGCGCCACTGGCCGAGCTGGCAGCGAATTGACTCTCCGAAACTGGCTGACCGCCGGCCTTATCCTCGTTGCCGGCGGATTTGCGCTTCATTTCGGCCTGACCTTTCCCTGGGCCAGGACGTTCGACGCGCTGGTTGACGCCGATTGGCTCCTGCTGGCCGCCGCGAGTGCGATCAACATCGTCTCACTCGCCGCCAAAGGGGGAACCTGGTACATCCTTTTGTCACGGCTAGCTCCGGTGTCCCTGAGTACGGCGCAAGCCGCCACCTTCGTCGGCGCCGCAGTAAACTCCATAAGTATTTCAGTCAGCGGCGAAGCGGCCCGGGCCCAGGTGGCGGGCTCGCGGGACGGCGTCAGCTTCGGAGCTGCCGCCGCCTCGCTGGTCGCCACCCGATTGGTGGAAGCGCTGGGATTGATCCTCTTCCTGGGTCTCGCCTTCGTAACGCTGCCGCCGTGGCCATCGGCCCGGCCGCTCGGGTTTGTGCTGATCGGCCTCGCAGCGGCAATCATACTGGGTTATCGGCTGGTGCCGTGGCATCGAGTGCACTCTCGGGCGTTGGGGCGTTGGCACGAAACCTTCATTCGAATAGCCGCGGTTCACAGCCAGCGCGGGATGGCAGCCGCTGTGGGGCTGGCAGCATCGAGCTGGCTCGCCCAATGGTTCACCTATCACTGGAGTATCAGCGCAACGCACGTTCCCATCACTCCCGCGGTCTCGCTGGCAGCACTGGTCATGGCCAATGTCGCGGGAATCCTGCGGCTGACGCCGGGCAACATCGGAATCATGCAGGGCTCACTCATGCTGGGACTGAGCGCCTTTCATGTTCCGGCTGCCAATGCGTTGGCCGGCGGTCTGGCGCTCCAGGCAGTTGAGGTGCTGCCGGTGCTGGCTATCGGTCTGGCCATCGTCGGCCGGCGGGGACTCCGCCAACTCGTCACCAAGCGGGCGGCGGCACTCTGATGGCACACCAGGGTAGCATCGAGCGGCCCGCGGCAACGAGGATCAGCCTGCCGGTCGACCTCTCTCCTTCCACCTTTTACGACCCACCGGAGGCACCCGAGGCCGAGGCCGAGTCGACCGGGCCGCCCATGGGCCTACCGCGGCGGCTGGCATTCCTGACGGCGATAATGGCCGTGTTGCTGGTGCTCGGAGCAACCGAGACCGCGCTCTCCTGGTCAGCTAGAACCCGGCTGGAGGACTTCCGCTTGGAAACGGTGGCCCTGGCCAATACGCTGGCTTCGCTCCTGGTCCGCGCCGCTCCCACCGGAAACGTCGAGAGCCTCACCCAGAGCATCGAGGGTTGGGCCCGTCATCGTATCACCGAGTCCCAGGCGACGGTGTATGTCCTCCAGCGAAACGCTTTGAGCCCGGTGGCTTCCAGCGGGAACCGCCCTATCGACGCGGCCGACCAGACGGCATTTCAAGCTCTCCGCCGGCGCAGCACGGAGGTACGCCTGCTTGGCGGGGACGACCCCGGCTGGAGGGTGTTGGTTCCGTTGGGAGCCCGGCCCTACGGGGTTCTTGACGTTCGGGTCTCGACCCGGCGGCTGCAGGACTGGGCTCGGCTCGAGCGGCAGCGGGCCTACTTCCTGGCCCTCATCTCGGCATTGATGGTGGCGCTTGGAGTCGCGGTGCTCACCGCACGCTGGGTAGGACAGCCGCTGGCGGAGATCGGGCGGGCCATGGCGGGAGCACATGGAGGAGCGAAGGGCTCGCCGCCGGCACCCGAGATCGGCCCCCCCGAGTTCCGCGAGCTGGCCCGACGATACAATCGCCTGCGGGAGGCGCTCACCGCGAGGGAACAGGAGAGCGCAGCCCGGGCCATGCTGCTCTCCCTGGAGGAGCGGGCTCGGGGATTCGACCGTCTTGCCCTGGTGCAGGAGACGGCCGCGGGGTTCGCCCATGAGATCGGAACTCCGCTCAATACGGTGAGCGGACATCTCCAGCTCCTGCGGGACGACCTCTCCGCCCAGCAGGACGCCGCCGCGGCCGACCGGGTCCGGCTCCTGTTGGCTCAGGTGGATCGGCTCGCGGGGATCGTGCGGGCGGCGCTGGAGCGGGGCGCATGGCCCAAGCCTTACATCCAGAGCATCGACCTGACGGAGCTGACCAACCGGATGCTCCGTTTTCTGGAGCCGGCGTTCACCGACGCCGGGGTCACGGCCCGCCTGGTCTCCTCCGCGCCGGTCTTCGCGACCTGCGATCCGGCGATGGTGGAACAGATCCTGCTCAACCTGCTCAAGAATGCGATCGAGGCGCTTTCTCCGGGAAACCTGGTGCAAGTCTCAACCGAGCAGAATACGACGGATGCCTGTATCGAAGTGTTCGACGATGGCCCTGGTCTCGACGCCGAAGCCGAGGCCCGGCTGTTCCGCCCCTTTTCCACCACCAAGGGGCCCCAGGGCACCGGGCTCGGGCTCGCGGTGAGCCGTCGCCTGGCGCGCACCCTCGGGGGCGATCTGTTGCATGTGCCCAGTGGTCGAGGGGTGCGGTGGCGGCTGGTCCTGCCGGCGGTGCAGCGCACGTGACCAGCGCTGTTGGAACGGTGCCGCGCGCCGCGCGCCTGCTCCTGGTCGATGACGACGAGGCGGCCTGTCGGCTGCTCTCGGAGGTGCTCGAGCGGGAGTCGTATCGCGTCGTGTCCGCGCTCTCCGCTGACGAGGCGATCGCCAAGCTGGATCAGGAGGGACCCTTCGATGCCGTCCTTACCGACCTGAGGATGCCGCGCAAGAGCGGACTCGATCTCCTGCGCCTGGTGCGGGGGCGGGACCCGGAGGCCCTGGTGCTGGTTCTGACCGCCTTCGGCGATGCCGCTGCGGCCGGCGAAGCGATCCGGGCGGGCGCGTACGACTTCATCAGCAAGCCCTATGATATCGCGACCTTGCGGGAGACGTTGGGACGGGCGCTGGGGCGCCGCGGTTTGGCCCGGAAGCACTCCGCCATCGACCCTCCCGGCAGCGGCGCCGAAGAGCCTGAGGGACTGGCCCTGGTGGGACACAGCCCGGCAATCATCGAGGTGATGAAGACTCTCGCCCGCGTCGCATCGTCCCAGGCCACCGTGCTCATCTTCGGTGAGACCGGCACCGGGAAAGAGCTGGTAGCGCGAACCATCCATCGTTACTCCGAGCGGGCGACCCGCCGTTTCGTGCCGGTTAACTGCTCGGCGTTAGCGGAGGGATTACTCGAGAGCGAGCTCTTCGGACACGTTAAAGGCGCGTTCACCGGAGCCGCGGCTGCGCGCCCCGGTCTCTTCCGGGAAGCCGACAAAGGAACCCTCTTTCTGGATGAGATCGGCGATATCTCCGCCGGCCTGCAGGCTCGATTACTGCGCGCGCTGCAGGAGCACGAGATCGTTCCAGTCGGCTCCGAGACCCCGGTGAAGGTCGACGTGCGAGTTCTGGCCGCCACCCACCGTGATCTTCCCGATCTGGTACGCCAGGGACGCTTCCGGGAGGATCTCTACTATCGGCTCGACGTGGTGACACTGCGTCTCCCTCCGCTGCGGGAGCGGCGGCAGGACATTCCCCTGCTGGTGGACCACTTCCTCCGCGCATTGAGCTCGCGCCACGCCCGCGGCCCCGTGGCAGTCGACCCCGAGGCCCAGCGCCGGCTGCTCGGCTACGACTGGCCTGGGAACATTCGGGAGCTGCAGAACGTGCTCGAGCGAGCCGTCCTGCTCGCGGAGCAGGGTGTGATCGGACCTGAGCATCTGGCCACCAGCGTGCGCCCATCTGCGGTGGCCCTTCCCGATACGCCCGGTCCTGCTCCGGCACTGCGGCCCCTGGAGGAGGTCGAGCGGGAGCACGTCATCCGCGTCCTTGCGGCTACTGGTGGCAACCGGGAGGAGAGCTCCCGGATTCTGGGGATCTCCCGCCGGACCCTCACCCGCATGATCCAGCGCTGGGGATTACCGCCCCGGCACGGCTAGCGGACATTCTGTCCCGGGGTGACAGAGTGGCAGGCCAAAAGCTTGTCCAGCGCTTCGTGAACCCCGTCAATTCCACGCATTCCTGCTTCCTCCCCCGACAGACCGCTCGAGCTGATTGGCACGCGGATTGCCCTCCATAGGTGCACCCAATCAGGCACAATCTCTGGTGCCATCGCACTCTGAAGGAGGAAGCATGACTCGAAAGCTAGCGCTGGTCGTGGGTGTACTACTCGGCTCGGTTCCCGCAGCCGGCCTTCTGGCTCAAACCCCGGCCGCCAAGCCCAATCCAAGTTCCGGTATGCAGCACGCACCCTCGGTCAAGCCCACACAGCAGGACTCCACGGCCAGCAAGTCGGCCACTCGGACCCATCACGCGGCGTGGACCAAGGACCAGATCAAAGAGGCGCAAGCGGGACTGGCGAAGGCCGGCTACTTCAAAGGCGAGCCGAACGGGGTCATGGGTAAGAAGACCCGCAAGGCCATTCGCGCCTATCAGAAGGCCAACAACCTGCCCGTCACCGGGCGTCTCGACGACGAGCTGCTCACGAAGCTGCGGACAGCCTGAAGTTATAAATCCTCCACCCTACGTGGGCGGGTCGGCGGCCCCCGACCGCCCACGTTACGCCCCTTCGGCAACGAAGGGGCGCCTTCCTTTCAGGGAGTCAACGGAGTGAGCAAATTCACTACTCACGTCATAGACCATATCGAGCTCTATCTCGTGGGGTTCAGCGTGGCGGTGGCACTCGCCCTGCCCTTCGCGATCGAGGTGGGCACCAATGACCAGGAGCTTGCCGCCACCGCGTTGGGCGCGTGCGTGGTGCAGGGCTTCGTGTTCTGGGCCCTGCGGCGGCGATTCCGCCGGGTCCGGTTGGAGATGATCGCCGAGGTTCGGGCCATGCTCAAGGACCGGATCAACAATCAACTCACCATCGTACTGATGTCGGTTACCCAGCGGCGAGATTCTCGGGTCTCCGAGGCGGAGCGCCAGCTACTGCAGGCGGCGATTGAGGCGACGGTGGCGGTTTCCCGGGTGCTCGACGAGCTGTCGATGGAATCGCTCACCGGGTGGAAGGCCAAATATCGGACGGAGGTCGCTATGCCTCCTTCACCCGGAACACGATTCAACGGTGTCGCGGCTGGGGAAGTCGGTTCCTCAGTGGGGCCAGCCAGGAACGAAGTGAGCCGGCAGAGCTAAAGCAGAATCGCTCCCGCAAGGCCGAGGAGCAGAAGGAACCCACAGACGTCGGTAAAGGTGGTAACGAAGATCGAGGAGGCTACCGCAGGGTCGATTCCCGTCCGTTCGAGCACGATGGGGATGAACGCACCCGCAAATCCGGCGACCATCAAATTTCCCACCATGGCAAGGAAAACCACGATACCCAGGCGCGGTCCCTCGCCGATGAACGTCGCCACGGCTCCGACGGTCAATCCCATAACCAGGCCGTTGATGATGCCGACCAGGATCTCCTTCCCCACTACCTGGGTGAAGACATTCACCGGGATCAGTCCCAGCGCCAGACGTCGCACGGTGACGGCCAGCGCCTGGGTTCCCGCGTTGCCGCCCATGCCGGCGATGATGGGCATCCAGATCGCGAGCGCCACCGTTCGCTGGATGGTGTGTTGAAACAAGAACACGACACCGCCGGCCAGAAACGCGGTGCCCAGGTTGACGGAGAGCCACGGCAGGCGGCTCTGGACCGCGGTTTTCCACCCTGCGCCCAGTCCCTCGTCCGGCGACACACCGCCGAATTTCAGCAGGTCCTCGGTGGTCTCAGCCTCGACCACGTCGATGACGTCGTCAAAGGTGACCCGGCCGAGCAGCCGTCCCTGCTCGTTCACCACCGGCACGCTGGGCATGTTATAGCGCGCCATGAGGCGGGCGACTTCTTCCTGGTCGAGATCGGGAGTGACGAATATGTCCGCGTCGGTCATGAACGCCCGGACGGGACGCTCCGGCCGGCTGATCACGAGGTCCTTGAACGGCAGGGTGCCGATCAGTCGCCGCTCGGTGTCGACCACAAACACCTGGTAGAAATCCTCCACCTCTTCCGCTTGCCGCCGGATTTCCTCCAGCGCCTGTCCCGCGGTAGCCGTGTCGAGCACGGTCACCATGTGGGTGGTCATCAGGCCGCCGGCGGTCTCCTGGTCGTAGCGCAGCAGACGATCCACTTCCGAGCGGTGCTCGACCTCGGAAAGGATCTGCTCCTGCTTGGCTTCATCGAGCTCGCCCAGAATGTCGGCGGCATCGTCGTCGTCGAGCTCTTCCACGATGTCGGCAGCCTGACCGGGATCCAGCGCCGCCAGGGTCTCGCTGGCATGGGCGTCTTCCGGCATCTCGGCCAGTGCCTGGCTCGACAATTCGGGGGGCAGTGCCTGGACTACGGTGACTCGCTCCTGCTCATCGAGCGTAGTGAGCACGTCCGCCAAGTCCGCTGGCTCGAGGTCGTGCGCCCGGCGGATGAAGAGCGCGAGCTCGCCCTTGCGGACCAGCTCGACCATGCGGTCGAGAAGCTTGATCATGAGGTGGGAGGGAGCAGAGGAACCGCGGGCGTGGGGCCGGACCGGATCAGCAAGCGCTCGATCCGGGTGGGCGAAGCCTGTATCACATCGAACTCGAGACCCTGCACCACGAACCGTTCTCCCGCGTTGGGGATCCGCCCGGCCCATTCGACCAGGAGACCGCCGACGGTGGTCGAGCGCCCCACCGGCAAGGACACCCCAAATCGCTCCTCGATGGCCTGGGTGGACACGTTGCCATCGGTTTCGTACAAGGTGGCGACGGCAGCCAGTGACGGGCGCACCTCTTCGTCGTGCTCGTCAAAGATCTCGCCTACCAGCTCCTCCAGCAGATCTTCCAGTGTAGCGATGCCGAGGGTGCCGCCGAACTCATCCAGCACCACGGACAGGTGGCGGCGCTCCCGCTGCATGTCGAGCAGCAGATCGCCACAGCGCCGGCTGGCAGGGGTGACGGCCACGGGCCGGACCGGCAGCGGGTCCCCGGGCTCGAGCTTGAAGAGATCGAACGCGTGCAGCATGCCGATGATGTCGTCGAGGGTGCCTCGAATCACCGGAATGCGGCTGTATCCGCTGCCGGCGAACACCAGCCGGATCTCCTCCAGCGGAGCGTTCTCTTCTATGGCCACGATCTCGGTGCGCGGGGTCATCACCTCCCGCACCGGCCGGGAGCTGAAGGCCATCACGCCACCCACCATCAACAACTCGTCGTCATCCTCGACGCCCACCGCTGCGCCTTCCCGCCAGATGGATCGGAGGTCGGTCGGGCGGGTGGCAGTCCGGGCCGGCAGCAGCAGCCCCAGCACGCGGGACCAGGGCCGCAGCACGGGGATGACCTTGGCGGCCACGGTCTCGGCCCGGGGCTGGGTCAGCCATCGAGGCACCAGGTAGGCAGCGAAGAGCACGAGGGGAACAGCCAGCAACACGAAGGCGACGAGCGAGCGCGGCGCACTCGAACCGGCCAGCAGGCCGGGGATGGCCGCGCCCAGCAGCAGGACGCCCAGCGAGGTCGTGGCCGAAGCCGCGGTAAGGAAGTAGTCGATTTGCGCGAGGCCCGCGAGCGAGGCAGAGGCTCCCCGCAGCCGGCGGCTGACGGCGCGAGTCAGCTCCGCCCGGCTCACGGTGATGAGCGCGGCGCCCGCGGTGGCACCGAAGGCGGTGAGCGTCACACCCAACAGGACGGCAAGCCAGATCATCGAGCGGCCCTCTCGGACTGCGCCATCGAGGCTTCCACCGGTGGGCGGTGCACCGCGATCCGCTTGACTCGCCGGCGAACGACGTGCTCCACCACCAGGCGGTATCCCTCAACATCGATCGACTCACCCGAGCGGGGCACCCGGCCGAATTCGGCGAGCACCAGGCCACCGACGGTGCTCACATCGTCGCGATCGAAGCTGTGTCCTAGCGCCGACTCCAGCTCGGACAGCGCGACGCCGCCCTCCACCCGCCATTGATCCTCGCTTACCACCTGAATCGGGGCCACCTCGTCGGTATCGTACTCGTCCTGAATCTCGCCGACGATCTGCTCCAAAATGTCCTCCAGCGTCACGATGCCGGCCGTCCCGCCGAATTCATCTACCACGACGGCGAGATGGCTGGGGCCCCGCTGGAAGTCGCGCACCTGGCGGTCGAGCGTCTTCCCTTCCGGGACGAAGGCGGCAGGCCGGATCAATGCCCGCCACGGCCTCGGATCTGCCGGTCCGATTGCCAAAATGTCCTTGGCGTAGATCACGCCGATCACGGCGTCCGGATGGCCATCGTAGACCAGCAACCGAGCGTGCTCGGAGCTCCTGAGGGTCTTGACCACCTCATCGCGATCCACCGCCGTGTCGACCGCGACAATGTCGATCCGCGGAGTCATGACCTCGGCAACCGTGGTATCGGCCAATGAGAACACACCGAGCAGCATGTCCCGCTGGGCGGCACCACTCTGCCTGGCCCGGCGAGTCGGCGCCCGAGCCCGGGCGCGTTCATCGGCCCAGGCGGCGAGCCGGAGCAAAGGTCGGAAGGGCACCAGAGTGGCGGCCGCCGCGCGACGGGCGGGGCCGGTAAGCTCGGGAGCCACGGCCGCCAGCAGGCGAGGTACCAGGTCACCCAGCACCCACACCAGAAGAACGGCGAGGAGCAAGCGCACCAAACCGACCGCCGGGGACCACGCCCACCAGGCCACCGCCCCGCCGGCCGCCGCGCCGGCGAGGACCAGGAGTGCGAGATTGGCGACGTGCAGGTTCCGGGACAGCGTGCCCGGAGTGCCCTCCGGTCCGAGCTGGCCGCTGAGGGCACGGGGCAGGTCCGCGTCGGACTCGGCGGCGAGGGCAAACCAGGCCGCCCACAGAGTGAGCAACGCCGCAAGGAGCGGCGCGATGAACAGCTGCAACATGGCGATCACGCCAGGGCCTCCACGTAGCGCTCCTGCCGGCGCCACATCGTTGAGCGGGTCCGCTCCCGCCCCTCGGGATGGTCCCGGCCAATGGCGTGCAGCGTGCCGTGCACCACCAGGCGAATGAGTTCCTGCCGCAGGGGAATCCTCAGCGCGCGAGCCTCCCGCCGAGCCACCCAGGGGCAGATGTACACGTCGCCAATGGCCGGGCCATGGGGAGCTTCGAGACGAAAGGTGAGGACGTCGGTCGACCGGTCGTGCCCCTTATGCTCGGCGTTGAGCCGGCGCATCGACTCGCGGCCCAGAAAGGTGACCGAGATGAGCGCTTCACGACGCTCAGCCCGCAGGACGGCGCGGACGATGCGCTCGACCAGCGCGCGAGACAGCGGAAGCCGGCGGCCGTTCACTACCACCTCACTCACGCTCGGCCGACTGGAATTCCGGAGTGACGCCGCCACTGGGACGAGGGTATCCGATCCGTTTGTGATAGGTCCCGGACATCACCCGGGCGAACTCGCGCTTGATCCGGTCGAGGTCCCGGAGGGTGAGTGGCGCGTCATCCAGCTGGCCGGAGCCCATCTTCTGTTGCACCAGGTGCTCGATCGCGCTGCGCACCGCCTCGGGGGTGGGATTGTTCAAGACCCGGATTGCCGCTTCGGCCGAGTCGGCCAGCATGGCCACCGCAGTCTCCGCCGACTGGGGACGAGGGCCCGGATACCGGAAATCGGCCGGATCCACTCGGCCTTCCGGGTCGTTGCCTCGCGCCCTGCTCAGAAAGTAGGTGATATATGTGGTCCCATGATGTTCTGGGATAAAGGCCCTGACCACTTCAGGAAGGGCCGCGGCATCGGCCAGCGCGAGCCCGTCCGCAACGTGACTCTGGATGATATGAGCCGACTGCAGCGGGCTCATCTGGTCATGGGGGTTAGGTCCCCCGCCCTGATTCTCCACAAAGTGACCGGGATTGGCCAGCTTGCCGATGTCGTGGTAGTAGCAGCCGACCCGGGCGAGAAGCCCGTTGGCCCCGATGATGTTGCAGGCTGACTCGCAGAGGCTGGCCATCGCCAGGCTGTGAGCCCAGGTGCCCGGTGCCTCCAGGGCCAGCCGACGGAGCAGTGGGCGGCCCAGATCAGAGAGCTCCAGCAGGGTCAGGTCGGTGGTAATGCGAGTGGCCGATTCCGCCATGGGCATGAGGATCATGGCGAGCGCGGCACTGGCGAGCGCGATGACCAGGTCGAGCAGGCAGCTACCCACGATGGTGCTGCTGGTCCAGCCCTGAGTGAGTCCGACTGCAATGGTCGCGAGAACCCCAGCCCCGGCCACCACGCCGATGGTGAGGTAGAGATGCCGGCGGCGGCGCACCACCCGAATGCCGACTGCGCCGGCGACCCCGCCCACCAGGCCGAAGAACAACACATAGCTCTCCCGCAAAGCCCACTGCCCGTCCAGCAGAATCGCCAGAGTCACCGCGGCGAACACCCCGATCCAGCCGTTGTAGAGCATGGTGACGAGGATGGCCACGAAGGGGATGGGCACCAGCTCGGGACGTCCCGGGAAAACGCTGGCGAGACCGGCGGTAAGGAGGACGACCAGCGCGAAGAGTGCGCCGAAGAAAATCATCTCCCGCAGGTGGTTATAGCTCTCCCGGCGATAGAACAGGATGAGCAGCCAAAAGGCACTGAGCACCATTGCATTGTAGAGCAGCGCACCGGCGGCACTGCGGACCGCCAGCCCGCCGGTGCCGCGGCGCAAATGCTCATCCAGCAGGGTGAGCAGTTTGGCCCGGGCCTCCTCGGTGACCGGCTCCCCCGCCCTGACGATTCGCTCGCCGGTTCGGACGGAGTACTTCAGCGGGTCCACGCTCCCGCGCAGCTGCTCCCGCCGGGCCGCGGTCACCAGCGGATCAAGCACGATCGTGGGATGGTAGAAGGCGCCGACCAGCCGCCGGAGCGTCCGTTGTCCCGCGGCCGTCGGCAGATTGATTCCCGCCGCTTCAGCCTGCTCCATCAGGTCGGCGAAAGTCAGGATGGAATCGCGGGGGACAATGCGCTCGCCCTCGCCTCGCCGGAGGGCGATGACCGGGCTCACCTCGCCCAGGATGGCCCCGGCGTCGGCTACTCCCCGGGAAAGGCCTTCGGCGAGAAAGTGGGTGAACACCTCCTGGATCTGTCGGCGGTTGGTCGAGTCGGCGAGATACTTGGTTTCCTCCGGGCCCAGGCGGACCCGAGAGCTGACCGTCTTCTCGACTGAATCGGGACCGCCGACCGCGGCGGCACGAGCCAGGTCTGCAAAGAAGCCGCGAGCCGCTGCCAGCGAGGAGTCGTACGCGGTGGGACTGAAGCGATAGACCGGCTGCGCCGTGAGCGCCCGGGACTCACCTTCCCGGGCAATCTCCTCGGGCGACTTCCGCACCTCGTAGGCAAAGGGCGCTACCACGTCGCGCTTCGAGATCTGGCCGACCGAAGGGACCGGAATGCCGACCCCCACATGCGGCGGAAACGCGAAATAGGTCAGGACCGCAACGCCCAGGAGCGGTGCCCACCGGGCCAGGTGAAAGCGGGCTCGTTCCTTGAACGTGGTCCCGGACCAGATTTCCCTGAATCGCGGGTTCGACCGTCGAGCCATCAGCCGCTCTGATCTTCCGCGTAAGCCTTGATGATCTCTCGCACTAGCCGGTGGCGGACAACATCGGTCTCGTGGAGATAGGAGAATGCGATGCCTTCGATGCCGGGCAGTATCCGCTCGACCTCGAGCAGCCCAGAATCCTCTCGCTGCGGAAGATCGACCTGGGTCTTGTCACCGGTCACCACGGTCTTGCTGTTCACCCCCAGGCGAGTGAGGAACATCTTCATCTGAGCGCCGGTGGCATTCTGCGCCTCGTCCAGAATGATGAAGGCGTCCGCCAGGGTGCGGCCTCGCATGTAAGCCAGTGGGGCGATCTCGATGGTGCGGGTCTCCAGCGCCCGCTGTACCCGGTCGTGCGGCATCATATCCTCCAGCGCGTCGTACAGCGGCCGGAGGTAGGGGTCGACCTTGGCCTGCAGGTCTCCGGGAAGGAAGCCGAGCGACTCACCGGCCTCCACCGCGGGCCGGGCGAGGATAATGCGCTTCACCCGCTTTCGGGCCAGGGCCTCGACCGCCTTGGCCACGGCGAGATAGGTCTTTCCGGTGCCCGCCGGGCCGATGCCGACGACGATGTCGTGATTGCTGATGGCCTGGAGATAGTCGCGCTGGCCCTGAGTCTTGGGCACGATAGCGCGGCGCAGTCCGGGAAGGACGATCTTGCCGTCTGAGGTCTGGGCCGGGAGCTCCCCGGTCGTCGCCTCGCCGGCGAGCCGGGACACATCATCAGGGGTCACCGGCTCACCCATCCGAGCCAGATCCAGAAGACCCTGTACCACCGGTCCTGCCCGCTCCACCTGGTCAGGCGTGCCGGACAGCGTCACTGCCTCGCCGCGGAACGAGACCCGCACCCCCAGCGCACGTTGGAGCTCCAGGAGATTGCTGTCGTTGACCCCGGCAAACAGCAGCGGATCAGCGCCTTCGGCGGACATGCGAGTTTGGATGTCGTCGGGCATGTTTTGAAGGTAAGAGGCGGAAGGTGGGAAGTAAGAGGTGAGAGGTAAGAGGTGAGAGGATCAACCTCTCACTTCTCACTTCTCACCTCTCACCCTCAACCCTCACTTCTCACCGGTGACCTCCAGGTGAAGGGCTCGCAAATCGCTGGCGTCCACCCTCGTCGGCGCGCCTTCGAACAGCGCGCGCTGCGCGGTTGTCTTGGGAAACGCGATCACGTCTCGCAGGGAATCCGCCCGGGCGAGCAGCATCACAATGCGGTCCAGCCCAAAGGCAAATCCCCCATGGGGCGGGGCCCCAGACCGCAAGCCTTCGAGCAGAAACCCGAACCGCTGCTCGGCCTGCTCCTCGGGAATTCCCAGCTTGCCGAACACTCTGCGCTGCAGCGACGGGTCGGCGATCCTGAGGCTGCCACCTCCCAGCTCGGTGCCGTTCAGCACCATGTCGTAAGCCAGTGCACGTACCCGCTCGGGCGCCGAGTCCAGCAGCTTCAGGTCATCGGGATGCGGCGCCGTGAACGGATGGTTGACCGAGTTGAGCGCGCCGGTGGCGGGATCCTTCTCAAACAGCGGGAAGTCGAGGATCCAGACGAATCGATTCTCGCCCTCAGGAATCAATCCCATCCTGCGGCCGAGCTCCTGCCGCACCCGGTCCAGCGCCGGGCTGGAGACGTGATCCGGGCCGGCCACGAAGAGGCCGAGGTCCCCGTCCGAGAGACCTAGCCGGGCCGCGGCGCCGGAGGGCAGATACTTGGCGGGGCCGCCCTCGAGCGCGCCACCCGTGGCCTTGAGCCGCAACAGCCCGGCTGCTCCCAGTGACTTGGCCGCGGCTTCGATCTCGTCGACCTGTTTTCGGGTGAGGGCGGCTCCGCCGGGTACCCTGATTCCTCGGACTCGTCCCCCGCCACCAATGGCCGTCCGGGTGATCGAGAAATCGGCCCCGCGAAACACGTCGGTGGCGTCGAAGATCTCCAATCCGTAGCGGAGGTCCGGCTTATCGGTCCCGTATTTCTCCACCGCCTCGGCGTGCCGCATCCGCATGATCGGCAGCGCCAGTTCATGCCCCGCTTCGGCCCAGAGAGTCTGCACCAGGCCTTCGCCGAAAGCGAGCACGTCTTCCAGGCCAATGAACGAGGCCTCGATGTCGATCTGGGTGAATTCGGGTTGCCGGTCGGCGCGCAGATCTTCGTCGCGAAAGCAACGGGCGATCTGGAAGTAGCGATCCAGGCCGGCGACCATGAGCAGCTGCTTGTAGAGCTGGGGTGACTGCGGCAGGGCGAAGAATTCTCCCGGATGCACCCGGCTGGGGACCAGGTAGTCGCGGGCGCCTTCCGGAGTAGGCTTGGTGAGAATCGGTGTCTCGATCTCCAGGAACCCGTGCTCGTCGAAGTAGCGGCGAGTGGCCTGCATGAGCCGATGCCGCAGGATCAGGTTGCGATGGAGCTCGGGACGGCGCAGGTCGAGGACCCGGTGGCGCAGCCGGAGCTCCTCCGCCGGCAGCTCTTCTTTTTCCTTCCGGGCCACGGGAATCGCTGGGGTCTGCGCCGGCCCGACCACCTCCAGGCGGGTGACATGAACCTCGACCTCTCTCGAGACCAGGTTGGGATCGCGAGAGGGCTCCGGGCGGAGCTCCACCGTACCGGTCACCAGCACCACCGTCTCGGCGCCGAGACCCGCGGCCCGCTGCATGACCTCGGCCGAGCTCCAATCGGGGTTGAATGAAAGCTGAACCAGGCCCGCCCGATCGCGCAGATCGACGAAGACCAATCCACCCAGATCCCGGCGTCGGTGCACCCAACCACCCAGACGCACCTCCTGGCCCACCTGATCGCGGGTCAGCGCCCCGACGCGATGCGTGCGCAGCGCCGTGGCGCCCATCAGGAGCGAGCCTCGGCGTCGAGCAGCGCCTCGTAGAATTCGGCCGGGGAACCTGCGGCGCAGAGCTGCTGGCGAAGGTTCTCCCGCCGGACCAGGCGGGCAATGCGGCTCAAAATCTTGACGTGTTGCCCGGCAGAGGACTCCGGCCCAACGATGAGGAAGAAGAGCCGCACCGGCTCGTCGTCAATGGAGTCGTAAGGGACGGGAGTGGGGCTCACTCCGCAGACGAGAGTCAGCTCCCGAACCGCGGCGGAGCGGGCGTGGGGAATGGCCACCCCGAAGCCGATCCCGGTACTCAGAACCGCTTCTCGCTCCTCCACCGCGCCAAGAACCTCGTCGTAGGTTCCTCCGGCGCGATCTACCAAATGGCGGGTGAGCTCGGCGATGACGCCGTTTTTGTCTCGCGAGGCCAGGGGCACCACCACCCGATCCGGCGTGAGCAGTTCGGTCAGGAGCACGAGGTGAGCTGAGGTGGCATGGAGTCAAACCTATATCGCGTGAAGTAGTGAGGCAATGCATTATTGCAGTTGAGTTTAGCGTAATCGTTCGGCCCGGTGGCCGAGGCTATCTGACAGCCGTTGGTGGGCCACTGAGCTATTTTTCAGAATGGCGATCGTTCCCACTCCGAAGGCCTTACCAGCCCGCAATTTGCTCAATGAGACCCCGGCAGAGGCTCAGGAGATCCTGCGCCGGTGGGTGGCCGATCGGGGCCTGCCGTCCTACCGGGCCGGTCAGACACTCCGCCGCCTGTGGCAGTCGCCGGTAAGGAGCTGGGCCGACGCCACCGAGCTGCCAGTCGCCCTGCGGAGCGAGCTGGACGACGTATTTCCCCTCCTTCGACTGGTTGCCGACACGGTTCAGCAGTCGACCGACGGTACCCGCAAATATCTCTGGCGGCTCGACGACGGTGAGGCCATCGAGTCGGTACTCATTCCCTCGGGTGCGCGGCGAACGCTGTGCATCTCGTCCCAGGCCGGCTGCGCCTTGGGCTGTACCTTCTGTGCCACCGGGCGCATGGGATTTCGCCGCAATCTCAGTCCTTTCGAGATCGCGGGCCAGGTGCGGGAGCTGATCCTCGAAGACCCGGCGCAAAAGCCCAGCAACATCGTCTTCATGGGGATGGGAGAGCCGCTGCTCAACTGGCCGGCGGTGGATACCACGCTGAGCATTCTCAACAGTCCCGAAGGCTTCGAGATCGGGGCCCGCCACATCACTGTGTCCACGGTCGGAATCCTGCCGGGCATGATGGAGTTCGCCAAGCGCCCCGAACAGTTCCGGCTCGCGATTTCGCTGCACGCGCCGACCTCACCGCAGCGGCTTGCCATCATGCCGATCGAGAAGAAATACGATCTGGAGAAGGTGCTGAAGGCGGCCGAGGCATTTCGGAGGCGGATCACCTTCGAGTATGTCATGATCGCGGGAGTCAACGACAGCGAGGA
>JBGQLP010000028.1:0-39559 GCA_041500125.1 Gemmatimonadota bacterium
AGAGGAAGCTCTCCTGATGGTGGGAGAGACACCACTTGGCCATGATGGAGCCGCCTCGCGACACAATGCCGGTGACCCGGTTGGCGGTGAGCGGGATGTAGCGCAGCAGCACCCCGGCGTGGACCGTGAAGTAGTCCACGCCCTGCTCCGCCTGCTCGATCAGCGTGTCGCGGTAGATCTCCCAGGTGAGATCCTCCGCCACGCCGCCGACCTTTTCCAGCGCCTGATAGATCGGCACGGTGCCGATGGGCACTGCCGAGTTCCGGATGATCCACTCCCGGGTCTCATGGATGTTCTTGCCGGTGGAGAGGTCCATCACCGTGTCGGCGCCCCAGAGGGTGGCCCAACGGAGCTTCTCGACTTCCTCCTCGATGGAGGAGGTGACGGCGGAGTTGCCGATGTTGGCGTTGATCTTCACGTGGAAGTTCCGCCCGATGATCATCGGCTCCAGCTCGGGGTGGTTGATGTTGGCCGGGATGATGGCTCGGCCCCGGGCGACTTCGCTGCGGACGTACTCGGCCGGCATCCCTTCCCGAATGGCGATGAATTCCATCTCGGGGGTGATGTCGCCCCTGCGCGCGTAGTAGAGCTGGGTAATCGGGCCGCTTCCACGTAGAGCCTGGCGTCGGAGCGTCTCCGGAATCGAGTCATTGCGAGGGAGCGCGGCGACCGAAGCAATCTCGTCGTCCACCTCGCGCGCCCTGATCCATTCCCCCCGCAGCGAGGGCAGGCCTTCACGAACGGCCACCCCCTGCGTCCCACTGGTGTCGTACACTCGGAGCGGTGGCTCCCCGCCGGACAGCGCGATCTCCCGCATCGGGACTCGCACCCCCTGCGGCCCGTCGACGTACACCTTGGTGGAGTTGGGAAAGGCGTCGCCGTAATCTGAGCCGGGCGCACCCTTACTTGGGCTGGGCGAAGCAGCCGGGCGGGTGACGCGTTGTTTGCTATGGGAAACTCTGGTAGGTGACGCCATCGCGATCGCTCCATGGGATCCAAAGCAGGAAGCGAGCGCTGGCGCGAAGAGATCGCGGGCGCCGCACTCCCTTCGCCGGTATCAGCCGGATCAGGTTCCAAGGGTCTTCTCAATCGGAGATGTCATCCTGAGCGCAGCGAAGGATCTCTCCGGATCCATGCGAAGGGATTCTTCGCTTCGCTCAGAATGACGACCGATGCCCCTGGCGGCAAATGAACCTTAATGCGCCGAAGCCAGTCGGGTCAAATGAGAGCCGTCAAAAGCTCACCACAGAGGCACAGAGGACACAGAGGGATCCTCTAGCCATATGGCTCACGACATCGCGATTTCGGCTATCTGCAACACAAATTATTCAGTTAAAACACAACAACTACTTAGTTGAAATGGTGGCTCCCGCGATGTCGTGAACGTCTCGACTCCGCGATCCCTCTGTGTCCTCTGTGCCTCTGTGGTGAAGCTTTTGCCAATGCTGGCTGAAGCGCCATAGTCAACGCGCTCGAGACGATACTAGCCTCAGCGCCTCCACCTCCTGAACCTCTCGCGGCGCCCGCGACAGCCATTCCACCCCATCCGGCGTGATCAGATAATCGTCCTCGATCCGGATCCCGATGTTCTGGTACCGTTCGACTGTCTTCCGGACCTTGGCGATCATCGCCCGGTTCTTGGGGGTGTCGGGCAGCATGTCGAGCAGCTTGGTGCTGATGTAGATCCCTGGCTCGATGGTAAAGACATGGCCTCGCGCAAAGGTGCCTTGTCCGACCCAGGGATGGGGCGGGTCGTGCACCTCCAGGCCGATGCCGTGCCCCAGCCCGTGTGCCATATAGAGGAAAGCCTGGGTGCAGCTCACCGGCTTGGTCTGGCAGCTCGCGCCCCACGGCGGATCGAAGGTGGCGTCGGGCGACTCGATGAGGCCGAGCCGGGCCAGGCCGCGAGCCTCGGCCATGCGGGCCGAGTCGCGCCAGGCTTCCCACGACGCGCCCGGTCGCGCGACCCGCTCGGCGGCGGCCTGGGCGTCGCGCACCAGCTGATAGATCGCCCGCTGCTCGGGGGTGAAGCGCCCACTCACCGGTATGGTGCGGGTCACATCGGCGGCATATCCCCGATAGGCGGCGCCGACGTCCAGCACGACCACGTCTCCCGCGGCCATGCGGCGGTCGTTCTTCTCGTAGTGATATTGGGTCGAGTTGGGACCCGAGCCCACGATCGAGCCAAAGGATGGCCCGTCCGCGCCGGCGCTGCGGAACCCACCTTCGATGAGCGACTCCAACTGGTACTCCCACATCCCCGGCTTGGCCGACCGCATCGCCTGCTTGAGGCTCCCCACGGTGATGCCGATCGCGCGGCGCAGCTGGGCCAGCTCGGCCGGACTCTTCCGGGCTCGGAGGCTGTCTACGATCGGCTGTGCGTCGCGGACCGCCAGCGTCGGATGGCGAGTCATCAGATCGGTGGTGAAGCTGGACCCTCGGGTGAGCGAATCGTCTATGGCGGCATCGGCCTGGGCGTAGTCGCGCAGAGTGTAGACCGGCAGGCCCAGTGCGACTAATGAATCCACCATGGGCCGGAGCGCCGGCAATGACCGGACGGCCAGGCCGGTTTGCCGGGCAACCGTGGCGGAGTCGGGTGGGAATCCGTCATACAGCGCACGGCGCGGGTCTCTCGTCGCGGTGAACAGGGTACCGGCGGCCCTGCCTCCCTGTTTGACCAGGAGAAACGCCGCGTTGGGCTCCAGGAATCCGGTCAGATAGTTGAAGGCGGGGAGCTGGGTCCACTTGCCGATCCGCACCGGCTCCGGCGCGCCGAACGCGATGACGACGCCACTGTCGATATGGGCTGCCAGCGAGTCCCTCCGCGCCGCATACTCGGCCGGGGTGATCTCCTGGGCCCGAAGGCTGGGGCCGAGGGCAACAACGAAAAGACCGGAAAGCGAAAGCAATGAAGGGCGCATGGGTGTGCGTCACCGGAAAGTGATGGAAGGTTCAATCTACTACGGTTCAGTCGAGCCCTCTGCTTGACAAGAGACTCAGAGGCAGGCATAAATATGCACATGATGCCCCTTCGTCCCAGCAATCTCTCTGCCGCCAACGCGTGCGCCTGCGGGTGTATGTGTTGTGTTTGTATGACCCTTCCCGGGAGAGAGACCTTCTAGCGGCGAGCAGCATGCGCAGTGTTGGCCAGGCCCGCGGAAGGATCCGTGGGCCTTTCTGTTTTTATGCCTCTGGAGCTGGACCGGGAAGAGGACGGCAAGGTCATCGAGGCCGAGCTCACCCGGGTGCGCCACGAGGAGCTGGGAGTGGTCAAGGGCGACCGAGTCTTCATCTCACCCCGACGAGCGAGGGTTTTCCTGGAACCGAGCTGAGCCGCTGGTCGAAGTTCTTTTCCGCCTGTATACTGGTTGTGCTTCTCTGTGGTATTCGGCATCCCAAAACACCTGCTTGCCCCGGCGTGGTCCGCCGCCGCGGAGCCACCCCGCCATCCTGGAGATGAGGACGCTCATGCCACAACCCTGGTCCGCCGCCTTCCGTGTTGTCCTCCTTCCGGCTCTTACATTCGCGCTCTCACTGGTTCCCCGCCCCGGGGTCGCGCAGGGCACTGGCACCGTGGCCGGCACCGTCACGCGCGCTGGTGAGGGATCGCCCCTGCCGAGCGTCTCGGTCTCGGTCCAGAGCGGGCAGAACAACGTGACAACGGTGACCGGTCCCGATGGCCGGTACACGTTAAGGCGGGTCCCGGAAGGGCCCCAGACGGTCGTCTTCCGTTGGCTCGGATACCGGCCGGTGGAGAAGCAGGTCACGGTGGAGGCCGGCGGCACGACAACGGTGGATGCCACGCTCGAGCCCGTCGTGCTGGCGTTGACCGAGCTGGTGGTTTCCGCCGCCTCGCGGGCACCGGAGCGGATCGTCGAGGCCCCGGCCGCCATCTCCGTCATCGAGCCCCAGGTGCTGCAGAACACGTCCATAACCGGACAGGCTCCCCTGGCACTCGCAACCGCCCCGGGAGTGGATGTGGTGCAGAGTGGCGTCAACGACTTCAACATCAATGCCCGGGGATTCAACTCCTCGCTGAACCGGCGGATGCTGGTGCTCCAGGATGGCCGCGATCTTTCGATCGCCTTTCTCGGCGCCCAGGAATGGAACGGAATGGTGCAGCCGCTGGAGGACCTGGGCCGGATGGAGGTGGTCCGGGGCCCCGGGTCTGCGCTCTACGGCGCCAACGCGTTCAGTGGGGTGGTCAATATCGTCACCCCGGAGGCCCGCGAAGTTGCCGGCACCAAGCTGACCCTCGCCGGTGGAGAACTGGAGACCTTCCGGGGTGATCTGCGGCAGGCCGGCGTGTTCGGTGGGGACCGCTTCGGATATCGCTTCAACATCGGCTACAACCGAAGCGATACCTACTCCCGGTCTCGTACACTCAATGATGGGACCTCGCTGCAGCAGGAGTACGCCCCCGCCACCGACGAGCCGGTCGGGCTTACCCGGGAGCTGACTCCCCTCAATGGCCAGACGACGGACCCCGTCACCGGCGCGCCCCTGGGTGACCGGAGTCCCCTGAAGAACGCGTACGGCTCGGGCCGGCTGGATTATTACCTGAACAACGGCGCGGTGCTCTCCGCCGATGGCGGCGCGGCCCGGGTGCAGAATGAGGTGTTCGTGACCGGCATCGGCCGGGTCCAGGTGCTCGAGGCCATCAAACCGTATGCCCGCGTGGCAC
Source organism: Gemmatimonadota bacterium (assembly GCA_041500125.1). GTDB lineage: Bacteria > Gemmatimonadota > Gemmatimonadetes > Gemmatimonadales > GWC2-71-9 > CAVVWJ01. Next base: position 4,685 of record JBGQLP010000028.1, read on the forward strand.
TCGCCGCCGATCGCTACAACGTCTTCGCCTTCTGGAACAGCCGGACCTCGCTGGATCCGCAAATCGCCCTCTCCTCCGGCGCCCCGCTGGAGGAACGCTCCGACATCTTCCATGTAGAAGGGCAGCAGAATTGGAACTTCCAGCAGGAGCGCGGCCGCATCGTCTACGGTGCCTCCTATCGCAACACGAGAGTGAACACCTCGGGCACGCTGATGAGTCTGGCCGACGACAACCGGAGCGATAACTATTACTCCGGCTACGGCCAGGTCGAGTACAAGCTGCTGCCTCAGCTGCGAGTAGTGGGGGCAGCACGGGTGGATGACGGCTCCCTCTTCAAGACCCAGTTCTCGCCCAAGGGCGCGCTGGTCTTCAGCCCCAACGAAAGCCATTCGTTCCGCGTGTCGGTGAACCGCGCCTTCCAGACGCCCAACTACTCCGAGTTCTTCCTCCGTGCTCCGGCAGCCGCGCCAACCACCGGGCCGGCCACGGTGGAAGGCGGAATCGAGACCTATTACAAGCAGGTGGCCGCGAGCCTGCCCCCTCCCGCCCTTGCCGGGCTCAATATCGACAGCTCTCTCAGCTGGAATTTTTCGGCTCAGACCCAGGCGCTCGCGGTGGGCAACCCCAACCTGGACGTCGAGAAGGTCACCGGTTGGGAGCTGGGCTATAAGGGAAGTCTGTCCAATACGTTCTACTTCACCGCCGATGCCTACATCAACAAGCTGACCGACTTCGTGACCGACCTCCTGCCCGGCGTGAATCCAGCGTTTCCAACCTTCCAGCTCACCGATAATGGGATAAACGTTCCGGCAGACCTCGCGGCCTTGAATACGCGGATCAACCAGCTTGAAGCCGGGGGACAGATCAGCCCGGCTCAGGCTGCGGCACTCCGAGCCCCGATCCCGGTGCTTCAGGGGGGATATGCCCAAGTCGTGGCAGGGACCACGATCTCGGGCGCTCCCGCGCTGGCCACGTTGCCCGACGGCAGCCGGGCAGTCGTCCTGTCTTACACCAACGCCGGCAGGGTTACCGAGCGGGGGATCGAGCTCGGCCTCGGCTATCAGCTCACCCCCGAGTTCCGGGCCGATGTCTCGTTTACCGGGTTCGACTTCACGGTGAAGTCCCAGCGCTCCGGTGACCAGCTGCTGCCCAATACGCCGAGCAAGAAGGCCAACATCGGCTTGTCGTATGTCGGAGGTCAGGGCTTCGACGCCGATGTCTCGCTCCGGCTGATCGATGGCTACCAGTGGGCCGCCGGCGTCTTTCAGGGCTACGTGCCCTCGAGCGAGCTGTTGAACATGAGCGCCGGATATCGGGTGAATAACAATCTGCGGATTCATGCCACCGCCACCAACGTGCTGGATCAGAAGCGGTTCCAGCTGTATGGCGGATCGGTGATTGGGCGGCGGGTTCTGGGTGGGGTCACCGCCAACTTCTGATCGATGCGCCAGGTTTGGTTGGAATGACAACGCCCGGCCGTTGGCCGGGCTTGTTATATCATCTGGGCCTGACGCCCACCCGAAGGGCGGGCGTGATCACGGGGACAACCGCTCGATTCGCCACCGGTCCCTGTCCCGCACATACCGGATTCGATCGTGCAGCCGGTTTTCCCGTCCCTGCCAGAACTCGATTTCTTGTGGCCGCACCCGGTATCCACCCCAGTGCGGCGGCAGCGGAATCTCTCCCTCGGCAAACCTTTGTTCGACCTCCCGTAGACCGCTCTCCAGCTGCGCCCGCCCTGGGATCACCCGGCTCTGATGGGACACCCAGGCCCCCAGCCGGCTTCCGAGCGGCCGGGTCTGAAAGTACGCCTCCGACTCCTTATTCGACGTCCGCTCCACCGTCCCGGTGATTCGCACCTGACGCTCCAGCTCCACCCAGAAGAAGACCAGGGCAGCGCGGGGATTGGCCTCTAACTCCGCGCCCTTTCGGCTGCGGTAATCCGTGAAGAAGACGAATCCGCGCTGATCAAATCCCTTGAGCAGGACAACCCTGGCCGAGGGCGATCCGTCCACGGTGGTGGTGGCAAGCGTCATCGCGTTGGGCTCACCCACCTGAGCCTCCTGAGCCTCGGCGAACCAGCGGGCGAACTCGACGATCGGGTCGTGGCTGACATCCTTCTCATCGAGACGGGCGCGCGCATACTCGCGACGGAGATCAGCAATGGACATGGGCTCCTCGATGCCTAGCGGGGGCGCTCGGCCGTCAGCCCAGCGTAGATGGTCAGGTGCCGGTCGATAGCGGATTCCAGCTCGAATGTCTGCCGGATATAGGCCCGCCCCCGCTCCCCTCGAGCGCGCCACTCGCCCCCATTCAGCAGATGGGCCAGGCCGCCGGCGAAATCGTCATCGGGGACATGAGCTCCGAAGCGGGAAGCAAACCCATCGGGGTCGACCGCGCTCAGGATGGCGCAGCCGTGGGCGCCCGCTTCGAGGAAAGCGTTGGGCAACCCCTCGCGATGGGCGGTGTTCACCATGATCCAGCTCTCTGAAAGCAAGTTGGTGAGCCCGTTCGAGCCGAACTGGTCCAGGTGCCCGGGCATCTCCAGGTTGGGAATGCCGGCGAAGCGTTCCCTCAGCCGGCGGTCGAACTCGGGATCACGGGACCGGCCCACAGCCACGAAACGGACCTGGGGAAACTTGCGCGCCAGATCCAGGAATAGCTCGGGTCGCTTGCGCCGGTCCCAGCGCGCGAGATAGCAGACCGTTGGCCGCTCCGACTTCCGCACCTCTGCCGGCACGGCGACCGGGGTGGGCAACAGCTCCGGCTCCGACTCCAGGTGGTACTTGCGGGCCACTTTGGCTCGGAGAAACTCGGCGGCGCAGAAGACCCGGTCGGCCCGGCGCACGGCGCGGCGCACCAGGATGCTGTCCTCGTACAGGAAATTGGTGAGCACCTGCAGCCGGTTGAGGGAAGGGTAGCGCAGCTCGGTCATCCAGTCGCCCAGCTCCCGGGTGTCCCGCAAGGTGACGATGTGCTTGCGATCGGGCATCGCCCGTTGCGCGAGCCAGGTGGTGAATGAGGGTTCCTCCGAGTGGTAGACATCGGCGTCGCAGCTCTTCAGCAACGGTGCCGCTTGCCAGGGCGTGGCCGGCTCGAAACCCAGAACGGTGATGCCGTCCAGCAGCTCGACCGGTCGCTGATCCGCGCGCCGGGGCACCACGGCAAACACCTGAACCCCACGCTTGGCCAGCTCGCGCCCGATGATCCGGGTGGCCCGGCCAAAGCCTCCGTGCTTGCCCCACGCGAAGATCTCCATGCTGATCAGGCAGACCCTCACTCGCCGTGGCCCCCATGGCGAACAACGATGCGATCAGGAATCTTACCTCCCACCGTGAACCCGCTCCTGGATCTGTCGGCCCGGCCAATCATAGCCCATCGCGGCGCGTCCGGTGCTGCACCTGAAAACACCATGCCTGCCTTCAAACTGGCGGTGCAGCAGGGGGCTGACGCGTTCGAGCTCGACGTGCGGCTCACCGCCGATGGCGTTCCGGTGCTGTTGCACGATCCCACCCTCGATCGGACCACCGACCGCAACGGCCCTCTAGGCGCACTCTCACTCGCGGAGCTCGGCGGGGTCGATGCCGGCGCCCGATTCACTCCGGACGGCGTGCGCAGCTATCCCTTTCGCGGCAGTGCCGTACGGGTGCCGACACTCGCCGAGGTGCTCAGCGGATTTCCCGACATCCCGGTTATGGTGGAGGTGAAGGAGCCGGCCGCGCAAGAGGCGGTGCGCCGGACCCTGCTGGAGGAAAGGGCCCAGGAGCGATGCGTGCTGGCCTCAGAGCAACAGGCGGGGCTCCAGGTGTTTCGCCAGCCACCGTTTGTCACCGCCGCGTCGGGCCCGGAGATCGGCGCGCTCTACCGGGCGGTTCTACTCCGTCGGCCTCCAGCCGCGGTGCCATATCGCACCCTGTCGGTGCCCGAGCGCCACCGCGGGCTCCGGGTTCCCACCCGCGGCTTCGTGGCTGCGGCCCGGGCGCTCGGCTGTCCGGTGCACGTCTGGACCGTCAACGATCCCGCAGTGGCCCAGCGGCTCTGGGGAGTGGGCGCGTGCGGAATCGTGACCAACTTCCCCGACCGAATAAGGGCTGGGAGCTAGCTCCCAGCTCCCTTCTCCACCGGCAGCCGAACGGCATTTCCCCACTCGGTCCACGAGCCGTCGTAGTTCCGCACGTTCTCGAACCCGAGCAGATACGTGAGCGCGAACCAGGTGTGGGACGAACGCTCTCCGATCCGGCAGTAGGCAATCGTGTCGGCATCGGGTCGGAGGCTGTTGTCCTGCTGGTAGAGCTTGTTGAGCTCGCTGGCCGGCCGGAACGTATGCGTCTCCGGGTCGATCGCCTTGGCCCAGGGAATACTCTTCGCTCCGGGGATGTGGCCACCGCGGAGGCAACCTTCCTGGGGATATTCCGGCATGTGGGTCTTCTCGCCCCGGTACTCCTCCGGGCTCCGGACGTCCACCAGCTGGCCCTTCTTCTTCAGGTGATTCAGCACATCGTCCCGGAAGGCGCGGATCCGGACGTCGTCCCGCTCGCCGACGGTGATGTTGCCTTCCCGGTACTTGGGCTGATCGGTGGTCAGCGGCCGGCCTTCGTCCACCCACCTGAGCCGCCCGCCGTCCATCACCTTCACATGTTTCAAGCCGAACAGTTGCAGGACCCAGAGCGCGTAGGTGGCCCACCAGTTGTTCTTGTCACCGTAGAACACGATGGTGGTGTCCTTGTCGATCCCCTTGGAACGGAGCAGCCGCTGCAGCCGCTCGCGATCGATGTAGTCCCGAACCACCTGATCGTTCAGGTCGTTGGTCCAATCCACCTTCACTGCGCCGGGGATGTGACCGGTGTCGTAGAGCAGCAGGTCTTCGTTCGATTCCACCAGACGGACCTTGGGGTCGTCGAGATGCTGGGCCACCCAGTCGGTGGATACCAGCACCTCCGGATGAGCGTACCCGCGCTCCTCGATCGGTGTCACTGCGGGAATTGATTGCACTGGGGTCATAGCTCTCTCCTTAGGGTAGACTGCCGGGTTCACGACGTCCCGAAAAACAGAACCGGCCGCGGACCTCGAAGAGGTGCGGCCGGCGAAATTCCTGTAGCGCCCTGTCTCTAGCGCACCGCGGCTGCCGCCTCCCCCTGACGAGGTGGGTTGGTACAGCAGCACCGCATGGGCGCGGTGGAGGCAGCGACAGGGGACAGGGCTAGGCTCATAGGTGTGGATCCAAATTACGACTTTCCGAGTCGGGATGTCAATTCCCTGGCAGCCGGAGCCTGGCAGACCCTGCCGCCGGCAGTGTTTGAGCCCGGCCGTTGGCTACATCTGAAAGAGATAGGAGAGCTTCAGGAAGAACCCGTCTTCCGCGCGGCGGAGGCTGGACCGTCCCAGCTCGCTCGGGTCTCGAAGGGTGCTGCCATACCCGGCGAACAGCACGGTGCCGGGATTGGGCTGGTAGGCAAAGAGGAAATCACCTCGGAACGATCGCCGTCCAAAGGCGGAGGTCCGCACGTAGGTGTCTGCGTCGGAGTCGAAGATGAGAATGGGTGCGTTGGTCCGGGTATCGTCCCGCAGCGCATCGCGCCGCTCGGTGGTGTACTCGCCGACCAGGCGGAGGAAAATGGGCCGGGAGAGCTGGTATTCGACCTTGAGGCGTGGGCTGCGCCACAGGTCTACTGTGCTGCCGTCGGTGCGCCGGCCGACGTAGTTCAAGGGATAAAAGCCGTTGAGCCTGAGCTTGTCGGTGGGCCGCCAGTCCAGGGTGAGCTCGAGCCAGGTGATCTTGCCGCTGGCCCACTCATAGAAGTTCTCGTCGTGGCCCCAGAGGAAAAACAGATTGCCCGAGAAATGGGAGAACTCAGGCGTGCCGAGCGTCAAGACGTAGTCCCGGTTGGGAATCGTGGGTCTGCCGGTGAACGGCACGGTGTCAGTCCCGATGCCCCCGGGCCCCGGCACCTCGAGAGCATGGTCGGCGTACACCCCGGCCGGATAGCCGAATGACTCGTTCAGCACCGAAGCGCCCAGCAGCCACCCACCTCTCAGCCGGGTATTGGTGTTGAAGTGCAGCTTCTGGTCCTGGATTCCCTGTCCGTTCACGAACCGCTGGTACTCCCAAGTGCCATCCAGCACCACGTCGCCGGTGAAGCTCTCGATCAGCCCGCCCTGCTTTCCATATATCGTCAGACTATGGTCGAGGGTGGCGTGGACCATCCCCGGTCTGGGCACGAAGCCGCTGCTGGCCCGGAAATCGTCGGCGATTCCGTTCAGGGTATATCGGACTCCGAAGGTACGGCCGTTGCGTACTGCCTGGGCTGACCAGAGAGGCGCCGTTTGAGTGATTCCATTGCTGCGGGTACGGCTTCCGGCCAGCTGCACCTTCGCGCTGTACACGTCGCCAAACACGAGACGGGCATCGGCCCCAGCCACCCGGTTGTAGTTGGCGCCGTCGATCTTGTCGGTGTACACCAGGCCGAGCCTGGATTGGGAGCCGATATCACGCTGGATCCGGAGCAGGTTGTAAACCGGATGATCGTCGCCGCTCACCGACCCCGCCCGGTCGTCCACCGCCGTCAGAACGGCGAGATCAGTACCGAACGCCTTACCGGTAAGCTTGGCCGCAGCGACCGGCTGGATGATGCGCCGGGTGTAGATGAGGTTGTTCGGAGTAGAGAACTGCTCGATGCCATCCAGAAAGAAGGGCCGCTTCTCCGTGAAGAAGAGCTCATCTCGAGGATCGAAGAGAAACTGCGGGGCATCCGACTCCACCTGGGAAAAGTCGGGATTGGCCGTGCCGTTCATGGTCAGGTTGTTCGTCACACCCCAGCGGACTGTCCCACCCAGCTCCGGCCCGCCACCGGCGTAGTTCCAGCCGTTCGAGCCGTTGGTTCCAGTGGTCTTCGAGATGACCGACGGGGTGACATCGAGGACCACTCCCCGACGCAGGTCGGTGAGTCCCACTAACCGGCCTGATTGCGCCAGGAAAGAGACGCTTGCCCGCCGAGCCGGAGTCCAGGAGTCCTCCCGGCCAGAGTGCTGCACCAGGCGGACGATATTGATGCCCCAGCTCTGCTCCTTCTTCGGCTGAAAGCGGATGCTCTTGAAGGGAATCCGGACCTCGACCTCGTAGCCGTACTCGGTGACCCGGCCCTTCGACTCGAACACGTAGTCCGGGCTCAGATCGGGTGTCTCCCGCTTGACCACCGCGTTGTTGAAGCCGTTGCCGCTGGTTGATCCCGTCTCCACCAAGGCGCCGTCCGACTGCACCCCGAATGGATTCACCGCGAAGACGGTCGCCTGGCGTCCGTCGTTGAAGGTGCTGAGCAGGATCTGGATGTAATCGTCGGCTGAGATCCGGTCCCGATCGGCCAGCGTGGCGTGGACAGCGCCGTGCGCCTCGAACGCCCGTACGCCGAAGTGAATGCCGGTGGAGGAGTACCAGACGAGGACCTGGGTGGAATCGGCGGCCGGCACGCCATCGGTGGGGGAGAATTGGGAAAACCCGGTGAGCACCGCCGCTTCGGCCCAGACCGGCTCATCCAGCTTGCCGTCTACCACCAGTTCTGCCTCGTGCCGGGGAATGCGCACGTCCAACTGCCCCGCCCGGCCGTTGTAGGTGGCGGGTGGCTCGGGAGTCTCCGAATTGATGATGAAGAGAAGCGCTAGCAGCATGGGCCCTCGTACCCGGTACGGAACAACTCACCCCCCAGTTTCGCTTTCTGAGACACTGCCGCCTCGCCGAAACGTCCGATCCTTGCTCCCCCATTCGGCCGATGACGGCCGCTGTCGTTTCCTCCCATCATGAATGGGACAGAGCGGGTGCCTCCGCACCCACTCTCCATTCATGGAGGAGCTGATGGGCACATCCGTACCCGCCGCCGGAACCCTGGCCGGACTCTCAAACGATCTGGCCGAAGCCGTCACCCGGGCAAGCCGTTCGGTGGTCGCCATTCACGGCCGCCGCCGCATTCCGTCTTCCGGCGTAGTCTGGGGGCCCGGAGTGGTGGTAACCGCAAATCATACCCTCACCCGCGATGAGGATATTTCGCTCACCTTGCCCGACGGCGGCACCGGCGTCGCCACCTTGGCCGGTCGTGATCCCACGACCGACATTGCCGTTCTCCGCACCGACTCCAGCCTTCCGCCGGCCGAGCGGGCGCCGGACGCGAACCTCCAGGTAGGCCGCCTGGTTCTCGCGGTTGGCCGCCCCGGTCCCGAGGTGACGGCAAGTCTCGGGATCGTGAGCGCCGTGGGCGGTGAATGGCGCACCTGGCAGGGGGGACGGGTCGATCGTTTCGTCCGGCTCGACCTCTCGGTCTACGACGGGTTTTCCGGTGGCCCATTGGTCGAGGCGGGGGGCCGAGTGCTGGGAATCAACACCTCGGGTTTGACCCGCGCGATGGCGGTCGCGCTACCGGTGGCGACGGTGGATCGTGTCGCCGGCGAGCTGGTCAAGAAGGGCCACGTCACCCGAGGATACCTGGGTCTGGCGGTGCAGCCCGTCAGGCTGCCCGGGCCGATGCGGCAGGAGCTCGGTCTGGCCGGGAGAATGGGACTGGTCATCATCAATCTGGAAGCGGGGGGACCAGCAGATCGTGCCGGCCTGCTTCTGGGCGACATCATCACCGGTGTCGAGGGCGAGGACGTCAGCGACCCTTCCGACATCCTGACCTTCCTTGGCCCCGAGCGAGTGGGGAAGGAGGCTAAGCTTCGGATTGTGCGGGCCGGGAAAACCAAGCCGGTGGCAATCACCGTAGGCGAGCGCCCGCGCAAGGGACATTAGTATGGCGACCACCGCGGTCCTCCAGGGCCTTAGCGGATTCGAGTCCGAGCTGAACGCGGCAGCGGAACGGCTGCGCCGGATCACGGTTCAGGCGCGCACCCACCGGATGGGCGAAGGCTCCGGAGTGATCTGGAGCCGGAGCGGCCTGGTGGTGAGCAATGCTCACGTCGCTCGTGCCGGCTCCCTCGAGATCGAGCTCTGGGATGGACGCGTGTTCGAGGGTCGAGTCCGCTGGCGCGACCCGCGCCGCGACCTGGCCCTGATCACCATTCCCGCCACCGGCCTGCCCGAAGCGGTTCCGGGAGATGCCGGTGCGCTTCGGCCCGGTGACCTCGTGCTTGCCCTGGGCCACCCATTCGGCCTGGCCAATGCGCTCGCGCTGGGTGTGGTTCACGGGCTGGCCGCGGGGCCGGGGCGGAACCGCTGGATCCGGGCCGATATCCGGCTGGCGCCGGGAAACTCGGGTGGCCCGCTCGCCAATGTGGCTGGAGAGGTGATCGGCCTGAATACCCTGGTCGCGGGGGGCCTGGCGCACGCCATCCCGGTCTCGGTGGTACAACGCTTTCTCGCCGAGACCGGTGAACAGGCGGCGTGACCCGCGTCCTCGTCGTCGCAACTTCTCCCGCCGTGCGAGCCGGACTTACTGCCCTGCTCTCGGGCCAGCCCGGCGTCACGGTGCTGGAGAGCGGAGCCACGCCGGCCAGGGTGAGCAGTTCACTGGAGCTGGTCGAGGCCGATGTGATGGTGCTGGCGGTGGAACCGGGTGAGAGTCCGCCGCTCCCCCTTCGGGCTCAGCCTGATACGGCCGCGCGGCTGCCGGCCGTGGTGTTGCTGGGAGATGAGCCCGCATCGGCGTGGGCAACCCGGGCACTGCGGAATGGAGCCCAGGGTGCGTTACCGCGCACCGCAACAGCCGATCAGATCACTGCCGCCGTCTTGGCGGTGGCAGCAGGCCTCACGGTGCGCGAGACAGCAGACGCGGGCGCGACACTCCAGACTGCTCGACAGCCCCTGCCCACCGGAACTCCCATCGCGCTCACGGGTCGAGAAGTCGAGATCCTGGGTCTACTGGCCGAGGGACTCGGCAACAAGACGATTGCCGCCCGGCTCGGCATATCGGAGCATACCGTCAAGACTCATGTGACGTCGGTGTTCGCCAAGCTGGAGGTTTCGACCCGGGCGGAGGCGGTGGCCAACGCCATCCGGCTGGGCCTGATCATGCTTTGACGCCTTATCGAGTAGCGGTGCGGGCCAGCGGATCCGGTAGATCGGCGACTACATAGGCCATCACCGCCATGGCGGCCACGCAACGGGCCAGTTCGGCGGGGTCGAGCTTGTCGAGAGTGTCACCCTCGCTGTGATGGAACCAGAAATAGCGGGTCCGATCGACATCCAGACCGACTCCGGGAACCCCCCGCTCCACCAGCGGAGCGATGTCCGCCTCCGGCGATTCCTTTTCCCGGGCGACGTTGGTCGCCCCGATCGGCTCAAGTAAGCCCGCAACCTGCTGGACCCGGGCGAACGCCGCGTCCGAGCCGCTGAACCGAAAGCCGTGCGGAGTGAACGCGCCGTTGTCGGACTCCATCGCGAGCACATGCTTTTCCAGCTGGCCGGCATGCGCGTCCCGATACGCCAACGCACCCTTGCCGCCGTTTTCCTCGTTGGTCCAGAGCACCACGCGGATGGTCCGCCGCGGACGAAGTCCCAGCCGGTGAATGAGCCGGACTGCCTCCCACGCGGCCACTGCGCCTCCGCCGTCATCCATGGCTCCCTGTCCGACGTCCCAGGAGTCGATATGCCCACCGAGCACGACGACCTCGTCAGGGCGATCGCGACCGGTGACCTCGGCCACGACATTCCTCGATGCGGCGTCGGGCAAGGTACGCGCGCCCATGCGAAGCCTGACCACTACCGGTTGGCCGCGGTCCTGGAAGCGATGCAACATCTCCGCATCTTCCACACTGAGTGCCGCCGCGGGGATCCGGGCCACGGTCGAGTCGTAGTGCATGACGCCGGTGTGAGGGCTGCGAATCGAGAAGGAGGCCACCGAGCGGATCAGACTGGCTACCGCACCCGCCCGGGCTGCTGCTGACGCGCCGTCGACCCGGTAGTGCACGGTTTCCCGATAGCTGGTGAACGGCGCGTCGAACAGCACGATCTTGCCCCGCGCTTCCGAGGCCCGGGAGCGAAGGTCGTCGAAGCCGTTGACGACGAGCACCGGTGCCGTGATCCCGCGTTTCGGCGTTCCGATGCTCCCCCCTAGTCCGAGCATCCGCAGCGGAGCCATCCGGGGCTTGACCAGGTCGGCCGATTCGGCACCGCGCACCCAATGGGGCACCATCGCTCGCTCGCCGCGCACGTTCTGCAAGCCGTCGGATTTCATCTCGGCGAGGATCCAGTTGATCGCCGCCTCCAGGCTGGCCGACCCACTCAGCCGATGACCGAAGGTGTCTACCAGCGTTCCGAGTCGGGCATATGCGGCGCTGTCACCGGTGGCGGCCCCGATGAGACTGTCGGCGGCACCGCGATAAGTGGTAGCGATCGAGGTGTCGGCGGCTCCGGACGAGGCGCTCTGCGCCCGGACCGGTGAAGCCAACGCCGCGGCCCCGAAGGCGAAGGCTCCGGCGGGGATCAGAACTCGAAAGAGATTCATGTTCACGAAGGGGTGGAGGTAGGTGTCGAGTCGACGTCTCCCTGAGCGAATCGACGGGAATGCGGGACGGACAGTTTCATGCCCCGGATCGCCCACGGAGCGAGGCGTACAGTGCATCATAAATGAAGGCGCTCCGCTCCAGGGCCTCCTGGTCGTCGGCTGCGACCAGTGGAAAGCCACGCGCTATGGCCCGGAGTCCCACGGCTTCCGGCGGTGCCACAGGCTTGGCGCACAGGCTCGGGACGCTCGCGACCAGTGAGAGAGTGTCCCAGGCCCCCACCCCGGCGCTCGGCTCTGTCCCCGCGCGAGCCGTCTCGGCGGGAAAGTCGGCACAATGAACGATGCCGGCCAGCTCCCGCAGCGCGCCGTCCCCCGGCAGGTATTCCTCCACCAGCACTTCGAACGAGCAGCGGCCCTTCGCGTCCTGGTGCGGATATCTGGCGCCGGGCGCGTCAAATCCGATGGCGCCATGATCGGCCTGAAACCGCGCGACGTCCGTAGCCTCGACGAACCGAAAGTTAGCGCCCGGGTCGATGAAGCGCCGGACCAGCCAGCCGGTGGCCGCGCGGTTGACCCGGATTTTCGAGCGAGTAACCCAGAGCATCCGACCTCCTTCGGGCCGAGCCTGGAGTCCCCAGCCCGCACAACCGGCTGGGCTCGGGGCTGTTGCTGTCCCCAATCTCATGTGATACAATTGGTATATGAATGATTCAGCTGATACTGTCAAGACTCCGCGGTCGAAACGATGGCTCCTGCTGATCCACCAGATCCCGCCCAAGCCGGACTACTTCCGGGTCAAGGTGCGGCGCCGGCTCCAACGCATGGGCGCGGTGGCGCTGAAGAATTCTGTATACGTCCTGCCCCACCGGGATGAAGCCGTCGAGGACTTCCGCTGGCTCCTGCGTGAGATCGTCGCGGACGGCGGAGAGGCCACCCTGTGTGACGCCCAGATCGTGGAGGGAATCACTGAGGCGGAACTGGAAGCCATGTTCGCTGCGGAGCGGGATGTCGAGTATGCCGAAATCGTGGTGGGGGCCCAGCGCCTGGGAAGTCGCAGCGACGCGCCGTCCGAAGACTCCGGGCACCCCTCCGAGGTTGAAGTAGAGCTCGGCCGGCTACGCCGCCGGTTGGAGGAGATTCAGGCGCTCGACTTCTTTGGCGCCCCGGGTCGCCGCGCCGCGGAGCGTTCCATAGCCTCGGTTGAGGCCCGGCTGAGCCGGCAACCGGCTGGCAAAGCCTCGAAAGGAGGCGAGGAGATGCGAGGACACACCTGGGTGACCCGGCGAGACGTCTACGTGGATCGCATTGCCAGCGCATGGTTGATCCGGCGATTCATCGACCCCAAAGCCAAGTTCAAGTTCACCGGCTCCAAGACCTACCAGCCCAAAGCCGGTGAGGTGCGATTCGACATGTTCGAGGCCGAGTACACTCATGAGGGCGACCACTGCACCTTCGAGACGCTGCTCCAGCGAGCCGGCATTCGCGACCGCGCGTTGCGCATCATCGGTGAGATCGTGCATGACATCGACTGCAAAGATTCGAAATTCGGCCGGGAGGAGGCGCCGGGCGTTGCCGCCCTGCTGCGGGGACTGGTGCGCGCCCACACCGACGACGCAATCCGTCTGGAACGGGGAGGCCTTGCTTTCGATGACCTCCACGCCTCGCTCCGCTCCCCGGCAGCGATTCGGGGGAAGTGAAGCTTATATTCCCCTGGGAGGCCGCTGGAAAGGCGGACCAGTCCATCAACGCAGGGGAGATGCATGCTGAAACGAGTGCTGTGGACCTCGGCAATCGCGGCGACCGTGCTCGCCTCAGGCGCCCTGGCTCAGGCAAAGCCGGTGAAGGCCCGGGAGCCGGTTTCCAACGGCCGCACCTTGAGCCAGTGGGTTGCCGATCTCAAGGCCCCCTCGCCGCAGACTCGGAACGCTGCCGCCTACGAGATCGCCGGCCTGGGTCCGGCTGCCGCCGCCGCGGTGCCCGCGCTGATCGTCGCCCTCGACGACCCCGCTCCATCGGTCCGCTTTCCTGTCACCGTAGCCCTGCTGGAGATCGGTCCGGCCGCCAAAGCCGCCGTTCCCCGGCTGCAGCAGATGGTAGATGAAGAGATCAACGATGAGATCGCCGCCTCGGCTCGGCGAGCGCTGAAGCATATCGAGCCGCCCGCGACTCCGAGCGAGTAAGCGGCTAGCGGGGAACCTCGGTCTCAGCCATCGAGTGGAGCAGAGCTCGCGCGGCAGGCACCCCCTCTAGGCGAAAACGAGCCTTAGTAGCGCCCGATCCCACCTTGACGGTGATAGCCTCGGGTGGGAGGGCAGCGAAGAGGTCCTCGTCGGTCCGATCATCGCCGAGCGCCAGCACCGTGGTGGAGGCGAGCCGCTCAGGCGTGAGCGGCGGAACGATGCGGCCCTTGTGGACGCCATAGGGCCGGATCTCGACCACCTTGTGTCCAGCCAGAATCTCCACCGGCTGATTGCTCAGCAGCTGCGCCAGATGAAGTCTCAGCTCGTTGGCTCGGCGGGCCCCGGACTCCTGGTCGGCCAGCCGGTAGTGCCAGGCGAGGGCCACGTCCTTGATCTCGATCAGCGCACCGGGCGTTCGCGCCGTGAAGTCGCGGAGAATCTCGAGTGCCGGCTCGCGCCAGGCTCCTCCCACCTCCGCAATCGGGGTCCAACCGGATCCATCGGGCCGCCGGGACCAGAACCCATGCTCCGCGTGGAGCGTGACCGGGAGGGCGCCGAGCCAGCGCTCCAGCGTCTCCCGACTCCGGCCACTCACCACGTGCACTTCGCTGTGGGGACGCGCGGCCAGGGCTCTCAGCAGCTCGAGCAGGGCAGGATCAGGACGGGCGAGCTCCGGTGTAGCGGTAAACGGCACCAGGGTGCCGTCGTAGTCGAGCAGCGCGAGGAGCTTCTCCGCATCGCGCAGCCTGTTCACCAGCGCCTGCCGCGCGGCGTGGGCTCCGCCCGGTGCGCGGCGGGTAGCCGGTGCCTGGTGGGTTATGGTCTCCAGCTGCTCCAGGAAGCTGGCCGCCCAACGATGCACGTCATACGTCTCCACCCGGGCACGCAGCGGACCCAGTCTGGTTCGCCGCTCTTCGGGACTCATTGTGAGCGCGCGGTAGTAACTCTCTGCCGTGCCCTCGACATCGTAGGGGTTCACCTGGATAGCCTCGGATAGCTCCCACGACGCGCCCGCGAATTCGCTCAGCACCAGCACGCCATCGCCATCCACTCGTGAGGCCACGAATTCCTTGGCCACCAGGTTCATACCATCCCGCAGCGGGGTGACCAACATGACCTCGGCCGCCCGATACAGCGCCACCAGCTCCGGCTCCGACAGTCCCCGGTAGATGTAGTTCACCGGCACCCAATGCGGGGTGCCGAAGGCGCCGTTGATCCGGCCGACCAGCCCCTCGACCAGGGCGCGGAACCCCTGGTACGCCTCGACTCCGGTGCGTGAAGGGACCGCGACCTGCACCAGGCGAACCCGCTCCCGCAGATCGGGATGAGTCTGAAGCATCCTCTCGTAGGCGAGCAGACGCTGGGGGATGCCCTTGGTGTAGTCCAGGCGGTCCACGCCCACCAGCAGCTTGACGCTTCCGTCTCCTCTGAGGGTCCGGGCCTCGGCCTCGACGCCGGGGTCTTTCGCCAACCCGCTGAAGGTCTCGGCGTCCACGCCCATGGGGAAAACCCCCAGCCGGACCTCCCGATCGGTCACCTGCACCCGGTCAATTTCTACCGTGAGTCCCAGAATCTGGGTGAGCGAAGTGGCGAAGTGCCGGAGGTACGACGGGGTGTGAAAGCCGACGAGGTCGGCGCCGAGCAGTCCCCGGAGGAGGCGGTCCCGCTCCGGCAGGGCGCGGAACAGCTCCTCGGAGGGAAAGGGAATGTGAAGGAAGAAGCCGATCCGGGCGTCAGGCAGCCGGCGGCGCAAGAGCTAGGGCAGGAGTAACAGCTGGTAATCGTGGACCCAGATGAGATCGCCGGGCTGGTAGTGCTGAGCGACCACCTCGGCAAATCGCTCGTTGACTTCCACGTACGGCTCCCAGTCACGTACACGGAGCGGCACCTGCTCCAACAGATAATGAAAGAGTGGCCAGAGAACGCCGTTGGAAAACCCCTCGTAATACCGGGCCACCTGGTCCTCAGTCAGTGGCACTGCCACCAAACGCATCTCGGCCAGCTTCTGCTCGAGCTCGGACCGCTGTTTTGCCGTGAGCTTGTCAGAGGCTCCCGGCCAGCCGATCCAGAGCCCACCCGATTGCTCGTGCGGACGGAGAAGGCCGGTCGCCAGACCACCCGAGCTTCGTTGCACCTCGACCCCGGAGTCGGTGGCGCTGACGGTAACCGGCAGACGGTTGGCGACGATGAGGACGCGGGACATGGGGTAAAGTTAGTCGTCTACCGCGGCCACACCTGATTGCTTCGGTCGATGTCGGGGAAGTCCTTGTCCGGGTCGATCTCGATCGTCTTCACAACAGGCTGGCGGGCAACGCGCACGGATCGGCGACGGACGCCCGCGTACCAGGTCTCCACCGGCAGGGTGATCCGTTCGACCTGGCCATTGGCCCTGGTCACCGCCAGGCGGACCGGCATTACCGCCCGACCCTTATTCTCAACCACGATATCGACCGAATCGCCGACGGTGGTCACGGTGTCGATGGCCTGGTCCAGTTTCCAGGTCTCGAAGAACCAGCTCCGCCAGAACCAGGAGAGGTCTTTTCCCGAGACATCCTCGAAGGTGTGGAAGAAGTCGTACGGCGACGGATGCTTGTAGGCCCATCGGTGGATGTACTCGGTATACGCCTTGTGGAAGATCTCCGGCCCCAGCACGCCACGCAGTGCCACCATCACCGAGGCCGGCTTGTAGTAGCTTGCCACCCCGTACGATGGATAATTGGGATAGCGGTCCCCGTGGTGCATCAGCTCGACCTCGCCCCCGGTCTCCGCAAAGTCGAGATAATTCTTCCGGTTCCGGGCCTCATCGTCGAAGCCCTTGAAGAAATCGTCCATCGACTGGGACTGATCGAACTGGGTCAGGCCCTCGTCCATCCAGGCGTATCGCTTCTCGTCCGAGCCCACGATCATGGGGAACCACATGTGCCCGATCTCGTGGGTGGTGACCTCGTAGAGGCTGAGCGTGTCCCACTGTCCCCCGATGCAGGTCATCATCGGGTACTCCATCCCACCACACGAGGTGGGGCCGTCCACCGCGGTCATGTGGGGGTAAGGATACGGCGCGAGGTACCGGGAGAAGAACTCGATCGAATACTTGTTGTATCTCGCGCTCTGGTCCCAGTGGTTGAGCCGTTGCTCAGGGCGATAGAACGAATAGATGGCACTGGTGTCGGGCCGGCCGTCGCCGTTCACGTCGCCGACAACCGCGTTGGCGGCATCCCAGAGGTACTTGGCCGACGTGGCCCAGGCGACATCGCGCACGTTCTCCGCCCGATAGTGCCAGGTCAGCTTGCCGTTGGTGCCGGCGGTGGTGGAGACTCCGGGATTGCGGTCGGCCTCGGTCACCACGTGCACGATGCCGCCGGCGTGTGCCGCAGAGTCCAGCCGGGCCCTGGTCTGGGCGGAGAGAACCTCCGCTGGGTTCTGCAGCCGGCCCGTTGCGTCGACCAGCCAACCGGCGGGCACGGTTAGGGCCACGTCATAGTTCCCGTAACCCATGTAAAACTCGGCATTCCCCAGATACTGATCGGTCTGCCATCCGTTCACATCGTCATACACCGCCATCTGGGGATACCAGTAGTTGATGTAGAACGTTTCGCCATCCTGCCCACCGCGGGGCGCGCCGTCCGGCGGTATCCGAAGCCTCCAGGCGAAGTCGAAGGCCGCGGAACCGCCTGGCGGCAGCGGGCGAGGCAGTCGGATGCGCATGATGGTTCCATCTACCTGGTACGCCGGCTTTTCTCGGTCATCGCTTGGCTTCAGCTCCTGTCCCTGGGCCGCCACCCGGCTGAGCTCGACGCCTTCTACGGCCCAGGGTACGTCGGTGTTATGCCGCATGCCCGGGGCAAAGATGTTGTGAAGCAGCTGCACGTAGACTTCCCGCAGGGTGTCCGGCGAGCGGTTGTAGTATGCAATCGAGCCCTTTCCCATCAGCCGCTTGGAAACCGGGTTGAGCTCGGCCTCGAGCTTGTAGTCCGCCCACTGCTGCCAGTAGCGAGGCCCGGGGGCTCCGGTGCGGGTGCGGGTACCCATGGCCACGGCGCGATCGTAGGCCTCGGACACCGGGACTTCCAAGCCCGCCGCGCGGGAAGCGGTCCCCGCGGTGCCGTGAGAGGGTGTGACCGGAGTTGGAGCGGTTCGGCCGCTGCTACAGGCGGCGAGCGAGATGGCAACGAGCCCGGCGAACAGGCCGGGGCGATATGGTGTGGCTCGATACATCAGTACTCCAGCGATAGGAGAGCCCGGGCGGCGGTCTGCCCGGGCGCGGATGATGAAGGGGAATGTCGTGCGAGGCAAGGTCTAGTCAGCTTTACCGGGTTTTCGTTCCCACAGCACGTTCACGATGACCCAGCGCCCGTCCACTTTGGCCAACTGCAGGTAGTCGACCCAATCGGCCATGACCGCTTTGGCGCTGGCCGCGTTGTTAAAGATATCCAGAATGGAAACATCCTTTTGCTGCCGCTCCTTGGGCGTGCTCTTTCCGTATCCGCGCCGGGCGCCGTTGACCAGGGCCGAGGCGCCCATGTTCTGGAGGACGCTTTTCCCGGTAGCGGTGTCACTCACCACAATCCGCTTGACCAGCTCGGGGTGCAGCGCTCGGGCCATCCGGGTGGGATTTCCTTCATACCAGCCTTCCACGTAATCCAGAGCGGTGGCGCGGATGGCGGCGGTATCCGCCGCCGATTGGGCCTTGGCCGGCACGGCAAGCGACAACAGCAGCAGCGAGGTCTGTAGGGTTCTCATGATGTGGGTCCGTGGCGAAGGTCAAGGCCATAGGTCGGTCACCCCCCGTACGGCAGCCTGGCCTACCCCGTTTCAGGGCCGAAGCGCGACGAAACCTTCTGCCTGGACATCTGAACACTTGATCGGAGCAATGGGCTCCGAACCCTGATGGATTCCCATGCGGGAGTTGATATGTCCCACGGTTGGCTTCGCCGGCTCCGATCCAGCGGCGTCGGATTAGCGTTTGCTCTCGGCCTGCTCACCGCAGGCCTCCTTCACTTACCCTATCAGTCGGCGGCCCAGCAGCAAGCGGCGCAGAACACCAGCGTTGCTGCGACCGGTCCGGGCCTGCCCCGCGCCGTCGGGTCGCTCCAGGATTTGAGCGAGGCCTTTGCGTCGGTAGCGGAGCACGTCAAGCCCAGCGTCGTGTACATCAAGTCGGGCCATAAGGCTCGGAGAGAGATGGGGAACCGCAACGGGCCCAGGATGGAAGTACCCCCCGGGTTCGAGCCGTTCTTTCGGAATTCCCCGCCGATGCAGCAGGAGCCCCAGTTCCAAGAAAGCTCAGGCTCGGGCTTCATTGTCTCCAAGGACGGCTACATCCTCACCAACAACCACGTCGTCGACGGCTCGGATCAGGTGACGGTTCGCCTGCTCAACCGCCGCGAGTTCAAGGCGAAAGTGGTCGGCACCGACCCCAACACCGATCTGGCAGTACTGAAGATCGATGCCAAGAACCTCGTTCCCGCTCCGTTGGGCAGCAGCAGTGCGGCGCGAGTCGGTGAGTGGGTCCTGGCGGTGGGTAATCCGTTGGGTGACAACCTCACTTTCACGGTGACCTCGGGCATCATCAGCGCCAAGGGGCGCACCCTTGCCCTTCCGGGGCAGTCCGACCGCAGCATCCAGGATTTCATCCAGACCGACGCAGCCATCAACCCCGGCAATTCGGGTGGGCCGCTCGTCAGCGTGCGGGGTGAGGTCATCGGGGTCAACTCGGCCATCGCAAGCCAGACCGGGTTCTATTCCGGTTACGGTTTTGCCATTCCGATCGATCTCGCTCACCAGGTAATGGATCAGATCATCAGCGGCGGTAAGGTCCACCGTTCGGCCATGGGCGTGACGGTGCAGAACGCCACCGCCAACGACGCCGAGTACGTCGGCTTGCCGGACATTCGAGGTGTGCTGGTCCAGGATTTCACCGACAACTCTCCGGCCAAGAAGGCGGGTATGCAGCCGGGCGATATCATCGTGGCAGTTGATGGTAAGCCGGTGGAATACGTCGGCCAGCTACAGCAGCAGATTGCCTTCCGCAAAGCCGGCGACAAGGTGAAGGTAGAGGTGGCTCGGAAGGGCGGAGAGCGGAAGACGCTCGAGGTCCGCCTGCAGGAGATCGCGGCACCCCGCGATGCCGCCTCGCGCGAGTCGGGTAAGTCCAACGATGAGGCCGATTCCAGCGATGAGGCCGCAGCCTCGGTGGATCTGTTGGGCCTCACCGTGCAACCGGTCGATCAGGATGCGGTGCGCCAGTTCGACCTTTCGTCCGACGAGCGTGGCCTCCTAGTCACCGGCGTAACCCCCGGCGGCCCCGCGTACGGTACCATCGCCGATCCCGACAACGGGGGTCCGGACATCATTCTGGAGCTGGAGGGCAAGCCGGTGCAGACCACGGCGGACCTCAAGCAGGCCGTCAAGAACTACAAGGCGGACGACATCGTGAGCCTCCGGCTGTACAACACACAGGCCAAGACCCGCCGGATCGAGCGGATTCGACTCGGCAACTAGGTTCCGATCTCGAACCAGCTGTGAGGAGCGCGCACCCATTTGCTCGGGTGCGCGCTCCGCTCATATTCCGGCGTCCCTTCACGGCGCCGGCGATATGAGCGATCCCACCAATCCGTTTGCCGCATTGTCGCTCATCGTGGCGCCCGCGGTGCTGACCAATGCCTCGTCAATCCTGGTGCTGAGCACCAGCAACCGGCTCGCCCGTGCGGTGGACCGGGCCCGCACGCTGGCCGCCTTCCTGGAGTCGCCAGCCCGAGCCGACGAGAGCCTGATCGCGTTCCGGTTCAAGGAAATGGACAGCGCTGAGCGGCGGGCCCTACTACTGATCACCGCGTTGCGGTTCTTCTACGCCTCGATCGGCGCCTTTGCCGCGGCGGCGCTCACCTCACTGGTCGGTGCGGCGCTCTCGAGCACACCAGCCGAAATGCTACCGGCCACGCTGGAAGTCATCGCGGTCGCTGCCGGCTTCATCGGCGTCATGGGACTGGTGCTGGGTTGCGTGCTCCTCCTCCGGGAGACCCGAATTGCGGTGCGGGTCGTGTCGGAGGAAGCAACTCACCTGCGAAACAACCTCGCCCAGCGAACCAAATCTTCCTGATCGCAGTTCTCGTACACTAGGACAATGTCACTCGCCACCCGACTGGCGCGCCGCCGAATTCACTATGGCTGGATCGTCGCCGCCGTCACCTTCCTCGTCCTGCTGAGCTCGGCCGGAGCTCGCGCGACGCCCAGCATCCTGATCGTCCCACTGGAACGGGGTTCGGCTGGACCCGGGCCACCATTTCGCTGGCGGTTTCGATCAACCTCATCCTGTACGGCCTCATGGGGCCGTTCGCCGCAGCACTGATGCAGCGTCGAACGCCACGGCTGGCGCACGGCGACGTTGCTGGTGGCCGGCGCCGTCTTGCTGATCATCCCGTTAGTGTTCCTGCTCCTCCGGGAGCGCCCCGAAGATGTGGGGCTCGCCCGATTCGGCGAGCAAGATTTACCCAGCCGCGACCAGGACGGAACTCCAGTCTCGACCTCCGCCGGCGCTCTGGGGGCGTTGAGAGAGGGCGCCCGTTCTCGGGATTTCTGGCTGCTCGCCGGCAGTTTCTTCATCTGCGGCGCCAGCACCAACGGTCTCATCGGCACCCACCTCATCCCGGCTTGTATCGATCACGGGATCTCGGAAGTTCGGGCCGCAGGCACCCTCCTTGGACTACCTCTCTTTGCCGTGTTTTACGGGCTCGACTGGATTGCTACCGTGCCTCCGACGGTGCGGCTTACGGCGAACGTATTCGGCAGGGAGAATGGCCCCTTGATGTTCGGATGGATCGTTGCCGCCCATCAGCTCGGTGCAGCGACGGCAGCCTTCGGTGCGGGCGCCCTCCGCACCGCACTGGGTGGATACGTCGAAGCCTTTACCATCGCCGGGGGTCTGTGTGTTGTGGCCGCCGTTCTGGTGCTGGGAATCGACCGCCGGCGGGCGGGGAGCGTGGTGAGCGGCGTCGAAGTGGAGTCGGGAGCGTTGGCTTAGGGCGGATCTCCCAACGTTAAGTTGATACTGAACGTATTAACATTCGTTACAGATATGCGTCTGAGCGGTGCTAGGTAAAGCTGGGAGCTGGAAGCGCCTCTTACAAGGACTCTAATGGACGTACAAACCGCGCACTTCATCGAGCGAATGGGGCTGGCACTGGAGGCCGACGGCCTGCCTCGAATCGCTGGCCGGATCTTCGGCCTGCTGCTCGTCAGTGAGGACGCCCGTTCGCTGGACGACCTGGCGGGTGAGCTCAGGGTAAGCAAAGGCAGCGTGAGCACCAACGCCCGGATGCTGGAGCAGCGGGCGGTTCTGGAGCGGATCAGCCGGCCGGGCGACCGCCGGGATTATTACCGGGTCCCTCCCGACCTCTTTAGTCACACGATGGCTCAGCGCGTCGCGCGCTGGCAGCGGTTCCACGAGGCCATCGGCGCCGCGCGGACCAGCCTTCCCATCCGTAGCCCCGAGGTTCTGGAGCGACTGGAGGAATACCAGGAGGCGTACGCATTCATGTCCCAGGTTATCACCGAGGCGTTGGCACAGTGGCAGGCGACTCGTGGAGACCGGCTGGCCAAGGTCGGGGCCCTCGGGTGAGGGCACCGTTGGCGGTGCTTCTGGCGAGCACAAGCTTCGCCTTCGGCGCATGCGTGGGCACGCCCTCCGTCGGTGGAGTTGCGGGCGTGCCACCGTCGCCGAGCACCGCCTGGACTCCTCCACCGCAGGAGCAGCGGCGGGACACGACCACCGTCCCGGCAGTTCCTCTTGATCTCGAACAGCGGATCAAGCGGCTGACCCTGGCCGAGGTAGTGGATCTCGGGCTGCGCAACAATCCTCAGACCCGGGTCTCCTGGGCCAACGCGCGGGCGGCAGCGGCCGCGTACGGCTCGGAGCGGGGCGCTTATTTCCCGACCATCGACGGCGACGTGACCGGCACCCGGCTCAAGACCGTTGCCTCCCAGGGGCGCAGCGCGGTCACCCAGTCGGTGCTGAGCCCGAGTCTCAACCTCACTTATCTGCTGTTCGATTTCGGGGGCCGTTCCGGCAAGGTCGGAGCCGCGCGCAACGCGCTGGTCGCCGCCAACTTCACTCATAACGCGACGCTGCAGAACGTGGTGCTGCAGATCCAGACGGCCTATTTCCAATACATCGCCAACCGGGCGTTGCTCGGGGCTCAGCGCATCACCCTGCGGGAAGCCCAGGCCAATCTGGCGGCGGCTGAGGAGCGGCATCGGGTCGGGGTCGCGACTATCGCCGACGTGCTACAGGCTCGCACCGCCGCTTCCCAGGCCGAGCTTGCGGCCCAAGCCACCGAGGGCAACCTCCAGACCTCGCGCGGAGCGCTGGCCCTATCTCTGGGACTGCCGGCGAACCTCCCCTATGACATCGACTCCACGGCGGCCCAGGTCCCTGTTTCGGTGCTGGCCGATAGCGTCGATACCCTCATTGCGCGCGCGGTGGAGGCGCGGCCCGATCTGGCCGCCGCACGGGCGGAGTACGAGGCGTCGCGCGATCAGATCTCGGTTGCACGGGCAAACCGGCTCCCGTCGCTGGAATTGAATGGAACCGGGGGGAGGACCTACACCTCCTCCCTCCCCCAGGGCGGCAACAATTACACCCTGTCACTCGGGCTTCATATCCCGCTCTTTGCGGGTTTCTCTCGAATGTACGATCAGCGACAGGCCGCGGCCCTGGCGGACGCGGCCGCCGCCCGGACCGACATCCTGGGACAGCAAGTGGTCTTCGAGGTGTTCAGCTCGTACTACGCCTTGCGGACCGCCGACCGCCGGGTGCGGACCAGTGAGGACCTCGTGGCCAGCGCCCAACTCTCGAACGATGTGGCGCTCGGCAGATACAAAGCCGGGGTCGGCTCCGTATTGGACCTCCTCACGGCCCAGTCCGCGCTGGCTGACGCCCGGGCCCAGCAGGTCATGGCCCGGCTGGAGTGGAACACCTCCCTGGCACAGCTCGCGCGCGACGCAGGGGTCCTCGATGAGCGGGGCGGAAGCTCGCTCCGTCTTCAGCCCGACTCCGCCTCCCAGACTCCTCCACGATGAGAACGACCGTGAGCTTTTCCCTCTCGACTCGACTCCGGGGGACGCTGGTGCCCCTTATCCTGCTCGCCGCGTGCTCCAAGGCGAAAGCCCCTGCATCGCCGCCGGTGCCGGTAAAGGTGGCTCTCGCGGAGCGGCGGGCGATGCCCTTCGAGCTGGCCGCCACCGGCATGGTCGAGCCGCTGCAGACGGTTGAGGTCCAGGCCCAGGTAGCCGGCATCTTGCAACGGGTCGCGTTCAAAGAGGGCGATGAGGTGAAGCAAGGCCAGGTGCTTTTCCAGGTAGATCCGCGGCCCTACCGCGCCGCGCTCGACCAGGCCTTGGCGGCCCTGGCGCGCGATCGGGCCCAGGCCGTTAACGCGGCAGAGGATGAAAAGCGATACCAGGCGTTGGTGGGGAAGCAGTACGTCACCGCCCAGCAGTACGAGCAGGTGCGAACCACAGCCGCTGCGGCACAGGCCACGCTGGCCGGGAGCCAGGCGGCGGTGGACCAGGCGCGACTGAACCTGCAGTACTCCACCATTCGGGCGCCGATATCGGGTCGCACCGGAAGTCTCCTGGTCCGCGAGGGCAACCTGGTGCGGGCCAACGCCCAGCAGCCGCTGGTAGTGATCAATCGGATTCGGCCGATCCTGGCCCGATTCTCGGTCCCCGCAGCTAATCTCCCCTTGATTCAGGCTCACCTGGGCAAGGACATCGTCGTGCGCGCCGAACCGTCCACCGGAGGAGACCCCAGCGAGGGTGGCCTCAGCTTCGTGGACAACGCCGTGGACACGGCCACCGGCACCATCCTGCTCAAGGGCCGCTTCTCCAATGACGACGGCGCGCTATGGCCCGGGGCGTTTGTCAACATTCGGCTCCAGCTCTATGTCGAGCCGAACGCGCTGGTCATTCCGGTGGCGGCAGTCGTCACCGGCCAGCAGGGAAGCTTCGTGTTCGTGATTCAGCCGGACAGCTCGGCCGCCACCCGGCCGGTGACGGTAAACCGGACCGCGGGAGAGTACGCCGTGGTGAGCGGCGACATTCAGGCCGGAGACCGGGTAGTGACGGACGGGCAGCTGCGTCTGCGTCAGGGCTCCAAAGTACAAATCAAGGCCGCGCCGGATACCACGCGGTTGGGGGCGTTATGAACTTCACGGCACTCTTCATCCGACGCCCCGTCATGACCACGCTGGTGACGGCGGGCATTTTGATCTTCGGACTGGTGGCATACCGGCAGCTGCCGGTGAGCGATCTCCCGGCCGTCGATTACCCCACCATTTCGGTGAGCGCCAACCTGCCCGGCGCGAGTCCTGAGACCATGGCATCCTCGGTGGCGACCCCGCTGGAGAAACAGTTCTCCACCATCCCCGGGGTGCAGACGATGACTTCCACCAGCACCCAGGGGGGCACCTCCATCACCTTGCAGTTTGCCCTGAGCCGCAACATCGACGCCGCCGCGCAGGACGTGCAGGCGGCCATCTCCCAGGCGGTGCGCCAACTCCCTCAGGACATGCTGCCCCCCAGCTTCCGCAAGGTAGATCCCTCATCGTCGCCGATTCTGTACTACGCTCTGCGGACCACCATGCTGCCGCTGTCCAAGCTGGACGAGTACGCCGAGACCTTTCTCGGCCAACGGCTCTCGACAGTAGACGGGGTGGCGCAGGTGCAGGTCTACGGGGCTCAGACCTACGCTGTCCGCATTCAGCTCGACCCTCAGCAGCTGGCCGCTCGCAGCATCGGCATCGACCAGGTCGCCCAGGCGGTGAGTAACGGGAACGTGAATCTCCCGACTGGAACCCTGTGGGGGACCGACAAGGCCTACGCGGTGGTGAGCCAGGGACAGCTCACCAACGCCGCCGACTTCGGTGCCCTGGTGGTGACCTACCGCAACGGTGCGCCGGTCCGCCTTCGCGACCTCGGGCGAGTGGTGGACAGCGTACAGGACACGAAGCAGGCCAGCTGGTACAACGGCGAGCGGGCCATCGTCCTCGCCATTCAGCGGCAGCCCGGTACCAACACGGTGGCCGTGGCGGAGCGGGTCAAGGCCGAGGTGGACAAGCTGCGCCCGTTGCTCCCGGCGTCGGTGGAAATCGCCACGCTTTATGACCGCTCGCAGACGGTCAAGGCGTCGGTCCAGGACGTCAAGTTCACCCTGTTCCTGGCCCTCTGCCTCGTCGTCATGGTGATTTTCCTGTTCCTTCGGAATCTGCGGGCGACGCTGATTCCGAGCCTGGCCCTGCCCATGTCCCTGGTCGGGACCTTTTCGGTGATGTACCTGCTCGGCTTCAGCCTCGATAACCTCTCGCTCATGGCGCTGACGCTGGCGGTCGGCTTTGTGGTGGACGATGCCATCGTGGTGCTGGAGAACATCGTCCGGCACATCGAGCAGGGGGAGTCGGTCATGGAGGGCGCCCTCAACGGCAGCCGGGAGATCGGCTTCACGGTCATCTCCATGACCTTGTCGCTGGTCGCGGTCTTCATCCCGGTGCTGTTCATGGGCGGCCTGATCGGACGGCTGTTTCAAGAGTTCGCCATCACCATCGGGGTCGCGATTCTGGTCTCGGGCGTGGTCTCGCTCACCCTCACCCCGATGCTGTGCAGCCGGTGGCTGAAGCCCCATCCGGAGAATGAGCAGCACGGACGCCTGTACGGGGCCATCGAGCGGGCCTGGGAAAAATCGCTCGCTGGCTACGAGCGCTCGCTGGGTTGGGTCATGGATCGCCGCCCCCTGGCCATGGTCTTCATGGCCCTCATCCTGATCGGCACGGTGCTTCTGGGCCGGTTCGTGCCCAAGGGATTCATCCCCAGTGAGGATCAGGGACAACTATCGGGTACCACCGAGATCCTGGAGGGAAGCAGCTACGATGCGATGGTCAGGCATCAGCTGGCCGCGGCGGCGATTGTCCAGGAAGATCCCAACGTGGACGGGTACATGTCCGCCGTTGGGGGAGGCGGACGCAATACCACTGTGAACCAGGGTCGCCTGCTCATCCGTCTCAAACCCCGGAACCAGCGGGCGCTGAGTGCGGACCAGGTGGCCCGGTCGCTCACCGGAAAGCTCTCCGCGGTGCCGGGACTTCGGGTCTACATTCAGAACCCACCGGTGATCAACATCGGCGGGCGCGCGTCCAAGAGTCAGTACCAGTTCACCCTCCAGAGCTCCGACATAGACGCGTTGTATCAGGGCGCCGCGGCACTGGAGCAGCGGCTGCATACCGTTCCCGGGTTGACCGACGTCACCAGCGACCTGCAAATCAAGAATCCGCAGGTTCAGGTATCTATCGCGCGAGACCGGGCCGCGGCTCTCGGGATTGATGTGAGCGAGATTGAGAACGCGCTCTACAACGCGTACGGCGCGCGCCAGGTGAGCACCATCTATACGCCCAACGATCAGTATTGGGTGGTCATGGAGTTGCTCCCCCAATATCAGCGCGACCTGTCCGCCATGACTCTGCTGCACCTCAGCGGCCGAGATGGCGCCCCGGTCCCCCTGGCCAGCCTGGCTCAGATCACCCCGTCCACCGGTCCCCTCACGGTGAACCACTCGGGGCAGCTGCCCGCGGTAACTCTTTCGTTCAACCTCGAGCCCGGAACGTCCATAGGGACCGCGGTGGACCGGGTACAGGCGGCCGCGCGACAGGTTCTGCCTTCCACCATCAGCACCAGCTTTGCCGGCACCGCGCAGGCCTTTCAGGACGCGCAGCAAGGATTGCTGGTGCTACTCGTCCTCGCGATTCTGGTGATCTACCTGGTGCTGGGCGTTCTGTACGAGAGCTTCATTCACCCACTCACGATCCTGTCGGGCCTTCCCTTTGCGGGCTTCGGGGCTTTGTTGGCCCTCGTGATCTTCCGGCTCGATCTGAGCATCTATGCCTTCGTCGGCATCGTCATGCTGATCGGCATCGTGAAGAAGAACGCGATCATGATGATCGACTTTGCCATCGACCGGGAGCGACAAGAGCGCACCACCGCCCGAAAGGCCATCCTGGAGGCGGCCAGCGTCCGCTTCCGTCCTATCATGATGACCACCATGGCAGCGTTGGTGGGAACCCTGCCCATCGCCTTGGGACACGGGGCCGGCGCCGAGTCCCGCCGGCCCCTCGGCATAGCCGTCGTCGGAGGACTCCTGTTTTCCCAGCTCATCACGCTCTATATCACACCGGTGGTGTACACCTACATGGATGCATTGCAGCAGCGGCTGGCCCGGGGCAGAGCGAAGCAGCCGCGGGCGTATGCCGAGCCCGGGACTAGCGAGGCGAGGGCGGCCGAAGCCGCCCGATGAGTCCCCGACTGACTCTCCTGCGCGCCCTGAGGCACCGGAACTACCGGATCTTCATGGGTGGGCAGCTCATTTCGCTGATCGGCACGTGGATGCAGACGGTGGCCGAGAGCTGGCTGGTGTACCGGCTCACCGGCTCCGCGCTGCTGCTCGGGCTCGCTGGGTTCGCTAATCGGATACCGATCTTCCTGCTGTCGCCCATCGGCGGCGCCATAGCCGACCGGTATAATCGCCAGCGCATCGTGATCGCGACGCAGGTGGCCTCGATGGTTCTTGCCGCTGCGCTCGCCCTCCTGACCCTGACCCACCTCGTCCGCATCTGGCACCTGATGGCCATTGCGGCCCTGCTGGGCGTCGTGAACGCGTTCGATATACCGGCGCGGCAGGCGTTCGTGGTCGAGCTCGTAGCCCGGGAGGATCTCCAGAACGCCATCGCCCTGAATTCGTCGATGTTCAACGGCGCCCGAGTGGTCGGACCGGCCATAGCTGGGGTGCTGGTGGCCGCGGTGGGTGAAGGCTGGTGCTTCCTCGCCAATGCCGTGAGCTACATCGCCGTTATAGCGGGACTGCTGCTCATGCGTGTGCCCCGAGTTCCCGCGGCCGCCCGCCCCGCATCGGCCGTGGCGCATGTGATGGAAGGGTTCCAGTTTGTTTCCCGATCCCGTCCCATTCTGGCGCTGCTTCTGCTGTTAGGCCTTATCAGCTTGATGGGAATGCCTTATTCCGTACTCATGCCCATCATCGCCGATCAGACGTTCCACTCGGGGGCCCGGGGTTTGGGTATTCTGATGGGAGCATCCGGCGTGGGCGCCCTGCTCGGAGCCTTGAGTCTGGCCAGCCGGGTGGGCCTGCGCGGGTACGGGCGCACCATCGCATTCGCGGCCATCGGGTTCGGTCTGAGCCTCATGGCATTCTCCATGGTGCGGAGCTTGTGGCTCGGCGTGGCGCTCCTCCTGCCGGTGGGATTCGCCATGATGACCCAGATGGCGGCGTCCAACACACTCATCCAGTCGATGATCCCCAATGCGTTGCGAGGCCGGGTGATGGCGGTGTATTCCATGATGTTCATGGGAATGGCGCCGATCGGAGCGCTTCTGGCCGGCTCTCTGGCGGGTTGGCTCGGCGCTACGACGACCGTGGCTGCCGGCGGCGCATTCTGCCTGGTCGGGGGGTTACTCTTCCTCCAGCGTCTCCCGCGCCTCCGCGGCGAGGCTCGGCAGCTCATTCTGGCACAGCAGGTCGTGCCCGCACCAGAACCTCCATCCTGATGCCGCCTCCATCCGGTCACTCCATGGTTCACGTTGACACCCACCCGGTTGCCCCGCCGGATCCGCGCCTGCTGGAGGAGAGCCGCATCCTGGCTCAGGTCACGCAGGAGATCGGCCGGGTGATCGTGGGGCAGCGCCCGATGCTGGAGCGTCTGCTGATCGGTCTCCTCGCCGACGGGCATGTCCTGCTCGAGGGTGTGCCTGGACTGGCCAAGACCCTGGCCGTTCGGACCCTGGCGGCGACCATCGCCGGCGGCTTCCATCGCATCCAGTTCACCCCGGACCTGCTTCCCTCCGACCTGATCGGCACCATGGTGTACAATCAGCGGAGCGGTGACTTCACAGTGCAGAAGGGGCCCATCTTCACCAATATCCTGCTGGCCGACGAGATCAACCGGGCACCCGCCAAAGTGCAGAGCGCCCTGTTGGAGGCGATGCAGGAGAAGCAAGTGACCATCGGCGGGCAGACGTTTCCCCTACCGGACCTGTTCCTGGTCCTCGCCACCCAGAATCCGATCGAGCACGAGGGCACCTATCCGCTCCCCGAGGCGCAGGTCGATCGCTTCATGTTCAAGCTGATCGTGAC
Organism: Gemmatimonadota bacterium; assembly: GCA_041500125.1. Classification (GTDB taxonomy): domain Bacteria; phylum Gemmatimonadota; class Gemmatimonadetes; order Gemmatimonadales; family GWC2-71-9; genus CAVVWJ01. The sequence continues at coordinate 34,480 of JBGQLP010000028.1, forward strand.
GTATCCCAACCGGCAGGAGGAACGTGAGGTCCTCGACCGGATGACGGCGGGGCCGGAGCCGAGCGCCCGCCCGGTGCTGGATCCGGAGCGCGTGGCCCTCGCCCGGAAGCTGGTGCATGAGGTGTACGTCGACGGACGGATCAAGGAGTATGTGCTCGACCTCATCGGTGCCACGCGGCGCCCTGAAGCCGCTGGGCTCGGCGAGCTCGCGCCGCTGATCGAGTACGGCGCCTCGCCCAGGGCAGCGATCTATCTCATCCGCGCGGCCAAGGCTCATGCGTTCCTCGCGGGCCGGGCCCATGTGATTCCGGAAGACATCAAGGCGCTCGGTCTGGACGTCCTGCGCCACCGGATCCTTCTGACCTATCGGGCGGACGCGGAGGGTACCGGCGCGGACGCACTTCTGGGAAGGATCTTCGAGCGCATCCCCGTGCCATGAGCCCGGACGAAGTAATGCGTGAGGTGCGGCGGATCGAGATCACCACCCGCCACCTGGTTCGAGATATCGTGGCCGGAGAGTATTCCAGCGCCTTTCGGGGCCGGGGGGTGGAGTTCTCCGAGGTCAGGGAATATCAGCCGGGCGACGACGTCCGTGCCATCGACTGGAACGTCACCGCGCGTCTAGGCTCGGCCTACGTGAAGCGCTACCTCGAGGAGCGCGAGCTCACCGTGCTCTTTCTGGTCGACGTGAGCGCTTCAGGCCGGTTCGGAACCCGGGTCCGCACCAAACAGGCCCTGTCCGTCGAGGTCTGTGCCGTGCTCGCGCTCGCGGCGGCGCGGAACCACGACCGGGTTGGCGCGGTGTGGGTCACCGACCGGGTAGAGCGGTTCGTGCCCCCTCGCCGCGGCCGCCGGCACGTGCTCAGGATTATCAACGATCTGCTCGCCTTCGAGGCCGAGGGCGCCGCGACTGACCTGGCGGCCGCACTGCAGTTCGCGGACTCGATCCTGCGCCGGCGCTCGGTCCTGTTCGTGGTTTCCGATTTCCTCACCTCGGGATACCAGGCCGCCCTGGAACGCCTGGCCAGGCGGCACGACGTGATCGCCCTCCAGCTCTACGATCATCGCGAGCGCGAGCTGCCCAATATCGGCCTGGTCTCACTACAGGAGCCCGAGAGCGGCGTCTGGCGTCTGGTCGACACCAGCCGTCCCGAGATTCGTGAACGGTTCCGCCGGCGAGCCGAGGAGTTCGACCGCTCCCTGCAGCAGGACCTCCGGCAACACGGAGCGGACCTAGTGCGGCTGGAGACCGGCGGGCCGTACGCCGATCCACTGATTGCGTTCTTCCGGCGACGGGAGCGGGCGGGTCGGCGGTGAGAAGATTCCTCACTGTAGTCGGAATGATTCTGCTGCTGGGCTCACTGGTCGGCTCCGGCCCAGCCTATGCCCAAGTGGTGTCGGGCCAGTCCTTCGAGGTCACCCCTGAGATCACCCGCGCCACCATCGGCGACTCCGTCACCTTACGCTTTCGGGTTCGATTGGACGAGCGGGATCTCCTCTTCGACACCGTCCCCCAACCGCTGACCGCGCTACCGCCCGGAGTCCGTCTTCTCTCAGTAGAAAAGCTCCAGCGCTCACCCGACCGACTCTTCCACGGCCGAGCCCGAGTTGCGTTCTATCGACCCGGCCGAAGGGCGGTTCCGCTATTCGGGCTTCCGTTCATGCGGGCCGTCAAGGGAGTGGGTCGAGCCACACTCCCGAGTGACTCAGCCTACGTCGAAATCGTCTCCCTGCTTCCAGCGGGTAACCCCCCACTCAAGGACATCCGAGAGCTGGAGCCGAGCTCCCGACCCTCCTTCGGGCCGGTCATTGCCGGCGTCGTGGCGGGGGCGGCGTTACTGGCCCTGTATCTGGTCCGGCGAAGAAGACGCCCCGCAGCTATCTCCACTCCTCTGGCCGCTCCGGCGGGTCCAATTGCGGCACCCAGCCCATACAGCCTTGCCCTCGAACAGCTGATCCAAATCGAGCGGGAGCGGTGGCCGGCACGGGGCGAGGTAGCCCGGCATTACGAGGCAGTCGTGGACACGCTTCGCGGCTATCTCGAAGCAGCAGAGGACTTGCCCGCGCGGGAGCGGACTACCGAAGAAGTGCTCTGGTCCTTGCCGCCGCACCTCTCTCAGGATGGGCTGCGCGACCGCGCCGACACGCTATTGGGCCAAGCCGATCTGGTGAAGTTCGCCCGGTTCCGCCCGACCCCGGCCACAGCGACGCAGTTCCTGGTGCAGTGCCGTTCGTTGCTGGGAGAATGGCATGCCGCGCGTTTGACCGGAGAGGTGGCCGATGCGCTTCGCTGATCCAGGTTTCCTGGTCCTGCTGGCGCTCCCCGCCTGGTACGCGTTCCGCCGCTGGCGCTACCGCCGGCGCGCTCCGGTCCACCGACTCGCGCTGCCCGCGCTCGGATTCATTGCGGACCTTCCGGTGGCGGGGAGAGCGCGGTGGCGCCCAATCCTCACTGTGCTGCACACATTGGGGCTGACTTTGCTGGCGCTCGCGCTGGCTCGGCCGCAGGTGCCCCGGGACGTGCGGGAGATCCGGCTTCGCTCCCGCAACATCATGCTCGCGCTCGACATCTCGAGCAGCATGAAGGCGGGAGACTTCCGTCCGGGGAATCGGCTGGCTGTGGCCCGGCGGGTGGTCAGTGATTTCGTTCAGCGGCGCCAGGGAGATCTCGTGGGCCTGGTACTCTTCGCCGGGCGGGCCTTCCTCCAGGCGCCGCTTACACCCGATCTCACGCTGCTCCGGGGAATCCTCGGCCGGGTGGACATCGGCATGCTGCCCGACGGGACCGCCATCGGCACCGCCCTTGCCTTGAGCCTCAATCAACTCAAGGACCTGCCGGTGAAGGCGAGCACCATTGTCCTCATTACCGACGGAGCCAACAATACCGGCCGGCCGACGCCGCTGGTGGCCGCGGAGGCGGCGCGCACGTTGGGGATCCGGATCCAGGCCATCGGGCTCAGCACCGCCGATACGACCAGCGTGCCCTTGAACGGCGTCTGGCGAGTGGGCAACACGGCCCCCCGGCTCACCAATCGCGACGAGGTTGCGCTCCAGCGAATGGCCGAGCGCACGGGAGGCCGTTACTACCGGGCCAACGATCCGGAAGCGCTGAACCGGGTGATGGATCAGATCGACCAAGTCGAGCGGATCGACGTGCGGGTGGGAGAGACTCGAAAGTATCGGGAGCTCTATGGCTCCTTCCTGGCTCCCGCTCTCCTGCTTCTCGCGCTGGAGCTGGTCTTCGGCGCAACCTGGCTTCGAACCCTGCCATGAGCACGCTGAGCTTCGGGTCTCCGGGAGTGCTGATCTTTCTCCTCCTGCTCCCATTTGCCTGGTGGGCGCTCCAGCGGGAGCGGCGCCGTCGCATCGCGCAGCTGCAAACCTTTGGGGATGAGTCCTTGCTGGCTGGGTCATCTGCCCTGCCAGTTGCCCGCCGCCGGCTTGGAGGATCAGCCTTGCACCTGGGCGCACTCGCGCTTGGAGTCGTGGCGCTCGCACGCCCGCAGCTGGGAGACCGTCCCGCTTCGCTGGCTCAGACTGGACGCGACCTGCTGGTGCTGCTCGACCTCTCCCGCTCGATGAACGCAGCCCAGGTCGAGGCTGGGCCTGAAGCAGAGACCCGCCTTGCCGTAGCCAAGCACGCCGTTGCCGCCGTGCTTGCGGCATCTCCCGGCGATCGGGTCGGGCTGATCGTGTTTGGTGGCAGCGCCTTTCTGCAGCTCCCCCTGACCTCGAGCCACGCCACGTTCCAGCGCTACCTGGAAGCCGCCAGCACCGAAAACCTGGGCGACCCGTCCACCAGTCTCGCCAGCGCCTTTACCGCGGCCGCCACCACCTTCGAGCACGACGGCGAGCGCGGCTATCAATCGGTGGTATTGGTCTCCGACGGAGAGAGCGGCGCGGGCGACCTGGGGCCCTCGCTCACCCGGCTACGCCGAGCCAGCATTCCCGTGTTCGCGATCGGCGTGGGCTCGCCGGAAGGAGCGCCGGTGCCGGCGGACAGCGCCGAAGCTCCCGAGAAATGGCACCGAGACCACATCGGGCGGATCGTGGTATCGCGGCTCGAGGAGGGCGACCTCCGCCGGGCGGCGCGGGAGACCGGCGGCACCTATGTCCGCTGGTCAGCGGGGGCAGCACAGGGCCTGGGAACCGAACTGAGCCGGATGGAAAAGCGGACGATCGCTTCGCGAGAAGGCACCGAGCGAATGGACCGCTTTCAGTGGCCTCTCGGCCTTGCGCTCGCAGCACTGGTGTTAGAACCAATGCTCGGCGTGACTACTCGAAGGAAGCAGCGGTGAGCAGGCTGCTTGCCGTTCTCACGTTGTTGCTGGTCGGGTGCAGTCCGGCCGCGCGGGAGATCCGCCGGGGCCAACAGCTGTACGATGCCGGGCGGTACCGAGAGTCCAACCAGGCCTTCCAACGAGCGCTCGCCGCGAGCGGCGATCCGGCCCTGCAATACGCGGTTGGGATCACCCTGTATCGCATGCACCGGTACGAGGAGGCGGCCCGGAGCTTTCGTGAGGCTACCGGCGTTCCTCGGCTCAAGCAGCGAAGCTGGTATAATCTCGGTAACGCCTACGTCCGTGCGGCCGAAGAGGCGGCTGACAAGGGGATACCTCTCGGTCAGGCCATTGCCGCGTTCGAAGAGGCGCTTCGGCTCGATCCGGCCGATTCGTCGGCCAAGTGGAACCTGGAGCTGGCGCTCCAGCGAAGGGGTGAGGACCGCGAGTCCGGCGGATCGCCCGGTCGGGGTCGGTCAGCGGACTATGGGCGGGGGAATCAGAATACCCCCGGTTACGAGGGCAATCCCGAGGCAGCGGTCGGCGCGATGGCGGGCGGCGGCTTCGGCTCGGGCGAGGGTGAGTCGGCCGAAGAGCTGAGCGAAACGCAGGCGCGGCAGCTCCTGGAAGCGGTAGAGCGAGAAGAGCTCAGCAGCCACCAGGGTAAGGCGGCGATGGGCGGAGGAGGCGGAGAGAAGGACTGGTAGCGACTATGAAGCTCGAGTGGGACGCATCCGAGCGGGCAGGCGGGCCAACAGGCGAGTGGATGACCAGTCCAGGTTGACGAGCGCTACGCCCAG
>JBGQLP010000029.1:0-38737 GCA_041500125.1 Gemmatimonadota bacterium
TGGTGGCATCGGTGGGAATGGTGGTCAACGCCTTGTGGACCGATCCGGTTAATACCGGAATCACCTTCGGCATCATCCTGGCCGGCGTGCCGGCGTATTTCGCCTGGCGGGCGTGGAATTCGCGGTTCCCGACGGATACAAGAGTGGCTTTGGACTGACCGGAAGTAGTTTGGGACTGTGCTGAAATCGTTTGGAACCGCCCTGAAATGGTTTAGGATCGAGCTGAAGACTTCACCTCCAACGCAATGTCGGCTGCCCGGACGCTGTGCGTCAGCGCGCCGATGGAGACAAAATCGGCGCCGGCTTCGGCATAGTTGCGAACGTTGGCCAGGGTGATACCGCCGGTCGCCTCGATCTCGATGCCTGGTGCAAGGCTCCGCGCCAGGCGCCCCCACTCCCGGACCGTTTCGGGCGACTGATTGTCGATCAGCAGCCGAGTCGCTCCCGCCGAGCAGGCGAGCTTCAGCTGCTCGATTGATTCCACTTCCACATACAAGGCGGTCACGCCTCTCTTCTTCGCTTCTGACAAGGCGTGACCGAGACCCACCCGCCCCAGCGCCTGCCAGTGATTGTCCTTGACCATGATCTCGTGCGCCAGATCCACCCGATGGCGCTGGCCGCCGCCGGCGATCACGGCTGCGACGTCGAGCGCGCGAAGCCCCGGCGCGGTCTTGCGGGTGTGGAGAATCCGGCAGCCGGTGCCCCGGAGCGCATCGACATAGGCCCGGGTGACGGTCGCAATGCCGCAGGCTCTCTGGAGCAGGTTGAGCATCGGCCGCTCCGCTCGCAGCATCGCGGCCAGCTCTCCCTGCATCCGGCCGACCGTCGTGCCGGGGCCGACGCTAGTCCCTTCCTTCCCTTGCCAGGTGATGGTGCAGCGGCAGGCGCGCGCGACGGCATCCGCGAAGGCGGTTCCGGCCAGGACGCCGCCGTCTCGATATTCGATCAGACCTTCAGCGGTGGCTCCGGGCGATACCGTAACCGAGGTGGTGACGTCGGCGTCGCCGTCCTCGGCGAGAGCCGCCGCGGCTATGCGGTCGGCATCGGATTGGGTGGGCAATGCGGAGAGCGCCTAGCCCAGCGCTACCATGCGGTCGATGGCTCGGCGAGCCCGGGCGGCGACGTCGGCGGGGACGGTGATGTGATAGCGGTCGAGCGCGAGGGAATCGCGCACGCCGGGCAGGGTGATGGTCTTCATGAAGGCGCAGACGGCCTCCGGATCGGCCGCAATAAACTGCTTCTCGGGGGCCACCTGGCGCATGCGATGCATGATCCCGGTCTCGGTGGCCACGATGAACTGCGAAGCCGGCCGCTCGATCACCTTCCGGATCATCCCCTCGGTCGAGGTAATGTGAAGGCCCTCGGGATTCACCTCTCCCAGCCCCATGCTGTAGATGAGCTGCCCGGCGCAGCCGCACTCGGGGTGAACCAGCACCTCGGCGTCCGGGTACTCGGCTCGTGCCTGATTGAGGACCTCGGGACGAATGCCCTTGTGCACGTGGCACTCACCCATCCAGACCTCGATCCGGCGATCCGGCCGCATCCGTCGGACGTGGCTGCCGAGGAAGAAGTCGGGCAGGAACAGGATGCCCTGATCCTCCGGGATGGCGTCGATCACATCGAGCACGTTGCCGCTGGTGCAGCAGTAGTCCAGCTCCGCCTTCACCTCTGCCGTGGTGTTGACGTAACCGACCGCTATGTAGCCGGGGAATTCCGCTTTCCAGCGGCGCACGTCCTCCGCGGTGATCGTAGCGGCAAGCGAGCAACCCGCCTTGAGGTCGGGCAACAGCACACGCTTCCGGGGTGAGAGAATGGCCGCGGTCTCGGCCATGAAGTGAACCCCGCAGAAGATGATCACGTCTGCCTGAGTGCCTGCGGCCTGCCGGGAGAGGCCGAGCGAGTCGCCCACGTAGTCGGCCACATCCTGAACCTCGGGACGCTGGTAGTTGTGGGCGAGCACGACGGCGTTGCGCGAATGGGCCAGCCGCCGGATCTCGGCCTGGAGCGCGGCAATCTGCTCCGGCGTCTCCCGTGGCTCCTCAATCACGGGAAGCGAAAGCGTCCGGCTGCCGTTGCCAGTTGACTGGATCACACGGCCTCCCGCTTCAGCTTGTCGGGCGGATAGTCCGTCCTCCGATGGCCACCGCGGCTCTCCCGGCGTCCGCGAGCCGCCTGGGTGATAAGGCCGGCCACGAGGAGCTGGTTGTGGGTGCGCCAGGCGTCGGGCGGGGTCGCCAGCGTCAGACGCTCCAGCTCTCGTTCGGCGTGGAGCAGGGACTCCTCGCTCCGCTGCACCCCGACATCGGCCGTCATCAGGCTTCTCATCTCCTGCCGGATGGCTTCACACCCGGCATCGGAGCCGCTGTCGGGCACTCCGGCGGCAGCGGGAGCGAGGACCTGGGGAACCGGGGTCCTGAGCCTCCGAGCGAGCGAGCGGCCCACCCGGTCGGCAAACACCAGCCCTTCGAGGAGTGAGTTCGACGCCAGGCGGTTCGCGCCGTGGACCCCGGTGCGGGCGACTTCGCCGACGGCCCAGAGCCCGGGCTTGGTGGTGCGGCCCTCCAGGTCGGTCTGGATCCCGCCCATCGCGTAGTGGAGGGCGGGAGCCACCGGCAACAGATCGCGAGCCGGGTCCAGGCCCAATCGGCCGAGCATCGCCGTTATGCCGGGAAACCGGGAGGGAAAATTCTCGATCCCGCGGGCGTCGAGCCAGGCCCCCCCCGCGGCATCAGCCGCGGCCACCGCTCTCGCGACCACGTCCCGCGGCGCCAGCTCGCCGCGGGCATCGAAATCGAGGGCAAAGCGGCGGCCCGCGCGGTCCAGCAGAACGGCTCCAGCGCCGCGCACGGCCTCCGAGATCAATGGGGCCGGATTGACACCGGGCAGCTTGAGTGCGGTGGGATGAAACTGGAGGAACTCGAGATCGCGTAGCTGGGCGCCGACGTGGTGAGCGAGGGCCCAGCCGTCCGCGGTCGCCACCTTGGGGTTGGTGGTCACGGCGTATAGCTGGCCTACCCCGCCGGTCGCCAGGATTACGGCCGACGCGGTCAGGGTGGCGCTGACGCCGCCATGGGGCAACAGGGTGACGCCAACGATCTGTCCGTCGTGCGTGAGCAGGCCCGCGACTTCGGTGTGCTCCAGCAGCTCTATCTCAGGATGAAGCCGCACCACTTGGGCCAGACAGCTGATGAGCGCGGCACCGGTCTGGTCCCCACCGGAATGGATGATTCGGGGCCGGGTGTGTGCCGCTTCCAGAGCCAGCCCCAGCTTGCCGTCGGGACCGCGGTCGAAGACCGCGCCCAGGGCGAGGAGCTCGTAAATACGGTCGGGCCCTTCGTTTGTCAGGATGCGGACCGCTTCGGGGTCGGCCAGGCCGTCGCTGGCCGCGAGGGTGTCGGCGGCGTGCTGACCGGGGCTATCGCCTGGGCCGAGCGCTACGGCGATCCCGCCTTGAGCCCAGGCGCTGGCGCTGTCGGCTAGCGTTGCCTTCGTGACGAGAACCGCGGGGATGCCCTCGGATGCCAGACGCCACGCCGTCCACAGGCCGGCGATTCCGGTCCCTACGATGACGGGGCGTGAGGTTGCCATGCGAGAAATATAGCGGCGGGTAGGCGGGTAGGCGGGTCAGCGAGTAGGCGGGGAAAGCAGGACACGGTCGTCGCGAAATGACCAAGTGTGCGTACGAGTGGTTACGTGAAGGGCGGAATCTTGCCCAACTTCGTCCAGTGGCCAGCTCGGTTAAGGCAATTCCAGCCCGGAAAGGTCCTCGACACGAGAGTCTAACATCGTGGATCGCGTGCCACGAGCTGGTGCTGGCGATCTATCGAGTCACTTCCGAATGGCCAACTCGAGAGCAATACGGCCTTACCTCCCAGGCGCGTCGCGCAGCCTATTCTGTTGCGGCAAACATTGCGGAGGGTTCTGCTAAACGGGGGCGACGTGACTTTCGCCGATTCTTGGATATCTCGCTCGGCTCGCTAGCAGAACTGTCTTACATTCTGCGGTTGGCACGTGACCTTGGGTACTTAAAGACCGAAGTGTGGGGCGAAATCGAGGCGCTGAGAGATCACGCCGGCCGCCTGACCTGGGGTCTATATCGATCGCTTGATAGTAAGTTGAACTCTCTCTGCAGCCCCACTCACTCCTGACCGCGTCGGTTGGTAACTCGCCCCGACCCGCTTACCTGCCTACCCGCTTACCTGCCTACCCGCCTTCAAGTCCTAACCTTCGCTAAGAGTACCAGCCCCGCAAAGAGGAACACCACGTTGGGAAACCAGGCCGCCACGATGGGATTGATCACCCCGCCGGCACCGATGGCCTTGGTGATCTGGACGAACAGCAGGAAGATCACCGTCGTGCCCAGGCTGATGGCCACGCCTACAGCCGCCCCGGCGCGGGGTGAGGTCACCGCCATCGGAGCGCCGAAGAGCGCAATGATCAGGCAAGTGGCCGGGAGAGCCAGCTTCAGCGCTTGTTCCACCACCAGCTTGTTGGCGTCATTCCCCGAGCGCTTCAGGGCATCGATGTATCGGCCCAGCTCGGCATAGCGCATCTCATCCGGAGTCTTTGGTTCGGCCAGAAGATCGGCGGGAGACTGGTTCAGCGCGCGCAGCCGCATCGACCTGAAGTTGAAAGTCGCCTGTCGGGCCGGTCCGGCAATGACCCGGCTCGCCCCCTGGCGGAGCCGCCAGATCTTGAGCGAGTCGTCGTAGCTGGCGCTGTCGGCCGTGAGCACCAGCCCAGGGTAACTGAGGCCGGTCCCTTGCCGTTCCAGCATCAGCTGCTTGAGCTGGCGGGTGGCGACGTCGAGCGAACGGATGGTATAGACCCAACCGGCGTCTCCCCGATACACGAAATTGAAGCGGGTGCGGGTGGGCCGAACCTGCTTGGCCTTCTGGATCTCGAGCTGCCGGGCCGTGGCGCCAGGAGCCAGCTCTCCCACCACGAATGCCAGCACCGACGCCAGGCCGGCCGCAATGAAGATCGGCCGCATGAGCCGGTGAAAGCTCTGGCCCCCGGCCTTGGCCGCAGTGAGCTCGGAGTGGCGACCCATCGCTCCCACGGTGAACACGGTGGCAAAGAGGACCGCCGCCGGCATCACCAGGAAGGCATTCTCGGGAACCGAGTAGATGTAGCTGACCACGATCTGCTTCGTGGTGAGACCGCGATCCAGCAACCGGTTGAGGCTGTCGGTCAGGTTGATCACGATCGACACCAGGGGGAATCCCAGCGCCGTGAGGGCAAAGATCCGAACCCAGCTCTTGAGGACGTAGCGATCGAGCTGCCGGAGGCCGGCCGTCATTCCGATCTCGCCCGCCGCCCGCGGCGGAAAAGGTGCTTCACGCCCTCGAGAATCTCCTGGAAATCTCCTCCCCGGGTCGAGCCCGACTCACGACTCACCCGCAGGAGGCCGATGAGACCGATTATGGTGAGCACGATGTTGGGAGTCCACATCGCAGCCCAGGGTGAGACCAGCCCCCGATCCGCCAGGCTCTCGCCGGCAGTCAATCCCACGTAATGGATGGAGAAGACCGCCAGCCCGCCTCCGATCACCAGCCCGATTCCCGCCCGGGGGAATCGCAGCGCCATCACGATCCCGATGATGACAAAGGAGACGCAGGCCAGGCTGATGGCCCACTTCTTATGCACCTCCACCGCGTAGCGGTCGGCCCGGTGATCGGCGTCCTGCACCCGATCCGCGGCGGTGGCCACCTCCGACCAGTTCGAGAGCCTCACCCGGGCCCTCGGGGGAACCCCGAGCTGGGGCAGACTGGCCGGCGCCGGGCCTTGTGCCTGCGTCGGCTGGGGCGGAACTTTCTGTGCATTCCCTTGTGCCTGAGCCGTCTTGGGAAGGAAGAGCCGCTGCAGGGATTCGAGCCAGCCGCAGTACCCGTGTGGGGTCGAGTCTCGGAGACTGGCCACAGTGGCCGGAGCCGGTGGCAGTCCCAGCAGAGCTCGTAGATCCTGCACCACCAGGTCGGTCCGGTCCTGCCGGGCCTCTGCCTGCTCTTGTCTCGCATCGCGGATGACCTGGAGCATCTCGCAGGTGCTCATCTCCCGGTCTCCCCTGATCGACTCGCTGGTGTTCCGCTCCAGCTGGTCGTACACATTTTTCACCCGGATGTCGTTCACCGAGAAATAGGTGAGCTGGAACCGCGTCGGCTCGGACGGGCGATACTGGTGGATGGATCCATCATACAGGCGCAAGTTCAGGTCAGTCTGTCCCTCCGCGTAGGCCATTGCTCCGCTGTCCGCATAGATGACGCGCCGGCTCGCCTCGCCCCCCACGTCATAGATGGTGATTCCGCGCATGCGTCCGGTGGCTGCATCGATACGGCTCGCCCGCAGAAAGTACTGAGAGGGCGGCACCTCGTTGATGACCTGCTCGCGGAGCTCGAACGTCGGCTTTTTTCGCCCGATATCGATGAGCAGCGATCGGAGCCGCGCGTTGGTGCGCGGCAGCACTTGGTCGACGAAGGCAAAGTTGAACGCCGCCATGCAGGCGCCCCAGATCAGGACCGGGGTGAGCACCTGATAGACGCTGATCCCGCTGGCCCGCATGGCGGTGATCTCGTTGTCGGCCGCCAGATGGCTGAAGGTGTAGAGCACGGCCAGCAAGACCGCCATGGGGAGGGTCATGGCGACGATGAACGGGAGACTGAGGGCAAAGACCTCCCCGATCACGGTCCAGGGCAGGCCCTTGCCCACCAGGGCCCCGAACTTCTTGGCCACCTGGCTCAGCAGCATCAGGCTGGTCTGCGCGGCCAGGGCAAAAATGAACGGGGCCGCCAGCTGTCGGAGGAGGTAGCGGTTGAGCAGTCGCACGACAGCTAACTCGTATAGTTGTAAGGGTTTCGTACGGCCATTATATTTGCCGATCCACTACTCTCAAGTCCTATTGTTGGGTTCCGCTAGAGTGGCGCGCTTTGTCGTCGCCCTAATCTGCCTCGTCACGCTTCCGCGGGTCCTGGCCGCCCAGGCTGATACGGCTCGGGCCGACACCAGTGCGCTGGGTGCCCGGCTGACCTTCCCGGTGACGCTCTCCGGGCTGCAGGAACCGGCTGTCCTCCGGGCCCCCTGGCGGGGAGCTCACCGGGCTCCTCCGGCCCTGCGCGCCATGGCCTGGGACAGCACGGTTACCGCTGCCCTCGACTCCGCACGCCAGGAGCGAGCCACTGCGCTCCGCTACCTGACCCTTTATGGCGAGCCGGTACGAGAGGAACAACCGGCGGACCTCGCTGTTCCGCCATCGAACCGCGGGGCGCTCGGGCTCTCCAAGAAGTATGCCGACCTGGCCCTCGACGGCCAAGTGAGATTGGAGATCCGGAGCGACCGGCTGCGCAACGAGCGCTGTAGCCCGGCCTTGTTGCTCGATCCCAATTCTGGCTGCCGCGGCGGATTCAAGGCCCCCCGGCTCGACAATCAGGTCAACCTGCGATCGACCGGCATCATCGGGAGCCGAGTTCATCTCAACGTGGATTACGACACCGAGCGCGACTTCAGCGGCAACAACAACATTCAAGTCTATTACCAGGGCCTCGAGGACGAGATCGTCCGCCGAATCGAGGTCGGCACGGTCACCTTCCAGCCGCCCCAGTCCCGCTTCATCACCGCCGCCATTCCCACCAACAACTTCGGGGTGAACGCCAAGTTCGAGATCGGTCCCTGGGCGGTGCAGACGCTCGCGGCCACCCAGAAGGGAAGCCAGGTGGCGGAACGGACCTACACCGTGGGCCAGACTACGAGCCAGCCGCAGGACCGGCAGACCCGCGATCTGGATTTCGAATCGGGCCGGTTCTTCTGGGTGGTGGATCCAACGACCCTGCCGGGCTTCCCGGCGCTCGACATCCTCAATCTCAGCGGCCTCCCGGTTCCTCCGGCGCAACTGCCCCAGGAAGTGCGAGTCTATCGTTTTCGCCCGGCGGTGAATCGGAACGGAACCGATCCCAGCATTGGCGGCATCACCGCCGTGGCCCGTTCCCTGGACCCGAGCCAGATATATGGGCCGGTTCGGTGGGAGCTGCTCATCCAGGGCACGGACTATTATCTCGACCGCTCCGGGCTCTGGCTGGCGCTGGCCACCAAGCTGGATCAGGACGACTACCTGGCGGTGAGCTATGTGACCGCGGACGGAAAGACGGTTGGGAGCTTCCCCGGGGAGGATAACCCAGCAGCCGGGGACAGCCTCCGGCTCATCGTCCAGCCCAAGATCGGACCCAGTGCGGCGACCTTCCGCTACGAGATGCGGCAGATCTACCGGGTTGCCGGGGCCGATCTCGACCGCGGGTCGCTGCAGGTCAATCTGTCGGTCAATAGATCCGAACGGCCCCAGTCGGGGTCGGCCACCTATCTCGGACTCCTGGGACTGGCGGTGCCTACCGACGCCACCCTGTTCGACCGGGACAATCGGCTCTTTCCTCGAGCGCAGGACCCCGATGCCAACCAGGTGGTGCGGGAGTCATACATCGTCTTTCCTCACCTCACTCCCTTTGCCGATGCCACCCGGCTGACGCCGGCCGAGCGATCCGATTCGATGTACAAGACTCCGCTCTATCTCCTACTCCAGCAGACTTCGGCCAAGTTCGAGATGCGTCTGCGATATAACTCTACCGGAGCCGGCGACCGGTCCACTCTCAGCCTCGGCGCCCTGCAGATTCGCCAGGGCAGCGAACAGATCATGGTCCGGGGCCGTCGGCTGGAACGGGGAGTCGATTACTCCATCTCCTACGACCTGGGCAAGGTCACGTTCCTCAACCCCGAGGCGACCTTTGGAGACGGCGCGGCCCAGATCACCGCCCGGTTCGAGGAGCAGGGCGTGTTCGCAGTGGCTCCGACCACCATTCTGGGCCTTTCGACCTCGTACAGTCTGGGCGAGCGAGGTGCGATCAACCTGATCGGCATGTACCAGCGGGAGCAGAGCGCCTTCAACCGGCCGGCATTGGGCTTCGAGGCCTCCGCCAATCTGGTCGGCGGGGTCAATACGGAGCTTCATTTCAAGCCGGGCGGGGTGACCCGGCTCCTCAACAGCCTGACTTCCCGTCCGTCCACCGCTCCGTCCCTGCTCGACATCAACGCCGAATACGCCCTTACCCAGCCGGACCCCAACCGTTCGGGCCAGGCGTACCTGGAGGAGTTCGAGGCCGACGCCGGCGCGCAGGTGTCGCTGCGCGAGTCGGCCTGGGAGTTCGGCAGCCAACCTCAGAGTGGTACCGGTCTGGAAGACATCGGATTCGGCGCCGGCTTCGATCCCGCCGATGCGGTGGCGCTTACCTGGCAGAATCTGATACCGACGGCCAATGGGCAGGCCTTGGAGCTGCGGGCGACCGATATCGACAGTCTCATCCGCATCGCCGGCCAAGGCGAGCGCGAGACCGCCATGTTTCTCACCCTGCACGCCGATACGGCGGGTGGTGTCGTGCAGCGCGATCGCAGCTCCCGCTGGTCCCTCCCCCGCAGAGACTTTCGACCCCGCTGGCGCACGATGGTGACCCCGCTCAGCCCGACCGGGGTGGACTTGTCCCGCAGCGAGTATCTGGAGTTCTGGTTGTTTCGGCCCAGTACCCGCACGGTTGACTCGGCCGCCGTGCGACTGGTGTTCGATCTCGGCAGCGTGAACGAGGACGCGGTAGCGATCGCCCCGGACAGCTTCAGCGTGAACGGCAGCGACACCGTCTATACCGGCCGGCAGTACGTGGGCACCGGCCGCCTCGACACCGAGCGAACCAGCTTCAACATCTTTAATGCCCAGGTGGACGACATCGGAATCCTGTCCGACCGCCCTGACCTGCTCACTGATGCCGCCACCGGTGAACCGGTCGGAGGAATCGCGTTGTGCCAGAGGATCCTCAGCTCATCCGTCCTCGTCTTTCCCTGGGGTGACCTCAGCAGCCGGTGCACCCGGGGCAACGGCACCCTCGACACCGAAGATCTCAACGGTGACAACGTGCTCAATGCCGCCGGTCCCAACGAGAACGTATTCCGGTACGTGGTGAACCTGTTGCCGGGAGGGAAGTACTTCGTCCGGAATGGGAGGCAGGTCGAGGATGCTCCGGGCCAGTTCTCCCAGTGGGAACTGTACCGCATTCCGATCCGGACCCCCGACGCCGTAATCGGCACTCCCGACCTGCACCTCATCCAGCACCTGCGCATGCTGGTAGCGGCGCCGGCCGACGCAGGACAGCCCGATGTCGTGGCCCGGTTCGCCCTGGCCCGGATGCGCTTCGTCGGATCGCCCTGGGTGAGACGGGCCGAAACTCCCATCACCGGCATCGCGGGGTCGCTCGGGAACCCCACCGGCGAAGTGATCGCTTCCACGGTGTCGACCGAGAACCGAACCGATCTGGGCTACGAGTCACCGCCGGGCGTGTTCGAGGGCATCGCCAAGAAAAACGACATTGCTCGCGGGGTCCAGATCAACGAGAAGTCGCTGCGGATCGTCGCCCACGACCTGGCCGTCGGAGACCGAGCGGAGGCCTATCTCCGGTTTCCCGCGGGACCCCAAAACGCGCTGAGCTACCGGCAACTCCGGGTCTGGGCCAGAGGCAGGGGTGCTGGGTGGGAGGAGCGCGAGCTGGAGGCGTTCATCAAGTTGGGCAGCGACGACCGCAACTTCTACCTCTATCACGCTCCGGCCCACTCGACGACGTGGGAGCCGGAATTCGTGATTGACCTCGACGTCTGGCGCCGCCTTCGAGCCCAGCTGGAACAGCGCTGGCTCGCGGGTCAGCCTCCTTCCGGCGCCACCGAATGTGGCAGCAACGATCCCAATGCGTATGTGGCCTGCGACGGGCCCTACCTGGTTCACCTGGGCGATCCCGGAATCCGGCCTCCCAACCTGGCGGCGATCCAGGAGATATCCGCCGGCATCTATCACACCGGCGGCACGGCTCCACTGGCTGAGGCCGAGCTCTGGATCGACGACATCAGGCTGAGCGCTCCGGTAGCAGAGACCGGGAGCGCGATGGCGGTCGATACCCGCCTGGTGGCCTCCGACGTCGGCAGTCTATCCGCCTCGTACGTCCGGCAGGACGGGCAGTTCCACCAGATCAACACCGATCCGACCTATCGCACCACCGGGGCATTTCAGCTCAACACCAGCTGGCGGCTGGACCGCTTTCTTCCGGCTTCGCTCGGATTGGTAATGCCGGTGACGCTCTCGTATGTGCGCAGCGACGAGCAGCCGACGCTGCTCACGGGAAGCGACCTGCGGGGTGATGCTCTCGTTGGGCTGCGCAAGCCCCAGTCGTCCACCGCCATCTACAATCTCACCCTGCGGCGCGGCGTGCCGGGCAGGAGCTGGCTGGTGCGGGGGTTTCTCGATCCGTTGGCGTTCGCACTTACGGTGAGCCGGGGACGCTCGAAGACGGAGTTCTCCAGCGCCAACTCCGATGCCTCGAATCTGTCCCTGGGCTACAACCTGCAGATGAAGCGTCACGGGCCCAAGCTGCCGTTCGACGGACTGGTGGCTGGGTTGCCCAAGTGGCTGCGGGAAAGTGAGGGGGGGAAGGGACTCCGGGGGGCCACCCTGAGCCTGGTGCCATCGAACATCCGGTTGACCAGCGGCCTTTCCAAGGACCAGGGCGACTTCTCGTCCTTCGCGGTGCCCATCGTGAGACCGGACGATGATCTGGTCCAGCCCACACTCTCCCTCAACCACTTATGGCGCAACGGCGCCGGCCTTACCTGGCAGCCGCTGGGCATGCTCACGCTCAATGGCGATCTGGTCAGTACCCGGGACCTCCGGGTCTATCCCGACTCGAGCACCCTGGGGCGGGTGGCCTATGCCGAGCGCCGCTTCCTGCTCGGCGTTCCGGTCGGCGTCGAACGGGATCGAAGCCTCACGACCAACCTGTCGCTCACGCCGAAGCTCACGTCCTGGCTGCGTCCCCGCTTCACCTCGTCGAGCAACTTCATCTTGTCCCGAACCCTGAACACGCGGCCTCCCATCAGAACCGACGGCGACAGCGGAGCCTTCATTCTTCCGCAGACCCTCAACAACGTGCGGACCCGAGAGATCGGCGCGTCGCTCGATCTCGGCAGATTGCTGCGCCAGGTCTGGGGAGACAGCAGCCGGGTGGGTGGGGCGCTGGCCAAGCTGCGTCCGCTGGACGTGCGAAGCCAGCTCAGTCGCACGTCGACGTTCGATCTCGCCGCTTTCGATCCCGGCTTGGGCTATATGCTCGGCCTCGGCGGCCTCGATCGGTTCCTCAACCAGGAGGGCACCGGCGCCATTGGCACCTCGGAGACTCGCACCACGGCGATCACCTCCGGGGCAGATCTGCCGCTCGGGATCACGGCCAGCATTTCGTACGCGCTGACCACGTCCAACCGGTTCCAGCCGGTGGGAGATCGCCTCACCGAGACATCCACCAGACAACGGGAATGGCCGGTCGGAAGCGTCCGCTGGACCCAGACGTTTCGAGGGGGGCCTTTCAACCTGGTCGCCGCCGGCCTCGGCTTCCGATACCGTGAGGGGAACTCGGTTCAGCCCAGCCGGGACCAGGGCGGCGCCTTGAGCGCGACTACATCGTCGTCCCTCACCCCGGATCTCCAGATCGGCCTGCGCAACGGGATGTCGCTGACGCTCTCTTATGCCAGTCGGGGACAACGAAACGACAACAACGGCAATGCCACCCTGCTCGATCAGGACGATCTCTCCGCCTCCTTCAGCCATTCGTTCCGCCTGCCCGCCTCGATCGCCCGCAGCCGGAAGCTGGTGCGCTCCTCCCTCTCTGCGCTTACGTCCAAGACCCTGACCTGCCTCCAGCGGCTCAACCAAGGGGGCTGTACCGTCATTTCCGACGTGCGCCGCCGGGAGATTCGCGGTGGTCTCGACACCGATATCGTCAGCACGGTGAGCGCGGGCCTGCAGTTCGGCTATTCCCTCAACGATTCCCGCCATCTGAGTCAGCGGAACTCCCAGATATTCCTCCTGGCGTCGTTTCAGCTCTCGTTGTTCGCGGGGGACTATAGGTAGCCGGGAAGGACGGGAAGCGAGCCCTCAGCTACGGCCATCCCCGACTAGCTTACAGTCCAACATTTTCCGCTCTGGCCCATAACTAAATCAAGCATGATGCGATTTCCTGTCCTTCCCGTCCTTCCTGTCCTCACCGTCCTCGCCTTCATGGGTTGCCGAAAAGAGCGCCCGCCCCGCGAGTTCGACGGCCAGGCCGCCTTCGGGTACATCGAGAAGCAGGTCGGGTTCGGGCCCCGGATCCCGGGAACCAAGGCGCACCAGCAGATGGCCACCTGGCTCGACAGCTTGCTCCGCCAGCGGGCCGACACTGTAGTGGTGCAGAGCTGGAACCACGTGACCGTGAAAGGCGACACGCTCCAGCTGCGGAACTTTCTCGCCCGCTTCAACCCCTCGGCTCAGAAACGGATCCTCTTTCTTGCCCATTGGGATAGCCGGCCGAGAGCCGACAGCCCCCTGTCGCGGGATTCGACCAAGCCGGTGCTGGGCGCCAACGACGGTGGTTCCGGCGTGGCCTTGCTGTTAGGTGTGGCCGACGTGTTGAAGCGAACCCCTCCAGCTATTGGTGTCGATCTCCTCTTCGTGGATGGGGAGGACTATGGCGACTTCACCAAAGCGCCGGCCGACGTGCTCATCGGGTCGCGGTATTATGGGGCCCACCAAGTGACCGGACCCAAGCCGCTGTATGCGGTCCTGTTCGACCTCATCGCCGACAAGGACCTGCAGATCTACCAGGAGGGCAATTCTCTCGTGGGTGCGCCGGAAGTGGTCGAGCTGGTCTGGGACACGGCGAAAGACTGGGGATACGCGGGATACTTCATCGCCTCGCCGCGACACACTCTCATTGACGACCATCTCGAGCTGCAGAAGGCGGGCATCCGTGCCATAGATGTCGTGGATTTCGACTATCCTGCCTGGCACACCCAGTACGACACCATCGACAAGGTCAGCCCAGCCAGCCTCCAGGTGGTGGGAGACGTGGCGACGGCGCTGGTGCGGCGAGAAGAGAAGTGAGGCGGCCGAGGCGTCCACTCGTGCCGCCTTTTATCAGCCATCCGGCAACGAAATCGGCTACCATGCGATCGTCCCACCGCCTTACCGTCTCATCATGCCCGCCCCCGAGCTCCGCGCGTTGCTCCTGCTTCTTGCCCTGGCGGTTGTCGGTCAGGGAGTCCGCTATCTAGCCACTCGGCCCGGCGAGCCGCCCGGCCAGGTCCAACTTCTCGCCACCCTGTCGCCTGGCTCGCCTTCCGCTCAGCGGGACAGCGCCATGCACCAGGGACGGCCACTCGCCGCCGGGGAACGGGTGGATGTCGAGACGGCAACCGCCGCTGAGCTCACCAGGCTGCCGAAGGTGGGCCCCCGGTTGGCCAAGGTCATCGTTGCGGATCGCCAGGCGCACGGGGCATTCGGCAGCTTGGCCGGGCTCGACCGGGTATCAGGTGTCGGCCCCGGTTTGCTGAAAGTCCTTGCCCCCCATGTGGTCTTCAGCGGAGTGGTGGACGCGCGGGAAACCGTTTCGCGTGCCCAGCCATCGGTCGCTCCGCCTTCGGGCCAGGCAAGCCTCGGCCCTACCAACATCAACTCCGCTACAGCCGCCGAGTTGGACGCCCTGCCCGGGATAGGCCCAGCAAAGGCGGCAGCGATCCTGCAGTACCGGGAGCAGCACGGGCCGTTTACCGCAGTGGAGGAGCTGGCTCGAGTGCCCGGATTCGGGGTGGCGGCTGTGGCCCGGCTTCGGGAACGGGTCGTGGTCCGTTGAGGTTGGGCTAAGGTTCGGTGGCCCACCGTCCGATATTACCCCCTGACTACCCATAGCCCTCAAAACCACGAGATCATGGCGACCGCAGCGGCCGGTGGCGATCGGCTCGGCGAAATCCTCCTCCGGGAAGGCTTGGTTACGCGCGAACAGCTCGCGCAGGCCTTGACGGAGCAGAAGAACAGCAAGCACCGGCTTGGCTACGTGCTGGTGAAGCTCGGGCTCGTCCAGGAGCTCGAGATCACCAAGGTCCTCGCCCGCCAATACCGCATGCCGGCGGTCGATCTCTCGCGCTTCGAAGTCGATCCCAAGATCATCAAGCTGGTCCCGGCCGACATGGCCACCAAGAGCGTCGTGCTCCCGCTCAAGCGGGAGGGTCGGACGCTCACCGTCGCCATGGCCGATCCGACCGACCTCGGTTTGCTGGAAGACCTCAAATTCATCACCCGGTTCGATCTGTTCCCGGTCATCGCCGGTGAGTACACCCTCCGCAATCTGATCGAGAAGCACTACGAGGCTTCGGATCAGCAGCTCCAGAGCATCCTCAAGGACATGGAGGAGACGGGCGAGGATGTCGAGGTCGTCGAGCAAGAGGAGGACGAGGCTGCCACCCAGGCGCAGATCGATGACGCGCCTGTCGTCAAGCTGATCAATGGTCTGCTGACCGACGCGGTGCGCCGCGGGGCCAGCGACATCCACATCGAGCCGTTCGAGCACGAAATCCGGGTGCGTTACCGGATCGACGGCGCCCTGCTCGAGATCATGCGGCCGCCGCTCAAGATGAAGGCGGCGCTCACGTCCCGGGTGAAAATTCTTTCCCAGCTCAACATTGCGGAGCGGAGAGTTCCGCAGGACGGCCGGCTCAAGCTGAAAATGGGAAGCCGGGTCATCGACTTCCGAGTCTCCACCCTTCCGGTGCTCTTCGGTGAGAAGATCGTGCTCCGAATCCTCGACAAGGGGAACCTCACACTCGACCTCACCAAGTTCGGCTTCGAGCCCCAGGCGGAAAAGGATCTGTTGAAGGCAATCCTGAACCCTTACGGCATGGTGCTGGTGACGGGCCCTACCGGCTCAGGCCAGACTACCACCCTGTATTCCGCGCTTTCCCGGATCAACACGCCCGAGGTCAACATCATGACGGCGGAGGATCCGGTCGAGTACAACCTGATGGGCATCAATCAGGTGCTGGTCCGCACCGAGATCGGGCTCACCTTTGCCGCGGCGTTGAAGGCGTTCCTGCGACAAGACCCGAACATCATCATGATCGGCGAGATCCGCGATCTGGAAACCGGTGGCATTGCCATCAAAGCAGCGCTCACCGGCCACCTGGTGCTCTCCACACTGCACACCAACGATGCCCCCAGCACCATCACTCGTATGATCGACATGGGGATCGAGGCGTTCAACGTGGCCAGCGCGGTAAACCTCGTGGTGGCGCAGCGTTTGATACGCCGCATCTGCAAGGACTGCAAGGGCGAGCACAACTATACCGATGACGAATTGTCCGCCCTGGGCACAGATCTTGTAAGCCTGCGGAAGCTCACGTTCATGAAGGGCGCCGGCTGCGATACGTGCAGCGGCACCGGCTATAAGGGCCGGGCAGGCCTCTACGAGGTCATGGCCCTCTCTCCCGAAGTCCGCCGGATGATCCTGCGCAGCGCCTCGGTAGCGGAAATCCGCGAACAGGCGGTGGTCGACGGGATGCTCACCCTTCGGATGGACGGCATGAAGAAGATCGAGCAGGGGGTCACGACTCTCGAGGAAGTGGTCAAGGAGACTGCCGAATGACACTGAATCTGCGAGCCCTCTTGGAGGAGATGATCCAGAAGGACGCATCCGACCTCCACATCACCGCAGCCGAAAGGCCCAAGCTGCGGGTCGACGGAGACATTGTCGACAGTTCAGTGCCCGACGTGCTCACTCCTAAAGACACCCTCCAGCTGGCCTATTCGGTTCTCACGGAGAACCAGAAGAAGCGGTTCGAGAACGAAGACGAGCTGGATTTCTCCTTCGGGATTCAGAACTTGGCGCGCTTCCGCGGCAACGTGTTCAAGCAGCGCGGCTGTGTGGCCATGGTAATCCGCATGATTCCCTTCAATGTGCGAACATTTCAGGAGTTAGGCCTTCCCGCTGTCCTCGCCAAGCTGGCCGAGCGGCCCCGCGGTTTGATCCTGGTTACGGGGCCGACGGGGTCAGGCAAGTCGACCACGTTGGCGGCCATTATCGACAAGATCAACAAGGAGCGGAAGGGCCACATCATTACGGTGGAAGATCCGATCGAGTTCATCCATCGGCATCAGTCGTGTATCGTCAACCAGCGGGAGATCGGCACCGACACCAAGACCTTTGCCGCGGCGTTGAAGTACGCGCT
Source organism: Gemmatimonadota bacterium (assembly GCA_041500125.1). GTDB lineage: Bacteria > Gemmatimonadota > Gemmatimonadetes > Gemmatimonadales > GWC2-71-9 > CAVVWJ01. The sequence continues at coordinate 17,104 of JBGQLP010000029.1, forward strand.
CCGGGAAGATCCGGACGTGATCCTAGTTGGTGAGATGCGGGATCTGGAGACTGTAGCCGCCGCGCTCACCATCGCGGAAACCGGTCACTTGGTGCTGGCCACCCTGCACACGAACTCTGCCGCCGAGTCGATCAACCGTATCATCGACGTCTTCCCCTCCAATCAGCAATCCCAGGTACGAGCGCAGCTGGCGTTCGTGCTCGAGGGCGTCATCACCCAGACCCTGTTGCCCAAGGCTAAGGGGCGGGGCCGCTGTATGGCCGCCGAGATCATGGTGGCCACCCCGGCTATTCGGGCGTTGATCCGGGACGACAAGATCCATCAGATCTACTCCGCCATGCAGTCGGGCAAGAAGTTCGGTATGCAGACCATGAACGATTCGCTGTACCAGCTCTATACCGCCCGCGAGGTGGCCCAGGAAGAGTGCGAGCGGGTCTCACATGATCCAAAGGAGTTCCTCCGGATGATCGGTATCACGCCCATGGAAGATCAGGAAATGGGCAGCGCCGACCGTACGCAGCAGCAGCAACAGCAGCGCGCTGGTATTCGCAGGTAACACATAGGGGCGCCGCCCCAACGCCGCTCGATTTTCGGGAGACGACCGATGCCGATGTTCGAATACACCGCGCGGAACGCCGCGAACGGACAGATCCAGAAGGGCCAGGTAGACGTCAAGAGCAAGGAGGAGGTCTCGGCCTACCTCCGCAAGAATCGCATGATTCTGGTGAGCGTCCGCGAGGCGCCCACCAAAATCAGCCTCGGCGGCGGACTGGGCAAGGGCAGGGTCAAGACTCGCGACATCGTGATCTTCACCCGTCAGTTTGCCACCATGATCAACGCCGGCCTCCCGCTGGTTCAGTCGCTCAGCATCCTGGCCGCGCAGACCGAGAACAAGACCCTTCAGGAAGTCACCAAAGCCGTGGTGCACGATGTGGAGGCAGGCAACACGCTGGCCGACGCGTTCTCCAAGCACCCCAAGGCCTTTGCCGACCTCTACGTCAACATGGTCGCAGCGGGTGAGGCCGGCGGTATCCTCGACACCATTCTGCTCCGGTTGGCCACCTTCCTGGAAAAGAGCGACGCCCTGATCCGCAAGGTAAAGGGCGCCATGGTCTACCCAGCAGTGATCTTCAGCGTGGCCATCATCGCGGTGGCAGTCTTGCTCATCTTCGTGATCCCGACCTTCCAGAGCATGTTCGCCTCGGTGAACCTGGAGCTTCCGCTGCCTACTCGAGTCGTGATCGGACTCTCCGATCTCTTGATCGGTTACTGGTGGGCAGGGTTGGCTGCGGCCGGCGGCGCACTTTTCCTCTTCAAGCGGTACTACGCCACTTCCGCCGGGCGGCTCCAGATTGACGGCCTCATGCTGAAGGCCCCGGTACTGGGCGACATCCTCCGGAAATCAGCGGTGTCCCGCTTTACCCGAACGCTCGGCACCCTGATCTCCTCCGGCGTTTCGATTCTCGACGGCCTGGAGATTACGGCCAAGACGGCGGGTAACCGGGTCATCCACGATGCAGTGATGGAGTCGCGCCAGTCAATCGCGGGCGGTGAAACCATCGCCGCTCCGCTGGAAAAGTCGAAGGTCTTTCCTCCCATGGTGATCTCGATGATTGCGGTGGGCGAGCAGACCGGCGGACTGGACGAGATGCTGACCAAGATCGCCGACTTCTATGACGAAGAGGTGGACGTCGCCGTCTCCGCGCTGCTCTCCCTCATGGAGCCGGTCATGATCGTGGTACTCGGTGTCATCGTGGGCGGCATGGTGGTCGCCATGTATCTGCCGATCTTCGACATGATGAACGCGGTGCAGTAAGGCGGAGTGAGCCTGAGCAGCGGTGGATGATCGGGGGAGATTGCAGTACTCCTCTATCACAATTCTGGGGTCGGACCATGCGGGATTGCCTGCGCATCCTGATGCCGAATCTCGAGTATCCACCGCTGGGGGGCGGAGCCGCCCCGGTCACCCGGGGGCTCGCCCGGGCTTTGGTCGCGCGGGGGCACCACGTTGACGTGGTGACGATGGGCTATCGGGGGTTGCTGGCCGAAGAGAATGAGGATGGGGTACGGCTCTTTAGGGTTCCGGCTCTGCGGTCCCGGCTGGAGCTCTCGCACGTGCACGAGCTGGCCACCTACGTCTGGAGCGGGCTCCGAAAAGTCAGGGCGTTGACCCGCGACAATGATTACGATCTCTGCCACGGGCACTTCCTGCTGCCCACCGGGCTCATCCCCTATCTCCTCCGCGAAACCTCCGCGTTCCCGCCCTATGTCATTACCGCTCATGGGTCGGACGTGCCGGGATTCAACCCCGACCGCTTTACGCTGTTGCACCGACTCACACCGCCCCTGCTCCGGCGAATCCTCCGCCACGCCTCCGGGCTGATCGTGCCCTCGGCCGCGCTGGAGCAGCTCATCCTGGGCCAGTTCGGAAACCATACCCCAGCCCTGGCCCGGATCCCGAACGGGGTGGAGCTGGACGACTTTACGCCCCAGCCCAAGGAGCCGCGCGTCCTGATTGCTACCCGGCTCTTCGAGCGTAAGGGAGTGCAGCACGTGATCGAGGCCATGAGCCGCATTCCGGAGCATGCCTACCAGTTGGAGGTGGCCGGCGACGGGCCCCAGCGGGCCCAACTGGAACAGCAGGCCCGGGATCTTCGAGTCCCCACCCGATTCCATGGCTGGCTGGCCCGAGGGCCACTCTGCCGGCTGTTTGAGCGGAGCAGGATCTTCGTCCTGGCCAGCATGAGCGACAACTTTCCCGTGTCCCTGCTGGAGGCGATGGCGGCCGGCTGCGCCATCGTCACCACTAGTGCGGGTGGATGTCCCGAGGTGGTGGGTGACACGGGCCTCGTGGTCGAGCCAGGCGATGTGGGGGCGTTGCAGCAGGCCCTGACCAGCCTGATCCGCCAGCCGGCTCGCGCCGAGGAGTTGGGCCGGCGAGCTGCCCAGCGGGTTCGAGACCTGTTCAGCTGGCCTGCGGTGGCCTCCCGCCACGAGGCGGCGTATGAGGCCGCCCTGCGGCGAATCCGCACGTCGGACCAGGTGCCGGCCCCGGTCTGAGACCCTTCAGCAGTCCAGTCCCAGGGTGCAAGAGTTGGCCTTGGAATTGCCTTTCCCCCCGGCGACGCATCCCCCATTCACTGTCGAGTATCCATGGTTCCGGAGGGGTCAATGGCAGGTAAACGACTGGTATTTCTGGCGCTAGCCCTTCTGGCGGGGTGTGGCCGCGATAAGGGTGGCACTAAGGTCACCGACAATCCAAACCGCGATCTGCAACGTCCAGCCGTGGATGCAAACTCCCCGCTGAGCGACAACAGCGCCAAGCCTTCGTCGAAGGCTGTCAAGGCTGGGACCATGGCCAAGGGCACCTCCAAGGCCATGACCTGGACCCTGGGAAGCGGTACGGCCATCTCGGCGCGGTTCGACGACGGCTTCAGCTCCCGCACCCACAAAGCCGGCTATAAGGTCACCGGCACGGTCTCATCCGACGTCAAGGATAAGAGCGGCCGCGTGGTCATTCCTGCCGGCTCCAAGGTGCATCTCACCATTGCAGCCATTCACGAGTCGGAGAGAAAGAGCGACAAGACCGGCAAGCTGGTGCTCAAGCCGAGCAAGATTGTGATTGGCAGCCGGAGCTATCCGCTCTCAGGCTCCGCACTCGCCCTGGACCGCACGCTGAAGGACCGAAAGACCAATGCGGGCGATCTCGCCAAGGTAGGGGTCGGTGCCGGCGCTGGTGCCTTGCTGGGCACCGCGGTCACCGGCGGCAGCACCAAGGGCGCCGTGGTCGGTGGCGCTTTGGGCGCGGCCGTCGGGACTCAGCGAGCCATCGAGACCCAGGACCGGGACGTGGTCGTACCCTCGGGCTCTCGTCTCAAGGTCACCCTGGCAGCGCCGTTCCGCCGCACCATCTGATTACCGGTAGGATGGCGATCGCCCCGGGCGGCTCACAGCTGCTCGGGGCGATTCGCTTGTGGTCTGGAAGGCCCCATCCGATGTGCTATACTGAGGAATGTCTCGCGCGTTCATCAACGAAGATGCCGGTGCCGGCAATGCCCCACCTCGTTTCCCCTTGCCGCCGCGAGAGGACCCCTCCTTTGATCGGGCCGCGGCGCGGGCGCTCCTCCATGGAGCAGATCTGGGGGATACCGCCAGCGCCGAGTCGGCGACCGGATACTATTGGGGCGAGCCGAAGCTGCGACCACTGGTCGAGCGCATTCTGTTGGAGGCGCGCCAGGATGGCAACGACCGGCTGGAACAGCTCGCCGAGCGGTTTCTCCGGGTCCAGAGGCGGACATGACCTCGGAGGGGGACGACACGAGGCCGGCGGATATCGATGAGGATCTCAACCCGCACCGGGGCGAAGAGCAAGTGCGGGCGCGGGAACACGCCGCTGATGTGCTGGTCGCCAGAGGGGTGCTTCTCTTCGGCAACGAGAGCGACGACGAGTTGGCGGACCTGTGGTCGGCCGTGGACGGGTTCGAGTCGATTGTCGAGGCGCGTGGTGGGGACACGATGACCAACGCGCCGGATTCGGCAGAGCCGGATAACCCCGCGTTCGTCCTGCCAGAGCGCAGGGCTCGCGAGTCCGGCGCCGACTATACCCGGAGGATCCAGGTGGCCGCCGCCAACCTAACCCGATTTGAGGGCTGACGACCGCTGTAGCCGCGCTTCCCTGCGGTAGGGAAAGACGTCCACGACCTCGCCTTCCGCCACTTGCCGTTGCACTTCATGCCAGAATCCGACATCGAGCAGGTCGCCGTGGCTTTCCAGAAACGCGTCCCGCAAGCGGCCCGGCGGTACCAGAAAAGCCTTGAACTCCTCCGGGAACACGTCCTGCTCGCCGACATAGAACCAGGGCTCGGCCGCGAATTCCTCTTCTATTGAGACGGCGGCCGGAATCCTCCTGAACCGGCACTCCCTCAAGAGACACAGCTCGTCGTAATCGTAGCAGATCACCCGGCCGTTCCGGGTCACCCCGAAGTTCTTGGCCAGCATGTCCCCCGTAAAAATGTCGGCCGCGGCGAGATCCTTGATGGCGTTACCGTAGTCGATGACCATCTCCCGGGCGGCTGCCTCGTCTGCATCGCGCAGAAAGAGGTTGAGGGGAGTCACTCTCCTCTCGGTATAGAGGTGGCGCACGATGACCTGGTCTCCCTCGACCCGAACCGTCTCGCCCGCGACGCCGAGGAGATAGGCCAGCAGATCATCTGGGAAACAGCGCCGGGGAAATTCCAGGTGCTCGAACTCCTGGGCGTCCGCCAGCCGGCCCACCCGGTCGCGAACGAACACGAAGTGATACTTCTCCATCACCGCCCGCCGGGTGGTGTTCTTGGGCGCGCCGAAGCTGTCCTTGATGATCTTGAAGACCACGTTGAAGGAGGGCAACGTAAAGACCGCCATCACCATTCCCTCGTCGCCTTCGACAAAGGCGAAGCGGGCGTCGGGCTCCTCCAGGTGACGCATGAGACCGCGGTAAAGCTCGGTCTTGCCATGCTTGTTGTAGCCGATCGAGGTGTACAGCTCATTCACCTGTTTGAGCGGCATGATCGATCCCAGGAAATCCACCAGGGCTCGGGGCCGACGGCAATCCACTCGGAAGTAGGTCCAGCTGAAGCCGAACACGACGCTGGCCTCGTCCGAGGTCATCAGCACGGCGTCGACCACGATGCCGCGCTCTGCGTGCAGCAGCGGCAGCACCAGCGGGATGGTCTCTCCCCCCGCCTTGATCCGACCGACCAGATAGGCGCCCTTATTCCGATAAAACACCGATCGCAATATCTCGAGCTCCACCGGGCCCGGGCTCCCCAGGACACGGCGAATCCGCCCGTCGATCAGCTCGGCCACGAGGGAGGAGTCGCGCTCCAGTTGGGCATAGGGCACCGACCAGGGAAATGCCAACAGGACCTGGCGGATCAGGTCGGCGTCTACCGCAGCCGCAGTCTGGCCAGCATAGATGTCGGAGTCTCCCACCGCGGCCTGGTGGGGACGCGAGCCTTCGAGGTACTCGATGGCCGGATCGACCCCGACGGTGCTGAAGACCCGGCGGGTGACCGAATTGAAGAATGTCTCCGCCAGCTCGGCATCGGCCCGGTAAGCGGTCCGCAGCGCATGATCGGATTTCATGGCCGCCCAGACCGTGCGCTCCATGACGGCATCTTCCAGGATGTCGTGCACGTCCGCCACGGCGGCGTCCACGTGGGCCTTGTAGAGCTTCAGCCGCTCGGTGGCATCGGCTTGCGCGCCGGCCCAGTCGCGCTGCTCGAACCGGGTGCGGGCTCGGTCGGTGATTTCTTCGAAGCCCCGGTCGTACTGCTCGTAGGCCGCGTGAATGCATGCGACGGCGGCGGCGACCGGCCTGAGCGTTGTATTGCTGTTCATCCGTCACTCGATCAGATTGAGCGGCGACATTCCACTACCACTCTGCCCCCGCGATGAGGACCGGTACCATGCCTGCCATGCCAGCCACGCAGCCGCTCGAGATTCCTCCCGGGGGCGAGGCAATCACCATACGCGGCGGACGACTCGAGGTACCGGCCCGGCCCATCATTCCCTTCATCGAGGGCGACGGCACCGGCCCCGATATCTGGCGGGCCTCGCAGTACGTCTTCGACCAAGCGGTGGAACGAGCCTACGGAGGCCGCCGGCGGATCGCTTGGCTCGAGGTGCTGGCCGGCGAAAAGGCGAAAGACCGGACCAGCAGCTGGCTTCCGGAGCAAACCCTCGCCGCCATCAGTCGCTATCTGGTTGCCATCAAGGGACCGCTCACCACACCGGTCGGCGGCGGCTTTCGATCGCTCAACGTCGCGCTCCGCCAGAAGCTCGATCTTTACGCCTGCGTCCGGCCGGTGCGCTACTTCGCGGGGGTGCCCTCCCCGGTGAAGGCTCCCCAAGATGTCAACATGGTGATCTTTCGGGAGAACACCGAGGACATCTACGCCGGGATCGAATACAAGGCCGGGACCGAGGATGCGCGGCGGGTGATCGATTTCCTGCAGGACCAGATGGGCGTCCAGACCATCCGGTTTCCCGCTACCAGCGCCATCGGGATCAAGCCGATATCGGAGGAAGGGTCCAAACGCCTGATTCGTTCGGCCCTGGACTACGCGCTGGCCCACAAGCACCCGAGCCTGACGCTGGTGCACAAGGGCAACATCATGAAGTTCACCGAGGGCGCCTTCCGCGACTGGGGTTACGCGCTGGCGCGCGAGGAGTATGCTGCCACCGAGATCGACGGCGGCCCCTGGTGCCGACTCCCCGGCGGAATGGTGGTAAAGGACGTAATCGCCGACGCGTTCTTACAGCAGATCCTCACCCGGCCCAAAGAGTACGCCGTCATCGCCACCATGAACCTGAATGGAGACTACATCTCCGACGCGCTGGCTGCGCAGGTGGGTGGTATCGGCATCGCACCTGGGGCCAACATCAACTACCTGACAGGGCATGCCGTGTTCGAAGCCACTCATGGCACCGCGCCGAAGTACGCCGGCCAGGACAAAGTGAATCCTGGCTCCGTCATTCTGTCGGGTGAGATGATGTTCCGCCATCTCGGCTGGCACGAGGTGGCCGATCTGATCGTGTCTTCACTGGAGAAGACCATCGGTCAGAAGCGAGTCACCTACGACTTCGAGCGTCTCATGCCAGGGGCCACGCTGCTCAAGACCAGTGAGTTCGGAAAGGCCATGGTCGAGAATATGTAAACTGGCTGTCAGCTCACTCCCTTCCCTTGAACCGCCGGATATCTCGCCGGTCCTTCTTCGTCGGCCGCCCGCGCTCGGGCGCAAAGATCGCGTGCACGCTCTTGAGCTGTAAGGCCAGCGCCTCACGCGCGGCCCGGCTGGACTCCTTCTCTTCATATAGCACAGCGGCTTGGGCCGCCGGTCCCCGCTGGTCGGAGAGCTCGCGCACCACCACCTGGTGCTCGTAGGGCCCCAGACGGATCCGCACTTCGTCGCCGAGCTGAAGTGGTCTGGCGCGCTTGACTCGCTCGCCGTTGACCTGGACTTTGCCCCCCGCTATGGCGTCGGCAGCGAGCGATCGGGTCTTGAAGAATCGTGCCGCCCAGAGCCATTTGTCGATCCGGACCCTGCCGTCCTCCGCATCCCTCATGGTGCAAAAGTAGTTGCTTCCGGGCAGAATCAGAGGCCCCGCCCCGGATGGGTGCGCCCCAGCCTAAGTCTACGGCGGCTCGCCATTTGCATCGCTCCTCGAAGATCTGATCCCCCGAATGGATGGTACCGTGACCCATCTGCTGCACTTGTGGCTCTGGCTTGCCACCATAGGTGCCCCGCACCAGTTTGCCGCGCGGTCAGGCGCGATGGCGGATTCGGGCGAAGTGCACCTGCCTCTCGATTCCACGTTGGCCCGGGCAGGCGAAGCGCTAGCCCGGGGCCGGCCGTGGCAAGCCACTCGCCTCTTGTCCGTGGTGCTGCGGGACTCATCCAGCCGGACGCCGCAGGCTGTATTCCTGGCGGCGACAGCGGCGAGTGAATGGGGCGGGTGGGGCGAGGTTCTACAGCTGCTGCAATCCGAGCCGTGGGTCGACACGCTCTACGGCGGCCGAGCCCGGGTGCTCCTCGCGCGCGCCGCCCTCGAACGCAACGCGGACGCCGAAGCATTGGAGCACGCGCTCGTCGCGCTGCGGCGCGATCCCCTTTCGGGCGAGCGTCTCATGCTTCTCGCCACCGCGCTGGATCGGCTCGACGCCCGGGACAGCGCCGCCGGCCTCTATATGCGCGCCGCCGACCGTCTGCCCCCCGTGGCTGACTGGCTCCGGCTCCGTGCCGCAATGGTGACCGGCGACAGCGCGGCGCGGGCGTCGCTCTACGGTCAGATCACGGATCCGCTTCCCCAGAGCCGAATTCCCTGGGCCGAGGCCGCCGCGCACGAGCGCACCGGCGACCTTGCCGAGGCTTCACGCCGGTACGCGGTGCTGGGCGAGCGTCTGACCAGCCTGCGTCTGCGCCTGGCGCTGAGCCCCGACAGCGCACCTCGGTCAGCCATCCGTAAGGAGTTCTTCAGTCTGATCAGCGGACGCATTTCCGGCGCGGTCGCCCGGCAGGCAATTGTGGTTCTGGATAGTTGCTTCGCTCCGCTCACGCCTGCGGAGGAGCTGATTGTCGCGCGGGCCGCCATAGAATCCGGCTGGGCCGCTCGGGCGGTAAGTGGGTTTGCCCGTGCCGGTAACCGGCGGTTGGGATCGGGTGAGGACCGGTTTGCCTACGCGACCGCGCTCACCCGTCTCAAGCGAAACGGTGAGGCGGCCCTCCAATTCCGCCGGGTACGCTCACCCAAACCTCTCGCCGCACTGGCAGCCTATCAGGGGGCGCGCGCGTTGGTGCGCGACGGGCAGCTGGGTCGGGGGCGCACGGCACTCATACGGGTCGCCCGCCAGCACCCGCGCGACACCACTGCCGCGGCCTCAGCCTTCTTCCTTCAGGCCGACCTTGCGTCCGACGACCGCGCCGACGCCGAGGCGCGCCGGCTCTACCGCGTGGTGGCGACCCGCTACCCCAGCAGCCGCTTCGCAGCCACCGCGCGCTTCCGCGCGGCGATGATCGCGCTCCTCACCGGCGACCCTAAGTCCGCAGCCCAGGAGTTTGACGGATTGGCGGAGCGGTACCCCGGGAGCGACGAGGCTCTTGGGGCGATCTACTGGGCCGGCCGAGCCTGGGCCGTCGCGGGAGACAGCGCGACCGCCAGGACGCGCTGGCAGACCGTCAGCTCACGTGATCCACTCTCCTATTACGCGGCGCTCAGCGCGACCCGGCTGGGTACCCCTCGGTGGGCCCCTCCGCCGGCCCGCGACTCGTTCCCTCCCGACCCGCTCATCGACCAGGTGGTCACCCGGGCTGGCTTGCTGGCGCGATTGGGTCTAGGGCAGGAGTCGCGTTGGGAGCTGGACCGCCTGGCCCGCTCCCCCGATAGCTCCTCAGAGCGTCTGCTGATCCTCGCCAACGCCTTTCGCAGCCAGGGTATGGCCTCTCAGGCCATTCAGCTTGCCCGTCGCGCGCTCGCCCACGGCGCCCCCGGCGACGCGCGCACTTATCGCTTGCTGTACCCCGTCGCTCACGTGGACGCTCTGCTTGCCGAAGCCACTGAGCAGGGACTCGATCCCAGTCTGGTGGCGGCGCTCATTCGCCAGGAGTCGAGCTTCAACCCGGGGGCGACATCTCCGGCCGGGGCCCGGGGCCTGGCGCAAGTCATGCCTGAAGTGGGCGAGCGGCTCGCTCGAGCACTGAACTATCCGGTTTGGGACCCGGTGCTGCTCTACCAGCCGGACGTGAGCATTCAGCTCGGAGCCTTCCACCTGCGCGAGCTGCTCGGCCGGTACGATCAACGGGCCCATATCCTGGCCGCGTACAACGCTGGGTCTCCGCGGGTCGATCGCTGGTCGAAGCGAATCGGAGTGGACGACCCGGAGGTGTTTGCCGAGCAGATCTCATTCGTGGAGACTCGGGATTACGTTCGCGTCATCCAGCGGAACGAGGACATCTACCGCGCCCTGTATGGCGGTGAGATTACCGGCCGGGCCGAAGCCGTCAGACCGGCTACCGAGCCGGATGCCGTCGCAAGTGCGCCGGAAGGTCAGATGTGAGCTTGGCGGGGAGGTGTCATGGTCTTAGTTTGGATCGGCCTCCCTTATTCCAGGATTCATTCGGTTGCTCAACGCCACCCAACCGCTGGATCTGCTCGACCGCGTCGGCGAAGGGATCTTCGCCCTCGATCCTGATTGGCGCTTTGCCTACCTGAACCGTCAGGCGGAGCGCGTCCTCTCCCGCCTCTCCGGCACTCCCGCAACCGATCTCCTGGGAACCGTCATCTGGGACCGGCCCGCCCTGGCCGACTCTTCACTCGGCCGGGCCTTGCACCGGGCCCACGTGGAGCAGACGGCTGTGGTCCATGAGGTGCCCGACACCGGAACCAGGGGGTCGGTCGAGGTGCGGGCTTATCCCTCCGAAGATGGGCTCACCGTTCTCCTGCGGGAAAACCCCCTGGCCGGCAATACCGCGCAGATCCTCGACGGCATGGGCGAGGCATTCATCGGCTGCGATCACGAGTGGCGCATTACCTATATGAATGCGCGGGCTGATGCGCATCTCTCTCCCCATGGTCTGGGCCGGGCCAAGCTCCTGGGCCAGAACATCTGGCACGCGTTCCCAGGCCTGGCCGGAACCCGCATTCAGGCGGAGGCGTTCCGCGCCCACGCTCAGGGCTCCGAGGTCGAGCTGGAGGAGTTCTTCGCCCCCGTGGGACGCCGGTTCACCCTCCGGATCGCGCCCACCAGTGACGGCCTGGTCTGCTACGCTCGAGAGCAGGGGGACACCCACGCCGAGCACGCGCTCCTCGCGAGCGAGGAACGATTCCGCCATCTCATGGAATCGATCGACGACGTCGTCTTCCGGCTCGACCCCGATCAACGTTGCGTGGACGCGTTTGGCCGCTGGCTGGAGCGGGAAGGGTTCGATCCAGCGAGCCTGATTGGCCGGACCACCCGGGAAATCGTCGGGCCGGAAGACGCGCCGATACATGAGCGGGCCAACCTCAGCGCGCTGTCGGGGGAGACCGTCACTTACGAGTGGACTCTGCGCTCTCGCAACGGCCTCCGCCACATGCAGACCACGCTTTCCCCGCTGCATGGTCCTTATGGCGAGATCACCGGGATCGTCGGAGTCGGGCGCGACATCAGCCAGCGGGTGGAGGTCGGCCGGGAGGTGCAGCGCTGGGCCCGGATTTTCGAGCATGCCGGATGGGGCGTCGCCATCGTGAGCGCCGACGGCGGAACCATCGAGAGCGTCAATCCCGCCTTTGCCTCGATGCATGGCTGGACCGTGGATGAGCTCCGGGACAAACCGATGTCCGACCTCGCTCCGCCAGGCCGACCGGAATTCCCCCGGATGAATCCATTGTTCGACGAGCGAGGTCACCAGATCTGGGAGACCGAGCGAATACGCCGCAACGGCATGGTCTTCCCCGCGCTGATCGACGCGACCGCCGTCAAGGATGCCGACGGCCGGGTGATCTGCTATGCGGTCAACGTGCAGGACCTCACCGAGCGCCGCCGCGCCGAAGAGCAGGTGCGCCAGGCCCAGAAGATGGAGGCGGTCGGGCGGCTCGCCGGCGGAGTGGCCCACGACTTCAACAACATGATGATGATCATCATGGGCTTCAGCGAGTTCTTGCTGACTACCCTGGAGCGCGACGATCCCCGGTGGGCCGACGCGGACGAGATCCGTAAAGCGGCCGAGCGGGCCATGAACCTCACCCGCCAGCTGCTTGGCTTTGGTCGTCAGCAGCTCGTTGCCCGGCACGTCTTGAGCCTCAACGAGGTGGTGTCGGGCATGGAGCGCATGCTGCGGCCGCTGCTGGGCGAAGACATCAGGCTGGTGACCGCGCTCTCGGTCGGGCTGGGCGGGGTCGAGGCGGACTACGGGCAGCTCGAGCAGGTGGTGATGAATCTGGCCCTCAACGCGCGCGACGCCATGCGTGGCGGTGGTCGCCTCACCATCGAGACCATGGACGTAGACCTGCCCGAGGGCTACGCGTACCGGCACATCGGCATCGATATTCCGGCCGGCCCCTACGTCATGCTGGTCGTGAGCGACACCGGACACGGCATGACCCCGGAGGTCAAAGCCCGCCTGTTCGAGCCGTTCTTCACCACCAAGCCTGCTACCCGGAACACCGGGCTGGGCCTCGCCACCGTCTACAGCATTGTCGCTCAAAGCGGCGGCTACATCTGGGTGGATAGCGAGCCGGAGATGGGGACCGCGTTCAAGATCTGCTTCCCCCGGGTCGACCCCGAAGAGGCGGGGACTCCGCCCGCGGCCCAGGCTGGGGGCACGCGAGGAGGTTCCGAAACGATCCTGCTGGTAGAAGATGAAAACACGGTCCGCACGGTGGCGGCCCGAGTACTACTCAATCAAGGCTACGCCATCCACGAAGCTTCCAATGGTGAAGAGGCGCTGGCGTTACTGGAGAAGCTCGATGGTAGAGTCGATCTGGTGCTCACCGACGTCGTGATGCCCGAGATGGGTGGCATCGAGCTGACCGGGCGTTTAGCCCAAAAGTGGCCCCGGCTGAAGGTGGTTTACATGTCGGGCTACGCCGAAGGGGACAAACTGCAGTATGGACCGCCCGAGTTCGAGCAGTCGTTCCTGCCCAAACCCTTCTCCGCCGAAAGTCTAATACTCAAAGTGCGGGAGCTGCTCGACGCCGAGGTTAAGTCGCAGTAGCTCGGAGGGTCATGCGTCACATCCCGGGTTCGCCCGCCCCGCCCATCTTTGCTCCAGGTGCTTACCCTGGAGGTTCCGATGAGGTCTGTGCGCTTCCCCGCCGCAGCTCTGGGCCTGCTCACATTCTGTTCACCCGCAAATAACCGCCGCACCGGTGAGACCGGGATGGCCACCGACACCACGGCCCATCCCTCGGCCGATTCGGCTTCAGCCGCGCCGTCCGCCGAGGCGGCGACTCCTGCGGCGATTCTGTCGCAGCTTTATGCAGCCAATACCGCCGAGATCCAGCTTTCCAAGCTGGCGGAGAAGAAGGCCTCTTCACCGGCGGTGAAACGGATCGCTGCCCAGCTTGCGTCCGATCATGCCAAGAATCGGGAGGAAGAGCGAGCATTGGCTCAGAAGCTCAACATCTCGCTGACACCCGCACCTTCCGATACCGCAGCCACACCCTCGGACCTGCAGGGTAAGACCGGCCGCGACTTCGACAAGGCTTTCGTCGAGTACCAGATCAAGGCCCACCAGGACAACATCGACAAGATTCAGACCCAATTGTTGCCTGCCGCTTCAAACCCCGAGGTAAAGGCCTACTTGCAGAAGACCCTTACCGCTATGCAGGGACATTTGGCCAGCCTGAAACAGGTACAACAGCAGCTCGGTAGCTGAGCGAGCCCATCACGCCGGGTCAGGGAGACGAGGGCCGATCTATGGAGAGCAGAGTCAAGTTTGCCGGACATCCGGTTCACCCCATGCTCATCGTATTCCCGCTCGGCCTCCTGGCCACGGCGGTCGTATTCGACATCATCTATCTCGTCTCGGGCAATACCCACTGGACCCTTGCCGCCTACTATATGGTCGGGGCGGGCGTCCTCGGTGGCATTGCCGCTGCGGTGTTCGGGTGGCTCGACTGGCTTGCCATTCCTGGGGGCACCCGCGCGAAGCGAATCGGGCTCTGGCATGGGGTAGGGAATGGGGTAGTGCTTGCTCTGTTCGCCCTGAGCTGGGTGCTGCGGCGAGAGAATCCGGAGCTACCGCCGACCGGCGCGATTGTCGCGGCCCTGCTCGGCTTCGTCGTCGCCGCCATTACGTCGTGGCTGGGTGGCGAGCTGGTGGACCGGCTGGGGGTCGGAGTGGATGAAGGGGCCCACCTGGACGCGCCCAGCTCGCTGTCCGGGCGGCCGGCGGGCGCGGGGCTGGGAGAAGCCCACCGGGCGGCGGGGAACAATCGGTACACCGGCGCGGACCGGCGAATGGCCGCGAGCGCCGCCTACCCCGGGGCGGAGCGCCGGCTCTCCTGAGCGGGGGGCCCGCCTCCCGCAGCCAGCACTTCCTTCTGGGCCCGGCTCATCTGTCTGATCGCGTGCTCGCGCCGCAGGGCCCCTGAGCGGTCGCCTACAGTCTCCAGATAAACCAGGGTTACCGGCAATCTCGACCGGGTATAGGCCGCGCCACAACCGGCGTTGTGCTCCGCCAGACGGCGGTCGGGATCGGTGGTGACCCCGGTGTACAGGGTGCCATCCCGGCAGCGGGCGAGATAGACGGTCCAGGGCATCTCTAATTATCTTCGGCTGGCCCCCATATAACACACCGACCAGAGGTACGATGGAATCCTACGGTCCGTCCGGACGGGCTTCTGTTCCGACGGTGCCCGACCGACGGCGCCCGGGGAAGAACACTCTCCCGGATCAGCGCACCCTGCTCACCTGGTTGTTCGGCGGACGTCTGGTGCTCGCCACGGGTGTGCTCCTCGGGGCCGGTCTGGTCTGGACCGAACGTCCCCAGGAATCATTTATCGTCAGTGTGGCGGTCGTGTTCGCCCTGGTGTTCACCGGGTACGGGGCGGGAACGGTCTTTCTGCTGCGGCGCACCCCGACCAACGCGTTCTTCCTGATCCAGGCACTGGTCGATCTGGGCCTGGTCACCACCATCGTTCACTTCGTCGGCCAGCCCCAGTCGGCATTCCCGGCCCTCTACATTCTCGTAGTAGCCGCCTACGCCTTGCTGATGCCTCCAGCGTGGGTGGGGCTGACCGCCGTCCTGGCCTCGTTCCTCTTCGTGAGCGATACCATCTGGAACCATGGAGCCGCGCTGGATACGGCCTCCTGGGCCCAGATTGTGGTGTTCAACCTTGTGTTCGGCATCGTCGCCGTCCTGGGTCATCGCTTGCGCGAGGCTGGCATGGAGCAGGCGACACTGGCCACCGAGCTCCAGCGGGTCCGCCTCGAGGCGGACGACATCCTCCGGAACATTCGATCCGGCGTGCTCACGGTCGATGGATTCGGCCGGCTGGCATTCATCAATCCCACCGCGGAGCGGTTGCTGGACCTCGACGGCGATGCCCTCATCGGATTGCAGGTGCTGGATGAGCTCAAGACCCGGTCCTCGGAGCTCTGGGCGGCCGCGGTAGCCGGAATACGCAACGGTCGCAAGATCAGCCGGGGCGAAGGGATGGTGTTGCAGAGCGGGGGGCGGATGTTTCCCATCGGGCTGAGCACGACGACCTTTCGCCAGGAGGCGCAGGATGCGCCCTCGGTCACCGCCATCTTCACCGACATCTCCGATCTGAAGGAAGTCCAGGAACTGCACATGCGGGCCGAGCGGCTGGAGGCAGTGGCTGAGCTGAGTGCCTCGCTGGCTCACGAAATCCGGAACCCGCTCGCCTCGATCCGGAGCTCGGTGGAGCAGCTCGCCCGCTCCAAGCACGCCGACGAGGATGAACGCTTTCTCTCGGGTCTCATCGTACGGGAAAGCGACCGCCTGAGCCGTCTGCTGAGCGAGTTTCTCGACTTCGCCCGGGTTCGGGCCACTCACTTCGTCGCCCTCGATCTCCACTCGGTTGTGGTCGCCGTCGTGCGCCTGATTCGGGCTCATCCGGATTGCCGCCCGGATGCCGCCATTACCATTGAGGGCGAGCATACCTTGCTGGAGGGCGATGAAGACCTGCTTCATCGGGTGGTGGCCAACCTGGTCCTCAACGCCGTGCAGGCGGCCCGGGGTCCGATTCGGGTGACCGTTTCGGTGGCCACCGCGCAGGCCTCGGAGATTCCCCACGGCACCAATCTGGAGCATGCCATCCGGCTCCAGGTACGTGACAACGGGCCGGGAATCCCTGAGGAGGTTCGCGAGCGTCTGTTCCAGCCGTTCGTCTCCGGCCGCTCCGGCGGAAGCGGGCTCGGCCTGGCCATCGTTCAGCGCGCGGTGGAGGCCCATCGGGGGCTGGTACTGGTCGACTCTGGCCCCGGTTCCGGAACTACATTTACCATATTCTTGCCCGCCAAGATGGTTGCGGAGGATGCTGCATGAGCTATAAGCCGTCGGTGCTGGTCGTCGATGACGAGTCGGGGATCCTGGATACGCTCCGGATTCTCCTGCGCAACGAGGGATTCGAGGTCACCACCGCCCAGGGCGGCAAGGCCGGCCTGGAGCAGATTCGATCCGGAACTCACGACATCATCCTGTCCGACGTGCGCATGCCGCAGGTCTCCGGCCTCGACATCCTCACCGCGGCTCGGGAGCAAGACCCGATGACGCCGGTGATCCTCATGACCGCGCAGGCCTCCTTGCAGAGCGCGATCAGTGCGGTCAACTCGGGCGCCTTCTACTATATCCAGAAGCCATTCTCCAACGACGAGCTGGTCGCCATTCTCCGCCGCGCCTGCGAGTACCGGGCGGTCAAGGTGGAGAACACCCAGCTCAAACAGGAGATCCGCCGGCGGGAAAAGACCACCTCGATCGCCCGGCCGATCGGCAAGTCCAAGCGGTTCCTCGACGTGCTCAAGCTGGCCGAGCATGTCGCCCCGACCGATTCGACGGTGCTGATCCAGGGAGAGAGCGGAACCGGCAAGGAGGTCATCGCCCGCTACATCCACAACCTGTCGAGCCGGAACGATGGCCCGTTCATGTCGATCAACTGCGGCGCCTTGCCGGAAAACCTCCTGGAAAGCGAGCTCTTCGGGCACGTGAAGGGCTCGTTTACCGGGGCGGTGCGCGACAAGCAGGGGCTGTTTGCGGCGGCCCGGGGCGGAAGCTTCTTCCTGGACGAAGTCGGTGAGATGCCGGCCTCGCTTCAGGTCAAGCTCCTGCGGGTGCTGCAGGAGCGGGAAGCCATCCCGGTGGGTGCCACCGAGGCCATCCCGGTCGATGTCCGCATTATCGCGGCCACCAATCGGGAGCTGGAAGAGGAGATCCGGCGGGGCAACTTCCGGTCCGACCTGTTCTACCGGCTCAATGTCATCGCGGTCAACCTGCCGCCGCTACGCGAGCGCCGGGACGATCTGATCCTGCTGATCGAGGCCCTGCTTCAGAATCTGGCGGTGGAAACTGGGACGGAGCCGAAGGCGCTTGCCGCGGAAGCGCTCGATGCGGTAATGGTCTATGAGTGGCCGGGCAATGTGCGGGAGTTGGAGAACGCGCTGGAGCATGCCCAGGTGCTCACCCGGGGAGCCTTGATCGAGGCCGCGTCGCTGCCGGAGAGGATCACCAAACGACGCAAGGAGCCGTTAGTCGCGGAGCGCTCGTACCGGAACCCTACCCTCGAGGTCATTGAGCGGGCTTACATCATGTGGGTCCTCCAGGCCGAGGGCGGCAACAAGACCCGCGCGGCGGAAGTACTCGGCATCGATCCCTCGACCCTGTACCGGAAGTTGAGCCGGTACGAGGAGCAGGTCGAAGTAAAGGTCTAACGCTTCAGCACCACCGACTGCATCCGCTCGGCGGTCTGCACGTACGCCGTGAGCAGTTGAGAGCGCACGTCGGTGGCCGGGCGCCGGCTGAGGAAGAAGAGTGAGTCCAGCGCCTGCCGCGCCCCCCGCGCGTCCCGCAGGTGCAGCCGCGCCATCACCAGTCCATCCCGAAGCTCGTCCCCCGAGATCCAGGCGCGATTCGTGGCGGCCAGCTCCATCAACCGCGCCCCCGCCGCCGCGGCGTCGGTAAAGTTCCACGAGGCCAGGGCGCGGCGGAACCGCACCACGTCCCGAACCTCCGCCGGGGCGTTATGCCGCTCCATGAACCGATCGACCACCGCGTAGAACTGCTGGTCTAGAAATCCCGCGGTTCCGGTGTTTCGCAGGTTGTCCGCCCGGCGCGCTTGGTCCAGCCAAATCTCCCAATTCACCGGCCTTTCGGGCGAGGCCGACATGCTCTGCCAGGCACGCCACTCGAACACATCCTGTTTGGTTCCGGGAAGTGCGTCGTCGCCCACCTCGATCGCTGCTCCGGAGCGGAGCAGGGCACCCATCGCTCTGGCCTGCACCCGCGGGTTCTCCGGTAGCGCCAACGAGGCGTCCAGCGCGGGAGCCGTCCGCCGG
The DNA here is from genome assembly GCA_041500125.1 of Gemmatimonadota bacterium. GTDB lineage: Bacteria > Gemmatimonadota > Gemmatimonadetes > Gemmatimonadales > GWC2-71-9 > CAVVWJ01. Next base: position 35,642 of record JBGQLP010000029.1, read on the forward strand.
GCACTCAATGAGGCCAGGAGGTTGAACCACTCGGCCGACAGACCCTGGAATCCGACCGCGTGATCCCGGCGGAAGCGGCGTCGCTCGGCGCCCAGGTCGAGAACCGGATAGTAGTCCGAGTTGGGCTGGGTCATCGTCTCCAGCAACGGCTGGAGCTCGGCCCGGCCGGCCAGATGGAGGCCGTCCAGCGCGGTCGCCGTGAGCGGCAGGAAGCGGCACAGGTCGGCTCGAAGACCCGGGTAACCGAACACCGACCAGTCGGGAGACGGCAGGGCGGCGCTATTGCTGGCGACCACGAGGAGATCCGAGTTGGGAGCCAGGTAGATCTCATAGGAACGGAAATTCTGGTGGATTCCTGCCAGCACGCTGAGCACCAGCGGATCGTCCAGCTCGTACACCTGGAGCCACTGGCCGAACACACCGTCTTCGCTGAGGTATCCTCGGATCCGACTGTAAAATTCCGTGGTGAAGAGTCCGGAAACTCCGCTCACCCACGGGTTCGATGGTTCCGAGATGATGAGATCGTACTTGCGTTGCTCCGAGGCGAAGTAAGACTTCGCGTCGTCGATCACGATCTTGGAGCGGGGATCGTCGAAGCTGCGGCGGTTGGCCGGATAGAACTGGCGCGACCCCGCGATCATCTGCGGCTCGATCTCCACCGTCACCAGCTCCTTCAGATTCGGATTCCCCAGCAGCAGGTGAGACGACATGCCGGTGCCCTGACCGATGATCGCCGCAGTCCGCGCCCGGGGCATATATGCGAGCGGGACCAGCGGAACCAGAGTTTGAGTCGCCGCGTCATGGATCAGCGGCTCGAGGGTTCTGATCGAATCACAGGAGCGATACCAGGCCGGTGTCAGGGAGCCTTCCACCTTGCCGTTGGTGGCCAGAGAGACCACCCCCGAGGGCTTGAGCCGAGACACCGAGACCGTCGCGGTGCGGCCATCCCGGTAGAACTGCATTTCTCGATGGTCCGCTCCCACAATCAGTCCGTTCCGATAGACGCCGCTCGCCAGCCGATTCTGATCCAGGCGAATGCCGACGCCGACAAAGGCGAGGACCACAATCGCGGCCACTCCGGTTGCCAGCACCAGCTGAGTCGACCGCCGGCCCTGCCGATTGCTCCGGGACAGTAGGAGCACGCCGATGCTCATATCCACGGCCGCACCCACCATGAGCATGGGCTTGAGTCCTATAACCGGCAGCAGCACCAGCCCGCCGAACACCACCCCGATGATGGATCCTAGAGTGTTCCAGGCGTACACCGCACCCACCGCCCGTTCGCCCGAGCCGTTCACCAGCAGGGTACGGGTGATGAGTGGGAGGGTCATGCCAGCACAGAAGGTGGCGGGGAACATCACCAGTAAACACAGCGCGTAGCGGGCAATGGTGAACCCATTGTAGCCCGCGTCGCTCCGGGTGAAGGTGGTTACCAGCACCCCGATCCATTCGAACGAATAGATGTAGAGCGGGAGCGTAGCCACGGCGAGCAGCCCCATGACCCACTGGACGATTCCCAGAGTACGCAGCGGATCGCTCAACCGGTCGGCCCGCGCCCGGATCCACCAGGCGCCGAAGGCCAGGCCCAGAATGAAGGCCGAGAGCATGAGCTCGAACGAGTGGGTGGCGCTGCCGAGCACCAGCGCCAGCATCCGAATCCAGTCGATCTCGTAAATGAAGGAGGCGACGGCCGTCCCCAGGCTGGTAAAGAGCAGCAGGCGTTCCAGACTGCGATGTGCACCTTCGCTCACCCCGAGGTTCACAGAGCCAATGGGCAGCGACGTCTGGGCACCCGTAGCGGAGGCAGCTCGAGCATTTCGCGCGGCTACCATGACGCACAACGTGGCGGCGGCCACCAGCAGGTTGAGCATGGCCGCAGCGAGGAGGGTACCCGGCAGACCGGCCAGCTCGACCAGATAGAAGCCGGCTACCAGCACGCCGACAGCGGCGCCGAGACTGTTGGAGAAGTAGAGCAGCGACAGCTTCCGGCCCGGACGGCCGGGTTTGAGCCGGAGGACGCCAGCGCTCATCAGTGGGAAGGTCATGCCCAGCAACACTGACTGGGGCAGAATCAGCCCACCTGCGATGCTCCACTTGGCCGCAGTGAGAGCCCAGGATCCCGCGAGGTGCGGATAGACCGCATGGTATGCCCAGGCCGTCGTCGCCCGGAAGACGTCGTGGAACAACAGCCCGATACATCCCACCGCCAGCTCGACTGCGACATAGCCATACAACGGCTCCTTCAAGCGCGCCGTCCACCGGCTCACGGCCATGGCCCCGGCCGACATACCCCCAAGGAAGATGACCAGCACGATGATCTGGGCGTACGCGTCGTGACCCACGAACAGACCCAGATACCTGGTCCAGATCGATTCGTAGATCAGTCCGGCCGCGCCGGACAGGACGAACAGGAAGTAGAGAGCCTTGATCATCTCGTCGTTGCCCTGGCTGAGAGAGCTGAGAACGGGGGTTTGGCGGCCGGATCGGGCAAGAAGTGTGCAAGGATTGGCACTCCTCTCCCTCAACCGGTCATGTGGCTACTAGCACGCGAGTTGGATCGTGCAGAGGCATTGATCCACTGGAGTCGGGTTGTGCGGCCATTAGCCAGCGCCGCCGCGTTCTCCCAGGGCGGCGAGCGATCGGCATCGCGGCCGTCGAGATTTTTAGCCCTCCACGCTGTGAAAGGATTCTACATCTCCGCCCCCAACCGAGACTTTGCAGTCATCCTCTCGGCTCAGAGGCTCGCAATATCCGATGACTACAATGGTGGCCGGGCTTGCACGGGGTACTGCAATGAATTGGTAAGTGCTGTGAGAGAACCGGCTTGGAAGTGGCGTCGACCGGCGGCATAGCTGTTGCCTTATCCCGCGGCAGTCACATCGCACGCTGCTGACGAAACGTTCGGCTGTTCGATCTACACTAACCGGAGGACGTATGAGCAACCGCAAGGGCTTCACGCTGATCGAGCTGCTGATCGTGGTCGTGATCATCGGCATCTTGGCAGCGATCGCGATTCCGAAGTTTGCCAACACCAAGGAGAAGGCGGTCGTGGCTTCGATGAAGTCCGACCTGCGCAACCTGGTCACTGCCCAGGAA
>JBGQLP010000030.1:0-38467 GCA_041500125.1 Gemmatimonadota bacterium
CAGCGGCAAGCCGAACCGGGGCCGGATTCCTGGCCGGCATCGTCTTCGGGGTTTTCCTCGGAGCAGGACTGGCACTGTTCTTCGCCCCAGACCGAGGCGACAAGACCCGCAACAAGCTGCGGCGGCGGATGCGTTCGCTGCGGGAAGATGCGCTCGAAGGCCTCGATCGCGCCGGTTCCCGAACTCGGACCGAGCTCCGGCGGAAGCAGCGGCGCATTCGGGCCGAGCTGGATCGGATCCGGGAGCGGGCCAAGGAACGGGCGAAGGAAGCCAGGGAAGCGCTGGAGTAGTCCTTCGCGACGCTCAGGACAAGTCTATCGCTTCGCCAGCCGGCTCCGCAGGGAGGCCGCCTGTTGCTTGTAGTTGGTATCCATGGCCTCGCGGACCGGCAGGGAGTCCACCAACCGGAGCTGGGTTCCTGCATCCCGCAGCCGCTTCCGTTCCGCATAAATGTCGGCCAGCTCCAGATGATGGTAGATGCGTTCCGGGTCGAGCTGCACGGCCTTTTCCATGTAGAAGATCGCCTTGTCCCACGACGCCTGATTGAAGACCCGGGCGCCCATGAAATTCTTCGCAAAGAAGCGGCTCAGCGCCGGCAGCCGCATGATCTCGGCGTTCCAGCGGCCCAGGATGTGGTACGCGCCATCGTGCCGGGGGTTGATGGCGAGGGTGCGGAGCGCCTCACTCCGGATCAGCGTGGCGCGGCGGATCTTCTCCTCCGGGCCCATCATGAGCGCGGTGCGCCCGAGCGAGGCGGCCAGGGCAAAGTGTCCGTCGGCCCCGGCCGGGTTGGCAGCCACCGCCCTCCGGGCGTAGCGTTCCGCCCGGGCGTACAGCGAGTCGCGCTCTGGGCTCTTCGCCGACATCGGATAGGGATCTCCCATCAGACCGAGGGTCAGCGCCGCACGCCAGTTGGCCTCGTAGTTCATCGAGTCCAGGTCCAGGGCCGCCTGGAAGTGCTGGAGCGCGGTCTTGAGATCAGGCGCCTCGGTGGCGGCGATTCCCAGGGCCACGTGGTCCGCGGCCTGCTGCGCCCCGAGCGAACCGGCAGCGGCGAACCAGGCGAGACAGAGTCCTGCCAATCGAAGTGCGGGCTTCGACACGGGAATAGTCCACTCCATGGATGGTGACGAATGGTGATCCCGTCTCTCATTCAGCACAAGCGCGACGGGAATCCGCTTCGCGCCTCCGAATGGAGCGAGCTCATCCGGGAGTACACCGCGGGGCGGGTGCCGGATTATCAGATGTCCGCCCTGCTCATGGCGGTGGTCTGGCGCGGCCTGTCGGCGGAGGAGCTCGCGGCGCTGACTGACGCGATGCTCGAATCCGGGGACCGACTCAACTTCGACGGCATGGCTCGCCCCCGAGTGGACAAACACTCGACCGGCGGCATCGGCGACAAGGTCTCACTCCTCCTCGCTCCGATGGTGGCGAGCTGCGGGGTCGCGGTTCCCATGATGTCGGGGCGAGGGCTCGGCCACACCGGGGGCACCCTGGACAAGCTGGAATCGATCCCCGGATTTCGTACCGCGCTCACCTTGCGCGAGGCCAAGGCCCAGGTGGAACGTATCGGCTGCGCCATGCTGGGGCAGACTCCGGAGATCGCGCCGGCGGACAAGCGACTCTATGCCTTGCGAGACGTCACCGGAACGGTGGAATCCATTCCGTTGATCTCGGCGAGCATCATGTCCAAGAAGCTGGCCGAAGGACTCAACGGGCTGGTCCTCGACGTGAAGACGGGGAGCGGCGCGTTTCTTCCCGAGCGGGACCAGGCCCTCGAGCTGGCGCAGACCATGATCGAGCTGGGCCGGTCGCGCGGCTGCCCCACGGTCGCACTGCTCACGGCGATGGACCGTCCTCTGGGGCGCGCGTGCGGCAACGCGCTGGAGGTAGAGGAGGCCATCGAAGGACTTCGAGGAGAGGGACCCTCAGATCTGATGGAGGTCACCTACGCGCTCGGCGTGGAGATGCTGCTGCTCGTGGGAGCGGCGAAGAATGCCTCGGAGGCGCGGCGGCGGCTGGAGGAGTGCGTCACCTCGGGGAGTGCATTGGAGACTTTCGCCCGGGTCGTCGAGGCCCAAGGGGGGGACCCGCGGGTGCTGGAAGATCCCGACCTCCTGGCTCAGGCCGGAGAAGTAGAGGTCTACCGGGCCCCTCGCGATGGCGTGGTGGCAGCCGTCGAGCCCCGGCGGATCGGGCGGGCGATTCTGGAGTTGGGCGGAGGCAGGCGGACCATCGAGGATGAGATCGACCCGGCGGTCGGCTTCGTCATTCCCACCAAGCCCGGCGATCAGGTTCAGACGGGCGAGCCGCTGGCGTCGGTCTTCGCCCGGGATCGGGATGGAATCGAGATCGGTCTCACGGCGCTGGGTGAGGCGATACGCATCGGTGAGGCGGGTGCGCTCAGTCCCCTGATCTCCCACCGGGTCACCGCCGACGGGATCGAAGTCCTGGCCGGCTAAGGTTCTCGAATGCCGATCATCACCACTCCACTCGGAACCCTGCTCATCGCCTTCGCGGCAATCATCGCCCTCATCCTCTGGCTGCGACGCGACCGGTCGTATCCCGGCCCGAGGCTGCAATCCGAGGACGACGGGATCGACCACGACGAGCTGGAACGGGCCGAGCGCGAGGTCCGGGAGCTCGAGTCCAATCAGCGGCCGGAGGATGGCTTCCGAGGCGACGATTGGGGGCCGGGGACGCCGCGGCCCCCCGAGCGGCTCTAGTCAGAGCGATCCGAGAAATGCGACCAGCGCCTCCCGCTGCGCAGCGGACAGCCGTAGCACCCGATCACGCGCTTCCTTCGCTTCCCCGCCGTGCCATAGTACGGCCTCGAGCAGCGAGCGGGCCCTCCCATCATGCATGAAGTTGGTGTGTCCGTTTACCGCGCTGACGAGCCCGATACCCCAGAGCGGTGGCGTGCGCCACTCGCTGCCGGACGCGAGGAAGTCAGGGCGACCATCCGCCAACGCCGGCCCCATGTCATGGAGCAGCAAGTCGGTGTACGGGTGGATCGTCTGGTTGGACACCTCGGGCACCCCTCGAAGTACGCTGGTCCGCAGCGTCGGCGTATGACAGCCATCGCAGCCGCTGGCGTAGAACAGGCGCTCGCCTTGCTGAGTCTTTGGGTCGTCGAGGTTGCGGCGCGCCGGCACGCCGAGCGTCCTGGTGTAGAAGGCGACAGCGGCGACGGTTTCGTCATTCACCTCGGGCGGGTGCGGGGCACAGCCCGGATACTCGCCCTCGCAGGACTCCGCGGCGAATAGCGTCGAGGTGATGCCCATGTCACCGTTGTACGCTCCTGCCGTCTGCTGGACGAGGTTGGGCGCATTTGCCTTCCAGCCGAACCGTCCGATCACCCTGCGCTGCCGCCGCTCATCCCACACGTAATTCGGCCGGCCCGAGACGCCGTTGTGTCGCCCTCTCCGGTAGGCCATTTCGCGAATCTCCTCCTCCGGCACCGCCTCCAGCAGTCCTAAGCCGAACACAGCAGGCGCGACTCGCGGCGAAAACAGGAAGCCGGCGGGGAGGGCGAGGTATCCGCCGGTGATCGTATACTGCGGCACTTGGAGCCGGTATTCGGTGCCATCGGCAAATGTGCCTCTCGACTCGACGTAGGAGACGAGGGCCCGGGCCTCAGGCGTGAAGCCGGCGTTGGCGCGGAGTTGGAGCTGACCCCCGAACCCGGGGACCGGTTTCGGTCCGCCGTGATTTCCGATGCCCGGCACGCTCGAGCGAAACAGCAGTGAGCTGAAGGAGACTCCATCCGCCGGCGGCCGACCGCGGCCGTCGCCCAGATGGCATGCTTCACATGACACGTTGTCGAACACGGGGCCGAGGCCCGCGTTTTCGGCTGCGGGGGCGGGAACGAAGACGACGGAGAATTCCTCGTCTCCCGTCTCGTGGAGCGCTGCACTTACCCCGCTGAGGTTGGGCGCGGGGTGGGAAAACGCTGTCGACGTCACATCGAACACCGTTGTCGCTCCGCCGGACAGGGCCGTGTGCGCGCGATGAAATCCCTCCCGGCTGAAGTCGAGCTCGATGTCGGAGGGAGTGCTGGATACTGAGACTTCGTTTACCTGATCCGGAGCCGTCACGTTGGTCTGGTCGGCACAGGCCATGATCCAGGCCAGGGAGACGACGAGAGCTAGCCGCGACATAAGAACTCCTGTCGCATAGGTGAACTGGGGTTCTACCAGGACGCCCTCGGGGTCGAGCCCGGCTCTATACCCGGCCCGCGCCTGGCGTGACGTCCGGAGTAGACGCCAACGGAGATCGATTTTGGGGGATTGTTTACTGCGACCAGCAGATCGCGGGGAATGGACGTCCGGTTGACGCCATCTCGTCGTCAAATGCCCGCGACGGTCACACGATGGGGAATTGTGAAACTGGTGTCAAGGGGGATACACCCGATCCTCTCCGTCTTCTCCGCCCTCTCCCTCCTCCTTAGACATCCAGATTGCTCACGTACTTGGCGTTCCGCTCGATGAACAGGCGCCGGGGCTCGACCTCGTCACCCATCAGCTCATCGAATAGCTGGGAGGCGGTGGCGGCATCTTCCATCGTCACCCGAAGGATGGTGCGGGTGGCAGGGTCCATCGTGGTCCGCCAGAGCTGGTCCGGGTTCATTTCGCCCAGGCCCTTGTAGCGCTGGATGCTGATGGTGCCCTTGCCCTCTCCGTTGCCCAGGCGCTTGCTGTAGTCGTCCCGCTCGCTCTCACTGTAGGCGTAGAATTCCTCTTTGCCTCTCCCGACCCGGTAGAGCGGCGGCTGGGCGATATACACGTAGCCGGCCTCCACCAGCTCCTGCATCTGCCGGAAGAAGAAGGTGAGGAGCAGGGTCCGGATGTGGGCCCCGTCCACGTCCGCGTCGGTCATGAGGATAATCTTGTGGTAGCGCGCGTCTTCCAGTTTGAAGTCGTCCTTCACCCCGGTGCCGATGGCGGTGATCATGGACCGGATCTCTTCGTTGCTCAGGATCTTGTCGATCCGGGCTCGCTCGACATTGAGGATCTTGCCCCGCAGCGGCAGGATGGCCTGGAAGGAGCGGTCTCGCCCTTGCTTGGCGCTGCCACCGGCCGAGTCGCCCTCGACCAGGTAGATCTCGGAGTGGGCCGGATCGTCGATGGAGCAATCGGCCAGCTTCCCGGGCAGAACCATGTTCTCCAGCCCGGACTTCTTGCGGACCAGGTCCCGCGCCTTCCGGGCCGCTTCCCGCGCCCGCGCCGCGCTCACCGCCTTCTCGATGATGTTGCGCGCGACCGGCGGGTGCTCCTCGAGATAGCTGCCGAGGTGCTCGTTGACCACGGCCTTGACGATGCCCTCGACCTCCGAGTTGCCGAGCTTGGTCTTGGTCTGTCCCTCGAACTGGGGCTCCTTCACCTTCACGTGCAGCACGCAAGTCAGCCCTTCGCGGATGTCTTCACCCGACAGGGTGAAGTCCTCTTTCTTGAGGAAGTCGCGCCGCTTGGCCACATCGTTGATGGTGCGGGTGAGCGCCGACTTGAAGCCGGTGAGGTGGGTGCCGCCCTCGTGGGTGTTGATGTTGTTCACGAAAGTGAAGGTATTTTCGTTGTACCCGTCCTCGTACTGTAAGGCGAGATCAACGTCCACATCGTCCTTGACGGCGTTGAACGCGATTGGCTTGGGGTGCAACACCTTCTTGTTTCGGTTGAGCCATTCGACGAACTGGACCAGGCCGCCTTTAGCGTAGAAGGTCTCGCTCTTGGCCGGCTCTTCCCGTTCATCCTTGATCGTGATGGTTACGCCGCGATTGAGAAACGCGAGTTGGCGGAGCCGGTCGGCCAGGGTGGTGTAGTGAAACTCGAGGACCGTAAAAATCTCTGGATCGGGCTTGAACCGGACGATCGTGCCCGTGCCACGTGCTTTCCCTAGGGTCTCGAGTTTCTTGACGGTCTTTCCCCGCACGAATCCCATTCGGTAGCGGTTGCCATCCCGGTCCACCACCACCTCGAGCCGCTCGCTGAGCGCGTTCACCACCGAGACGCCGACACCGTGCAACCCGCCGGACACCTTATAGCTACGCTTATCGAACTTTCCGCCGGCGTGGAGCATGGTCAGCGCGACCTCAACCGCCGGCTTCTTCTCCGTGGGATGCATCTCCACCGGAATGCCGCGGCCGTTGTCCGCGACCGTGATCGAGTTGTCGGCGTGAATGGTCACGTTGATGGTGTCGCAGTGGCCCGCCAGCGCTTCGTCGATCGAGTTGTCGACCACCTCGTAGACCAGGTGATGGAGGCCGTTCTCGCTGGTGGACCCGATGTACATGCCGGGCCGGCGGCGCACCGCTTCCAGTCCCTTGAGAACCTGAATCGATTCCGCTTTGTAGTCGGGTTGACCGTCCAGGACGGTGCTCGGTTCTTTTGCCATGTCCCCTGTGCGTTAAGGCTGGTTCCGGTCCAGGGGACCGGGAGACCAGCGGATCTCTTTCACCCGCCCAGACCGACCCGCGTTGAGCCGGGCCAGGATCTTGGGTGACATCAGACTCAGCTCATTGGCCCAGGCGGCCGTTGCCACCCGCACCCGGAGCATCCCATCGGGAGTGACCGACTCGGGAGCGGTGACCGCCGCGATCTGCGGTCCCACCAACTCGGCCCATTCCTCGATGATCCCCGCCTGCTGCACCCGCTTAGTCAGGCCGGCCTGCCTGAAGTAACTGGTCAGGGCGTCGGCAAGGGATGTGGGAGTTGTCTTTTTCTTCATCAAGAAACGATTCTCCCACCCTCAACTTTCCAAACCGGCAGATCCAGATTCGGCGGCAGCTCATCGGGGCGCGGGCTGGTAACGAATACCTGCCGCTCCGCCGGACCGAGCAACCTGAGAGCCAGCCGGCTCTGCCGCTCCCGATCCAGCTCCGCAAAAACGTCGTCCAACAGCAGCACCGGCTCGGTGCCGCGGGCCTCCCGCAGTGCCGAGATCTCCAGGAGCTTGAGCGCGATGGCGGCACTCCGCTGCTGGCCGGTGGACCCGTACTCGCGAAGCCTTCGGCCCCCGACGTCGAGCACGAGATCATCGCGATGGGGCCCGACCGTGGTCATTCCCCGCGCCCGGTCTTCCGCTGACGCCGCTGCCAGCGCCGGAGCCCAGGCTTCCGCGTCACTCAGCTCGGCATGATTCCGGTAGTGCAGCCGAGCCTGACCTTTCTCACCGAGACAGTCGAACTCGGCTTCGAACTGTTGCGCCGCCCCAACGGCCCATTGTTGACGAGACCGCACCAACTCGGCTCCGGGAGCAGCCAGAACATCATCGAAGGCCTGCGCTACATCCGGCTTGCCCTGGCGCAGAGCGCTGTTTCGCTGGGCCAGCGCGGCCCGATACCGCGTCAGCGCCCTGAGGTACTGGCGGCTTGCCAGCGAAAGCAGGCGATCGAGATAGCGCCGCCGCTCCGCGGCCGGTCCCGAGGCCAGAGCTAAGTCAGCCGGCAAGAAGGTGACGCCGAGCCAGGTCCCTACCCCTTCGGCGAGCCGGCCGATCTCCTCGCCATCTACCGTGATGTGTTTCTTCCGCCCGCTATACGTCGTGGCGACGCTTTGAGCCCCCGCACCCTCGACCTGCACCTCGACGTGAAATCCGCCGGCGTCACCGCCGATCACCTGCTGATCTGACGAGCCTCGAAAGGACCGAAACAGGACCGGATAGTAGATGGCCTCCAGCAGATTCGTCTTGCCTTGCGCATTGGGGCCCAGGAGCGCCACTCCGGTCGGCGGAGTCTCCAGCTCGCGATCGATCAGGTTCCGATAGCTCCGACTCACCAGCCTGCGAAGACGCACTACCGGATGATGATCTGGCGGGAAGCAGGAGCCCCTTGGTTGCCCTGCCGATCGACTCCATACACCTGAAGCTGGACGGCCTGCCCGGAGCGCCCGCCGGTGGAGATCGGAACCCCGAAGCGCACCGTATCAGCGGGCGGGGAGGGGCGAAGCGGCGGAAATCCTTGGCTGCCACCGGTGACCAGAAAGTAGACGGTATCCACACCGTCGGAGTCGATCGTTCGTCCATTCACGAAGAACGTGGGACCGGCGTCGATGGTGGTGTCGCTTCCGCCAGGCTGATCGATCAAGGTGACCGGTCCAATGCCGTCGCTCTGATTCGGAAAGGTCAGTCGATCCCGCTCCGCGCAGGCGGTTGCGAGTCCGATGACACCGGGAACAATGAGCACCCACGATCCCACCGCGACTCGGCCTGCCCGCCGGGGTTTCCCCCTCTTTAACATCGCTAAAAAATAGTCGGTTGGAGGGTGGAATTGCAGGTGCTCACATTCCTTTAAAGGAGGGTTTTCGCTTCTCTGCGAAGGCCCGAGTCCCCTCGCGCATATCCTCAGTGGCGGAGAGAAGGCCGAAGTAGTTGGCCTCGAAGAGAAGAGCCTGATCCACCGTCATCTCCAAGCCGTTGTCCACGGCCTCGAGGCAGGCTCGAATCGCCAGGGGACCGTTGGCCAGGATGGTCCGCAGCACGGCCTCCGTGTCGGCGAGCAGCCGATCCGCCGGCACGACCCGGTTCACCAACCCGATGCGAAGCGCCTCCTGGGCATCGATCATCTCACCGGTCAGAAGCAGCTCGAGCGCGCGCCCCTTCCCAACCAGACGCGGGAGTCTCACCGTGCCGCCGTAGCCGGGCGCGATCCCCAGCTTGACCTCGGGCTGGCCGAATTTGGCCTGTTCGCTGGCCATCCGCAGATGACAAGCCATGGCCAGCTCGCATCCCCCACCGAGCGCAAAACCGTTGACCGCGGCGATCACCGGCTTGCCGCACCGTTCCAGCCGCCGGAAGACTTGTTGCCCCGCAAGGGCCCGGGCGCGGCCTCCGGTTGCTCCCTGGTCGGTCAGCTCGCTGATGTCGGCGCCGGCCACGAACGCCTTGGGACCGGCGCCGGTGAGGATCACGCCGCGAACAGCGGAGTCGGTCTCGATCCGGGTGACGGCATCTCCCAGCTCGGCGATGACGATAGCGTTCAGCGCGTTGAGCTTGTCCGGCCGGTTGACGGTGATCCGGGCGATGCCGTCAGTGAGCTCGAAGATGAGAGTGGAGGCCATAGGAGTCGGGAGCTGGGAGTCGGGAGCTAGGAGCTACCGCTAGGTGTTAGGTGGTACAAACCTAATTGGTTCAGTAAACGCCTCCAGACTTCTTTGCTCCCCGCTCCCCGCTCCCCGCTCCCCGCTCCCAGCTCCTAGCTCCCAGCTATCTTTTCCCCATGCCCCTCTGCCTCCCGGCTCCAATCGCGTGGACTCCCAGCCATGGAGTCCGAATCCTAGACCAGACTCTGCTGCCGACCGAGGAAGCGTACCGCGATCTGGAAACCGTGGAAGCGGTGGCGGAGGCCATCCGGACACTGCGAGTGCGCGGGGCTCCGCTGATCGGGATCGCGGCAGCCATGGGGGTGGTGGTAGCGGCGGGGAAGCAGGGAAGGGGGAAAGCGGCGAAGGACGAGCTTGAAACCATAAGGAAGGCGTGCGAGGTCCTGGGGGCGACGAGGCCGACGGCAGTGAACCTCCACTGGGCGCTGGATCGCATGCGCCGGCGGGCCGAACAGGCGCATGAGGCGGGTAAGGAGCTGCGCGCGGCTCTGATCGACGAAGCCAATGCGATCTGGCAGGAGGACCGCGCCATGTGCCGCCGGATCGGTGAGTTGGGCGCCCCGCTGATCCCGGACGGCGGCACCGTGTGCACCCTCTGCAACGCGGGAGCGCTCGCCACCGGCGGCATCGGCACCGCGCTCGCCCCGGTGTATACCGCTTACGAGGCGGGGCACAGGCCTCACGTGCTCGTCCCCGAGACCCGTCCGCTACTACAAGGAAGCAGGCTCACGGCCTGGGAGCTGACCCATGCCGGCGTGTCCTGTACTCTCATCGCCGACGGAATGATCGCCAGCCGACTCCGGCTGGGCGATGTGGCCTGTGTGCTGGTAGGCGCCGATCGGATTGCGGCCAATGGGGACGTCGCCAACAAGATCGGCACCTACGGTCTGGCGCTCGCCGCTCGGGCTCATGGAGTTCCGTTCTACGTGGCAGCGCCGAGCTCGACGATCGATCGGAGCACCGCCGACGGGCCCGGCATTCCCATCGAGCAGCGTGAAGCCGACGAAGTCGCCACCTGGCGGGGCAGCCGCACCGCGCCGGAAGGGGTGCGAGTCTGGAATCCGGCGTTCGACGTCACTCCTGCCGCATTGGTGACGGCCATTATCACGGACCAGGGCATCCTCAAACCCAACGAAGTCGCGACCCGCGTGGGCTGATCCCTCCGCATGGGCTCCATACTCGCCCTGGATCAGGGCACCACCGGTTCCACCGCACTGGTGATTCACCAGGATGGCTCGGTGCTCGGCAGGGGCTATCGGGAATTCACCCAGCACTTCCCTCAACCTGGCTGGGTCGAGCACGACCCGGACGAAATCTTCCGCGTCTCCGTCTCCGCGATGGCCGAGGCCCTGGCCAAGGCTGGTGAACGGCCCCGGGGACTCGGCATCACCAATCAGCGGGAGACGGTGGTGTTGTGGGACCGGCGAACCCTCTCGCCCGTGGCGCCTGCCATTGTGTGGCAGGACCGGCGGACCACCGCCCGCTGTCAGGAGCTCCGCGACGCGGGGGTCGAGCCGATGCTCCGCGAGCGCACCGGGCTGGTAGCCGACCCCTACTTCTCCGCCACCAAGCTGGAGTGGCTGCTGCGTGACACCAGTCTCAGGCGCCGTGCGGCCCGGGGAGAGCTCGCCGCCGGGACGATCGAGAGCTGGTTGGTGGCCAGACTGACCAACGGGCGCGTCCATGTCACCGACCACACCAATGCGTCCCGCACGCTGCTCTACGATCTCGAGGCCCGGGACTGGCACCCGGATCTGCTCGAGCTCTTTGGTGTACCGCTGGAGGTTTTGCCCACGGTGACCCGGTCATCCGAGGTCGTCGGTGAGACCGATCCGGTTCACCTGGGACACCCATTCCCCATCGCCGGCCTAGCGGGCGACCAGCAGTCGGCGCTGTTCGGCCAGGGCTGCGTGTCGCCCGGTCTGGCCAAGAACACCTACGGGACCGGCGCGTTCCTGCTGGTGCTCGCCGGTGAGCGGGTACCGTCACCGCCTCCCGGGTTGCTGGCGACGGCTGCCTGTGGAGCCGGCGGAGAGCCGGCCTACGCGTTGGAAGGGAGCGTATTCATAGCGGGCGCGGCCATTCAATGGCTGAGAGACGGCCTCGGCCTTCTCCCCGACGCGGCCGCGAGCGAGACAGCGGCCCGATCCGTTTCGGATACCGGCGGCGTGCACTTCGTCCCCGCCTTCGTCGGGCTGGGCACGCCCTACTGGGAGCCCAATGCGAGGGGCACCATCACCGGCTTGACTCGGGGGACCACGCGGCTGCACCTCATTCGCGCCGCTCTCGAGGCAATGGCTTACAGCAGCGCGGAGCTCCTGAGCGCCATGGCATCGGCCGAGCATCTCACGGTCCCGGCGCTGCGGGTGGACGGGGGAGCGTCGGCCAACGACTGGCTCATGCAGTTCCAGGCCGACGTGCTGGGAATTCCGGTGGAACGGCCCGATCTGATCGAGACCACGGCCTTAGGCGCTGCCGGACTCGCCGGCCTGGCCCTGGGTCTCTGGAGAAGCAGCGAGCAGTTCCTTGCCTGCCGGAAGTTCACTCGCTTCGAGCCGCGCATCGGGGCCCCAGAGCGGGAGGCCTTGTTGGCGGGGTGGCACCGAGCGGTTTCGGCCGCGCTGGCGTGGGCTCGGATAGCTCAGAACCGATAGCTCAATCCACCGTAGATCTGAGTGTTGCTCTCGTACCGGCCGGTCTCGTGGGCTGCTGATCCGAACAGATACCAGGCTCGCGCGACATTCAGGTCGGCATCCGCGCCGATCCACGTAGCTCGAGTAGTGACTGGCGCGGCGAAGGGGTCCTGGCCCGCTCGAAGCCCGCCGTTCAGCTCGATATGGAACACCGGGCCGAGTTGTGCACCGACCGTCATTGCTTGGAGCCATCCTGACTCGCGAGGGCCGGTATATCGGGTGGTTCGCGATCGCGCGCTGATCTCCAGTGGGGTGAGACGGTCTATTCCGAGCGACAATGTGTAGGCGCTCGCCCGGCCAGCGCTCCCGCCGCCGTTGGTCCGGGCATCGAGTCCCACCCGGCCGCGGTCCCCCATCCGCAGGGAGAGCCCACCCCATATTCCCTGCCGGAAGCTGTCATCGAATGCGGTCTCGGGAGTGACAGCGTCGCGGTACAACCGGACGTTGCGTCGGTTGTCGAAACCCGCGTTGAGACTGAGCCCGCTGCCGGCATCGTACCGCAGACTCGCATACGTGCTGGTGGGCGAGATCGGGTGCTCGCCTATCACCTGTTTCCATGGGCGGTAGTAGTCGATCTCCTGGGTCCCGTAGAATGAGAGCCGGCGGGAGGTCCAGGCAGCCTGCAGATATAAGAATTCCCGATTGGTGATCCGCTGCTCGTACGATCCGACTCCCCCCAAGGTCACCAGCCAGCGATCCTTGGAATCCGGCTTGTTATGCAGTTGGACATATCCTCCGTAATCCCGCACCGCACCCGAGTACCCGAACTCGACCGGCTCCGGCTCGGAGCCGGTGAATAGTCCCATCCCCCAGCCTGGCTGATTGAAGTCAGCCATAGCTCCGTCGAACAGACTGATCGAGGAGAGCGCGGGTGAAAACTGACGCCCCGCAGTGAGCCGGAAGGGCGCACCAGGCGTGCTGACCTGGATGGCCGCCTGGTAAACCCTGGTGCGACCATCAGTAACAGTTGACCCGTCCGCTCGGCTCGTCGAGGTGCGACGGGTGCGGACATCGAGCACGAGGCCGACCGGGGCGCCGCCCAGAGACTGGCCGTCGAGCCTGATATCCAGCGACGGTTGAGACCACCGGCCGCCCCCCGCGCTGTCTCCTTGCCACACGCCGAGATACCGGGCTCCGACTCTACCACGCAACCTGGAACTGTGGTAATCGCGCCGCGGTGTCCCGCCGGCCGCCAGGCTGGGGCGTGCCCGCCTCGTGCTGGTGTCGGCCAGGGTCTTTGGCAGAGGGGCCGCGGGACGGAAGGTGACCGTGTCCCCGACTGCGACAGCGACCGAAGGATCGACGAGTTCGCAAGCAGCCTGGTGCGAGGCGAGATAGGAGACCCGTAGGAGCGCGGCTGGCTGTCCACCTCGGACCACCCGGACTGAGTCCGCCTCGCGGAGACCGTCTTCGCGGCCCGCATCGATATAGGCCGTGGCAGCAGTCAGGTAGGTAATCCGAAAGGTCCGCGCCGCGGGCAACTCCTGCGCGACCGCCGGAGCCGTGACTAGAAGTAAGACCAGGGCAACACGGGCGAGCGGCATCAGTGCGTGCCCCGCGGATGACAGCTGAAGCACGCTTGACTGTCGTAGCTGTAGCCGCTGACGGAGCTGTGATGCGAGTCCATCTGGCTCTGACTGTGCTCGTGACACGCCAGACAGGAAAACTGCTGGTAGTTGGCGGCGTTGACGTGACAGGTGGAACACGAGGTCCAGCGGCCCCGGTGCGCCCCGGAGTAGATCGGGAAGAATCGGGCGTCGTGGTCGAACGTGGCGCCGGTCCAGGTCTTCGTGGTATGGCAACCGGTGCAGTCAGTGGAGAAACCCGCGGCCTGATGGTTCGGGTCCGTGGTCCCGTCATAGGCGCTCTGATGACAGGCGATACAGGCGGTCGGCTTGCCCGCGTACACCCCGTCGCCGTGGCACTGCTGGCAGGAGATGGTGAGGTGCGCACCGGTGAGCGGGAACATGGTACCGGCGTGATCATACCGGGCCCCAGTCCAGACTGTCGTGGTATGGCAGGTGGCGCAGTCAGTGGGGAACTGTGCTGCCCCGTGATTCGGATCGGTCGTTCGGTCGTAGTCGGCCTGGTGACAGGCGACGCAGGCGGCATTCTTGCCATGGTACACGCCGTCGCCGTGGCACTGCTGGCAGGAGACCGCGCGATGGGCCCCGGTGAGCGGAAATCTGGTCGCCGAGTGATTGAAGCGGGCTCGAGGCCAGGTCGTAGTCGAGTGGCATTGATTGCAGTCCTGTGGGAAGCCGCCCGCGACGTGATCCGGGTTCTTAGCATTGCGAAAGGCATCGCTGTGACACTGCACGCAGTCCACCGAGCGCTTTACAAAGGTGAGGCGTCCTTGAGCCGTCGGAGCGTGGCAGCTCTCACAATCGACCGTCATGTGCGTCCCGGTGAGCGGAAACCGGGTCAATCGGTGGGCGCGCACCATGGCGGAGCGGTCGAGGAAGCTGCGTGGGGTGTGGCACTGGGAGCAGTCGGCACCCAGCTCTCCCTGGTGGACGTCCGAATGGCAGGAGACGCAGGTCCGATCGGCTCGGCTGAAGTCGAGCGACCCATGACAGGCCCGGCAGGGTGTCTGGGCGTGGGCCCCGGTCAGCGCGAAGCCTTTCTTGGAGTGATCAAAGCTGCGCGAGATCCGCGCCGGCTTCCATCCCGCCGGTGCGTGGCAGGTGCTGCATTCCTCCTGAAGCTTCCCGTGCGGGTTGGCTGTCGGCACCTGGGCCAGTGCCATGGTGCCAAGGGTGAGGAGCGTGGCTACCACCCCCAGGGTCCGGAGTCCAGCCGTGATGGGCGTCGGCCGGCTCACTGTCGAGTGCTCCCCGTCGTGTGACAGCCCTCGCACTTCCCCGAGAGCGGACGCCAGATCACCAGCCGAGTGCCGGCGGCGTTCCGCTTTTCGACGTGGCAACTCAAACAAGGAACGGCGGCATGTGCGCCCTTCAGGGGAAACGCTGCGTCGCGATCGTGATCGAATCGGGCGGCGGGTCGAAAGCCATCCACTCCATGGCAGCTCCCACAACTGCCGCGTGCCGCAAACTGAGTTCCGTGCGGGTTCGTGTGACAGCCTTCGCAGCCCCGCGCCGCAACGGAGAAGGGCAGGCCCTGCACCCGTCCGGACGCCAGGATGAGGGACGAGACTCTGCTCTCCCTCTTCATTTCCTGATGGCAGGCCGCGCAGGGAATCGCCCGGTGGGCGCCCTCCAGAGGGAATGCGAAGCGGCCGTGAGCAGGTACATCTACCGTCGAGGGTCGGAAGCGTCTCGTGTCATGGCATGCGACACAGCCGGCGGGTTGGGGCCGGGCGCCCCCGCTGGCAAAACGTCCCTGATGCGTATCCACGTGACAGGAGACGCAGTCGGTCTCCTTGGGCCGGAGATCCACACCTGCGCGGCCGAGCCAGCTCCTTGGCGGCAACGGTGGTAACCCCGGCCGATTCGGCCCGTGGCAGGCGCTACAGGCGATCTCGGCATGGCGGCCGTCGAGCATGAGGCGCAGCTTGGCGTGGTTCAAGATGCCGAACGTGGTCGGCTTCCATCCCGCCACTCTGTGGCACGAGGCACAGTCGGTAAACTCAGTTCCCGCGAGTTGGGGGCCGTGGTCATCCCCATGGCAGTCACGGCAGCGGCCGGCTGATGGGTGCATGAGCACCCCGGATGATCCGAGGCGGGATGGCGAGAACCCAGCCGGGTTCTTGAGATGGCAGGCGCCGCACTTCAGCTGCGCGTGCTTGCCCTCGAGCGGATACCGGGTATTTCGATGCTGAGAAACAGTAAACGTGGCTGGCCGGAACCCTTCGAGTCCATGGCAGGCAACGCAGTCGACCGGCTTGGCAGCGAGCGTGGCAGTGCCCGCATGGGGATCGGCGTGGCAGGCCGTGCAGCTGGAGAACGATGGCTTCTTCCCTCTCGGGGTGGAGAAGTCGACGTGGCACTTGGCGCAGGGAACAGCGGCGTGACGGCCTTGCAGAGGGTACCGGGTACGATCGTGATCGAATTTGCCTCGCGCCACCCTCCTGAATCCGGCGGTCTCGTGGCAATCGGCACAGGCTGCTCCCAACCCACCCCGGTGGGGATCCTCGTGGCAGGTGGAGCATTGCTTAAACGGGAGCGGGCGATACACCGGGATCGCCTGACCGGCCGCGTTCCTTGCTATCGCACGTTTCGGATCGAGATGGCACTCATTGCATCGCACGTCGAGGTGCTTTCCCGTGAGGGGATAGCGGGTCTTGGCGTGATCGAACTTCGGCGCCGGCTTCCAGTCCCGGGTGTCGTGACACTCAAGGCAGTTGACGGCTAAGGTCCCGCGGTGAATGTCCTCGTGGCAAGTGCCGCAGGCGCGGTCGAGGCCGAGCCATCCCGGTCCGGATGTGGAGCGTCGCGACATGGCCGCGACCGGTGAGCGTCGGAATTCGGCCTGGTGACAGTCCCCGCATTCGGCGGTGCGATGGCGTCCGTCGAGCAGCCAACCGGTTCGTCGGTGGTCGAAGCGCGTCGAATCACCCTCCGTCCAGGTGACCAGCTTGAATTCGCGGCCGGCATGATCTGGATGACAGCTCGCGCAGGGCTGGGCGGCCTCGGTGCCATGGAGGCCCAGCCGGCGCGCTGCGAGCCAGGCGATGTCCTTGTGACAGTCGAGACAACGCGGCGTCATGCTGGTCTTGCCGCCGGTTCCGTGACAGGTCGAGCACTGTAGCGCGCCCTCCAGCTTCTCGTGTGCCGCGGCCAGTGGACCTGGGGAGATCTGAGCATGGGCCACCGGGAGGCATATGCCGGCCCAGCTTGCGGTCAGGGCCACGAAAGCAAGCGCGGTGACATGTCGACGGAGCCGGTTGGCCACTCCTCACCAGAGCCAGGTTGCGCCCATCGCGACCACCACGGCGACATGGACCAGCACGGCGATCAGCGCGGCCACCGCAACAGGGCGGTGCAAGACGTGCCAATAGCGAAACAAGGCGTGGGTGGCGCCGAGCATCCGGGAGTGCTGGGTAAGCGCCATCTCCTGCCGTGCAAGCTGGATTGCTTTCGCGATCGTCCGGGTGTCGGCAGTGCCTGCCGCTCTCCGTTTACTCAGCATCAGGCTGCGGAGTCGCTTGGCCGCTCGGCGCCGTGCCAGATCGTCAGTGAGCATGTGGTGGATGGTTGCCCAACTGCCAGCGCCGCTGGGGGGCGGATCCACCGCTAGAGTGGTCTCGATCAGTCTGGTGTCGAGACCAGTCGCGGCGGCGATCTTTTCGATCAGCTGCAGCCGCTCGGCAGCGATCTCATCACGATTGAGTTCGATTCCGGAGCGACTGCGCGGGATCCGGGCGTAGATGTAGCGTCCGATGACCCCGCTCGACCAGACGACCATCATGGCCCAGAAGCCGAGCCCGATGAGCCCGCCAAACCGCCAGCCGGCATGAATCGTGACCAGGAGTGGCAGGATCAAGGCGGCAGCAACGTGGACATCGAGCCAGCGAGCAATGCCGCCGGTGAAGGCGAGCCAGCGGAACCGCTTGCGTACCGGATAGAGCCAGAGAAACAGAAAGATCCCGAGGGCGACGAGGCCGGCGCTTTGTCCCACATAGCCGGAGGCTCGGAGCCAGGGATGGAGCGGGTGCCGGACCCGTTCGGCCATCGGCAGTGCGTAATAAGGCGCACCGTAGACCAGCACCGCCGCAAGCAGCAGAGACAGGAGAACCACCAGCCGGTTCAGCGGTCGGCGGGCGCGAGTAGCACCGGCCTTGGCACGGGATGGTGCGAGGACGCCTCGAGTCGGGGACGTAGTAGGCCTTAGGCCCGGTCCGGGCGGCGTCACAGGCGAGGAACCATCGAAGAGGCCATGAGGCTCCTGCCCCCACGTGGGGGCCTCGACCGACGGGAGCGCGCTACCCAGCGGACAACAGGAAGGCGGCACGGATACTGCCGCTGGAGACCTACCGCACTTTAGCAAATTTTAGACCTTGCATGCACGGACTATGTCATGCTATTAAGTCGCTGATTCGCAATGCCTTCCGGTGGTCAGCTTGGGAGCCTGGTCAATGAGGCTGCGAGACCAAGCGCAGCCTGCGTTGGCACGCCGCGATGCAACTGCCTCACTTTGATCCAAGTGCGCTCGGAGGGGAGATTGTGGAAAGCGGCCTGATCTACGCGCTGTTCGGGATCGTCATCATCGTCCCCGTGGTTCGGCATCTTCGCCGGACCCGACGCAGGGAGGCGGCCGCACTGGAGGCCGCACGCCGCAGCGGACTGCAGTCTGAGGGACCGCGAGCGCAGCACCCACGCATCGATGTTTCCCACTGCATTGGCTGTGGCGCCTGTACCGACGTGTGCCCCGAAGGTGATGTCCTCGGGATGGTCGGTGGCAAGGCCGCGATCATCAACCCGCAGAAGTGCATTGGCCATGGACTCTGCGCCGAGGCATGTCCGGTAGGCGCCATCGAAATCGTGATGGCGAGCCCGAGCATCGGGGCCGATCTTCCGCGCCTTACGGCGGAGCATGAAACCACCGTACCGAACTTATTCATCGTCGGCGAGCTGGGCGGCCTCGCCCTGATCAAGAATGCGGTGAACCAGGGGCGGGAGGTGATTGACATCATCGCCCGCCGGTTGCCGAAACGGGGTCCCGGCGTAGCGGAGGGAGAACGCGGGTACGACGTGTGCATCGTGGGGGCCGGGCCGGGCGGCATCAGTGCTTCCCTCCGGGCGGTCGAGCGAAAGCTCAGCTATCTCACCCTGGAACAGGACGAGGTAGGAGGGACCGTGGCGAAGTATCCCCGGCAGAAACTCGTCCTGACCAGCCCCGTGGAGTTTCCGCTCCATGGCCGATTCCAAAAGCTTGAGCTGTCGAAAGAAGAGTTGTTGAAGTTCTGGCACGGCGCGGTCCGAAGCGCCGGTCTCCGAGTCAATGCGAAAGAGCGGGTCGAGGACATCCGCCGGGCACCCGACGGCCGGTTCCAGGTCACGACCCCCAAAGGGACCTACACTGCCCGCGCGGTGATCCTGGCGCTCGGCCGCAGAGGTACTCCGCGGACGCTGGGGGTGCCCGGTGAGGAGCTGCCCAAGGTGATGTACAGTTTGATCGATGCGGAGGCTTACCGGAATGCCAGTATACTGGTAGTGGGCGGTGGGGATAGTGCGGTCGAGGCGGCGCTCGGTTTGGCGTATCAGAAGGGGAACAAGGTCACCCTTTCCTATCGCGGCACCGCGTTCCAACGAATCAAGGACCGGAACCAGCGTCACCTGCAGGACGCCATCGCTTCCGGTAAGCTCCGGGTTCTATTCAGCTCGCAGCTGGTGGAGGTGAGAAACCGGAGCGTGGTTCTTCGGGTCGGAGAGACCCCGCAGGAGCTGGCGAACGATTACGTCTGGGTGTTTGTAGGCGGGACCTCGCCGACCGCGTTTCTGCAGCGAATTGGCATCCAGGTCGGTCCCCATGATCTCACCTCCGAAGCCGCCGGGGAAGCGCAGCGGGCGGTATCTTGAGCTGGCCCGGCGAGCCATTGCCTCGAGTAGATGCGCGCTTAGCTTGCAGGTGTATATTAGGCGTGCGGTCTCACCCGGAGCTTCCATGAAAGCAGGTCGCAAGTTCATCCTGGGTGCTGCCTTGATTGTCGGCAGCGTCGCCTTCCTGATCGCCGAGGGGGTGAAACAAACCGGGGTATATTTTCTGACGCCGACCGAGCTCGCGGCCAAGACGGCCGCCGACCCCACCTTCGTCGAAAACGTGGGTTTCAAGCTGGGTGCCAAGGTGGTGCCGGGCTCCGTGCATCGGGATCGTGGCGCGCGACGGATCGACTTCCAGGTGTCTGACGGAGTAAGGACCTACCCGGTTACCTACCATGGGCTGGTGCCCGACACCTTCACCGATGCAAGCGATATCGAGGTGGTCGTCGAAGGCCGGTTGGGAGGGGATGGGGTCATTCGCGCCACCGATGTGCTCGCCAAGTGCGGCTCCCGCTACGAGGCCGTGCCGAAGGCCTGATACTCGATGACACTCCTCGGTCAGTTTGCGCTCTGGGCTGCCTTCCTCCTCGGCCTCTGGTGCGTCGCCCTCTCCTTTTCGGGTAGGTGGCGCGGCCGTCCGGAGCTGAGCGCTGCCATCGTGCGATCGGTCTACGCCATCTGCGGCTGCTTGCTGGTGGCTTCGATGGCGCTCTGGAAGGGGCTGATCGCCCACGACTTCAATATGGAGTACGTCTGGGCCTACACGTCCCGGAACCTGCCGTCGTCGTACATCTTCTCTGCCTTCTGGGCCGGACAAAAGGGATCGCTGCTGTTCTGGGCGGTGGTGCTCTCACTGTTTGCCAGCGCGGCACAGTGGCTCACCGCTCGCCGCTTCTCCTATCTGATGCCGTATGTGGCCGGCGTGACCTCGGCGGTCATCACGTTCTTCGTCAGCGTCATGATCTTCGCGGCTAATCCCTTCGAGCGGCTTGGCTTTATTCCGGCGGACGGGAGAGGACTCAACCCCCAGCTCCAGAACGTCGGAATGGTGATTCATCCACCCATGCTATACCTGGGTTACATCAGCATCACCATCCCGTTCGCCTTTGCCGTCGCCGCGCTGCTGTCCCGCCGGCTGGATACCGGCTGGATCCACGCCATCCGCAAATGGACGCTGGTCTCTTGGCTCTTTTTGTCCATCGGGATCACCCTGGGCATGTGGTGGGCCTACGTGGAGCTGGGATGGGGCGGTTACTGGGCCTGGGATCCGGTCGAGAACGCGAGCTTCCTGCCCTGGCTCACGATGACCGCCTTCCTCCATTCCGTGATGATCCAGGAGAAACGGGGCATGCTGAAGCGGTGGAACTTCGGCCTGATCATCGGGACGTTCCTGCTTAGCATCTTCGGGACCTTCATCACCCGTTCGGGCGTGATCGCTAGCGTCCACAGCTTCACCCAATCGAACGTGGGCTACTTCTTTCTGGCCTTCCTCGTGGTTGCCGCGGTCCTGGCGTTCACCCTGCTGTACACCCGCTGGGCGCTGTTGCAGGCCGAGGTGCAGCTCGAGTCGGTGCTGAGCCGGGAGGCGGCGTTCCTGTTCAATAACCTGCTTCTGGTGGGCATCGCCTTCTCGGTGCTCTGGGGGACGCTGTTCCCGATCCTGTCCGAGCTCGTGAGGGGGAGCAAGATCACGGTGGGGCCGCCCTTCTTTAATCGGGTCAACGTTCCTTTGGGGCTCCTGCTGCTCGGCCTTACCGGGATCGGCCCGCTGATCGCCTGGCGCAAGGCGTCCACGGCCAACCTCAGACGTCAGTTCATCGCCCCTGTCGCCTCGGGGCTGGTCACGCTGGGGGTTCTCTTGGCCTTCGGCGTCCGGGACTTCTACGCCGTGACAGCGATGGCTCTGGCCGGGTTCGTGGCCGGAACCATCGGGCAGGAGTTCTATCGCGGCATCCGGGCCCGGCGGCGGATGCATGCCGAGTCCACCCTGCTCGCCTTTGGGCGGCTCATCGGCCGCAACCGCAGGCGCTACGGCGGATATATCGTCCACGTCGGTATCCTGACTTATTTTGTCGCCTTCGCTGGCATGGCGTTCAAACGACAGCGGGAGGCGACTCTCAAGCCGGGTGACTCGGTGGAAATGAGGAGTCCGTTCGGCCATACCTACCGCTTTACTCATCTGGGAGTCTCCCAGTACGAAAGCCTGAATCGAATCGTCTCCGCCGCCACCGTCGAGGTCGCCAAGGACGGCAAGCCGGCCGGACTTATGGTCTCCGAGAAGCGCCAGCACGTGGACAGCTTCAAGCGGCCCACATTCGAACCCTCGACCGAGGTAGGTATTCGTAGCAACCTGCAGGAGGACGTGTACATCGTCTATGCGGGCTCGGTCGAGGGAACCGAGGAAGCGGTCTACCGTTTCACCATCAACCCGCTGGTGTGGTGGGTCTGGTTCGGCGGCTTGATCCTGGTCTTCGGGGGCTTGGTGACCCTGTGGCCAGGCGGGGGAGCTATCATTGTCGGGCCGCGTCGGGCTCAGTCGGGATACGAGGTGAGCCTCGTGGGTGCGGGGAAGGATTAGCCGTGGCTAGAGAGGAGAGAGCCGCCGAATTGGTATCCCGGCGTGGGTTCTTCCGGACCGGTCTGGCCGCGGCCGTGCTGCCTCTGGTCCAATCGACACAGGACTCGCTGGCCGGACGGGGTACCAGAGGGACGCTGCGCGATCCTACGGTCACCGGCCGGCCTCAAACTCCCACCGATCCAAAGGAAAACGACGCGGAGATCCAGGCCATAGAAACGCGGCTGGCCTGCAATTGCGGTTGCACCCTTGACGTCTTCACTTGCCGGACCACGGACTTCTCCTGCACCTACTCGCCCAAGCTCCACCGCGAAGTTCTTGCCTTACGAAGCCGCGGAAAGAGTGCCGAGGAGATTCTCGACGCATTCGTGCAGGAGTACGGGGAGAAAGCATTGATGGCCCCGAAGCCCCGGGGGTTCAACCTGGCGGGATACTTTTTGCCTGGGGTGATTATCGCCACGGCCGGAGCCGGTCTGGTGTTGTTCATTGGCCGCCGCAAGGCCGCAGTCCTGGCAACGCGTAGTGGAGTCCAGCCCGCATCTCCTCCCATCTCCAGCGGTAGTTCGGAAGAGCTGGAACGACTGCGCCGGGCCCTGGCTGAGATCGAGGATTGATGGTAGGCGAGGCCCTGGCGGCGGCAATTGTGGGGCTCATTGCAGTCTGGCTGGTACTTGAGCCGCTACTCCGGCGGGCGGTGACGAGATCTCACCCGGTGGAGCCGCTGGATCCGGAGGAGACTCCTAGAGGGGTGGCGCTCACCGCCCTCAAGGAGATCGAGTTCGATCGGGAGACCGGCAAGCTTTCCGATGCGGACTACGAATTTCTCAAGGCCAAGTATACCACCGCGGCCCTGGAAGCACTCCGTCTCGAAAGCGCTGAGCCGGGACCGGCGGAGATGTCCGATGATGTCGAAGCCATCATTGCCGCCAAAGTGCGCGCACTTCGCTCCGCTTCGGCCGCGGCACCATCGGACCTCCCCATTCCTTCAACCGACGCGACTCGCTCTTGCAACAGCTGCGGTCCCCGACCGGAGCCGGACGCGGTATTCTGCTCCAGCTGCGGTCGCCCCTTGCCTAGCCGCTCGGCCTGCGACCGCTGTGGTGCGCCGCTCCAGCCGGACAGCAGATTCTGTGAAGCCTGCGGCCAGCAGGTGGCGGCTTAGCGACGACCCACCCTACAACCGGTATTCGAGCCCTGCGGCCACGCTCCGTCTCCAGAGCGCGCGCCGCTCGTAGCCATCGAGCAGCTGCGCCTCCGACAACGGCGAACCAGTGACTGCTCCGCCCGCTGTCAACGACCCCGCAAGGCGGCCTCCGAACGGAATTCGGAGCGATACGGCTGCCTGTCCTCCGGCTCGGAACTGGGAGTCTTCCCCTTCCACGGTCCAGAGTTCGAACACCGGTCCGGCATGAAGGCGAAGCTCGTTGGCCGCGCCTATAGTGGCAATTCGGTAGACCAGCTCCGGAGCGGCCGCGTAGTGGCTGAAGATTCCTTTCACCACGACGACTGCATCTTGTCCCTCCAGCGCCAGGCTTGCTCCCGCGTACCGCAGTCGCAAAGCACCCGCAAGACGCCCTCCCCGCCGCTCCAGCGCAACTCCCAGGGCAGTAGGCCGATAGGGTCGGAAGGATCGGTGTGGATCAGCCGTCTCGATGGAGCTTCCCCAGAAGCGGTCTGAGCCTACTTCCACGCCGATTGCCCACTGGGCGTCAGCGCAAGGGCACCAAATCAATAGTTCGCCGAGCATGGCAAGTGCGAGGAGTGAGGTACGAGGCCGCATTGTAGTCACCGCATCTCGAGTTTGATCCAACCGTTCGTCATGTTGCTCTCGCCCTTCACGATCCAGTTGGCATTGTCGTAAAACTGTCCGACGACGACGTCTTCGATGGCGTTGCCTATGAGATCGTCCTGCGTAGTAATGAACGAGTACACGGCGCTCAGGATCTTCTGGAGAGCATTGGCGCGTTTGACGATCCTTATGAGGTTCGAGCCAGTTGTGTCCTTCGCCCCTGTCAGATTCGGGTACTGAGTCTGAATAGTGCCCATCAGGTTCTTGAATCGATTCGCGTCGAACTTGATGACGCACCCGGTATCATCGTCCTCCAGCGCGACAACCCGAAAATTCTGATCCGGATGAGCCGTCTTATAGTTGCTGAGCTGGGTTTGGCTGAACAGTAGGACGCTGCTGCCGCTCCAAGTCAGGCTGTTCAGGTCCCACCGGTAGTAGCCTCCCGCCGGCCCGCCCGCGCACTGGTAATCGCGCAAAGAATCGGAGGTCCCCGATTGACCCAGAATGTGGATCTCAAATTCGGGGTCGCCCTTAAACCAACCTTCAAAGTCTTGCACGAAATGGGCATAGCTCATGTACAGCCCATGCGGCGGCTGTGGGGGTGGCAGTGGGGGAGGTGGTGGAGGCGGTATCGGATCCACCTGATTGGCGGTGACGCCGTCAGGCCCGAAGTTTGTTTCTACCGGCCCGATGGCCAGTACCGGGGTGGCCGGCGGGGCATCCGGGCTCAACACCTGCCGCCGTCCGTTCACGTCGTACGCGACGGGGGCATCGTGATCGTTTCGGGCACTGGCGACCAGTAGGTCAGATCCGCCAGACCAGGCCGCCCGATGAGCCGGCACCGGGAAGTAGAACTCCAGGGGGATGGCCCGGTCTGCTTCGCCTTCCACCGTGGCGTCGGTGGTCGCGTTGAGCCGGGCCACTTCCTTGAGTGCCCGCTGCCCCGAGCTATGCAGGAACCGCTGCAACTGCAGCTTGTGCTCGACGAACGGGGACTGGTCCAACTGACCTTTGACGTAGGCTCGAAAGCCGGGGTCAGCCATCGCCCGGGCAAACCGCCTTGCCAGGCGGTCCATGGCGTCTCGTTCTTGGGCCACCTGTGCGGTTGGTGGGGCGAGCGTGGCCTCCTCGTTCTGTGCGGTGGGTGCCGGCCGGTCGCAGGCGGCGAACGTTGCCGCCAGCGCGAGCAAGCCGAGCCGGGTCCTGGTGCGCATGGCTCCTCCTTGGGTTGAGACGTGCGCTGACGGCCGCGCGTGGTATTAACCGGGAGGCCAAGCTAGGAGTGGGATGGGTGGGGTTGAGGATCGGGGTTACGCGAGAAGGGGCCGGAAAAGAGAAACCGCTAACCTCCCTGGTCTCGAGATGGGTTAGCGCCCACGGCGATCTGCTCGAACACAACAACTACAATCCCCTGCTCCTCGACGCATTCGGCGGCGAGCATGGCGTGCGCTCGCCGGCAACCGTCCTTGGTGCGGAAGAAGGCCTGCTCGACCCGGCAGTCCTTTCCCCCGATCGCCCCGAGGGCGCGTGACTGCTCCTCTGGAGTCGCGAAGAAGCCGAGGACACCGCCCACGGCCTGGAGCTCCGCGGGCGAGTCATAGCCCAATAATCGGGCGAACGGGCGGTTGGCGGTAAGGAGAGTGCCGTCGTGGCGGAAGAGACAGAGGCCGACCGGAGCACCATCGGTCAGGGAGCGAAGCAGACCTTGGGCGCCGCGCAACGCATCCTCTATCCGCCGCCGAGCCGTCATTGCTTCCCTGAGGTCGTCCACCTGCTTGCGCAAGCCGGCGATCTCATGGATCAACTCTTGCTTCGGACGGTGCTCGTCGCGCATGGCAACGTGTAGGACGGCGGGCCGTGCCGCTCTTGCACCTTATATCAGACTGAAACGGTGGGATGCGGCTGCCGGATCAGCTCCGAATCGCTGTCCGCGCCGCCTCCAGCGCTCGTTCGATGCCATCGGGTGGAATATCGAGGTGGGTTACCGCGCGCACCCGGGCCGGTCCCAGCACGCTGAACCGCACACCGTGGCTGGCCAGGGTTCGGGCGCCGAATGCTTCGCCGCTCAGCCCGGTCCGGCTCACATCGAACACGACGATGTTGGTCTCGACCTGTCCCGGATCCAGCTCTATACCCGGAATCGCTGCCAAGCCGCGGGCCAGCCGCCGAGCTCGCTCATGATCCTCGGCCAGTCGGTCCACGTGATGGCGCAGGGCGTAGATCCCCCCCGCAGCGATGATGCCGGCCTGCCGCATGGCGCCACCGTAACGCTGTTTGTAGCGCCAGGCCTCCTCAATGAACGATTGCGAGCCGGCCAGGACGGCCCCCACCGGTGCACCGAGGCCCTTGCTCAGATCGATCCAGACTGAATCGAACGGAGCCGCGAAAGTACGGGCCGGCGTTCCGGTCGCGACCACGGCGTTGAGCAGGCGAGCCCCGTCCATATGAGTGACCAGACCGCCGCCATGGGCCGCCTGGCAGACGGCGGTCAGCTGCTCCAGCGGCCAGCACACGCCCCCGGCCACGTTGCTGGTCTGTTCCACGGAGGCCGCCCGCGTCCGCGGCATGTAGTAGGCCGGCGGACGGATCGCCTCTCGCACCTGGTCCGCGCTATAGAGCCCTCGGGGTCCGGCTAGCGGGCGGAGCACGGCGCCCACCAGCGCAGCCGGCCCGCCCACCTCGAACAGCAGAGGATGCGCGAGCTCCTGAAGCAGGATTTCGTCTCCGGCCCGGCAGTGCACGGAGAAGGCGACCTGGTTGCACATGGTGCCGGAGGGCAGGAAGAGCGCCGCCTCCTTGCCCAGGAGTTCGGCCACCATGTCTTGGAGGAGATTGACGGTAGGGTCTTCCCGCTGCTGCTCGTCGCCGACTTCGGCCTCACACATGAACCGGCGCATTGCCGCCGTCGGACGGGTGACGGTATCGCTGAACAGGTCTACCGTCACCACTCCATCATCTCGATGCGCCGTAAAGCCAGCCGCAGGGGGACCACGGTAGCGGCCACGCACACGGCCACGACCACGATGCCGGCGGCAATGAGCTCGGGAACTATTTCGATCAGCTTCCCGCCGTGGAGACCCATTCGAAGATATGCCGTCACGGGGCCGGCCTCGATCATGATGATCATCGCCAGCAGGCTGAGACTGCTCATCATGTACACCAGGCCACCGAAGCTGGTGGGGATCTGAGCGGCGTTCTCGGTGCCGAACTGGGGGTACAGGGCGCCAAACGAGAGCGCCAGCGCGCTGGCCGCCAGGGTGTAGAACACAATGGTGGCAATCGCCACGGCCATCATGAACTCACTCGCGTGCAGGAGCCAGTTGGTGAAGATCGTGATGATCAGCGCAAGCACCAGGAGTGGCACCGTGCCAATCCAATACTTGCTCCAAAGCATGGCTCCCGCATCCAGCGGACTCGAGCGCAGGAGCCACATCTGCCGCCCCTCGAGCGAGATCCCGGGGAAAATGAAACGGGCCGCCACAGCCGCCAGCACGAAGCCGGCCAGTCCCAGATTCAGGAAGGAGATCAGGGTCACCAGCCGGAACGGCACCCGCTCGCCTGAGTACAGGGGGAGCGACTTGATGTTGAAGATGTAGACCATCAGCAGGACCGCGAGGAGTATCAGCTGGCTCCACTGGGTGTTGTCCCGAAAGAACAGCCGCAGATCCTTGAGGATGAACTCCCGCTTGGATGGGGAGAGATAGCGGAGCCGTCGGGCCAGCGGGCCCCGGAGTGGCCGGCGAATCTTTCGTTCGGCCCCTTCCTGCGCCTTGGAAAATCCCAGATGGTACAATCGGCCATGCAGGAGCGCCCCCAGCACGATCGCCAGCGCCGCCGCCGTCCAAAGCTTGGCCACCGGCCATGGGTCGGCCACCCGAAGCAACCAGTTCATGATCATGGATGCGGTCCACTCGCTGGGCAGGAGTGGGCTGGTCGGCGTGCGGAGCACCGCCAGGTAATCCATCAGGTTGCGGAACCCCTCGGGTTGCGCCAGCTGCTCCGGCCGAAGAAAGCGCAGAACGACCAGTACGATCACCACCGCGCCGCTGGCGACGAGACCCAGCAGCTCACGGGTACGGCGCGCCGGAAAAACGTTCACCAGTACCAGGGTGATGGCGGTGCCCACCACCGCCGGCAACACGAGATAGGGAATGAACGCCGCCAGCGCGACGACAGGGTAGAGCAGGCCGCCGCGATAGACGATCCCGTAGGCGGTAAAGATGGGAAGCGCCAGGAGGGCCACCATCCAGGAGGAATGGACGATGGTCTCTGCGAGCTTGGCCAGATACAACCGGGACCGGCCGATCGGAGCCGCCACCAACAGGTCGAGATCCTTGGCCAGGAAGAACGTGGAGAGCGCGGTGATGATGTTGGAGAGGAGCAGGATCGACAGGAAGGCCAAGAGAATTACGCCCAGCACCTTGCCGGCCAGCAGATTACCGATGTCTTCCACGCTCCTGAAGTAGCTGAGCACCCGGTAGGCGATGCCGAACGCGGCGGCCCAGAAAATCAGCGCTACCCCGGCCAGCAGGAGGAGCCGGCCGCCGGAGCCGGACTGCTCCTGCCGAAGCCGGGCCAGCGCGCTTCGCCACTTGGGCGTGAGCACCGTCCAGAGACGCGGCCGTATGGCCGTGGAAGAAACCACGCGATCAGGCGTCGAGAATAGTGTCGAGCTGATGATCCCGCATGCCGCCGGTGAGCTTGAGAAAGAGATCCTCCAGCCCCATATCCTCGGATGCGGTCTGCTCCTGGACTTCAGCCATAGTGCCCTCGACCACGATCTTGCCCCCGTGGATGATGGCGATCCGATCGCACATGGTCTCGGCCACCTCGAGCGTATGCGTGCTCATCAACACCGTGCCGCCGCGATCCACGAACTGGCGGAAGAGGTCCTTGAGCAAGCGGGCGCTCCTGGGGTCCAGGCCCACCATTGGCTCGTCGACTACGATCACTTCGGGCCGGTGCACCAGCGCGCCGGAGATGATCAGCTTCTGCCGCATACCATGGCTATAGGCCTCGGTCAGCTCATCCTTCCACCGGCTCAGCTCGAACAGCTCGAGCAGCTCGTCAATTCGCCGCTCCACCGCCGGGCCCTGCTGTCCGTAGAGGGCGGCGGCGAAGCGGAGGAACTCCCCACCGGTCAGCTTGTCGTAGACAAAGGGCCGGTCGGGAATGAAGCCGAGGCGCGCCTTGGCGTCGAGCGGGTTGCGATTGATGTCTATCCCGCCGATCTCCACCGTGCCGCTGGTGGGCCGGAGGATTCCAGCAATCATGCGGAACGTGGTAGTTTTTCCGGCGCCATTAGGCCCGAGGAATCCAAAGAGCTCACCACTCGGCACCACCAGATCGATATCGTCGACGGCGGTGAACTTTCCATACTGCTTGGTGAGATGAATCAATCGGATCAACCGCGCCTCCGCACGATGGCCTCGACCAGTTCCTTGTCGGCGTCCCCGTCCACCACGATGTGAAGCTCCGAGGGACACCCCCCTGGGCCCGGGGGAAACGTCTCGGCCAGAAGCGTGGCCGCCTCCTCGAGGGTGAGCTGCCCTACGCCGGCTCCCACCAGCGGGGTGGCGATGGTGCCCAGCTCCCAATCGGTGGCCCGCTGCCACGCGGATACCAGCGCACGGCGCACCACCTCACGGCCCACCCCCGAATCCGAATCCCGGATTACGACATGGAGCACGAATGGGGCCGTCAGATCTCCGCTGCCGGTGACGACGGCCGCCCCGGCTTTGAGAGGGAAGCTCAGGCGCCTTTGCTCGGCAAATCGCGGGCCTGCCTGTTCGTCCAGCCGGGAGATGGCCGGCGTGACCGGGCCCAGCGTTTCATCGGCGGGGCG
Organism: Gemmatimonadota bacterium; assembly: GCA_041500125.1. Lineage (GTDB taxonomy): Bacteria > Gemmatimonadota > Gemmatimonadetes > Gemmatimonadales > GWC2-71-9 > CAVVWJ01. Next base: position 29,440 of record JBGQLP010000030.1, read on the forward strand.
CACGACAGCATCGGCCTGGGTGAGCGCCAGGTCGTCGACGATAACCTGGATCACAAGCCGGCGAGCTCTCGCCCGCGCCGGTACATCTCCTGAGCCTGCTCGGGGAGGCACATCCGGTCCAGGACTCGTCCCATGAGATGGTATGCCTTGGCGTCGCCCGGACTCACCTGGAGCGCCCGCTCGACCGCGGCCCTGGCTCCCGGCAGATCGCCCAGCTGATTGAGCGAGTCACCGAGATAGTAGTAGGTCTTGGCATGGTCCGGCTGAAATTCCAGGGCGCGATGAAAGCACGCTGCAGCTTCCTGCACCAATCCGCGCCGCCAGGAAAGCAAACCGAGCTCAAATTGGGCCGGAGCGTGAGAGGGGTGGAGCCGAAGCGCCCGCCGAAGATCAGCGTCGGCCTCCCGATATCGCTGCAAGCGGCCGAGGATGGCTCCGCGGAGGACCAGAAACTCGGTCTGATCGGGCGCGCGGCGAAGTCCCTCCGACAGGACATCCACCGCCTCGCCGGCCTCCTCCAGGCGATCCAACAGCCGCGCGAAGTGCAGCCGCCCCTCGACGTGGGACGGCTCCAGCTCGAGCAGGTCGCGGTACGATCTGATCGCTTCTCCCGGAAGCGGTCCAGCGGCGAGGTCCGTCGCCTGCTGAAACCGGAGCTCGGCCTGGCTTCGATCCCGGGTGGGCGGCGTTGCATTGCCCTCCGGGGCCGTGGGTCTACCTGACGGAACGCCGGACAGCTCCGTCGGTGCGCTGCTGGGTTCCAATGGGACAGGTGGCATGAAGGCTATGGGCTATGGGCTATCAGCCATGAACTGTAGCCGAGATCCGACGGGCGTGCTCGCAACAGGCAGGTGCAGCCCGCGTCGCGACGCCACGTATGGTAGAGCCCGGGGAGACAAACTGGAAGCGCTGGAAAGAGTTGACCCCGGGCTCGATCTTCGGGTACTTTTCGGGGCTATGGCTCAAGAATTTCTGCTGGTGCGCGGCGCCCGCGAGCACAACCTCAAGAATATCTCGGTCGCGATTCCTCGGAACCGGCTCACCGTCATCACCGGCCTCTCCGGCTCAGGCAAGTCGTCTCTCGCGTTCGACACCATCTACGCCGAAGGCCAACGGCGCTACGTCGAGTCGCTGTCGGCGTACGCCCGGCAGTTCCTCGGGCTGATGGAGAAGCCGGATGTCGACGCGATCGAGGGTCTCTCACCCGCCATTTCGATCGAGCAGAAGACCACCGGCCAGAATCCGCGCTCGACGGTGGGTACGGTCACCGAGATCTACGACTATCTCCGGCTGCTGTGGGCTCGAGTCGGCGTGCCCCATTGCCCCAACGATGGCACTCCGGTGACCCGACAGAGCGCCAGTCAGATCACCGATACGGTGCTGAGCTGGCCGGAGGATACTCGGATCGAGGTCCTCGCTCCGCTGGTGCGGGGGCGCAAGGGCGAGTTTCGTGACCTGCTGGAGGACGTGCGAAAGCGCGGATTTGTCCGGGTCCGGGTTGACGGTCAGACCCACGACCTGGGATCGGTTCCGGCTTTGAATCGCCGGCAGAATCACGATATCGCCGTCGTGGTCGACCGGCTGGTGGTGCGCCCGAGCGACCGTTCGCGCCTGAACGACTCGATCGAGACGGCGTTGAAAACGGCGGACGGGGTTGTGGAAGTGGTGAGGCATGGCGGCGAGTCTGTCATCTTTTCCGAGCGATTTGCTTGCCCGGTCTGCGGTTTGTCGCTTCCGGAGCTCGAGCCCCGGCAGTTCTCCTTCAACTCGCCGTTCGGCGTGTGTCCCGATTGCCATGGGCTGGGCACCCGCAGAGAAGTGAATGCCGATCTCGTGCTTGGCGATCCCAGCATTTCCATCCTGGAGGGCGTCATCCTGCCGTGGGGCGAGCCCAGTGGCTATCTCCGGAAGGTGGTTCTGCCGACGCTCGCCAAGACCTTCAAGTTCGATCTCAACGCCCCGTGGGGCGAGCATACCGACGCCGCCAAGCAGGCCATCCTCCAGGGGGCGCCCGGCCAGGTGAAGTTCGCGACTGATGGGGCGCGGGGGAGGGGCGAGTTCGAGACCGAGTGGGAAGGCGTGCTGCGGAACATCGAGCGGCGCTATCGCGAATCAACCAGCGACGGGGTTCGCGCCACGCTCGAGGAGTTCATGATCGAGCAGCCCTGCCAGACCTGCGGCGGCAAACGCCTCCGGCCCGAGAGCCTGTCGGTGCTGGTCCACGGCGCGAGCATCGGGGACGTGGTTGAGCTCCCCATCGAGCGGGCGGTCGAGTTTTTCGAGAGCATTCCGCTGCGAGGAGGTGCCGGGGGAAATGGCAGCGGAGGCCTCGACCCCGAGATCGCCGGGCCCATTCTCAAGGAAGTGGTCGATCGGCTGCGATTTCTCAGCGACGTCGGGCTGGACTACCTCACCTTGGGCCGGGCAGCCACCTCCCTCTCCGGAGGGGAGACCCAGCGGATCAGGCTGGCCACCCAGATCGGCTCTCGACTGGTGGGAGTGCTCTACATCCTGGACGAGCCAAGCATCGGGCTGCACCAGCGGGACAACGAGCGATTGCTGGCGACGCTGCGCGGGCTCCGAGACCTGGGAAACACCGTGATCGTGGTCGAGCATGACGAGGACACCATCCAGGCGGCCGATCACGTTATCGATCTTGGTCCCCGGGCCGGCCGCTTCGGCGGCGAGGTCGTGGCCGAGGGGACGGTGGAAGACATCCGGAGCCACCCGACCTCGCTCACCGGACGCTATCTCCGCGATGAGCTGCGGATCCCGGTGCCTGGGGGGCGTCGGGAAGCGCCTCCGGGATATCGGCTGCGCGTCGTCGGGGCCCGAGCCAACAATCTGAAAAACCTCACGGTCGATATCCCGCTGGGTCTGTTTGTCGCCGTGACCGGCGTGTCGGGCTCGGGCAAGTCCACCCTGGTCACCGACATTTTATACCAGGCCTTGGCCCGTCACTTCTACCGGGCCAAGGTGGTCCCGGGGGCGCACACCCGGATCGAGGGCCTGGATCAGATCGATAAGGTCATCGATATCGACCAGAGTCCCATCGGCCGCACCCCGCGGTCCAATCCGGCGACGTACACCGGACTCTTCACCCCGATTCGCGAGCTGTTCACCCAGCTGCCCGACGCCAAGATGCGCGGCTATGGGCCCGGCCGGTTCTCCTTCAACGTCAAGGGCGGCCGCTGCGAGGCGTGTCAGGGAGACGGCCTGGTCAAGATCGAGATGCACTTCCTCCCCGACGTGTACGTCCCCTGCGAGGTCTGCAAGGGCCGCCGCTATAACCGTGAGACGCTGGAGGTACGATACAAGGGCCGAAGCATTGCGGACGTGCTCGATCTGACCGTGGCCGACGCGCTCGACTTCTTTGCCAACCAGCGGCGGATCGCCGACAAGCTGGAGCTGCTGAACGACGTCGGGCTGGGGTACATCCATCTCGGCCAGTCGGCCACGACCCTGTCCGGTGGGGAGGCGCAACGAGTCAAGCTCGCCACCGAGCTGGCCAAGCGTGACACTGGCCGCACTCTCTACATCCTGGACGAGCCGACCACGGGGCTCCATTTCGAGGATGTCCGCCTACTGCTCGATGTGCTGCATCGCCTGGTGGACAAGGGGAACAGCGTGGTAGTGATCGAGCACAATCTCGATGTCGTCAAGACCGGCGATTGGATCATCGATTTGGGGCCGGAGGGCGGGGAGCGAGGCGGTCAGGTGGTGGCCGCTGGGACGCCGGAGGAGGTGGCGCAGGTGGAGGAGAGCTACACGGGTCAGTTCTTACAGAAAGCCTTGAGGAGTCAAGAGTCTAATGTCTAAAGTCGACCCTCAACCCGGCATTCGACTTTCGACTCTGGGCTCTCGACTAGCGCTTACGACTTTGTCGGACCGAACGACGGCGCTTTGGCAGCCGGATCTATCCTCATCCAGATCCACATCCCCGACAATCCATGGCCCGGCACCCCGCAGAAGATGCGGTACTTGCCGCTCTCCGGGACGGTGAACCGAATCACGTCCTTTCCCTCCTGGGGTAACCCCTCGAGAACCTTATTGGTGTAGGCCCGCGGGATCGCCGGGTCTGTGGCGGCGTTCGGTATCGGACCGTCCCCGCTGATGACCTCCGCGCTGTGAGGCGTCCCGTCCTTATTCACGAAGTTGATCACCACGTTGGCCTTGGGCGTCAGCAGAAACGTCGCCCCGCCGTTGGTGTACCCGTTGAAGTTGAAGGGTCCCGCCATCAGCTCGAAGGTCACCGTATTCGTAGCAGCGTCGTACTTGAGCACCTGGTTCTGACCGCTCGATGCTGAATCAGTCGCGGGGGCTGCAGCCGTGTCGGCGGGCGGGGTCACCGCGGTGCGGGGGACGGCGGCCGGGTTGGTGCGCTTTCGTCCCGGATCGATGGAAGGCTTCGGGATCTTGGGAGGTGTGTCGGGCGACTGCTTCTCCGGTGTCGGTGGGGAAGAACTCGCGTTGGCATGAGTCAGCGCGGCTGTATCTGGGCTGGTTGCAGCCGACTGGGCCACTGCGGAGCTGCTGGTGGAGGAAGCGGCCGTCTCCGAGCTGGGCGCGCGGGGGGACCCCTTGGAACAGCCGGTGACGGAAAAGCCAGCCAGGATGCCGAGAAACACTGCTTGGTGCCGGTGCGTAAGTGAACTGAACATGGACCTCTCGCTTCTCCAATGTATAATCCACGCCGGCCGGCGGGAACGTCAAGGCTATAGCTGAAGGGATACCTCTGGTCTTGTTCGGCGGCAACGCCGGAATGTCCTACAAAATCGAATCCTCTCCCATCTTCTTCGGCGGACCTCCCGTGATCCGTTCTGCTCTCGCCACCTTCGGTCTCCTCGTCATTGCGGTCCGCGCGTCCGGCCAGCAGGCCGATTCGACTCTGCTGACGGTTCAGCGGATCTACGGGTCAGCCGAGTTCCGCAGCCAAGCCTTTGGGCCCGCCAGCTGGCTGGGGGACGGCTCGTCCTTCACCACGTTGGAGGAGGCAGACGAAGACGGTGGCCAGAATCTCGTGCGCTATGAGACCGAGCGTGGGGGGCGAGAGGTACTGGTGGTTGCTCGGCAGCTCATCCCCCAAGGTGACAGTGTCCCGCTTCGGGTCGAGGACTACGCCTGGTCTCCCGACAAGCGGATGCTGCTGATCTTCACCAACAGCAAACCAGTCTGGCGGATGAATACCCGGGGTGACTACTGGGTGCTGGAGCGAAACACCGGCCGCCTCCGCCAGCTGGGTGGGAAGGATGCCAAGCCCTCGACTCTGATGTTCGCGAAGTTTTCTCCCGACGGCCGCCGAGTGGGCTATGTCCGGGAGAACAATCTCTATGTGGAGGACCTCACGAGCGGCGCCATCACCCCGCTCACGACGGACGGCTCCAGGACGCTCATCAACGGCACGTTCGACTGGGTATATGAAGAGGAGTTGATGAACTACCACGCCGATGGGTGGCGCTGGAGCCCGGACGGCCAGAGTATCGCGTATTGGCAGCTGAACGCCGACCAGGTCAGGGACTTCACCCTCATCAACAACACCGACTCGCTCTATTCCCGGGTGATCCCGGTCCAATATCCCAAGGCTGGAGAGGCGAACTCCGCGGCGCGGGTAGGCATCGTCGGCGCCTCGGGAGGGCCCACGCGGTGGCTCGAGATCGTAGGTGATCCCCGGGAGCATTACATCGCCCGAATGGACTGGGCGGCTCGATCCGACGAGGTAGTGCTCCAGCGGCTCAATCGGCTACAGAACACCAACGAGGTGATGCTGGGCGACGCCCGCACCGGAGCGGTGCGCACCGTTCTGACCGAGCGGGACAGCGCCTGGGTCACGGCGGTGGACGACCTCACCTGGCTCGACGGCGGCCGGAGCTTCACCTGGGTCAGCGAGCGCGATGGCTGGAAGCATGTCTACGTCGCGTCGCGAGACGGCTCCGCGCTCCGGCTGGTGACTCGCGGAGCCTTCGACGTCCAGAAGGTCATGGGAGTGGACGAGAAGGGAGGGTGGGTCTACTACATCGCCTCCCCGCAACAGCCGGCCCAGCGATTCCTGTTTCGCTCCCGCCTCGACGGCAAGGGGACTCCGGAGCGGCTCTCCCCCCGCAACGAAGCCGGCACCCATGTCTACGACGTGGCTCCGAACTTCCGTTACGCGCTGGAAACGTATTCCAGCTTCGGCAGTCCTCCGCTCATCCGGCTGGTGCGGGTACCCGGGCACGAGGTGATCCGCACGCTGGTGGACAACGCGTCGCTGCGCGCTCGGATCGCCGGCTTGCGGAAGGGCTCGGTCGAATTCTTCTCCATCCCCGCCGAAGACGGCAGCAGGATGCCGGCGTATCTGATGAAGCCCGCCGACTTCGATTCCACCCGGAAATACCCGCTGCTCTTCCATGTTTACGGCGGGCCCGGAAGCTCAACGGTCGACGATGCCTGGGGCGGCTACTATCTCTGGCACCTCATGCTCACCCAACGGGGCTATCTGGTTGCCAGCGTCGACAACCGGGGTACGCCGGTACCGCTCGGTCGCCGCTGGCGGAAGGCGACCTATGGGCAGCTGGGGGTGATCGAGACCCGGGATCAGGCGACCGCGGCCCGCACGCTGGCCCAGCGGCCCTACGTGGATGCGGAACGGATTGGCACCTGGGGTTGGAGCTACGGCGGCTTCATGAGTCTCAACAGCCTGTTCCAGCACCCCGATCTCTACCGGACCGGGATGGTGGTTTCACCGGTGACTCACTGGGCGCTGTACGACAACGTTTACACCGAGCGGTTCAATGGGTTGCCGGGCGACAACCGGGCCGGCTACGATCGGGGGTCCCCGATCACGTACGTCAAGGGGCTTCGGGGAAATCTGCTGCTGGTGCACGGGGCCGGCGATGACAACGTGCATTTTCAGAACAGCGAGCTGCTGATCAATGCGTTGGTGGCGGCCAACAAACCGTTCACGATGATGGAGTACCCCAACCGAACCCACTGCATCTGTCAGGGGCGAAACACCCAGCTGCACCTGTTCGAGCTGCTCACCCGCTACCTGGATCAGAATCTCAAAGACGCTCCGCCCATCTCTGCCGGTTCGGAGCGCGCCGCCGGGGGTGGGCGTTAGCCGCCATCCGACGCCACATCGGCAAAGGCCGAACAATCGATAGTTACCTGAATCATCTTCCCGTTTGCCTCCTTTCCGCTGACCTCCAGCCGGCCTCCCGGCCCGCTCGGTAAGATCGTAACTGTCCCTTCACCAGCGCTCTCGCCTGGGCCCCCGGTCTCGATCCGATGCGTCCCCGATTTGGTCTCCAGCGAGAAGGAAAGCTGGTCCGAGTCTCCATCCTTCGGCCGCCAAAGGGTCAGATTCAGCTGCTTGAGCCCGCCCTTACCCGATCCCGCGAATTGAACCAACCACAGTGACGCCGATGTCCCGCGAATGGACGCGTCGGGAGCATGCTGGCAGGTGCCCGGGCCGCTGGCCTCGTAGCTCTTGCCGCCGGCCCTGGCCGCGATGCTCACGGTGATGTCTTCAGCTGGGGAGGTCGACCGCTCCGGCGGAGCCAGCCGCTGTGCGTAGGCGGCCGAGCTCATGGCCGGAAGCCACCCCAGAAAAGCTACGAACGCGGATCGGAGCATCTTCCCTCCCGAAGGTGACCACCGGGCATCCACATGGCGAGGCACGCCCACGGAGCCTAGATTATGATTTCCAGCTGCAGCGGAGTCCAGATGACCTACGAAGAGATCATCTCCCTGCTCGGGTATGCCGGCGGTCATGAACAGCTCGTCCGCATCACGACGACAGCCCGGACCGAGGTAGTTGGAATTCCAATGAGTGTGGACACGCACGTCACCGCCCACGAGGTATATCTCCGGCCCGCCGGCGACGACGAGACCGAAATTGCGGTTTCCCTGGCCGCCATCCAGGCGGTGGAGCTCGTCTAGCGTCCTGCCATGGCGATCCCCCCCAAAGATGCCCGTTTCGTTGTGAAACAAGTAGGGTCGGCGTCTCGTACAGCTGGGTCGTCCGGATTGGACCTCTTTCGAACATAGTCCGGACCTCCGCTTCGGACTCACGCCGACTCGGACCACATCGGGAATGGACGCATGGACATAGAAGGGGTGCTCGCCATCATTTTGATCTTCGGAGGAGGAACTCTTTTCCTCCTTTCTATAAGCCCGGTGGGAAAGGCTTTGGCCGACCGGCTCCGTGGCCGGGTCGAGCCCGCGCAGGATCCCGAGCTCCTGGCCGAGGTCGATGCCCTGCGGCAGGAAGTGGCCGAGCTCCACGAACGGGTTGATTTCACCGAGCGGGTCCTGGCGGAAACCCATGAGCGCAAGGAGCTCGGGAAGGGAGAGAGCGCACGATGATGCAGCAAGTGCCTGTGCCCCCGACTCCGCCAACACCCCATTTCGACCCCAATCTGATCTTCATGCAGCATGGTGGTCCACCCGCCGTCGTCATGATCGTGGGTGCCGCGCTGGCGGCGCTGGTGATCATCCTGTGGCCGCTCATGCGAGCCTTTGCCCGGCGGCTGGAAGGCAAAGGTAGCATGGACGCCGCGCTCCGGGCGGAAGTGGATCAGCTGCAGGCTCGATTGGGCGAAGTCGATATCCTTCACGGCCGGGTAGCCGAGCTGGAAGAACGGCTCGACTTCACCGAGCGACTGCTGGCCCAGGCGCACGATGCGCAGGGCCGCCTTCTGCCGGGAGAGAGCCGATGACCCGAAGGGAGCTTTCTCATGGCTAGCCCGGAACAATTCACTCTGATCGATCTCACCGCCGTCATTGCGATCGCGGGGGCCTTGGTACTGATCTTCCGGCCAATCGGTAAGGCGATTGGCGCTCGGATGCGGGGCTCGGTGGCATCCCCGGATCCCGAGGTACTGGCCGAGATTGACGGCCTCAAGGGCCGATTGGCCGAGGTGGAGGAGCGATTAGATTTCTCCGAGCGCCTCCTCGCGAACGTCCGCCAGGCGGACCCGCAACAGGGGAGAGTCGAGCGATGATCACCCGAGAGGATATCCAGTCATTTCTCGACCGCCTCGACGGG
>JBGQLP010000031.1:0-36003 GCA_041500125.1 Gemmatimonadota bacterium
TCTTCACCGTGACTGCGGGGCTCGATTCACAGATTCTGGGAGAGACTGAAATACTGGGCCAGGTGCGGCGAGCGTACGACGCTGCCCGAGCGGCCGGAACCACGACCCGCGACATGGACTCGATCCTGTCCGCCGCTCTCTCTGCCGGCCGTCGAGTCCGGCGGGAAACTCTGCTGGGCCGCCACCCGGCTTCCGTCAGCTCAGCGGCTGTCGAGTTGATGACGGAACGCTGGGGTGACATTGGTCGCAGGGCCGTCGTCGTGCTCGGCGCGGGTGAGGCCGCAGAAGGAGTGCTGCGCGCGCTGCAGGAGCGGGGCGCTTCGAACGTCAGGCTGCTGAGCCGGCATCCCGAGCGCGCCCGAGTTCTCGCCAGCGCCTGGGGTGCGGAGGTCAGCGGTTGGGAAGAGCTGGAGCCGCGACTCGAGAGCGCCGATCTTCTGCTCGTGGCCACTGCCTCCTCCCGCCCCGTGGTGACGGCCGCACAGTTGGCCGCCAGACGCGCGCGAGAGCTTTTCGTGATCGACCTTGCGGTTCCGCGAAACGTGGAGCCGGATGCGCGCCACATTGTCGGAATCCAGTTGGTCGACCTCGATGATCTTCAGCGGCTCTGCTGTCCGGCCGCCGGCACGGCCTCCGCAGCGCTGGCCGAGGCGGAGCGAGTGATCGAGGACGAGATCGATCGGCTGAAATCGACCCTTCGCGGCCGAGTGGCTGCGCCGCATCTGGCAGAGCTGCATCGCCTGGGTCTGGAGATGGCGGAGCAGGAGTCGGCGTGGGCGCTGGCACAACTGGAGACGCTCTCCGACGGCGAGCGGGAGATCGTCAGGGAAATGGCCGATCGTCTGGTGCGGCGGGTGCTCTACCCGGTCAGTCGGAGTCTGCGGACCGAAACTTAGCGCCAGCCGCACGTCCTGCCGGACTCAGAATATTCCGACATTGCGGGTTGGTGCATCCAGCGCATCGCATCGGATACTGGGTGCTGTGAGCCACCCCGGAGTCGAGGTGGTCGCGGACGATTTCCGCCAGGGCATCCAGGAAGCCTGGCCGGTCGTTGAGCGCGGGCGCCCGCTTATAGTGCGTAATCCCAGCCTGATGGGCCACTTCGCCATATTCGCGGTCCAGTTCGGAGAGCGTCTCGATGTGGTCGCTGGTAAATGCGATCGGGACGACGAGGACATGCTTCTGGCCGCGGGCGCCGAGACGCCGAATGACTTCCTCCGTGCGGGGGCCGAGCCAGCGCACCGGCCCCACGTCTGACTGGTATGCCAGCAGATACGGATTGGAGACTGCCAGGCGCTCCACCACCCGCTGAACGCTGGCACCCACCTCCTGAGGATATGAATCCCCCCGGTCGATCACATCCAGCGGCAGTGAATGGGCGCTGAACAGGATCAGTACCTTCTCCCGGTCGGCCGGCTCGAACTGCTCCAGCCCGTCGCGCACCGTCCCGGTCATCGCCTCGATGAAGGCGGGGTGCACCCCCCACCGGTCGATAAGGCTCCACTGGAAGGCGTCGCGCAGACCAGTGCGGGCCGCGGCTCGCCACAGCTCGTTCAGACTGGAGCCAGTGGTGCTACAGGAAAATTGGGGATACTGGGTAAAGGCGACGGCGCGCTCGACCCCATCCGCCCGCATCTGCAGCAGGGCATCTTCGCTGCTGGGCCGGGTGTACCGAAAGGCCACGTAAAACTTGTGCGGAGCAGTTGCGGGGGAGAGCCGGTCGAGCCGCGTCACCATCCCACGACCTTGGGCCTGCGTGTAGCGCAGAATCGGGGATCCGCCGCCGATGCTGGCATACAGGCCCCTGACTTTGGGCGTCCGGCGCCGGGCGAGGAATGGGCCCAGCCAGCGCTGGAAGGGCAATTGAATGATCTCCCGATCGGCGAACAGCTGGAGCAGGAAGGGCTGGACATCGTCCAGGGTTTCCGGGCCGCCGAGGTTGAGCATGACGATGCCGGTCCCGGGACGCTGGGTGTCGCTGCTTCGCGGTGGGGAGGCTGGAGCCTGAAAGGTCTGTGCGTCGGTCATGCTCTCAAGATACCTGCGCCCAGGGCGAACCGGGTGAGCTCCGCCACGGTTCGAATCTGCAGCTTCCGCATGAGACTTTCCCGGTGGGTCTCAACCGTGCGGTGACTGATGCGGAGCTCGGTCGCGATCTCCTTGTTGGTGCGACCTTGGGCTATGCCCAGGAGTACCTCTCGCTCGCGTGCGGTGAGCTGCTCCAGGCCGCCGGGCCCCTGGTCGCGCTCCCCTCGGACGGCCGCGCTTAGCCGGCTGGCCACCGGCGGGCTGAAGTAAGACTCGCCCTGGCAGACGGCACGAATGGCGGTGCGAAGCTCGGTGGCCGCGGTGTCCTTGAGCAGATAGCCGTGGGCCCCGGCCCGCACGCTCTCCAGGACGTATTCAGCATTGTTGTGCATGCTGAGTATGAGCACCCGGGTGCCGCCGGTGTCCCTGAGCCTCGCTGCCAGCTCCAGCCCGGACACGTCGGGCATGGAGATGTCGAGGACCACGACGTCGGGGCGCAGTTCCGCGGCCAGAGCGAGTGCGTCCGCCCCGTTGGCGGCCTCGCCCACCACCTCGAAGCCAGGCTCGCTCTCCAGCACATGCCTGATGCCGGTGCGGACGATCATGTGGTCATCGGCCACCAGGACTCGTATCGGTTTGGTCATGAGCCGGCAGCCGCGGGCGTGGGAACCAGCACTTCCAGCAGCGCGCCGGTCCCGCCTCGCCCCCTCAGCCGCACGGTGCCGCCGAGAGCCGTGATCCGCTCCCGCATCCCCGCTAGCCCCATGTGCCCCCCGAGCTCGAGCCGGTCGGCGCTTACCCCCGGAGGGAGGCCCCGGCCGTCATCGCTCACCTGCAGCAGCACTCCGTCGGGATTCACCGAGATGCCGATGTCCACCGACCGGGCATCAGCATGCCGCAAGACGTTGGATAAGGCCTCCTGGAGCGCTCGAAAAAGCGCGAGCTCGGCTTCACGCGAGAGGATGGGCATAACGGATGGGACTGCGAGCCCGGCCGGTATCCCACTTCGTTCGCTGAAATCAGCAACCAGGGATCGGAGGGCCGGGAGCAGGCCGAGGTCATCCAGCAGCGATGGCCGGAGATCGTTAGTGACGTTGCGGATGCTGCGGATCCCAGTGTCGATCAACCCGAGCACCTGATCCAAACGGTTGGCCTCCGTGGAGCTTACCTTGTCGCGCAGGACCCCCAGCTCCATCTTCACCGCGGAGAATACCTGCGCGGTCTCGTCGTGCAGCTCCCGGGACAAGCGGCGGCGCTCCTCCTCATGCTGCTCGACCATGCGGGCGGAGAGTCGCGCCAGCTCGACCGTCCGGATCTCCAACCGGCTGTACAAGTCGGCGTTCTCCAGCGCGGCTCCAACCTGGTGACCGAGAGCCAGCAGGAACTTGTCGTCCAGAGCGGTGAACGGATCGCGCGCGTGCCCAACCAGTACCAGTGTGCCGATGACGGCCTCGGCCCGAAAGATCGGCAACACGGCTGCGTAGGCATACGGCGATCCGCCGGGGGAGCCGACCGTGGACCACTCGCCCGTGAACTGAGGCCGGCCGCTCTCCAGGGCCCGGGCGAGCACTCCGGCGGCCGAGGGTGTAAGCGCCTCGCCGGCCCATGAGGTACATACGCCGGCACCGCGCACGAAGCGGACGCCACCTCCATCCACGCCATACAAGGCGGTCCCGCTCACGGCGGGGAGGGTAAGCGGTCGGGCCAGCAGAGCGTCGAGCACGTCCTGCTCCCGGCCCGCCCGCTGCAGGTCTCCTGAGAGAGCCGACAGCGCGCCGAGTCCCCGACGGAGGTCATCGAGCACCAGCAGGAGAATCCCGGCACCTACGGCGAGGGCCAGAAGGATGTCCAGGTAATAACCCCACGGCGCCCAGGTCCCTCGCGCCCGCAAGAACGGGTAGTCCAGGTGGTGCAGGCCCCAGAGACCGAAGGCAACGGCCAGCAGCGTCGCTCCGCTGGAGACCACCCTTCGGCGATAGCGGAAGAAGACCCATCCCGTCCACAGGGTGGCGAGACTCAGAAAGAGGACCATCGGGCCGGCGGCCCAGAGGAAGTGCTTCAGCCGATAGATGGCGACGTACGACCACACCGGTGGAAAGAGAACCAGGGCCAGGTACCACTGGCGCCAGCGGACCTGCTGAGAGAACACCAGAGCAGCGTAGAGGAGGGCCAGCGCGGTCCATCCGGTAACGACCTGATGCCAGTACAGCCAGAACCGGTTGGAGGTGAGGAGGAAACTGGTAATTGCAACGATGCGTAGGAAGTACAGTCCCCACGCTCCGGCCCACCAGGCAAAGTACGGCTTTCGGTAGCGAGAGAAGAGAAAGGCGCAGAGTGCCGCAAGCGAGGCGGTGATCGTCGCCTGAAGCAGGGCCGCATCCAGCTCGATCGCGCTGGTGGGCAAGGGGGTACCTTGCATGATTTGAAACAAACGGGAAGAATCCGGGCTGCGCAACAGCCCCTAACGCACCTGGAGGTTCGCATGCTTCGTTGGCCCGGTCTGTCGATCGTGCTCGCCCTGGCTGGACTCATCAGCGCCTGTCAAAGCCGGGCTGGCCGGCAGGATGGAGACTGGAACCACTTCGCGGCCGGGTTTCTCGAGACCTATTTCGAGGCCAATCCTCTCTTCGCAGTGTACCAGGGCAGACACGAATATGACGGCAAATTTCCCGATTGGACCGAGGCCGGCCTCCAGCAGTGGAACCGGCGCCTTCACCAGCTCCGTGACAGCGCAGTAGCCTTTCCCTTGGCGCCGTCCGACAGCGCGGCCCGGTTCGAGCGCGACTACCTGGTCTCGGAAATCGACCGGGATCTCTTCTGGTCGGAGCGGGCGGATTGGCCCCACCGGAACCCCGAGTTCTACACCGGTAGCATCGATCCCAACGTCTACATCGCCCGGGAATACGCCGGGTTGCCGGATCGGATGCGATCCTTCACCCGGTATGCCGCTAACCTCCCGGCTGCGCTGGCCAGCGTCCGGGCCAACATCCACACGCCGATGGCCAAGCCGTTTGCCCAGATCGGTCACGGGCGATTCGCGGGTCTGGCCAGCTATCTCAAGGGAGACGTGCCCCAGGTCTTTGCCTCGGTGAGCGACACCGGGCTTCGGCGGGAGTTCGAGAAGGCCAACGCCGGAGCGGTGAAGGCTCTGGAGGAAACAGCGGCCTGGTTCGGTGAGCAGGAGAAAAAGGGCAACAACGCCTTCGCATTGGGGCCGGAGCGATTCGCGGACATGCTACGGATGACGGAGGGCGTCACCGTGCCGCTCGACTCGCTGGAGCGGCGCGGGCGGGAGGACATGGATCGGAACCTGGCGGCCCTCAAGGAGGCGTGCGGACAGTACGCCCCGGGCCGCCCGATCAGCGAGTGCGTCCAGCGAATGAATGACCACAAGGCTCCGGGAAGCCCGGTGGAGGCCGCCCGGCGCCAGCTCGACACCCTGGAGGCCTTCGTCCGGGCACGGAATCTGGTCGCGGTCCCGGGAACCGAGCGCGCCCTGGTCCATGAGTCCCCGCCGTATCAGCGCTTCAACTTTGCCTACATCGACATCCCTGGGCCTTACGAGAAGGGCTTGCCGTCGATCTACTACATCTCACCGCCGGATCCCAGCTGGTCGAAGGCAGAGCAAGCGAGCTACGTCCCGGGAGCGGCTGACCTGCTCTTTACCAGCGTGCACGAGGTATGGCCCGGCCACTTTCTCAACTTCCTCCATTCCAACCGGGTGCCCTCCACCTTTGGACGGGTCTTCGTCGGCTATGCCTTTGCCGAGGGATGGGCGCACTACACCGAGGAGATGATGTGGGAAGCCGGTCTGGGGAATGCCGACCCCGAGACGCACATCGGGCAGCTGATGAATGCGCTACTCCGAAACGCACGGTACCTCTCTGCCATTGGCCTGCACACCAAGGGCATGAGCGTCGCGGAGTCGGAACGGCTGTTCCGTGAGGCGTACCAGGATCCGGCCACTGCCCGGCAGCAGGCTGCCCGGGGCACCTATGACCCAGCGTACCTCAATTACACGTTGGGCAAGCTGATGATTCGCAAGTTACGGGAGGACTGGACCAAGGATCGGGGCGGGAAAAACGCCTGGCATGACTTCCATGACCGCTTCCTGTCCTACGGTGGGCCGCCCATTCCCTTGGTCCGCCAGGCCATGGTGGGGGCAGGCCCGGCCCTCTAAGCGTGGAGCTCAGTCCACCGTGGCAGGATAGTCGTACGCGTAGTAGCTCTTGTCGAATCGGCCTACCAGGCCGTCCGGGTCATTCAGCACCGCACCGAAGACACGGCCTCCAGCAGAACTCACCCGCTGCCGGGCCAGTTCGGCGGCTCCCCGGTCGGTCTGGCCCGCGCGCACCACCAGAATCACTCCATCGGCCGACGCTGCCAGGGTAGCGGCGTCCGCACTCACCAGCACCGGTGGGGTGTCGAGCACGATGACGTCGTACTCGGTTCTCAGTTGGAGCAGCAGCCCTCTCAGGTTCGATGGCTCCAGCAATTCGGGGGTGCTCTGGGCGTCGGCCCCGCAAGGCAAAAACGAGAGCCGGTCGATGGGCGTCTTCCGCACCGCGGCCAGCCGTTGGCTCATGGCAGCCCGGCGCGCGGTCTCGAAATGCAGACCGCCGTAATCCACCCGCAACAGATCCATCAGCCCGGGAGCGCGGGACACCTCGAACATTCGGTGCAGTCTCGGGCGATGGATGTCACAGTCCACCAGGAGCACGTCGGCACCAGCCCGGGCGAAGGTGGCAGCCAGGTTGGCGGCAATCAGGGTCTTGCCCTCCTGCGGCGCCGCGCTGGTTACGACCAGGGTGCAGGGACGGTCGCCCCAGGAGAACGCCAGGCTGATCCGCAAGAGCCGGAACGCTTCTGCCTCGGGTGAGGGTCCACCGGAGGGAGTGAACACCACCTCGGTGGGGGCGAGATGTCCGTTGCCGTTCTGTCCCCCGTTCAGGGCGATCTGTTTGAGGGCGCCTCTCTCAATCCCTGCCGAAATCCGGGGAATGATGCCCAGCTCGGCTGCTCCAATCATCGCCTGCAGCTCCTCCGGGCGCCGTACCGACCGGTTGGTCACCTCGGCCAACACCGAGACTCCTAATCCGAAGGCAAGACCGAGCAGGAGCGCGAATCCCGCCTGAATCGGACGGGGCACTCCACTCTTGCGGTATGGGAGCGGAGCCAGATCGAGGATCTCGATGTCGGCGGCGCCCAGGGCTTCGGCGATTCGGGCTTTCTGATACTCCTGGCGGAGCGCATCCGCCGTGGACCGCAACGTTTCGACCCGCCGGTCCAGACCTGCCTCCGTGGCCTGCTGCGCCGGCAGCTGCTGGATCAACTGTTCGCCCACGGCCTTCTGATTCGACAGGACTACCAGGCGTGCGTCGATCGAAGCCACCCGCGCCTGCACCGCGCGGATCAGCTCTTCGCGAGTGGCCTGAAGCAGGGTGGTGAGCTGGACCACGTCAGGGTGGGTGGCGAGACTCCGCCAGGGACCGGTGGTGAGCGAGTCGAGCCGGGTACGATAGTCGAGCAGACGCTGCTGTAGATGAGCCAGGATCGGGTCGGCGGCTACTTCGGGTGAGTAGGCCAACGCCCGAAATCCGGTCTCCTGAGCCGCGGCATCGGTACCCCGCACTCTCTCGAGCAGGGCGGCGAACACCCGCCGATCGGCGCGGAGCTGTGCCTGTTGCGCATCGAGCGCCGAGGCGCTCGCCTGTTCGGCGGACAGGTTGTCGCGGGAGCTACCCATTTGCTGCCTGCTTCGGAACTCGCTGAGCCCGGCCTCGGCGTTCACGAGGAGTGAGTCAGTCACCCGGAGCTGCTCCCCCAGGAACTCGCGCCGGCGCCCCGCCAACCCCTGCGCCGAGTGGCCGTTGGCTGCCTGAAACAGCCGAACCAGCTGATTGGCAAACTCCTGGGCGAGCGCGGGATCGGAATCGACGAACTTGACGTCGATGACGTCGGTTCCGGGTCGAGGCACGACCTTCAATCTCCGGAGCGCCTCATCGATCGTGACGTCGCGTGGCTCGATGGCCAGGACCGCATAGCCGACTGGAGGAAGCGCGGGCACCATCAGCCGTACCGGGCCGATTCGCAGCTGCTCGCCCAACCTCGCGGTCCCGTGGGCGGTATGGGACCGGCCGATAACCCCCCGGTCTGAGAACCGCAGCACCAGGGTGTCGGGTGGAGCGCTCGAGTCGATCCCCACCTCCCGGAGAGCGCCCGTAGGAAACCGCCGTCCGAAGAGCGGCGCGCTCAAGGTGGGCCCGGTGACCGGGTGTAGTCTCAAACCCAGTGAATCCACGACCGAGCCCACCAGGGTGCGGCTGGTGAGCACCTGGACCGCGGAGAGGGTCGGATCCACGGCGCGATCCAGCGCCTGAGGAGCATCCTCCACCCCACTGGTGAGAGTGCGCCGTTCGCTGGCCATGCGGATGACAGCGCGCGCGCTATAATCGGATGGGGAACCGAGCAGGACCACGGCGGCGAGCGCCACCGTCAACCCAGCTGAAATGGTGAACAGCGGAAGGTTCTGACGAATCGCTCGCACCAATTGCACGGGCGTGATTCCGTCATCCGCCAGCAGCGGATCCTGAGCGCCATTGGACCCGGCGGCAGCCCCGCCAGCGGTAGGGGCCAGGCTGTGCCTTGAATCCCGAGTACGGTCAGTCATGCGCGGGACGGTGAAGCGCCGGGGCCGTTGTCGGTCCGATCCCACAACAGCAGGGTCGGGCGTGAGGGGACGCGGCCACATTGGAACGCGCAAAACGTTGCACTCCGGGGTGCTCCTCTCTCGCCTGAAGCGTTCTTTGGCCCCGAGGACTCATCCGCATTCGGTGGCTGCTCTCTTGGGAGGCTGAAGCCTTTATGGCCATCAGACAGTGGGTAGCTGTACTTGCATCGGTTGTGCCGCTTACGGGCTGTGCCGATCCCAAACTCGGACGTCCAGCGGCTAGCCCGGTGGATACGGTCGGCTATACGCCGGTTGCTGCCACCCACGCCCGTATCACTCCAGCGGTGCGTTACTACGTAGACCCCAGAGGGATGGACTCGAATCCCGGTACCCGTGCAGCCCCGTTCAAGACCATCCAGCGCGCGGCCGACGCAGCCGGGCCTGGCGACACCGTCGTTGTCCGGGCTGGGCGCTACACTGGGCCGAGCCGGATCGTATCCCTGAGCCGGGGTGGCGCTCCTGCAGAGTGGCTCACGTTTATGTCGGAACGAACCGGAGGAGCGGTGCTCGATGGCCGCAACGGCGAGAGTCAGGAGGCGTGGTACTTCGGTCCCCAGGTAGCCTACGTGCGGGTGGAAGGCTTCGAGATCACGGGTCTGCAGGAACATGGATTCGACACCTACGGCGGGGGCGTCCACGACCTGCTGATCGCCCGGAATCACGTCCATCACATTGGACGGAACTGCACTGACACCAGCAACGGCCGCACCGGCGCGTCGCTGGGCGAGGGCACGCGTCGGGTGACATTCGACGGCAACGTGTGGCACGATATCGGGCGGTTCGCTCCGGGCGAGAGTGGCTGCACTCCGGCCAACCAGAACTACCAGAACCACGATCACGCCATCTACGTTGCCGATGCTGACGAGATCACCATAGCAAACAACGTTTTCTACAACCTGGCCCGAGGCTGGGCGGTCCACCGCTACTTCTCCCGCGGCTCTCCATCCCACGGCCTGACCATCGTGAATAACACCTTTGCCGGGCAGAACCCGTATCGGCCGGGGCAGATCATTCTGGCCACGACGACGTCAGGGCTCCGAATCGAGAACAACATCTTCTATGCCCCCCAGGAGGCGGCGCTCTACTTCGAAGATCTCGATTTCCCCGGCGCCACCGTCCGGAATAACATGATCTACCAGGGAGTGACGAAGGTCGGGCGGCCCAAAGGGGTGACCTTCGGAAAGAATTGGGAGAAGACCGACCCCCGGATCGTCGGGGGAATCGATTTCCATCTGAGCTCGGACAGTCCAGCTATTGACGTCGGCCTTCCCAATCCTCAGGTCACCCACGATGCGGACGGCGTGACTCGACCCCGCGGAGCCGGGTACGATCTCGGCGCCTACGAGCACTAAGTCACATTGAAGGCCCGCATCCACATCTCCAGCGCGAGAACCCGAAACAAGCTGCCGTAGGCCTCCTGTCCGGCCGTTCGCGACTCCGCCGAGCGGTACCACTGGCGCAGCGGTGCCGGGTCGATGAAGCGATCGCAGCGAAGGTTGCCTTCGATCAGGTCGGTCACCTGGGGCCGGAGCTCGCCGTTCAGCCAGCGCCGGTCCGCTCCGGCAAAGCCCAGCTTGGTCCGGCGCATCCGGACGTTTTCGGGGATCAGTCCGCGGGTGGCCTGCCGCACGGCGAACTTGCTGAAGCCTCCCTGGATCTTCTGATGGTCCGGCAGAGACAGTCCGTATTCCACCAGCTTGTGATCGAGCAGCGGCACCCGGGCCTCTATGGAGAACGCCATCGAGGACCGATCTTCCATCCGAAGAATGAGTGGAAGGGTGTCGACCTGGATGTCCTCGATCTGCACCGCCTGCATGATGGAGAGCGGGGATTTCTTCCCGAGCGAGCCGGTGGCGTGGCGCCACCAGCGGGTGGCCGGAGTGCTCTCGTCACCCACCGCGCGCTCCCGATCGGCGCGCAGCACGCGCTGAAGCAGAGAGTCAACGCCGAGCAGGCTCCGGAGCGGTCCCGGCAGGTAGCGGTAGCCGCGCCGGATGTCGAGGAGGTAGAGGTCGCGCTGGAGCACGCTGGCCCAAGCTTCCCGAGCCATGGTCCCCAGGCGGCCGCCGCGCAGGAGGGAAGCCAGATAGGCGTAGCGGAACTTGGCGTAACCGCCGAAGACCTCATCCCCGCCTTGTCCGTCGAGCAGGACTTTGACTCCAGCCTCCTTGGCGGCGCGCATCACCCGCCACTGGGCGTAGAAGCTCATGCCGGAGAACGGCATGTCCTGGTGCCAGGCCATCCGGCCGAAGGATTCCCAGAAGTCAGGGGCGGAGGGGAATACCAGATTCGACGTCGCGCCGATGGCGTTGGCCATCTCCAGCGCGTACGTGCGCTCGTCCAGCTCGGGATACTCGTAGCATGAAGTAAAGGTGTGAAACTGGTCGCCCACGGCCGAGGCTGCCTCGGGCTGTTCCCGCCAGATCTTGCCGATCAGCGCCACAACCGCTGAGGAGTCGAGGCCGCCGCTGAGGCAGCTCCCCGCCCTCACATCGCTGATGAGATGCGTCCGGGTGGTGCTCAGCAGGAGACTCCGCAGGAGCTCGATGCGGGTGGTGTCGTCCAGCCCGCTCCACTCCTGTTTCGGAGTCGGGTCCCAGTAGGACCAGCGTCTCACCTGGCGGGTGGCCAGGTCCAGCGTGAGCGCATGGGCCGCGGGCAACGCCTTGACCTGCCGCAGAATGGTGCGCTCCCGGTAGTCGCAGTTGCCGTGGACCAGGAAGCCGAGCACTGCTTCATCGTCGGGCGCGGCGTCCAGACCGGGGAACGGTAACAACCCCTTGATCTCGGACGCGAAGATGAAATGGTCCTGGGGCGTCGCGTAGTAGAACGGCTTGATGCCGAGCCGGTCGCGGGCGCAGAAGAGCCGTCCCCGGGCCCCGTCCCAGACGGCAAAGGCGAACATCCCCTCGAGATATTGGAGACAGCCCTCTCCCCACTCGAGATAGCTCTGCAGCAGAACTTCAGTATCGGTGCGAGTGACGAAGAAGCGTCCCCGCGATTCCAGCTCGGCCCGCAGCTCGATGTGATTGTAGATCTCGCCGTTGAACACGATCCAGGCGCCGCTCGCGCCGGCCGACATTGGCTGCAGCCCGCGATCGGACAGGTCCAGAATGGCCAGACGGCGGTGTCCCAGCGCTACGCGAGCCGGCGGAGCCGAGGCTCCCCGCTCGGTATGGGGGAGAAAGGCGGAACAAAAGCCGTGGGACTCGGCCCAGCTCACGGCGAACCCCTGACCGTCAGGGCCTCGGTGGGCCTGGGCATCGTTCATCCGCTGCAGAACGCGCAGGTCCACTGGGCGCCCATTCAGCGCCACGATGCCGGTTATGCCACACATGAGCGGTGTTCTCCGGTCAGCTGATCACGAGGCCTGCGCTGGCGCAGGCGCGCAAGGCGTCGGTAGCCGGCAGGAGGGAGCGATAGACATCGACCAGCTGCTGGGTGAGCAAGCGTTCATCCAGACCCTTGACCGCGGACCGCCCGTCGATCCGCCCGCCTCGCTGAAGCACCCGGCCGAGGGCGGCTGCAATGGTCTCGACCCGGTCGCCGGCGCAGAGCTCACAGCCGGCCACTCCGTGGAGACGGAGGGCAACGTCCCCTACCGGGACTGACACCACCGGCAGGTTGCACGCCAACGCCTCCTTTACCGCATTGGGAGAGCCTTCCTGCATCGAGGTGCACAGCAACGCATCACAGGCATTCATGAGCGCCGCGATCTTGTCGTGGGGTAGCTCCCAGCCAACCACCAGCCGCGTGGGTATCGTGCGATTGACGATGGCCACCACTTCTTTCGCCAGGCCATATCGCTTCCGGGCCAGCTCGGGGTTTCCCACGAAGAGGACGAGACGCTGATCGCTGGGAAGGTCGAGCCGGCGCCTGGCGGCTTCCTGGGGCTCAGGGCGGAACAGCTGGAGATCGATTCCCGAGGGCATCACGTGAGCGGTGACCGACCGGGGGAGATACCGCTTCATGTGCTCGGACACCACGATGGCCGCATCGGCGCGGCGAGCCACGGTGCGGGAGATAAAACGCAGCAGCCACCCGGCGGGGGTGTATCGCCCGTTCTCACCGATGATCCCTTCGAGGTCGTCACCTCGAAACGTCACCACCAGCGGCACCCGTTTGGGGAGGGCGGTGAGCCCACTCTGGCCGAACTGGGCATGCACCAGATCGTAGTTTCCCGACCGGACTCTGCGGCGCACTTCTTTCCAGGCAGCCAGGTAATTCGCCGGGTGACGGGAGCCGCGAAAGGGAAAGAGGTCGACCTCGATCCCTTCTCGCCGCAGGAACTCGGCTTGCCGGGCTATGAAGACGGCCGGACCGCCCCAGCTGTTCCACAGCCAGTCGCTGGTGACCATGAGCACGCGGATCCTGGGGGCCATGCAGTTCTCCTAACGCGACAGCCCGAGCGCGCTGGTCCGGGGCGCACTGCGGGTCAGAAGGTGATCACGAATGCCCAAGAGAAATCCGGTACCGTAGCTGAAATGGAGGGTCGGAAACACCGCCAAGAGTGCGGCGCCGCAGCGGAGGCCGTGGGTCCGAGCCGCTCCCGCCGAGCAGAGCAGAACCAGGGCCAGATAGCTGCCGGCCACCAACGCAAAGACCGCGCGGGCCGCCGGAAGCCACATCCCCAGCGCGGCGGAGCCAGCCAGCGCACCCACCAGGAGGCCGGGGACCAGCTGCCGCACGGTCATCACCCGGCCCACCTTGCGCGCCACCAGTGGCTTGAAGTAGCCGTACTGGTAGTACATGCGGGCAAGCTGACCGAACGACCGCCGGGCAAAGTATCGGCAGAACACGTCGGGTAAGAGCAGTACCCGGCCGCCGCGAGTGATGATGCGAAAGTTGAATTCGTCATCCTGATTGCGGATCAGCTCCTCGTCGAACAGGCCGATTCGCTCGAACACTTCCCGGCGGAAGCAGCCGAACGGGACGGTGTCGACCTCGCGCCGCTCGCGGGTGCCGACTCGGAAATGGGAGTTTCCCACTCCGAAGCGGTGAGAGATGCCCAGCGCGATGGCCTTGGCGGTCGGCGTGTCCTCCCCCGGCATTGTCTCCAGCACGCCGCCCACGTTGTCCGCCCCGCTCTCCTGCAGCCCTTCCACCAGCCGCCGGATGTAGTCCGGCGGATAGAGGACATGCGCATCCATGCGAACGATGATACTGCCCGCTGCGGCACGAACGCCGATGTTGAGCGCCGCGGGCGTGGTGCCCCGGGGGTTCTCCAGCGCGACGACGCCCCGGTGCGTGGCCGCATAGTCGGCCAGGATCTGAGGGGTGCGGTCGCCGCTTCCTCCGTTCACTACCAGGACCTCCAGCATCTCCCGGGGGTAGTCGCCGGCGAGAATGGAATCCAGACAGCGAGCGATATAGGCCTCTTCGTTCCGGCACGGGACGATGACCGATACGTACGGGAGGCTGTGGGTCACCATGTCAGCCTCTGATCTCTCATCCAGAGCTCCAACGCCAATAGCATGAACACCCGGAGGTACAACCCCTCCCGGCTGATCGCGCCACCGCCGTCTCCACCGGTGGCCGCCCGGAACCGGCGCAGCCAGGTCGCCACCAGATCGCGCTGGAGAAACGCCCCGGTGCGTGAGGTGTCGCTCGCGAGCAGGTCGCCCAGGGCGTCGTGGAATGCCGGACGAACCATGACGTCGAGCGGAATGGTGAAGCCATGCTTGGGATGGCTCGCGACCTCCGGTGGCAGCCAGCTGGCGGCCACGTCCCGCAAGATCAGCTTACCGGTGCGCCCGTCGGTCTTCATCCGGTGGGGCAGCGAGAGCGCCAGGCCGACCAGGTCCTCATCGAGCATCGGCACCCGGACTTCGATCCCGGCTCGCATACTCATCATGTCGACTTTGCGCAGCATGTCCGAGGGCAGGCTGACATCGAAGTGATTCAGGGTCATCTGCCGCGACAGCGACTCGATGTCGGAGCAGCTGTCGTAGGGATCGCCGAAGTGACGGTCCCCGGTCTGCAGCTCGCCGCGCGCATCGGGCTGCACCAACTCCGCCTTCTCCCACTCGCTCAAATAGCTGCTCAAGCCGGCCAGAAGCGCCGCCGGGCTGCTGCGTCCGGCCCGGGCCAGCCGCACCGCCTTGAGCGCCTGCCGTCCCCGGTTTCGAGTCCAGCTGGCCAGAGGACGAGCGACATTGCCCGCCGCGGCCAACATCCACGGCGGCGTCGCCATCAGCTGCACCAGACGCTCGGCCCGCCAGAACTCGGGATAGCCGCCGAACGATTCATCGCCTCCATCGCCGGTGAGGGTACAGATGATGCCTTCCTGCCGGACGGCTTTGGCGACCGCGTACGTCGGAACCAGGCTCGGGTCGGCGAACGGCTGATCGAAGTGGCCGATCGCGGAGAAGACCGAGTCCGGAGTGATGTCCTCTGGGTCGAGCCTGATGGTGTGATGGTCGGTGCCGTACCGCCGGGAGGTGGCGAGCGCCATGGCGGTCTCATCGTGCTCCCGATCAGGGAAGCCGACATTGAACGTCTGGATCGGATGCGAGGTGGACCGGGCGTGCGCCGCTACCACGAGCGAGGAATCGATCCCGCCGCTCAAGAGCGCCGCGACCGGCACGTCGGCGACCGACTGTCGTCCGACGGCCTCGGAAAGAAGCCCTGCGGTCCGTTCAGCCAGCTCGGAACGGGGTGCGCCGGAGCCGGAGGGCAGGGTGACCCGGGCAAAGGTCGCCGAGCGAGCTCCCCGCTCGTCCAGTACCAGTGTGGTCCCCTTCTCCAGCGCAACAATGTTGGCGAATCCGGTGGCGGGCTCGGGGATGTAGCTCAGACCGAGGAAGTCGTAGCACGCCTGTCGATCGAGCTCCGGCCGGAAGCCCTGCAGTGCGAGGATCGCCTTCATCTCGCTGGCGAAGATCCACTGGCCCTGGTGGCTGGCCCAGAAAAGCGGCTTGATGCCGAAGCGGTCCCGCGCCAGAACCACCCGGTTGCGGGGGCGGTCGAATATCGCAAAGGCGAACATCCCCTTGAGCCGGGAGGCCATGCGCTCGCCCTGTTCCTCGTAGAGATGGACCAGCACCTCGGTGTCCGAGCTGCCGCGGAAGCCGTGTCCCCGGCTCTGCAGCTCCGACCTCAGCTCCCGGTGATTGTAGATCTCTCCGTTGAACACTACCTGAACGCTGTCATCCTCGTTGGCCAGAGGCTGCGCCCCGGTGGGTGAGAGATCGATCAGGGCAAGCCGGCGGTGCACCAGCTCGCACCGCTCATCCCGGTAGTGGCCGCGGCCATCCGGTCCCCGATGGGCCAGGAGGGCGTCGGCCCGGCTGGCCCAGAGTGAGTCGGGTGGCAGCAACAGTGGGTGAAAGCGGCCGGCGAGTCCGCACATGCTCAGAACCTCCGGCCGCGCGGGTTGGGCGCGGCAGGGACGCGGGCGAGCGAAAGAGCCGGCTGTGTGGGCGCCGGTACTCGCAGTCTCAAGCCCGAGGGCTGCCACTTTTCACTGGCGAACGCGTACGCGAGGACGACCCAGATCAGCTTGCCGGCGATCCAGTCGCCACTCATGTTCGAGATCAGCACGGAGCAGAAGAGCGCCAGAGGCAGCACCCCATGGGGGCCCCGGCGCGATCGCCAGGCGGCCCGAACGCAGAGCCAGCCGCCCAGCAGGAACGGAATGGCGCCAATGATGCCGGTGGCGGTGACCAGCTCCAGCACGATGTTGTGGGCCGCTCGGAGCGGACGCTCGCGCTCGCCGATCCTGGCTGCCAGCTCATAGGTATTGGCGACCGGTCCCCAGCCCAACGCGGGCTTCTCCAGGAACATGGTCCAGAGGGCAGGATAGAGCTGCTCCCGTCCGGCCATGTTTCCCGTCTTCATGCTGTCCTCCAGCCGATTCTTTATGACCGGGAGATGGAGGATGCCGAGGATCAGCAGGGCAATGGCAAGCGCGGCGATGACCGCGTTGCGCAATCGGGTGCGAAGCGTATCGGCCGCCAGAGCGAACACGAGAACGCCACCCACGAGCGAGGCCAGTCCCCCGCGGGATCCAGTCTCGAGCACTGCGAAGCCGAGCAACGCTCCCAGAAGCCCGGTCAGAATCAACCGCGAGCGACTTCCCCGCTGTCCATAGGCCAGACCGATCAACGCTATCAGTCCGGCCGCGAGGATCATGGCCGCGCTGTTGGCGTTCTGGCCCAGCGCGGAGACCCGCTCTCCGCCGGTCCAGACTGCGCTGGTGGTCCTGGCGAACCCGAGGAAGGGGAGGGCTGCCCGGACCGCGCAGGCGCCTACCAGCGTCGCCATGGCTCGAGTGGCCACCTTCTCGTCCTGCATGAGATTCCCCGCTGCCAGGAGCACCAGCACGCCCTGGAGCACCACCACGAATTCCGAGATCGCGGGAGCGGCGAAGTCGCCTCCGCTGGCGATCATCGAGAGCAGGAAGGCAATCAGGTAGACTGCGAACCAGACCACGGCGGCCGGCACCCGGCCATAACAACGGCGAGGATAGAACAGAGTGCCGAGGAGAAACACCGCCCCGGTGAGTGTGGGGATCTCCAGCGGGATGCTCCGTTCCGGATACTCGAACGGGATCGATGCGACGAGCAGGTAGAGTCCCCCCTGGAGCAACAGAGGGGTGTTGATCCGACTCATAGAGCACCAGACCGGAAGTCGCGGTGGCCCAGCCGCTCGAGCGGTCCGGCCAGTCGAGTCCATACCGACGCGCGCAGGTCGGCCGGCAGGCCCCATTGGAGGGCGACGGCAAAGGCCATGGCGGCCGTGAGCAGTACCGCGAGGGCCCAGATGGACCAGTGTTGCAGCACGACCTGCTCTCCCAGATACGCCGAACCGGCGAAGAGGACGCCCATGACCACCAGCGTGCGGGCCAGCCACCGGCTTGAGAGCTGAGGAGTCCGTCCCAGGCAATCGCTCACCACCAGCGGATACCAGATCGTCTGGGTGGCGCGGCCGGCCAGAACGCCGAGACAGAGGCCCACCAGGCCGGCATACCAGGTGAGCACCACCGAGAGGGCGAGCGCAACCACCGCCGCAACGGCGCTCACCCGCACCCGCCGTCCCGGCTGCAGGGCGGCATCGATGATGTAGGCGTCGCAACGGATGAAGGCGGTCTGCACCGCAATGACGACCAGAAGCAGATTGGTCCAGGGGCCGGCGTAGTTCTCACCCCCGACCCAGAGATGAACAAACGAACGATTCCAGAGCAGAATGGCGGAGCCCACCGCGGTGACGAAGAGCGCAGTGACCGCCAGCAGCTCGCGGCGCAGCAGCGCCGCGCGGGCGTAGCTTCTTTCACCGATGATACCGGCCAGGCCGGGCATGACCGCATCGGCTGCCAGGGCGTAAAGATTGACCGCCAGCAGCGCGGCATAACCGGTCAGCACGTAGGTCGTGACGGTGGATGCCGACATGATGGTGCCGAGCACGAGGACATCGCTGGCCAGGAGCAGCTTGGCGACCACATCGCCCCCCGCGATCCAGAGGCTCATTCGGAGCAGGCTGGCCACCTCCGTCCGTCGGGGCCGCTCCACTCCGAACCACGGCACCTGGTGGCGCACCACGGTCAGGAAACAGAGACCGGTGAGCACTGCAAGCAGGACTCCCGCCCCGGCGACGCCAACCAGCCCCAGACCGGCGTATATCGCACCGGCAACCAGCAAGCCGCCCACCACGCTCAATCCAGCCTGAAGTCCCATGCGCTTGTAGCCGAGGTTCATGCCCCGGAGCACCGACTCGGGCAGCGAGGCCAGCGCAGCCACCAGTACCCCTGCCATGGCCAGAGCGCAGGTGACGCGCACGGTCGACGTCAGCGCGGAAGGAACCTTCGTTATCGTGGGGGCAAGCCAGATCAGGATGGCGCCGGTCGCAATCCAGAGCGGCAGGAAACAGAGCCACACCACCAGCGCGCTGCCGACCCAACGTCGTTTGGCCGCGGGCTCGCTCTGCGACTGGTGGTGGGAGATGACGAGCCGGAGCGCCTGAGTCGGCCGGCCGTCGGTGGACTCCATGTATCCCATCAACCGGCCCAGCATCTCCCAGACGCCAAACAGGCTGCGACCCAGCCCAGTCACCAAAATGGGAATGACGATGAGCCCAACCGCGAGCTTGGCGCCGTAGTCGAGAACGGACTGAGCCAGGTTGAGCGAGGCGCGCCAGGTGAGGCTGCTCTCCCGGGCCCGGCGGAGCTCGAGCGTCTCAGTCGTCATAAGGAATCCGGGCTAACGCCGCTCCGACCCGCTCGGCCAACATCCCCGGCGGCTCGCGGTCGGTAGTCACCCGCAGGACGACGGGGCCGCCTTCCCGGGCGAGCCCGGCAAGTACCCAACTCAGTGCCGACCGAAAACGCGCCATCCAGGCGACGATCTCCGGATCGGAGAATTCCTTGACCTCATGCGGGTGGGGCCGGGTCCGGATGCGCCGGGCCAACAGCACATCGCTCGCCTCTACCACCACTACCACGTCCATGACCGTGGCCCAATCCCGGAGCGTAGCTTGCCACCAGGCCTCCGAGGCTTCGCTCCGCATAATTTCGTGGCCGAACCCTCGGAGCCAGGCGAGCGCGAAGATTGGTCCTTCGTCGTAAACCACGATGCGGGTGCCGGCGAGCACGGTTCCGGCCGGCGCCCGGTGCAGGGTCGCGAGCCGGACCATGTGCCGGGATTCGTCCCACAACAGCGAACGCGTTCGGCGGCAGTTTCGGAGCAACAACGGCAATAGCCGCACTCCGTTTCCGAGGAGCGAGGGCACCGGAAGACCCCAGATGGTCCCTTTGGCGATGCCGCCCCTCCCGAGCAGCGCACGTGAGAGCGTGCTCTTGCCCACACCGGCAGGACCGGCGAGCTCGACGAGGAGAGGGGTTCGACGCGGCGGAGCCTCGGAGATCATCAGAGGGCCGACCACAGGCGAGACTTGAGCTCGCTGAGTACCTCAGGGAACGAGCGGCTGGCATCGACGACCTGAGCCCCGGTAGCACTCCAGTCGGTGTCCCAGACAACTTGGCCCCGGGCCCGCACATAGTCGGCCGGCTCATCCGGCTTTCGAACCACGGCGAGTTCAGGCGGCAGCCGCAGGACAAACATTACGTCCGGTGGCAGCATGGTCTCGTAGTAAGAGGCTTCGATATCCCGGAGCAACCGTGCAATTCCGGACGGGGCCGACCCAACCAGGTCGGGAATACAAGGTCCCACGAGGATTCGGTCCTGGGGGATGGGATAGCGCTCACACACCGCAATGCCACCGGCAGCGGCAAACCGGCGGACCCTCTCGTAGAGCCGATACCGATCCCGCGCGGTACATACATGGCGCAGTAACTCGACGGTACTGCCCACCGGCTCCGGCCGGCGCAGCCAACGGTAAAGAGCCCGCTCGATTTTTAAGGCACCGCCCACCCACAGCGTCAGCAGCGAGCGAGGCGGCCGGCCCAGGTGCGCGCGCAGGGTGGGAAACTCGGATCCCAGCCAGGCGCTGAGAGCACGAGCACAAGTCGACTTGCCTGCGCCGTCCCCTCCCGCCAGCGCCGCCACCGTTCCGCCGCTCTTGAGACACATCCCACTCTGGATCAGCGTGCGCCGAGCCGGCCCCGGCAGCAGCTCTTCGCCCGTCGCCACCAGAAGCGCGGCTATCGAGGGGCGGCGCGCATGGGCTCGCAGGCAGCGGTGCAGCGCCCGGCGCACCGCAATCCGCTTCACTGGATCTGCTTCGAGTCGGAGGGAATCCCGGCAGCGATCGAAGAGGTTCAGGTCGACCGAGGGGAGATATCGCTCAAGGATGGATGCCACGGCCTCGCGGGAACTGCGGCCGTCCAGAAAGTCCAGCTGGCCCTGGATTCCCCGCAACCAGCGGGTGCGCGGCGGAAGGAGGGTCCGGCCATGCTGCCGCAGGACCATTCGAAGAACGAACACCAGGTACTGGTATGCCGGTGCTGGGACTTTGAACGGGGAGCCCGGGATGGCCGCGTCGAGCATCGCGCGTTCGATGGGCAGGCGATAGATGGTTCGCCAGTAGTCGCCCAGCACCAGCCGAAAGTGCACGTGCAGGTGCAGCAGTCGCGGCACCGCCGGATCGTGTCCGAAGTAACTCTCTACTCCAGGAATCTGCCGTTCACCGGTGGGCAGCGCCGGCTTGAACCCCAGTTCCTCCAGCACGCCCCTCAGCCGAACCATGGACTCGCGATCAACCAATAGATCGACGTCGCCCCTTCCGGCGGCCCAGCGGTGCCCACTCCAATGTCCCTTCCATTGGCAGTAGACCACCCCACGCTCGCGCAGCCCCGTGGCCAGCCGCTCGAGCAGGCACCCTTCGGTCAGCTCGACCGGAGTGGGCCCCCCGGTCTGGAATGCAGCCGCGCCGTCCGGCAACCAATGGGAAGTCACTGGCACGACTGAGTGCTTCAGAGTGCCGAGCTCCTGATGCGGAAGGATCCGATGGAGAGTGGGTGACGCGCCGGAGCTCAGTGGCATTTCCCGGCCCCGGTGTCGCTAAACTGGCCGGGGACCGCGGGTACGAACTCCCAGCTATAGCCGCCGGCGTCCAGGGTGAGCTTGAGAATACCGAACGCGTCCGACCGGGCCTCGCTGTACTGGGCGATTGCCACCATCGTCTCGGTGCTCTCGCCCCCGGTCCCCACGTCGAATTCGCGAATCCCTTTGACTCCATCGAGCGAACCGGTCGGGGTCATGGGTGGAAAGCGCTCGTAGTCGTGCTGCTGAGCGTTCAGGACGACATCTACGCCGGCGTCATACAGCCGCTGCCACAGACCGGTGACGTATGCGTTGCTGTTCCACCCGACTGTATCCGATGAGAAGAACCGGGGATTGTGCCACAGAGCGAGGGTACAATTTTTCGAATTCTTCGCGAGATCGGCTTTCAGCCATTTCTCCTGTGCCGATCCCTCGAAGGCCTTGGTCATGCTGACGGTTGAATCGTTGACGTCGAGCACGATGATGTGCCAGTTGCCCAGATCCAGGCTGTAATAGCCGAGACCCCGAGGCCCCGCCCGATTGCCGAAGTAGTCGAACGAGGGATCAGCGCTACCGGTGCTGTATTCGTGGTTGCCGAGCGCCGCGTACGTCCTGGCCTTATGGCGGCCCCAGCTGGGCTGGTAGCAATTATTGTAGGCCTCCAGCGAGCCGTCGGGGAAGACGTTGTCGCCCAGCGTGAAGATCGTCCCCGGCAGAGTATCGAGCAGCGCGGCAGTGGCCTCGTCATTGGTGGTCCCGCAGGTGGCAATGTTGCCTGCCACCAGGATCACCTCGGCCGGGAGCGGAGGCGGTGGTTCCAGTGGAGCGTCACTGCCGCCGCCGCAGGCGGCGAAGGAGAAACCCGCCGCCGCGGCAAGGCAGAGGGGGGTCCAGGGCAGCCGACGAATGCTTGACATCACGTGACCTTCCTCGGGTACTGTTGCTCAGGAGCAACGAAGCGAGTGGCGCGCAACAGCGGCTTCCACAGATTGGCGAGCGGGCGCTACGTACCGCTGCCATCATTTGCATTTGACCCGGCTGTGAGGCCCGGCCCGGCGTAGTCATGGCGCGTCTGCTTTCGGATTCGCCTTGGAAGGGCAAGCCGCATGCCCTCCGGAGGACTGCTCAGCTCCGGATCTTCGGCGTCACCGGCGGGGGCCAGACGATCAGATCGGCAATCCTGGGAATGGAACGGAAGTCACCGAAGGGACGGCTCTTCGCTCCAGGTGGGGAGAGCAAACCGGTCTCCTTCCCGAAGCACGTCAGCGGCGGGGAAGGTCGAACTGCCGGCCTGGACCCGGCGAACCCGCACCCATTCATCCTGAGCCGCAACCAATACGTCGCTTCCCATCTGGCGCCCGACGAGGCCCGGGGGCGCATCACTCGGCTCCCCCGTACGGGATGCCTTCAACAGGCAGACCTCCCTGCCTGCGAGATACGCGCGGGGGTGGCCCCATGGAGAGGAGAAGGGCACGTAATCGCAGGCTCGGATGAAGTTCACAATCCTGGCCGCGGATTCCGTCCAGAGAAGGCGCCCCTCGTGGGGAACTTCCCGGCCGTAATACCGTCGGATCAGGTTCGGCTGTGCCCGCCGGGGAACGGAATCCTTCGACGCCGCTTGTAGCAGATCATGCAATAACGGGAGACCGACGCGGACGCATTTAGCGCTGAGGGTGAGCCCGGTATCGTCGTCCTCGATTGGTACCGTGGCCTCGTACGCGATGGAACCGGTGGCGATTCCGCCATCCATCCAATGCACGGTGACGGCATGAGTCGCCTCCCCGTGATAGATCGCCCAGTTGGGAGCGTTGAGCCCCGCGTACCGGGGCAGCGGGCCGGGATGGAGATTGAAACTGCCGATGCGGGGAGCGGTCACTACTTCGGTCGGCCACACGTAGAAGGTGTGCACGTTGAGAAGAAGGTCCACCTTCTCCCGCCGGATCGTGTCGGCAAAGGCCTTGTCCCTGGCCTGGTGTGCCGGCCAGAGTCGGTAGCCCAGCCGGGAGGCTACTCCGGCGACGGTGGCTCCCAGTGAATGGCCGCCGGCTCCCCGGGTCATCACCCCGACCACTTGATGGGGAGAGCCGGCCA
The DNA here is from genome assembly GCA_041500125.1 of Gemmatimonadota bacterium. Classification (GTDB taxonomy): domain Bacteria; phylum Gemmatimonadota; class Gemmatimonadetes; order Gemmatimonadales; family GWC2-71-9; genus CAVVWJ01. Next base: position 23,287 of record JBGQLP010000031.1, read on the forward strand.
GCATGCGGAGGGTCTGCACTCCCGCCGCCTCTTCCGCGATCAGAAGGACTCTCACGAGGACCTCGGCCAGGCGTTGAGGCTGGAGGTCACAAGAGCCGGAGCCCGCCGCTCATTCGGCCGTGCTCCTGCAGCGTGGGGATTGGATCGAGCCGCTGAGTCACCGGTGAACCCAAGCGGGCCACCCGGCCACGCAGTGCTTGCTGCCAGTGGAGCCCTTTTGCGGCGAGTTCCCGCAGTCCGGACAGCCAGCGGTAACGGCTGCGTATCCAGCGGTATTTCCGGTTGTCCAATTCAGCCCCGAACTTGGATTTGAAGTCACCCAGACCCATCAGGTCGAAGGTGTCACACCCATTTTCGAGGGCCCGCTGCATGACGGTCCAGGTCATCAGCTCGGTGGGTCGATGCCAGCGATAGTTGAGCCGATGCGCCCAGGTCCAGAGCAGAAGTTCCCTGCCCTCGATCGTGAACATTCCGGTGGCGATGTTCACCCGATTTGGCAGATAGACCGATACGGCCAGCAGGTTTCCGGCGTCGCGCATGGCTCGGAAGCATTCCAGCACCCGCTGCCGCCCGAAGTTGACCACGTGCCCTCCCCGGACGTACACCTCTTTGATCTGCTCGAAGTGCTCGTCAACGAAGCTCTCGTCGCTTTCGAACCGCACCTCGAGTCCTTGCTTGATCCCCCGGGTGACGTTGCGTCGGGCGCTGTCCTTGAGCCCCTTCAGTGTGCGGCGTTCGTCGCCAGGGAACAGGGGCACCCGGTAGGTGGGCCACGGCTCTCCTCGAAAGCCGAGCCCCAGCATGGTGCCCGGGTCCAGGTCAGGACTCATAATCTCCATGTGGTGCACGCCGAGGGTGCGGTCCAGAAACGGGACCAGGACGTCCATCAGCTCCGGAGTGCTGACTCGACTTTCATCGAACGCGGGTCCCATGCTGGCAGACTGGCTGGCCGGAGGCGGCGAGCCGAAGAGCCGGAACGGCCCGACACTGCTCAACAATCCCGGGAGGCAGCCGACGATCTCGCCGCCCTTTTCCAGAACCAGGAAGTGAGCTCGGCCAAATCCGGAGGCCTCCAGCGATCGAACCCAGGCCATCGTGTGGACCACGCGATGATTGGCGAACCGCCGTACCATCTCGTCCCAGGCCAGAAGCTCGGCCGGACTGACCTCCCGGACTCGCAGCGCCGGCGTTGCCCGGGCGATCATGGACTCGACTCCTGCCATCCCCGGGTGGAGCGGCTCACATACAGTCGGTACAGAGGGGGGACGCTTCTGCTGGCCATGCCCTTCAGCCGGCGGACCAGGAGCTTGGTGGTCCAGCCCCGGAAGTCCGCCAACTCGGCAATTTCCTCGGAGCTGGTCGAAGCCTTGGGGCAGAAGCGCCCCAGGACCCAGCATCCACCCACGATGCGGGGCCGGAGCCATGGCTCGGACGTGAAGAGGTAGCGAAGCCCGGCGCTCCCGGCGCTTCGCAGCACCGCGCCGGAGATTTCTCCTCCCGGCACCGCCGCGGTGACGCAGGGCTCTCCCAAAAGCTGCGCCAGCACGTCACAGCTCCGCCGCCACTCGACCACCATCTGTTCCCAGTCGAGCTCGCGATAGATGTCGGGATGAGTATGCGAGTGGCTGCCGACCACGTGGCCGCAGCTCCGGAGATGCCGGATCTCTTCGGCGTCGAGAAAGGTCCGCTGACCGATCAGGCCGGTGGTGATGAAGAAGTGACCCCGCCAGCCCCGGCGGCAGAGCTCCTCGCTCACTCGCAGGGCGCTCTTCCCGCCGTCATCGAAGGTGAGCAGCAGGTGCCGCCCCTGGCGGATCAGGTCGATGTCCGTGACCAGCGCCGGTGCGGCGAGCCCGGCAATCCGATCGAGGTGCTGCGCGAACTGGCCGGCCCCGAGTTTGTACGGTACGGCACCGTTCCGCTGGAACCCGGATTCAGCCGGCAGGTCGGTGACATCGTGGTAGCCAAGACTGGCCACTAGCGTCTCATGCCCTTTCACGCGATCGGTCTTGCCGCTCATAGGCCCGCCGTCGGGCGCGAATCGCCGTTCAGCACCCGGGCCAATCCTTCGGCCAGGGACACCCGCGGTTGCCAGTCCAGGTCCTTCTTTGCGGCCGCGCAATCGAAGCGCATCGGTGCCAGAGTCCGCTTCAGCCGGTACCGCGCGGTGCCCAGCTTTCGATGCCGCACCAACGCGATCAGGTCCACACCCAGCATCGCGGCCCAGACGAATGGGTAAGGCGCGAACCTTGGCCGGATCCGTCCGCCGCTCACCTGGTGCAGCGTGCGGGCAAGCTCAGCCTGATCGCGGTCCGGCGAATCAATGAGGTTGTAGACGCTTCCGCCGGGAACCTCGGTGTGTGCGGCCGTCAACATGGCGTGCACCACATCGTCCACGTACACCAGCCCGGCCGGAATCCGGGGACTTCCCGCGATCAAGGGACGCCGGCTGGAGGAGGGGAGCTGGAAGCGCCCGACCGGAAGCTTCGCTCCCGGCCCGTAGATCGTGCCCGGCCGCAGTACCACTACCCTGGGCCAGCGATGGCGCCGGGCGTAGTCGAGCACCGCCCGGTCGGCGGCCAGCTTGCTGCGGGTGTACGCGCCGCGCTCCGCGGCCCGGTCGTCGAACGGCGAGGTCTCATCGAGAATCGTGCTCGAATCCTTGGGGGCGGCATACACCGACATCGAGGAGAGATGGATGAAGGTCTTGACGCCGGCCCGCCCCGCGAGCCGCAGCAGACGGAGTGTTCCCTCGACATTGGCTGCTTCGAACTCCCGCAGCGATCCCGGAGCCCCGCACAGAGCGGCACAGTGGAAGACGGTTTCCACGTCGCACAAGGCGCCGAGCAGCTGGTCTTCCCGCGCGAGATCGCACTGCACCCACTCGATGCCCGGGAGCGTCCGTGCGCGAGACACGAGCCTGGTAGCAGCCCTGGCCGGGATGCCCTGCTCCGAGAGGATCTCCACCAGCCGGCCGCCCAGAAATCCGGTGGCGCCGGTGACGAGAATCCGAGGACGGCCTGCAGCGGCCTCGGCAGGCGCCAGAGAGCGTTGCTTCTGTACACTCCGGCAGGCGTCCTTGATCTGATCCATGAGTCGGACATTCAGCATGCCGTGCTCCAGCGGCACTGGTGGGGCGGTTCCCTCCCGAACGGACTCATAGAACCGCTCGATGAGGGTTCTGAGGCCCTGATATCGTTTGACCTTTCCCCTGGCGATGCCAAACAGGGTGCGAAGCCCCGCGCGGGTGAGATCCAACGCGGTGGCAAAGTTGCCGGTGAAGCGAGCCAGCGCAGAGGGAAGGCCGCTCTGTCCCAGGGTGAGAACCGTCATGGTCTGCCAGTCGGCGGTGATCCGCCCTCTGGTTCCCACTATCTCCATCCGGTTCACCTCGGGCGAGCTGCAAAGCGAGAGGGACACCTCTCCGATACCCGACGAGGAGGGGAGCAGGACCCGGATCTCTTCCAGCCCTGCCTCACGCACGCAGCCCAGGTTGTAGCCCACCACCTGCGGTTCGCCCGGATCGGTCAGGAAGTGGCACGCCAGATACAGAGGATGGCAGATCAGATTGTCGAACGTGCCCCAGTCGTAGGAGTAGCTCCACGGAATAACGGTGGACCGCGCCGCGGCTTCGTAGGTGAAACCCTGTTCGGCCCGGATCGAGATCACCCGGCCTATGTCACCGGAACGGATCCGGCGGCAAGCCTCGACAAACACCGGATCGAACAGACGGCTGTGGCCAGGGCAGATCTGAACTCCTGCCTCCTGCGCGAGCTCGGCAATGGCTTCGGCGTCGGCCCCGTTCGCGGCCAGCGGTTTTTCGATGTACAGATGCGCCCGGTATTTGGTCGCCAGGCGCGCCAACCCTAGGTGACTCGTCGGCGGAGTCAGCAGATGCACCACGTCGGGCCGCAGCTCCCGCAGCATGTTCTCCACGTCGGTGTAACAGCCCCGGATGCCGTGCCGGGTTGCGGCTTCCCGAGCCACCCGCTCGTCCAGGTCGCAGACAGCCACGATCTCGGCACCAGGGACGGCCTTGATCGCGGCCACGTGATAGGTGCTGATTCTCCCACAGCCGACCAGGGCTACGCGGAGGTTCTCACCGGCCCCATGGGTTGTGCTCACTGCTAGCGTCTCCTTACCTTTTTGCACTTTCACTCCTCAATCAGCTCACGGATACTCACCTGTGGCGGCACCGGCCCCGGCCCATTCGTTCGCTTATCTCGGCGGTGTGCTCGAAGGCCAGGACATCCTTCAGGCCCTGTTGCGGAGCCAAGTCTGGCAACCGGGCCTCATCCTCGCCCTAACTGACGACGCCTTGGGCGGAGCGGCCGGCGGTCGCCCATGGCCCGCCAGTTTCGCGGGCCATCCCGTCGTGAAGGTGCCGTCGTTCCAATCGCCGCAGGCCTGGCAAGCTCTCGGCGCCGCCCGCGCACAAGGGGTGCTCTGCGCCGGTATCTCCGAGATATTGCGCCAGTCCTTTCTCGACGCCTTTCCACTCGGGGTGTACGGCTTTCACGGAAGCCTGCTCCCGGCCCTTGCGGGTCCGGCTCCGGTCAACTGGGCCATTCTTCAGGGCCTGCGGGAGACCGGAACCACTCTCCTTCGCTACACCCAGGATCTCGACGGCGGAACCGTCGTAGCGCAGGCTGCCTGCCGGATCGATCCCCGGGAAACTCCGGCGACCCTGTACAGCAAACTCTCGAGCGCGTCGGCCGCCCTCTGGCTGGAGCACTGGCCGAAGATCGCTCGGAGCGAGGTGCCTGAGCGCCCTCTGGGCCGGCTGCCGTTGAGCCCTCGCCGCCGGCCGGAAGACGGTCTGGTGCGCTGGGCCGACCATTCTGCCGCGAGCCTCGACCGCTGGATCCGGGCGCTCTCCCGCCCCTATCCGGGCGGATACTTCTGGTTCAACGGACGCCGCATCTGGGCCCATTCGGCGGAGCCGGGCGCGGTCTCCGGTTCCGTTGCTGAGCCGACGCTCGAAGCAGCCGGCTCCGATGGCCTGGTAGTGGCGTTCCCCGCTGGCCGGGTTCGGCTCTCCGATCTTCGACTCGATCATGACGCCGAGGTGCCGGCGCACCTCATGGCCGAGCTAGCCAGTCGAGCCGGTCAACCAATGCGCTCGCTGCATCGCGGGCGCAGAGTCCTGGCCATCGCCGCGCATCCGGACGACGAGGTGCTCGGAGTCGGCGGGACCTTGATCCGCCACTTCAAGACCGGCGATGAGGTGCGCGTCGTCATCGTCTGCTCCGCCCATTCAATCCGCTACCGCGAGGGCGAGCACGATCAACCCGGCGATTCCCAGCGTGCCGGCTACTACCTGGGGGCTCGCGTTGCCGGGCTCGGCTTTCCCGATCAGCGCCTCGATGCCGGCAGCAATCTCGAGCTGATCCAGGCGCTGGAACGCGAAGTTCGGGAGTTCCAGCCGGACATCGTCTATACCCACCACTGGGGCGACGTGAACGCCGACCACGTTCGCATCGCCGAGGCCATGGATGTCGCCACCCGGCCTTATGCGGCCCCCTGGATTCAGCGGCTCTATGCTTTCCACACCCCGTCCAGCAGCGAATGGACCGCCAGCGGGCGGGACCGCCCTTTTTCGCCCAACGTTTTTTCCGACATCACCGCGGAGCTGGATCGCAAGCTCGACGCGATGCGTTGCTACCAGAGCGAGCTCCGGCCCTATCCCCATCCTCGCTCGCTCCGCTCACTGCGCGAGCGGGCGGGCCTCTGGGGCAGTGTCGCCAACTTGAGGGCGGCCGAACCCCTCGTACTGCTGCGGGCCCGCGAATGAACCGCTCGGTCAGTCGAGCGCTCATTCGCACCGTCGACCTGGGATTCGCCTTGCTGCTCGCGCCGGTCTGGGCGCCGTTGCTGCTCCTGGGCCTTGCCATAGCCGCGACTCAGGGCTTGCCGATCTTCTATCGGGCCGCGCGGATCGGCCGGGACGGCAAGACCTTTCGGATGCTCAAGCTGCGCACCATGGTCCGGAACGCGGAGCAGCTGGGTCCCGCCGTGTCGGCCAGCGACGATCCTCGGATCACCGCCGTCGGCAGATTCCTTCGCCGGACCAAGCTGGACGAGCTGCCCCAGTTCCTGCACGTGCTCTCGGGCCGCATGTCCATCGGGGGGCCCCGCCCCGAGGCTCCGGACTATCTCCGCCACTACACGCCGGCGGGGCTCCGTTCGCTCGAAGCCAAACCGGGAATCACGGGGTACGGCGCCTTGTACTTCTTTTCCGCCGAGCGGAACTTCTCCAGTGCCGAGTTCGAGGAGCGGTACATCCGCGAGCTCCTGGCCACCAAGCTGCTGCTGGATGAGCGATGCTGGCTCGACCTGCAGGCCAGGCCGTTCCGCACCACCCTGAGCCTGCTGTTGCTGACCGTCGGCGCGGTGGCGTTCCGAGGATCGGCCAGGCTCTCTCCGGCGCAGATGGAGGCTCGCTTCCTCCGCTAACCGGTCGCCGATGAGCCGGTGGCCAGCAGTGCAGCCACGTCAGTCCGGCGCCGGCCGCCGAATCGCGGAGTCTTGCGACGGCAGGCCACCCCATCTCTCCGATCGATCAGTCGCAGCTCCGGCTTGGCCGGGGGTCGTGGCACTCCTCGCCTCCGCTCCCGCCAGGCCACCGACTCGGGCTCGGCCATTGCCTCCCAGCCTGGTACGGCCACGCCGTTCGAGTGCATCACGGCGGGCGACGTCGCCTGGAAGCTCTGGAGCGGCGGCACACACTCGGGCACCAGCTCGCACAGCGTCGCCAGCAATCCGTCCCGCTCTCCAGCGTCGAGAAAGGCCAGCAGCCGGCTCAGCTTCTGCACCAGCTCGGGTCCCGCGGTTTCGGCCCTTTGACTGATTCTGATCTTCTCACTCGACGTCGGGACCGTGGCCTCGAGAGTGGAGATCTGCTCCTCAGTGAGCTTCTCGCCCGGCCGAAGACCGGTGAAAACGATCTGCACATCCTTGCCCGGCACCCGGCCGGAGAAGCGGATGAGCTTCTCCGCCAAGTCGAGAATGCGCACCGGCTCGCCCATCTCCAGCATGGCGATGGCGCCGGCGGTCTCCGGCAAGGACCCCGCCTGGAGCACCAGCTGAGCCGCCTCGGGGATAGTCATGAAGTAGCGCTGCACCTGCGCATGGGTCACGGTGATGGGGCCTCCGGCCGCGAGCTGCCGCTCAAACAGCGGAATCACGCTCCCCTTCGAGGCCAGTACATTTCCGAATCGCACGGCACGGAAGTCGGTGCCGGCGCGGTGCAGGTTCGGCAGGCCAAAGATGATCCGCTCGGCCACCCGCTTGGTCGCACCCATCACGCTCGATGGCTTGATCGCCTTGTCGGTGGAGACCAACAGCACCTTGGCCGCCCCGTAGCGGACCGCGGTCGTGGCCACGAGCAGCGTACCGAGCACGTTGTTGCGCACCGCCTCGAGGACGTTGGTCTCCATCAGCGGCACATGTTTGTAGGCGGCGGCATGGATGACGTAGTCGGGACGATGCTGGGCGTAGACCTGGGAGAGCCGGCCCTGGTTGGTGATGTCGCAGATCACCGGCACGAGGTCCACGGTGGGATGGGCCTCCTTCAACTCCAGGTGCACGAAGTAGAGATCGCTCTCCGACTGGTCCAGCAGCACCAGGCGGGCGGGGCCGAAGGGGGCGATCTGGCGGGCGAGCTCGGAGCCGATGGAGCCTGCCGCTCCGGTTAGCAGGATCACCCGATCCTGAAGATCGGCCTTCACCGGAGAGAGGTCGAGATTGACCGGCGACCGTCCCAGCAGGTCCTCGATGCGAACATTGCGGAGCTGGTTCACCCCGGCCGAGCCGTCGAGCAGCTCGTGCAGCGATGGCAGAGTCTTGAATTCCAGCCCGGCGGCAATGCACTGGTCCACCACCCGCCGCATCTCCGACGACTCATTCGGATCGAGCGCGATGATGGCAAACTCGGCCCCCAGCCGTTGACTCAGCTTCGGCAGATCCTCCACCGTGCCCAGCACCCGCACGCCGCGGATGGTCCGTCCCTCCCGCGCGCTATCGACGCCGATCAGCGCCACGACGTTGAGCGCGTGCGCCTCAGCCCGCCGGATCTCCCGCAGCAGTTGCTCGGCCCGCTCACCGGCTCCGACCACGAGCGTTCGGCGGCCCAGAGGTGTGACGAAGGGAACCGGCCCCTCCCTGATGGAGCGGGCTATGAACGGGATTCCACCGGCGAAGAAGATGGCGCTGGCCCAGTCCACCAGGAGCACCGATCGGGACACACCGGGAAAGAGATGGGCCAGGTAGAGCGCCGCGACGAAACCGACCGAGCTCACGGTGACGGCCTTGGCCAGCGTCAACAGATCCTGGACCCCGAAGTGCAGCCAATAGGCCCGGAAGACTCCCGCCTGCGCGTAGGCGGTGAGCCGAATCAGGACCAGCAAGGGCAAAGAGATCCAGAAGATTTCAGCTTCGTCCCGGGGAGTGGCGAAGTCGAACCTGAGCTCGTACGCCAGGCGGTAGCCGATGACGATGAGCAGCAAGTGAAGGGCAGGGTCTCGCCAATAGGCGAGCACCCGGGTCAGAGGCCACTCGTCAGGGAGCAACCGTGCTGTCCGCCGGAGGGCCGCAGTGGTGATCTCGGAGGGACCGGCGCTCACCGGCCGAATCTCCTAGTCACGTCGAGCACGGCGTCGATCACGTCGCCCACATCGTTATCGCTGAGCAACGGATGGAGTGGCAGACTCAGCATCCGCTGGTAATTGCCGTAGGCGACCGGGAACTGCTCGGGGTCGTAGCCATACTTCTGCCGGTAGTGCGGGTGCAGGTGGATCGGGATGAAGTGCACCGAGGTTCCAATATTCCTGGCGGTCAACTCGTCAATGAACTGGTCTCGACCAATGCGGAGGGCCCCCAGTCGAAGTCGGAGCACATAGAGATGCCACGCGTGCTCTACCTCGGCCCGCTCGACCGGCGTCTCCAGGGCATCCATCCCGCCGAAGGCCTGGTTGTACGCTGTTACGATCTCCCGACGCCGCCGCTGGAAGCCCGCGAGCTTTCGGAGCTGGACCAGCCCCATGGCCGCCTGGACGTCGGTCATGTTGTACTTGAACCCCGGCTCGTCGACGGTGTAGAACCAGCTCCCACCGGGGCCGTAGCGCTTCCAGGCATCGCGACTCATCCCATGCAGCCCCAAGGTCCTGGCCCGCGCGATGAGCTCGGGAGACCCGGTGAGCATGCCACCTTCGCCGGTGGTGAGATTCTTCGTGGCGTAGAAGCTGAAGGCAACGGGGTTCGGGCCCGAGCCGATCATCCGCCCCTTGTAGCTGGCCGGCAGCGCGTGGGCCGCATCCTCCACCACTGCCAGACCGCGGGCGGACGCGAGCTCCTGAATAGGATCGAGATCTACCGGGTGCCCGGCGTAATGAACTGCGAGGATGGCCCGAGTCCGGCTGGTCACCGCGGCCGCGACGGCCCCCGGGTCCAGGTTCAACGTGTCAGGCTCGACATCCACCAGGCGGGGAGTAGCGCCCAGGTGCTCGATGACGTTCGCGCAGGCGCAGAAGGTCATCGGCGTGGTGATGACTTCATCACCTGGCTGTACCCCGACCGCGAGCAGCGCGAGGTGCAGGCCGGCGGTACATGAGTTCAGCCCCAAGGCTTCGGCAGCGTCCACCCGGATCCGGAACGCGGCCTCGAACTGCCGGGTCTTCGGGCCCGTGGTGATCCAACCGGACCGGAGTGTGTCAGTTACCTCCTCGATCTCCTCCTGCCCGATGGCAGGCTGGGAGAAGAGGAGGAAGTCTGAGCGTCGCACCTGGTGCGGCAGATGTCCGACCACGGCCGAGGTGCGCTCGCTTACCCGAGCGTGATCACGGGCCCCGTTCAAGGACGGTTCGCGCACCTCCGTGGAGGCGGCGGACTCAGCTCGCATGTTCGTTGTTCACGATCGCCGGTTTAGAAATGCTGAAATGGAGGCTAGCGACTTTGCGGGTGGGGAATGCGAGCTTCGTGCCCGAAGTGGGCACGCCGAACGCGTTGTGGAGTAAGAAGCTGGAAGGGTTGTGCCAGAACCTGCAGGGAGGGTAGTGGCGACTCGTCGTTGCGTGAGCGCAACTAGCTGGGAGCTGGGAGCTGAGCTCCCAGCTCCTGACTCCAAGCTCCTAGCTCATTCAATACCAACCAATCGGCTTCTCGTCCAGATTGATGAACACCTGCTTCGTCTCCAGATACTCCTCCACTCCCCAGTGGCCAAGCTCCCGGCCAAAGCCGGACGCCTTGTAGCCGCCCCAGGGCGCTTCGACGAAGGTCGGCTGCATGTGGTTCACCCACACGATGCCGGCCTCGAGCGCCTTCACGACCCTAAAGGCTTTGAAGATGTCTCGGGTCCAGACCGCCGCCGCCAGACCGTAGGGAGTGGCGTTGGCGATGCGGATGGCTTCGGCCTCATCGGTAAACGGGATGACGCTCATGACCGGGCCGAAGATCTCCTCCTGGGCAATCTTGGCCGAGTTGTCCACGTCATAGAAGATGGTGGGCTCGATGTACCATCCCTTGTCGAACTGTTTCGGCCTGCTTCCTCCTACGGCAACCTTGGCTTCCTTCCGCCCGATGTCGAGGTAACCGGCGACGCGGTCGCGCTGCTCGGCGCTCACCAACGGACCCATCTTGTTCTCCCGATCGAGGCCGGGGCCGAGCTTGATGGTCTTGGCCTTGGCCGCCGCCGCGTCCACGAACTTCTTGTAGATGTCGCGCTGGACCAGGACCCGGCTGCCGGCAGAGCACACCTCGCCTTGATTGATGAAGGTCCCGAAGAGGGCGCCGTCCACCGCATTCTCGAAATCCGCGTCGCTGAAGAAGATGTTGGGCGACTTGCCGCCCAGCTCCAACGAGACCCGCTTCAAGTGATCGGCCGCGCTTCGCATGATGGTCTTGCCAACCTCGGCGCTCCCGGTGAAGGCGATCTTGCGGACCGCGGGGTGAGCCACCAGCGGCGCGCCGGCTCCAGGGCCGTCTCCGGTGACGATGTTGACCACCCCCGGCGGCAGTCCCACAGCCTCGAAGTCCTTGGCTAAGGCTAGTATCGAGAGCGGGGTCTGCTCGGCGGGCTTGAGGACGACCGTGCACCCGGCCGCGAGCGCCGGTGCGATCTTCCAGGCCGCCATCATGATAGGGTAATTCCAGGGTATGATCTGGCCGGCCACCCCGATCGGTTCCCGCATGGCCAACGCCACCGCTTCGGCCGGCACCGGCAGCACCTCGCCGTTGATCTTGGTGGCCAGGCCGCCGTAGTACTCGAAGCAGGTGGCGGTGTCGTCCATGTCGTACTCGGATTCCGCGATCGGTTTGCCCGAGTTTCGGGTCTCCAGCTCGGCCAGCTCGGCCCGCCGAGCCCTGATCCGGTCCGCCAAACGGAAGAGAATGCGTCCCCGTTCCTGGGCGGTGACTCCCTTCCATCCTTCATAAAACGCTTTGGTGGCCGCGCGGACCGCCCGGTCCACATCCTTGGCGTCGCCTGCCGGACAAGTGGCGATGACCTCCTCGGTGGCAGGATCGTACACATCGAAGGTTTTCCCGCCCTGGGCGTCGACGAACTTGCCATCGATGTACATCTGGTAGGGGGTTACCTGTGACTTCCGGGTCTTGCCTGATACCCTAGCCGTACTCGTCATCGGCTCCTCCGCTTCCACCCTCTGGGTCGTTGAATCGTGGGGTTAGCTCTCCCAAAGCTAGCACAAAAAGCACGAAGGGCACCGTGCTTCGTGCCCTTCGTAAGCTTTCAGTATTAGCTGACGAAACCTAGGCTGCGACCGTCTCCCGGGACGGACGAGTGCTCACCCGTGGAGTGCCGACTCGCACGGTATCGTCCCGCACCTGCCAAGGCATTCCTTCCCGGGCCAGAGCCTCCATGAAAGGGTCCGGATCGAACTGCTCGGGCGACATCACTCCGGTGCCCCGCCACGTACCGGTTGCCAGGAGACGCGCGACGATGACTGGAGGAATCCCGGTCTGATACGCGGTGGCCTGAACCCCGAGCGAGCGGTAGACCGCCTCGTGGTCGCTGACATTATAGATGTAGTACGCCCTGGGCTCGCCGTCCTTAAACCCCTTGGCCAGGGTCCCCACACAGGTCTTGCCCCGCATCCTGCCGGCCAGATCCTTCGGCTGGGGCAACAGCGCGACCACCAGATCGCGGGGGACGACCGACAGGTCACCCACCCGAACCCGGTCCGTACTGGAAAGACCCATGCGCTTCATGACCCGCAGTGTCTCCACCGTTACCTCGTCCATGCAGAGCTTGAAATCGATGGTCTTGGCCGACGGGAAGAACCGCGGCAAGGTCTTCGATTCCTCATGGTCCACGTAGTAGCAGTTGAGCACGCCCAGCTCGGGGAAGTCGAACTGCTCCTGGCCGGTGAGCGGCTCCTCCAGGTGGAACCGGCCCCCTCGATAGGAGACCGCCTTGCAGAGGCACTCGTCGATCATGACCCAGGGGCTGAACGCCGGGATAAAGCCGTCGTAGCCCTGGCAGATCGAGTTGTCGCCGTCGCGAACCCGAAGTTCAGTTACGACGTCGAGCAGGTGTTTGGCCGCGTACGCGGCGTAGACATTCGTGGTGCCGGGGTCTGCGCCCATCCCGAGGATGGCCAGACGGCCGGCGGCCTTGAACTCGGCATCCAGCGCGAACTGGTCATCCATTTTAGGGATGCCATCCGCGTCGGTGCCCGCGCTAGCAAGGTCGATGTAGTCGCA
>JBGQLP010000032.1:0-35637 GCA_041500125.1 Gemmatimonadota bacterium
AGAGAGCGGCGGACAGGATCGAGTCCATGTCGCGGGTCGTGGTTCCGGCCGCTCGGGCAGCGTCGTACGCTCGCCGCACCTGGCCCAGTATTTCAGTCTCTCCCAGAATCTGTGAATCGAGCCCCGCAGTCACGGTGAAGAGATGCCGGACCGCCGCGATGCCGTCGTGCCGGGTGAGCGAGGTGGGCGGCGCGACACCCCGTGATTGCGCCAGATCTCGGAACCATGCCTCGCCGTCGCCATCCCCATTCCAATAGAGCTCACAGCGATTGCAGGTCGAGAGCAGCAGCGCCGACCTGCCGGCCTGGTGCTGACTCTCCAGCAAGGCAAGAATCTCGGCGCGGCTGAAGGCAAACTGCTCGCGCTCTTCGACCGTGGCTGTATGATGGCTGACGCCAATGACATGGAAAGACGGACTCTGGGGCACTCACAACGGTAGGCCGGGCACGAAAGGCTCACAATCCGCGTTCACCCGGAGAGCGACTCCGTAGGAATACGGAGAGGCGGCCGGAAGAGCCTTCAGTGGCTCGTCCCCGGCTGGACTGCGAAGCGCCCGTCTCCTGACCCGACTGCTGGGAAGAGGAGCCGGCCTCCTGCGCCGTGGCCCGCTGGGACTGCGTGCCGGTTCCCACTTGTCGCGAGCCAGTCCCCGACGAAGAAAGGAACATTCCCCCTGACAGGCCCGTCTCAGTGGGAGACGGGCCTCAGGCTCTTTTCGGGAGGTTACGGTTGTCTGGCGGGGACGTTCTTTGTGGCCTGCTGGTAAAGCGCGATCAGCCTCCGCATCCGCTCGATGTGCTGGGGTAGCTGGGAGCGGTCGAGTTTGGGGGGAGTCCCTGCTCCTCCGCCGAGATCGTTGAGAACCGAATCACTCAGGGCTCGAAAGTGGCCTGAATCGGCATAGCCAGCACGATAGATGTCGGCAATCATCGAGTTGATCATGTCGCCGGCCATGTTCTTGTAGGCTGTCAGGTTATCGGAATTGGTCGGCTGACCTCCCTTGGCCATCAGGTTGAGCTGGTTCTGGATGGCCGGAAGCAGCCGGGGAGCCTGGAGCTCTGACCCGCTGTTGGTGCCGGCAACACCAACTTCTCGCGCGCTGCTGTCGGAGTCAGAGGTGTAGGCCGAAGCCGAGGCGTTCCCGGCCTTTTCCCGGGTGCAGGCGGCGCAGAGCGCCATCGCCAGTAAGAGTAGAGTCGGTCTCATGTTCGCTCCTCGCTCATCGATAAGGCAGTGGGTCCGTCGTTTGCTTTGCTCCACTCCGCCGGCTCCGCCTACCGCCGAAACAGCCTCCCCAACACTCCTGTGCTCGCCGACGATTCAAACGCGTGCGCCAGCTCCGCCATGGAGCCGTAGCGGTCGGCGGGGTTCACCGAGAGAGCCTTGCTGATCACCGTCTCGAGCTTGGCAGGAAGATCGGCCTTTACCTCGCGCAACGGCAGCGGCGCTCCTCTGAGACGCGCGATCATCGTCTCTTGCGCGCTCTTTCCGGTAAACGGCAGCTGCCCGCTGAACATCTCGAACGCGAGGATCCCCAGTGCGTAAACGTCGCTCCGCCCGTCCAGCGGCTTTCCCCGGATCTGCTCCGGGCTCATGAACTCGGGAGTACCCAGCACGATTCCTGTGGCCGTCAGCTTCACCACGTCAGGGCCGGCCCGTCTCTCCTTGGCTAGGCCGAAGTCCATCACCACCGACCGAAAGCCGGTCGGCAACGCGGGGTCGGGGACCAACATCACGTTCTCCGGCTTGAGATCGCGATGAATGATTTGAAGATCATGCGCGTGCCCCAGTCCCTCGCACATCTGAACCAGGAGTGGAATCCCCTCGGCCAGTTGAAAGGGCCCCCGCCGAGTCTCGTGCTCGCTGAGCGGCTCTCCCTCCAGAAACGGCATCACCAGGTAGATCAGGCGATCCGATGTCTCGCCCATGCGAAGGATAGGACAGACGTTGGGATGGCTGAGTCTGGTGGCGATCGTGGCCTCGCGGCGGAGGCGCTCGACGGACGACGGGTCCCGAGACAATCGGGGAATGAGGATCTTGACTGCCACCGCCCGGCCGGTCTCGATCTCCTGCGCCTGATAGACGTAGGACATCCCGCCTTCACCCAGTTTGCGGGTGATGTGATAGCGCTGGTCCAGCACCTGGCCGGTAAGCGAGGCTAGGCTGGACGGTACATGCTCCTTGGGCCCTGGAGCCACCGCTGAGGGGTCCGCCGAATTGCGGGAGGAGGCCCTCGACCCGGGGAGGGGAGACTGCTCGTTGGGGCTGGGTGGCTTGTCGCTCTCGACCAGGAGGGAGCCGTCTTTGACGCAGAACCGTGCTGGTGCAGCGTACGCGGCCTGACAGCGTGGGCAACGCCGATTACTCAATCGCGGAACCGGTTCCGGCCATCGCTCTTGGCCCGATAGAGGTGGGTATCGGCCAGGCGGAGGAGGGATTCCCCGTCACTCACGCGCTCGTCGGGGTAGGAAGCGATGCCGATGCTGATGGTGACCCGCACTGGCCGCCCTGGCTCTCCGAAATCGTGGGTGGCCACCCGGCGCAGGATGCGCTCGGCGAAGTTGCGTGACTCCGCGCTGGTGGTTTCCGGCAGCAGGACGACGAACTCCTCGCCACCGTACCGGGCCACGATATCCACCGAGCGCTGTTCCCGCTTCAACAGGTTGGCCAGTTGCTTCAATACCCGGTCGCCTACCAGGTGGCCATAGGTATCGTTGATTTGCTTGAAGTTGTCGATGTCCACCATCATGCCGGTCAGCATGGTGGCGTACCGCGCTGCCCGATCCATTTCCTGCTCCAGCTTGTCCATGAGTGCCCGCCGGTTGAAGCAGTTGGTGAGCGGGTCGGTCTCCGCCAGATGGCGCATCTGCTCCTGACCCAGCACGGCATTCTCCAGGTCATAGGCCCGCTCCAGCGCGGCTACCGCGGCATTGGTCACTTCCTCGGCGAAATGGACGTCGTGCTCGTTCAGCGGGGGATCCTCGCTGGTGGTCCGCAGGAAGAAGACGCCAACCGGCTGCTGCCGCAGAGAAAACCGCAGCGCAACCGCCGACCGGGTTTCCACCGGCCGGCCCTGCGCCTCCCATTCATCCCGAATTCCTCGATACAGGGCGTCGGTCTGTACGTCCCGCACCAGCACCACCTCGCCGGTGGCGAGGGCGTGGCGGATCTCCGGATACCGCCTGAGGTCCACCTGAAGGTTGTGCAGCATGGGATTTTCGAACGCGGCCACCACGGTGCCGGTCTCGTCATCCGGACCGGCCATGATGATCGAGCATCGGGCGATGCTGAGGGCCTGGGCCACTCTCCGGACCAGAATGCCGAAGATTTCCTGCGGCTTGAGCGAGGCCGTCACCTCCTGCATGATGTCCATCATCTCGGAGCGGGACCGTGCCTCCGCTCGTGCCTGGTTCAGCTCGCGCCCCACTCGGAGGTGAGCCTTCACCCGGGCCAGAAGCTCGCGCACCCGGAATGGCTTGGGGATGAAATCGGCGGCGCCGAGACCCAGCGAGCGAACGGTGGCCTCTTCCGGCGGCATGGAGGAGATCATCAGCACCGGCAGGTCCTTGAAGCGGGGGTCCGCCTTGACCCGCTGGAGCAGCTGGAGGCCATCCACCTTGGGCATCATGATGTCGAGCAGGAGCAGATCGAACTGTTCGGCGGTGAGATGCTCGAAGAGGTGCTCGCCGCCGGGAGCGGTGAAGACGTCGTAGCCGTTCTCCTTGAGAATCCAGGACAACGTCCGCGACAGCGCCTGATCGTCGTCTGCCACCAGGATCTTCGGCGCGACTGTCATTCAATGCACCAGGCGCTGGAACAAGGCGGGATCCACATTGCCCCCGCTCACGATGGCAACAGTCGGCCCGGTAGGCCGCACCCGCCCACTGAGCAGGGCGGCGGTGGTGACGGCGCCGGACGGCTCGACCGACAGCCCCCCCTCACGAAACAGGAAGCGCACCGCACCCGCGATCTCCTCCTCGGAAACCTGCATCGCTTCCCGCACTATCGGCGCCAGCACCGCAAAGGGAAGCTCTCCGATCGACAGAGGTAGAAGCCCATCCGCCATGCTCTCGGTGTGATCCAGCTTCACCGGCCGGCCCGCCGCCAGCGCCCGAGCGAGCTTGGGAGCACCCACCGGTTCGATCCCGATCACTCTGACGGATGGCTTGATCGCGGCGACGGCAGCGGCTATGCCGGCGATGAGCCCTCCGCCGCCTACCGGCACTACGATGGTCTCGACGGTGGGCAGCTGGTCGAGGATCTCGAGGCCACAGGTTCCCTGTCCCGCGATGACGTCGAGACTCTCGAATGGGGGCACCATGGCAAGCCCTTCGAGCCGCGCCATCGCTTGAGCCTTCTGGTATCGCTCGGAAGAGCTGTTGCCCGCGATGACTACCTCGCCGCCGAGCCGTTTGACCCCGTCAACCTTCACTGCGGGAGCTCGTTGGGGCATTACCACGACGCAACGGATGCCGAGACGCCGGGCCGCATAGGCGACGGCCTGACCGTGATTGCCGCTGGAGTAGGTGATCACCCCGCGCGCCCGGTCCGCGGGAGGAATCCGGGACACCGCCGTGAAGGCGCCCCGGATCTTGAAGGCGCCGACCGGCTGGAGGTGCTCGCACTTTAGCGATACGGGAAGAGTTACGCGACTAGTGAGCGCCGCGATCTCGACCAGCGGGGTTCGTACTGCGACGCCGTCGAGTCCCCGGGCAGCAGTCCGGAGCGCCTCGAGCGGCAGCGCAGAACGCTGCTCCGGGAGAACTCGGGAGGAAGAGTCGGCCCGGGATTCGGCTGCGTAAGCCATGGTCAAGAATAACCTTACTCCAGGGCTGCCGTCGGGGTGACCTCCTCACCGCTGGCGGCTTCTTCGGCCCCTCCTTCGTCTTCCTTCACCACTCGGGCGACATCCACCACGGCATCGCCGGAATCGAGATTCATCACCTTAACGCCCTGGGTGTTCCGGCCGATGACCCGGATTCCATCCACCGGGAGCCGGATGATCACCCCGTGACGCGTGATCATCATGAGCTCATCGTCGGGAATCACCTCTTTGAGCGCGACGATTGGACCGGTCTTGTCGGTCTTCTTGAGGGTGATGATCCCCTTGCCACCCCGCTTCTGCACCCGGTAATCGGACAGCTCGGACCGCTTGCCGAAGCCTTTTTCGCTCACCACCAGGAGGGTCGCGTCGCGACGGACCACCACCATGCCGATCACCTCGTCGTCCTTCTCCAGCTCGATGCCCTTCACCCCGGTCGTGGCTCGGCCCATGTTCCGCACGTCGCCCTGGTGGAAGCGGATGCTCATGCCGTCCTTGGTGGCCAGCACGATGTCGCTGTTCTGGTCGCATACCTGGACGTCGATCAGCTCGTCGTCCTTTTCGATATTGATCCCGCAAATGCCATTCGTCCTGACGTTACCATATGCCGACAGCACCGTCTTCTTCACCGTCCCCAGCCGGGTGGCAAAAATCAGGCATTTGTCGTCGGTGAACTCTCGCACCGGCACCAGAGCGGCGATCTGCTCGTCCGGCCTGATGGCAATGCAGTTGATCACCGGCTTTCCCCGCGCCGCGCGGCCGGCCTGGGGAATCTCGTGCACCTTGAGCCAGTACACCTGCCCCTTGTTGCTGAAGAACATGAGGTAGTCGTGGGTGCTGGCGATAAAGAGGTGCTCGACCCAGTCGTCGGCCTTGAGGTCCGCCCCATTCAGTCCCCGCCCACCCCGTCGCTGCCGCTTGTAGGTGGTGATGGGGATCCGCTTGATGTAGCCGCTGTGGGAGATGGTGATGACCATGTCCTCTTCGGCGATCAGGTCCTCGACCGTGAACTCGCCCTGGTCGGCCACGATCTCGGTCCTGCGCTCGTCACCGAAGGTGCTGCTGATGTCCTCCATCTCTTCCTTCAGGATTGCCATCCGCTTCGGCTTGGAGGCCAGAATCCCCTTCAGCTCCCTGATGGTGGCGCGCACCTCCTTCAGCTCGGCGTCCAGTTTCTCGATCTCGAGGCCGGTGAGCTTGGCCAATCGCATGTTGAGGATGGCGTCACTCTGCTTCTCGCTGAAACTGAAACGCTTGCGCAGCCGGGCATCGGCCACTGCCGTGTCCTCGGAGCCGCGAATGATCTTGATGACCTCATCGATGTTGTCGACCGCGATCTTCAACCCGTCGAGGATGTGCTCTCGGGCCTGCGCCGCGTCGAGATCAAACTGGGTCCGGCGGGTGATGACGCTGTGTCGGTGATCGATGAAGTGTTGCAGCAGCTCCTTCAGGTTCATGATCTTGGGCGCGCCGTTCGTGAGCGCGAGCATGATCACGCCGAAGGTCGTCTGCATTTGAGTGTGTTTGTACAGCTGATTCAGCACCACGTTCGGGATGATGTCGCGCTTCAGCTCGATGACGATGCGCATCCCGTCTTTGTCGGACTCGTCGTTGATCCCGACGATACCCTCGATCTTCTTCTCGGCCGCCAGCTCGGCGATCGCCTTGACCAGATTCTCCTTGTTCACCTGATAGGGAATCTCGGTCACCACGATCTGGGAGCGGTTGCCGGTCTCCCGCTCCTCGATCTGGGCCCGGGCCCGCATGACCACCCGTCCGCGCCCGGTCTCGTACGCCTCCTTGATACCCTCCCGACCGTAGATGTAGGCACCAGTAGGAAAGTCGGGGCCCTTGATGGCCTTCCGCAGGTCGGCAATGGATGCTTCCGGGTTGTCCACCAGCAGCTGCACCGCCTTGACCACCTCCCGCAGGTTGTGCGGCGGGATATTGGTCGCCATGCCGACCGCGATGCCGCTCGAGCCGTTGACCAGCAGGTTGGGGATCTTGGCGGGAAGAACGGTGGGCTCTTGCAGCCGGTCGTCGAAATTGGCCTGGAAATCGACCGTGTTCCGGTCGATGTCCTCCAGCATTGCCATGGCGATACGGGTCAGGCGGGCCTCGGTGTAACGATACGCCGCCGCGGGATCTCCATCCACCGACCCGAAGTTCCCTTGACCGTCCACCAGCGGATAGCGCAAGGAGAAGTCCTGTACCATGCGCACCAGGGCGTCGTAGACCGAGCCGTCGCCATGCGGGTGATACTTGCCGAGCACATCGCCCACCACGGTGGCGGACTTCTTATAGGCACGGCCGGGCACCAGGCCCAGCTCGTTCATGGCGTAGAGAATCCGACGGTGTACCGGCTTGAGGCCGTCTCGAGCGTCAGGCAGGGCTCGAGAAACAATGACGCTCATCGAGTAGTTGATGAACGACTGCTGCATCTCATCTTCGATGAGCCGGGGCAGAATACGTTCGCGCGCGTTCGGTGCAGTCATGAGATTCCTGTGCTGAGAGCGGTCAAGGCCTGAGGGAGGCCTCCGGACCCGAAATATAGTCGACCTCACCACCCCCCAGCAACTCTGGGAGAAGGGTCGAAACGCAGGACTGACAAGCAGTTACTTGTGGATGCCAGGTCGGTGAGCCACCCTATGCGGGCGTGAGGTCCGGTAACTCATCAGGAGGGGCGGATGAGTGGGGAGGGCCCGTCTAAAGGGTTGCTAAGTCACTGCCGATACTCCCAGTACGACCGGTTACAACTCCATGAGAGATCAACCGCATATGCTCTCGAGATATCTCCTAACCACTGCGTCCTTTCTGCTCCTTGTCGGGGTGCTGGCGGAGCCTCGCGCGCTACTTGCTCAGGGCGCGGCAAACACCGGCTTCGACAGTTTCATCATGTTAGTTCCTCCGCGGGATACCAACGCCATCAAGAAGCAACTCCGCTCGTCGATCGAGGCCGGAGGCACGGCCGAGACCCGGAGACAGCAGGCCGAGACCATGCGGCTCGGAGCGAGGGGAAGAATCGAGGCAAAGAAGGTGGAGATCGACCGCATCAAGGAGCGGAGTAACCTGGCCCGGAAAGACAACCGCGACGCCGACCGCCTGGGGCTCGAGGCCGAGCGGAAGGCCGCCGAGTTGGAAATTCGCCTCATGGAACGACGCGAAGAGTTGCGAAGAGCGGAAATCGACCTGGAAATCCAACGGGCCGCGCTGGCCGGATTCAGTCAGAAAGCGTTGGAGCTGGAGTTACAGCTTGCTACCCGACGGGCCGGGAGACTGCGCAAGCCGGGAGGCGGGGCCGCAGGAGCAAGCCTGGATCGAGTGATTGGCGAGCTCGAAAAGCAGACTCTGGAGGCTCAGCGGGAGGAGGCCGCGTCCAGCACCGATGTGGCGGATCGGGAAATGGTGGTGATCGATCGACGTTTGGAGCTCCTGGACGCCCAACAGAAGGTCCTGGTTGGCAAGTAGCGCCGGTTAGCTGTCCCGCACGTCCCGCTTCTCAGGCCGAACCAGCAGCACCGTTCTTTCACCCCGCCCGACCACTGGCCCAGACTTCGGCTGTATAACCTCGCCGATGGGCCGCCCTTCCCGATCCAGAACCCGGAACACGGCGTATGGCGCCCGGTGCAGTATCTCGACCATGCTGACCCCCCTGAGATGTGGATTCGGATTGGCTAATCGGCCGTATTGTTGAGATGCCCTCAGGGGGCGTAGGGTTGCTTGGCTCATGACTCCTGATCCCCGAGCAACGATTCTTCTCCCTACTGTGTCAGAGAGGCGGTCCAAGGTTACGACCCTACGCTCCGGAGCCGGGTGGAAGAACGCGAGCTGATCGGACGAGTGCTGGCGGGGGACTCGAACGCCGAGCGTGCGCTGTACGACGCATACGTCGATCGGGTCTTCCGGCTGGTATACCGGATGGCCGGGGATCTCGACCGGGCTCAGGACTACACCCAGGAGACCTTCATCCGCGGGTTCAGTCGCCTGGGAGACTTCCGCGGGGAGTCGGCCTTATCGACCTGGTTGGGCTCGATTGCCATTTCGGTCACCCTCAACGGCTTACGTAAGGTGCGCCGATTGAGGGACCGCGAGGTGGCCTTGGACGATGCGGTTCCGCTCGGCCGGGTAGACCGGCAGGCGGAGCCGGATCTCAAGGCTCGCCTGCACCAGGCGATCGACGGGCTGCCCGAGGGGTACCGAGCCGTGTTCGTGATGCATGACGTGGAGGGATACACCCACGAGGAGATTGCCACCTCGTTGGGGGTCCATCCGGGAACCTCGAAGGCGCAATTGTTTCGGGCCCGTGCCCGGCTGCGAGAGGCTCTCGCCGACTTCGCCAAGGACTGATGACCATGCTGGACGATCGATTCGACGACCTGCTGCGGGAATCCGCCCGCGACTACAACGAGCCTCCGGAGGCGCCCCGGGAGGAGATATGGGCGGCCATTCAGGCGAAGAAGACGGAGACGCGCCCTATACGTCATCTCCGTCCACTCCGTTGGGCCGCAGGCATCGCCGCCCTCCTTGCCCTCGGCATTGGACTGGGCCGGCTGACGGTACGGAGACCGGAGCCTGTGCCCGCGCCGGTGAGTGTGGCGACAGAGGCACCCAGGGCTAAGGGGACCGCGTATCAGATCGCCACCACCGAGCATCTGAGCCAGTCGGAGGCGTTCCTCACCCTGTTCCGAGCCTCGCTTCGGAGCGGCGGCAACGAGCGGCTCGCCTCGGCCACCGCGGGGCAGCTGCTGGCCACAAACCGGCTGCTGCTCGATTCTCCCGCCGCAAGCGACGCAAAGACTCGGCTCCTGCTCCAGGATCTGGAGCTGGTCCTGGCCGAGATCGCTCAACTCTCACCCCAGCCGAGGACCCGCGACCTCGACCTGATCACTGAAGGCCTCGAGCAGGGCGGCGTGCTTTCCCGATTGAGAACAGCCGTGCCGTCGGGCGCGAGCTCAACCCAAGGAGCGCTCTAATGCAGTGGATGCAGTTCGGGCTCGCGCTAGCGGCTATGGCCGGGCTGGGGGAGTCGTCGATCCATCCGGTAAGGTCTGATCTCGACCGGATCCCCGGTATAGAGGTACCGGCCGACGGCCTGGTCCCAATTCTGCCGGCTCCATGGCTCCAGGGCGATGCCGCTGATTCCTTGTACCGCCGCGCGCGCGAGATGCTCAATCGGCGGGACTACCGGACGGCGGCAAATCTGTTTGGCCAGATCCCCGAGCGTTTCCCTCGCTCGGGCTACGCTCCCGACGCATTCTACTGGCAGGCCTTCGCGCTGTACCGCATCGGAGGAGACCGCGAGTTGCGTCAGGGACTTGAGGCCCTGGGCCGCCAGCGGGACCGTTTCCCCAAGGCAGCGACTCAGGGCGATGCCGCATCGCTCGAGCGCCGGATTCAAGGAGAGCTCGCCCGGCGGGGAGATCCCGAAGCGGCGGCGGACATTGCCAGGGCCGCAGAGGCCGCCGGAGGGCCGGCCCCACCGGTGCCACCCATCCCCCCGGTTCCGCCGACCCCACCCGAACCGCCTCGAGGGCGCCATGTGCATGAGCACGGTGGCTGCTCCGACAACGATGACGACATGAAGGTGGCGGCGCTCAACGCCTTGCAGCAGATGGACGAATCCAAGGCTCGACCAGTCCTCCGTAAGGTTCTGGCAAGACGGGACACCGGCTCGGTATGTCTCCGGCGGAAAGCGGTCTTTCTGGTTGCCCAACAGAAAGAGCCTGGCACCGAGGACCTGCTCCTCGAGTCGGTGAGGACCGACCCGGATTCGGATGTGCGGGAACAGGCCGTGTTCTGGCTGTCCCAGGTCGGCACCGACCGGGCCGTGGGAGCTCTGGATTCCATCCTCCGCTTTTCCAAGGATCCCGAGATCCAGGACAAAGCCGTGTTCGCGCTTTCGCAGCAGGATAATCCGCGGGCCCAGCAGGCGCTTCGGAGTTACGCCGAGCGTGAGGGAATTCCGGAAGCCACCCGGGAGAAGGCCATCTTCTGGCTGGGTCAGCAGCAGACCGCGGAGAACGCGGCCTATCTGCGCTCGCTCTACGGCAAGCTCAAGAGCCCGGATCTCAAGAAGAAGGTGCTCTTCTCTCTCTCCCAGATGGGCGGCGAGGAAAATGGACGCTGGCTGCTCGGGGTGGCGGGCGACACTTCCCAAGGTCTGGAGATGCGGAAGCAGGCGCTGTTCTGGGCGGGACAGGGTGGGGTCTCGATCGGCGAGCTCACCAAGCTCTATGGCAACATCAGTGACAAGGAAATGCGGGAGCAGCTCATCTTTGTGTACTCGCAACGGGACGAGCCCGCCGCGCTGGACAAGCTGATCGAGATCGCCAGGCGCGACCCCAACCCGGATCTCAAGAAGCGGGCGCTCTTCTGGCTGGGACAATCGGAGGACAGCCGGGCGGTGCAGGCACTGCAGGACATCATCGAGCAGCCCTAGGGATGCGCCCAATGGGCCGAGCCCTGCGACACCTCGTCATCCTTTGGGCACTTCCTGTCTCCCTGCCCGCACAGACGCTCCAGCGATGACGCTCTTGCCACGAACACCTTTGGGCATCGCTACGTGTTTGCCGACCTGGACCAAACCACGGTGTCGGCCAGCCTGCGGCTCAACTGGATCTTTAGCCCTCGGCTGAGCCTGGAGGTATACGCCCAGCCGCTGCGAAACGCAGTGCTCCGCTGGGAGTACTCTCCTGGCTCTACTCTCTTTCTGGTATGGACTCAGAACCGATCCGATAGCGAAAGCGTCGGGAGCTTCCGGACTGGGCACGCGCTCGACCGCCTATTCGGCGCCACGGCCGACAACATTTTCATGGTAAAGGTGTCCTACTGGTGGAGCCCGTAGTTCCACTCCCCCATTGCCATTCCTCGAAAAAATCGCACTACTTTGTAGCTCCGCCGACCGGGTGAGTCGGCTGCGACCTCCCGCTACGAAGAGGGTGCGAATGAAGAGCGATCCCATTGAGCCTGGACCCGGCTCGGCCGGGTTGCCCGGGATTCTGCGACTCACGGCAGGACTGGCCATCCTGGCGCTTGCGGCACTCGCGGCCCTGGTCGTGCTCGATGTCGTGCCGCGCGATCAGCTGGCGCCCTATGGCCGCCGCATTCTGCTGCTCGCCTTGATCGCAGCCCTCGCGTCCCTCGGAATTGGGGGGCTGGTGCGCTGGGGCCGAAAGTAGAGAGCCCTCATGACCGCCGCACCACTCCTGGTTCAGTTTCGGTTTGCCCATTCGGCGTTGGAGCGAAACCTCGACGGGGTCGACGAAGGCGAGTGTCTTGCCTCACCCGAAACCGGCGGAAACTGTATCAATTGGATTGTCGGTCACCTGCTCCTGAGTCGCGACGGGGTCCATGCCCTGCTCGGACTGGACCCTGCATGGTCCCCGAGTATGGGTTCGAGCGATCCCTATCGCCGGGGTGCAACGGAGTTTCTCACTGAGCGGGCAGGTCCCCTGAGCGAGCTCCGGTTAGCTCTGGGGCGGTCTCAGGCCGCGGTCATCGCTGCCCTCGACCAGATCAGCCCCGGCCGGCTGGCCGAACAGGCGACAGAGACGATGACGGTAGGTGAGCGGTTGGCCTTCCTGGGCTTCCATGAGAGCTACCACGTGGGGCAAACCGGTTTGCTGCGGCGGGTGCTGGGGAAGGCAGGAGCAATCAAGTAGGCCGGGTGATGGGTCCTCGCTTGGGCGCAGTAAATTGTTTCCTCTTAGATTTCGCCCGTGCTCGCCAGCCGAACCTCCCTCCTCTGCACCGTCTTCGCCGGACTCCTTGCTGCGTGCGGGGCGTCGAAGCCGTCCGCGCCGGTCATCGACCTCGTCCCCCATGGCGATACCGTGCTCACCCCTTACTCCGAGGTGGCCGAGGCGGCCTGGCTGGGCGGCAATCGCTGGGCCCTGGTGGCGCCCTCGAATGATGCCGCGGCGGTGGTCGATTTCGCCCGCCGGACTTCCATACCCCTCGGGGGCGCCAAGTCCAAGGAGTTTCGCAATCCTTCCAACCTGTTCTTCGCCAATGACACAGTGTACGTCGGCGACTGGGGACTCCGGCGGCTGACGCTCTGGACGCCTGAGGGCCGCCCGGTTCGTTCGATTCCAGCCTCCGCCACCGTGCGGGGCAGTCTACCTCGCGCCCGCGACTCGGCCGGACAGTTCTATCTCGAGCTCTCTCCCCGACCCGGGCCGGACGGCAGCGGGAACCGCGACTCGGCGGCCGTGGCACGGGTCGATCCCGACTTCACCCGGGTGGACACCATCGCGCGGTTGGCCCCCCTCGATATCGCCGAGGTGGTGGGTGACGCGGGGCGGCGGTTCGAGCGGCGGGTCTTCAGTGGGGTGGATCGCTGGGGCGTCCTGCCTGATGGTTCACTGTGGGTCGCGCGGGTGTACGACAATCGGGTGGACTGGCGCGGGCGAGGTGGTACACCGCTTCGAGGTCATCCGCTTCCCGACCGGGTTCTCGAGGTGACCCGCTACGACCGGGAGCTGTTTCTTCGCAAGTTCCCGCCCGAGCTCAGGACCACCGCCCAAGAGCTACCCTTCGCGGCGTTGAAGCCGCCGTTCGAGGCCGCGCTCACCAGCCCCGGGGGCGAGGTCTGGCTGGAAAAGAGCCGGGCACCGGCGGATTCCTCCCGCCGCTATCATGTCGTCGATCGTCGCGGCCGGTTGGCGGAGGAAGTCCGGATCCGAGGCCAGGGACGTATTATGGCCTTGGGAGCAGGGACGGCTCTGGTCGCTGAGCCCACCCCTGACGGCATCCGGCTGATCCAGCTTAAACTGCCGTCCCCGCCGTCGGTCCAGTGACGTCGCGTCCCGTCTTCAGGCCTGTTTCCGGAGGATTCACCGAATGAAGTTGGCGCCGTCTATCAGCACATTCACCTTGATAGCCATCGCTGCGTGCCGCCCTGCCGAGAGTCAGAGCGCCCTGACCCTCGAGTCCAAGCTGCCCGCCACTTTTGCCATGCTCAGCAACGTGGTCGAGTTGAAGGATGGCCGGCTGGTGTTCGCCGATACCCGGAACAAGCTCTTTCTCCGGGCAGATCTCAAGAATGGCAAGGTGGACACGCTGGGCACGCGGGTCGATTCGCTCGCCCCGAATGGACCGGTGAGCCACTACAAGTTCCCCGGCTGGGTGGCCCACCTCAAGGGCGATACCCTCGCGCTGATCGACTTCAGCGCCCTCCGCACCACGCTCTGGAATGAAGCGGGCCAACCGCTCGGCGTCCTGCCGATCAAGCGGGTCGCGGGCAATGCACCAGTGCTTATCTATGACACCCTGGGACGGGGCTACAAGGTCGATTATCAGGCGGTACTCGGTGGAGGCGAGCCCGGCCGGACCGTCCGGCCGGATAGCATTCCGGTGCTCCGGATCGCCTTGCCCGGCGGTGCGGTCGACACTGTCGCGCTCCTGGCGTCACCCGAGTACGGCGACGCCATTTTCGGAGAGCAGGTGCAGCAGGCGGCAAAGGTATTCGCGCCCCAGGATTTCTTCGGAGTGCTACCGGACGGAACAGCCTGGGTCGCGCGGAGCCGGGAGAACCGGGTGGACTGGCGCTCACCCGACGGAACCTGGACTCGGGGCAAGTCACACGCCTACACCAAGACTCCTGTCACCCAGGCCGACAAGGACCGCGTGCTTACCCAAGTCCGGGAGCAGGGCAAGCAGTTCGGCATGCCGCAGGATCTGCACGTGGAATACCCCTTTGCCGAGACCAAGCCGCCGTTCGACCTCGCACTCGGCCGCCCCAATGGCGAGGTCTGGCTTCAGCGCCCCCGAAAACAGGAGGGCTCCGGCCTGGTTTACGACGTCTTCGATCGAAAGGGGATCTGGCGGCGTGAAGTGGCTTTCCCCCAGGACGCATCGCTGGCCGGCTTCGGTGCGGAGGGAGCGGTCTACGCGTCGATCAAGAACGGAGATGGATCGAGGACGGTGGCGAGGTTCAAGTTGCGGTAAGAGGTAAGAGGTGAGAGGTGAGAGGTAAGAGGGTCCCTTGCTCGCGCCTTCTCACCTCTCACTTCTCACCTCTCACCTAGTCCAGTATCGGCGGCTCCTCGCCTGGTGGAGTGTTCGGCCCCGCGGTGTCGGTCCGGCGGCGGTCCCGGCGAGCGCCCTCCTCGTACCACCGGCGAGTGATCTCACCGGCGAGCTCCCGGTTGCCCAGTCCGAAGGCGAGCCCCACCGCCAACGCTGCCGCGCCAAGAATCAGGGTAAACGCCGCGGTGACGATTTCCTCCGCCACTCCGACCTGTTGCAGCGCCATGAAAAGCGCGATGACGATGACCGCGCCCTTGGCCATCTTCGCCACGGTGGGCACGCCGGAGACACTGCCGGCCGAGGCCACGATGAGACCCCGCACGAACTCGCCGACGATGATTCCCAGGATCACGATGACGATGCCGGCTATCAAGGTGGGGATGAAGGCCAGCATCACTCCGAACATCTCGTTGATGCTCTCGAGCCCGAGCGCCGTGCTGGCGAGCAGGATGACGACCAGCATAACCAGCCAGAAGATCAGCTTGGCGAGGGCCCGCACCGGATCCAATCTGGAGCCGGTGCGGCCAACTACCTCGTCCAGCCCTCCCGCGCTGGCCATGCGGTTGAAATTGAGCCGCTTGAGGGTGTCATCCGCCCATCGCTGAACCTGGCGCGCCAGGAAGTAGCCGGTGAGCAGGATGACCGCCGCGCCGACCAACGCGGGGACCACGCTGCCGATCTGTTGGGCGCCCACGACGATTCGCTGCCAGAGCTCGTTCACTGCGCGACCTCGATGACGAGTTTTCCCACCTGGGTGCCCTGGCTCAAGCGCTCGAGGGCACCGACCGCCTGGTCGAGTGGCACCACCTGATCCACCACCGGCCAGAGCTTCCCTTCGCCAGCCAACCGCACGATCTCGGCGTACTCCCGCCGGCTGCCCAGCGTGGATCCGAGGATGCTCCACTGGTGCCAGAAGAGCCGGCGAAGATCGAGCGAGACCATGGGGCCGGTGGTAGCGCCGCAGATCACCAGCCGCCCACCCCGCTTGAGCGCACGGAGGGAGCCTTGCCAGCTCTCCTCACCGGCACTGTCTACCACCACGTCCGCCCCCCTGCCGCCGGTGAGCTTCCGCACTTCAGCCGGAACGTCTGCAACACGGTGATTGAGCACGGCGTCAGCGCCAAGGCCTCGGGCCACCTCGAGCTTGGCATCCGTTCCACTGGTCACGATGGTCCTGGCCCCCAGCAGACGAGCGATCTGAAGCGCGGCCAGGGCTACACCGCCGCCCACACCCCAGATCAGAACCGTCTCCCCGGCCCGAGTCCTTGCCCGGGTGGTCAGCATGCGCCACGCGGTCAGGGTGGCGAGTGAAAAGGCCGCGGCTTGGGCCCAGGGCATCTCCGGAGGAACCGGGGCCAGGTTCTCGGCCGGCAGGACGAGGTACTCGGCAGCGGTCCCAGGACAGTGCTCCCCTAGCACTCGCATGGTCGCGCAGAGCGACTCTTCACCGTCCAGACAGGCCGGGCACCGGCCGCAAGAGAGCGTCGGGTTGACCATGACCCGATCACCGGGCCGGACCTGTCGCACCGCAGACCCTGCCTGCTGAACCGTACCGGCCGCGTCGCAGCCGACCACGTGAGGAAACCGGTAGGCGATCCCCGGCATACCCTGGGCGACGAACAGATCCAATCGATTGAGGGCGATGGCCTGGACCCGCAGGAGCACCTGGTCGGGTGACTGGATGGTGGGCTCCGGCAACTCCTGTACCTGCACATGTTGGAGTCCGCCGGTACCAGTCAACGCGAGGGCTTTCATCCGCCGCGTCCCGTCAGAACGAGGGGCTTACGATCTGCTCGCTGGGCTGGAGCGGAATGGCGAGAGGTGGGCTCCCCGGCGCCGTAGATTGCAAGAAGAAGCTGTAATCGACCCGTCCCTTGGCGGCGTCTCGGGTGCGGCCGAGCACGTAGGCCAGGCGGTCCCCGTCCCGGGAGACAGCCAGGGCGGCAATGGGGTCCTCGGTCTGAAGCAGCTGGGAGTCGCTGCCCCCGGCCGTCAGGCGCATCACCTTGGACCCCTTCGAGCTGCCGCCCCGCTCCATCACGTACGCCAGGTCACCGTTGCGAAAGAACCGGGGGTTGGTTTGCCGGGCTGAGCTCTTAACTAGCCTGCGCTGGTTGCTCCCATCCAGGTTCATCGTGTAGATGGCGTGGTTGCCATCCCGAGCGGAGACGAAAGCGATGGTGCGGCCGTCGCTCGACACCGACGGTGAATGGTTTCCCCCCGACGCGATCGTCAGCTGCCGGTTTTCACCGCCATCGGCGGACATAATGGCGATCTGAGCCGTCGTCCCGGTGGTCGAGGTGTAGACGATGCGGGTGCCATCAGGGGTCCAGGCCGGCTCACCCTCGTTTCCCGGACTCGACGTCAAACGGCGGAGGTTCTTGCCGTCGGCGTCCATGACGTAGATGTCGAAGCTCCCGTTGCGGCTCGAGCTGAAAGCCACTCTGGTGCGGTCAGGAGAGAGGGCGGCCTGAATGTTCGTGACGCTATCCACCAGGACCGGAAGAAGATTGGTGGGGCCGGGAGCGCGCATCTGATAAATCCCGTAGGCTCCTGCCCGGCTCGAGCTCAGGAACAGATCGCCCACCACAAACACATCGGCGCTTGCCCTTTTACCCCAGGGTGTGGTGGCGCTCACGCCGGCGTGCCCTGGACTTACCGCGTCGACCACTCCACCACTCTCGCGCACCGAGGCCACCTCGGGCCGATCCGAGCTCCATCGAACGGCGGGCGTCCGTCCACCGGCACCGGCTTGGTCCCGGAGGAGCGCGGTGAGGGTGATCCGTTGTCCCACCAGCAGGCCTACCCTCGAAGGTTCCACGCCGATCTCTCCGGCCACCACTTGGATGGTCCAGATTGCCGGCCTTATCCCCGCAACCCGGGCAGTGAGGGTAGTGGTACCTAACGCCTTGGGCGTCAGTACCCCGCTCGCAGGATCGAACCCTGCGACAGCGGTGTCGCTCAGCTCCCAGCTCACCCGGGCCTCTGGAATCGCGGTTGAATCCGCCGATTCGGCCACGGCGGTGAATTGGCGAGTGGCCCGCAAGGGCACCTGAATCGGACCGGCCTGGGGCGGTGAAACGACCATTGCATTGGGTACCCGGTGTACGAGCACCGTCGCCTTGCGTTCCTGGCCAAATCCGGCGGCGATGATCTCCGCCTGTCCGGCGGCACGCGCCCGCACGATCCCCGAGGGAGTGACCGATGCAACCGCTGAGTCCGTGGAGCGCCATTGCAACATCCCGTGGATCTCACGATTGCCCTGGCTGGGCACTAACGCGCGCAGCGTGTCCGCCTCGTCCGCGCCAAGAAGGACCTTGCTGGGAGCGACCACGAACTCTGCAAGAGACACATCCACCGGCAGGCTGGCCATGAGTCGACCGGACGTGGCTTGCAGGGTAGTACGCCCGGGTGCCACGCCCGTCACCATACCGCCGGTATCCACCCGAGCGATCTCCGGCTTGAGCGACTTTACCGTCACGGTGCCCAGGGCCGCGGGCGCACCGTCTTCCCGCAGGCCCCGGGCGATGATGCGGAGGGTCTCTCCCGGAAACAGGCTGAGCGAGGGGGGATCGAGGGTAAGCACGGCCGCTGCCTGGGTGCGCGCGGCGGTGCCATCGCCCGAGGCGCTACCGGTGATCAGGATGGCCATCGAGGCCCGCCTTCCCTGCGAGCGGGCTTCAATTTTGGCCAGACCCGGCTTCAGCCCGACGACCGTTCCGTCCTTTCTCACCTGGGCCACCAGGGTGTCGGAGCTCCAGAAGGTGAACTTGGCAGCCTGGATGAGATTGCCTCGCTGATCGAACGCCGTAGCGAAGAGCGTCTGCTTCTGACCCACGCCGAGGGTCATAGTCTCCGGGGTGACCTGAACCTCCGCCACCGTTTGGGCCACCGCATGTTCGACTGGGGTCAGCGCCGCAAGTGCGAGGCAGGTGAGGAGATAGCGGGGCATCACGAGGGTCGCCCGCCAGCGCCTGCGAGACTGCTCGGTTGGGGCTGAATTCACCGGTCGGTTGGTTCCGGGGAAGAGAGTGTAGTGACGCAATAATAGTTGAGTGGTCCGCACGGCTTGCACAAGCTCTGAGGATGTGCAAGTTATATGTCTCATTCACCGATAGGCGCGCACGCGCCTAGAGACCGGCGGCGGGTGGCGCCGCACATGCGTTCGGGAGGAGCGAAGATGGCCGAGCTTCATTTCATGGAGATGGGCTGGTCCGGCTCTGGATGGATGGACCCGCTGCCCATGGAGAGCACCCCCTCTCCAACTCCCGCCTCCACGCCTTCGTCGTTCAACACCTTCGATGAGCCGGCGCCGACTCGGGCGAAACCCCCGCGCAGCCGGAGTGGCTCCCGCAAGAAGGCCGCCAAGCGGTCGGCCAAGAAAGCCGGCAAGAAGTCAGCCCGGAAAGGCGCCCGAAAGAGCGCCCGCAAGTCCGCCAAGAGAGCCAAATCGGCCAAGAAGGGCGCCCGGCGGTCCGCTCGGAAGAGCTCCCGCAAGTCCACCGCGCGGAAGAGCGCTCGCCGTTCTTCTTCCCGGAAGCGGGCCAAGAAGGGTGGCCGCGGGCGGCGGAGGTAGGCCTAGCTCCGGCTCTCCAGCCGCGACAGGGCCGCGGCGCAGTTGATCAATGCGATGTGGGTGAAAGCCTGGGGGAAGTTGCCCAGAAACTCTCCGGTGGCCGGGTCGATTTCCTCGGAATAGAGCCCGACATGATTGGCGTGTCGGAGCATCCGGCGGAAGACCCGCTCGGCGCGGTCCCGCTCTCCTATCATCGCCAGGGCTTGGGCCAGCCAGAAGGTGCAGATCGAGAAGGCGCCTTCTTCGCCTTCCAAACCATCCGGGTGCCGGTAGCGGTAGACCAGCTCACCGTCCTGAGTGGTGAGCTCGCGGGCAACCGCCAGAACCGTCCCATGCACCCGGGGATGGTTCCAGGGAAGAAAGCGCACCATCGGGATGGCCAGGGCGGCGGCGTCGAGCGCATCGTCGCCATAGGACTGCACGAACGCCTGCCGCTTCTCGCTCCACCCCCGTTCCATGATCTCCGCGTGCAGTGCGTCGCGCGCGTCCCGCCAGGTCGCGGTGTCTGATTCGAGACTCAGCTCTTCGGCCATGCGGATGCCCCGATCCAGCGCCACCCAGCTCATCACCTTGCTGAACACGTAGTGGCGGACCTCGCCCCGCACCTCCCAGATGCTGGAATCGGGAAGGTGCCAGTGTCCGCTGACCCAATCCACCAATCCCCGCAGCACCCGCCAGGTCCCCTCGGTCATCTCGTGGTTCCGGCGCCAGATGTCGGCGGTCTCCATGACCTCGCCGTACACGTCGAGCTGCAGTTGGCCCACCGCTCCATTCCCGACCCGGACGGGACGGGAGTTCCGATAGCCGGTCAAGTGGTCCAGTTGTCGCTCGACCAGGTCGCGCCGGCCATCGATGCCATACATGATCTGGAGATGGCCGCCTCCCTCGTGCCGGCACACCTTCTTGAGGAACCGCATGAACTGATCGGCCTCGTGATAGTGGCCCACGGAATCCAGGGCCGCGAGGGTGAATGCGGCATCTCGGAGCCAGACGAACCGATAGTCCCAGTTCCGCACCCCGCCGATCGCCTCCGGCAACGACGTGGTGGGCGCGGCGATCATCGCCCCTGTCTCCGCATGGGTGAGCAGCTTGAGCGCCAGGGCAGACCGCTTGACCATTCCCCGGTAGGGGCCCCGATAGCGGACCTTGGACGACCACTGCTGCCAGAACGCCGCCGTGTTATCCAGCTTCCGCCCGCTCTCGTAGCGATCGACCGGATGGATGTCGTCGTCGTCGTAGCGGAGCACCAGCCAGCGCTCCTCGCCCTT
Source organism: Gemmatimonadota bacterium (assembly GCA_041500125.1). Taxonomy (GTDB): domain Bacteria; phylum Gemmatimonadota; class Gemmatimonadetes; order Gemmatimonadales; family GWC2-71-9; genus CAVVWJ01. Next base: position 20,696 of record JBGQLP010000032.1, read on the forward strand.
TTCCAGCTGGAACCGGGTGGTGGCGGTGGACTGCTCGACCAGCCAGTCGAACGGCTTGCCACTGGAGAGGGTGAGGACCTGGTCGGTCCGATCGGTGGCAAAGAGTCCGGCGCGCAGCAACTCCAGCCGGGTGGTTCTGGCCCCGTACTCGAAGCGAGGCATGAAGGTCATGTTCATCGTCACCCGGCCGCGGGTGCAGCGCAGCCGGCGATGGATCTCGGGGTGTTGTCCTGAGGGGCGGCCGTCTTCCGCCACCGGCATAAAATCGGTCAGGCTGACGATGCCGTCGTCGGGCGTACGGAAGGTGGTTTCGAGGATATTGGTCCGCGGCAGGTAGCGCTGGGTCGAGGTCCACCTGCCTTCGGGCTGGATGGCCCAGGTGCCGCCCCGCTCGGTGTCGAGCAGCGCGGCGAACACACTGCCGCTGTCGAAGCGGGGGAGGCAGCACCAGTCGATGGCGCCGTCCAAACCAACCAACGCCGCAGTTCGCATGTCGCCGATCAAACCGTAGTCTGAGATCGGCTGGTGGCGAACCGCGCCGGCGCGCCGGCCGGGGGCATCGGCTGGCGACTGAGGCTGGACATCGGTCACCCCCAAGTATAAGCCGAGCGACCAGCATCTTGCATCGTCCGGCGCAGGCGTCCACCTTGCAGCACCCTTTCACCAGTTAGAACATGCGCCCCTCCTTGCTCCTCCCGGCCATCTTGCTGACGGCCTGCCGAGCCGGCGGTCACGACCACAGGTCGAGTGATCCGCATTAGCCACCGGCTCGGTCTCCTGCTCCTGGCTGGCTTGTTGCTGCCGGGATGCAAGCCCGCGCCCGACGGCCTGGCGCTGGTGGGCGCGACGCTGATCGACGGCACCGGAGGACCTCCGCTCCCCGACGCGGCCATCGTAGTTCGCGGAGGAAGGATCGAGTCGGTCGGCTCGCGCGCCGGCTTCGAGCTTCCCCAGCGGACCAGCGAGGTGGACGTCAGCGGTCGCTGGATCATCCCGGGCCTGATCGATGCCCACACTCATGTCGCGCCGGCAGCTACGTGGGCGCGGACCCGCTTTGTGGCGTGGGGCGTCACCACCATCCGCGATGTGCACGGGGGACTGAACGCCGTCATCGCGCTGCGAAAACATGCCAATCTGGGAACCGGCGATAGTCCGCGGATGTACATCGCCGGCGCCATGATCGACGGGTTGCCCACCACCTATCCCGATGCCATCGGGGTCAACAGCGAGAAGGACGCCCGGAAAGCGGTCGATCGGCTGGTAAGCGCGGGGGTGGATTTCATCAAGATCTACACCCACATCGACGTGCCGCTCCTGCGGGCGATCCTGGATGAAGCGCGCACCTTCAACGTCAGCGTCACCGGCCATCTGGGAATGGTTGACGCGGTGACGGCAGCCAAGGCCGGCATCTCCGCCATCGAGCACATGACCGGGGTGCCCGAGGCGGCCTCCCCCCAACGATCCTCGCTCCTCGCCGCCCACTACCGCGGGTTCTTTCCCGGGTGGACCGCGTCGGAGCGGAGTTGGGCCGCTCTCGACTCCGCCAGCCTCACCCAGGTCGCCGCCCGGCTGGCACAGGAAAAAATCACCCTCATCCCTACCCTGGTCTTACACGAGACTCTGAGCCGTCTCAACGATCCCGCCACCCTGCACGACCCGGCTCTGTCGGATGTGCCCGCGGGTCCCCGGACCGAGTGGGACGTGCCCGGCCTCATCAACCGGGCCGGCTGGACCGACGCGGACTTCGCGGCGTTCCGAAGGTCCCGTCCCCAACAGGACCTCTTTCTTCGCGCCTTTGCGGCAGCGGGCGGACGAATCGCGGCGGGGACCGATGCGGTGAATCAGCTTCTCGTCCCCGGATACAGCCTGCACCGGGAGATGGAGCTATTGGTGGCGGCCGGACTGACCCCCAGGGAGGCGTTGCGGGCCGCCACCCGAAATGGTGCGGTCCTCCTGGGAGTCGATTCGCTCGGATTGATTGCCCCCGGGAAGGTGGCCGACCTGATTGTCCTCAAGAGAGACCCCCTGGTAGATATCCGTAACACTCGCGCAATCGAATCGGTGATGACGCACGGCCGAATGCTCGATCCCGACTCGCTTCGCGCAACCTGGTAACCCATGTCCCTGAGCCGCAGCTTTCCGTCCTCCTCGAGGAGGAGCACCTGAGCGTGTCGTCCGCCGCAGCCGAAGGAATCGAGCGCCTCTCGCTCTACTTCGCCGAGCTGCCCACCCGCCAAGGGATATTGGCCCGGCGCGCCCTGGCACGGCCGGCGCCGGGCGATGAAGCCCTGACCCGCCGGCTGCTCGAAACGATGCGGAAGGAGACCCGACTGGACGGCAGCGTCACCGGTGCCGTCGTCCCGACCATCTGGCGGGCCCACGAATTCATGGACTTGGGATATCGGGGAGACGAGACCTCATGTGCGCGAATCATGGGATGGATACTCGACCTCCAGCGGAAGCCCGGCGCGTTCAATCAGGGCTGTAATCCGACTCGCCACGCGCATGGGGTCTGCGAGCATTTCATCTCGGGGTTCTTCTCGCCGGCTCCGCCGGACCAGCGCCTCGCTCCGGTCATGCTCCCCAATGGAAAGGTGTTCCGGGCCGAGCCTGCGGCACGCTTTGCCATCAGTTGCCTGGCGTTACGAGCAGTCCTGCGGGCTCGGTTCGACGGCACCACCATCGAGCAACACATGCTCAGCCTGATCCAGCTGCATGAGCGATGGACCGACTGGGACGGCTACTTCGCGGCGGATGTGATCGTGGCCGGCGTTCATGCCCTGGCCTTCGTGCCGCCGCCGCATCGCGGTATTCTGTCGCGCCTCGCCGCGCTGGTGGCGGCCCGCCAGGCGGCGGACGGGAGCTGGCCCAACGCGGATCTCTTCCATACCCTCGAGGCCCTGCGGGCACTTGGCACCGGGGAAGCCCGAGCCGCCGTGCGGCAAGCTGTGCCGGCACTGTTGTCCCGGCAGCGGGCCGACGGCAGCTTCGGTTCCACCGCACAGCAGGAGCGCGCGCTGATCGCGCTCCGGTCGTTGATCTGGGCCGAGCAGGAAGCTTAGACTGCCGGACTAAGGAGGCTGTATGACCGACGCTCCCATCGACCAGAAGCCCCGGATCCGACTCACTGCGTTGTCGCACGGCGCCGGTTGAGCCTGCAAGCTCGGCTCCGCCGACCTGGCGCAGGTCCTGCGCCACCTGCCCAGCGTTGCAGATCCACGAGTCCTGATCGACGCTGCCACCCGGGATGACGCCGCCGTCTTCTCGCTGGGACCCGATCGCGCCCTGGTGGCCACGGTAGACTTCTTCACTCCGATCGTCGACGATCCGGCGGCCTGGGGTGCGATCGCCGTCGCCAACGCCCTCAGCGACATCTACGCCATGGGGGCGAGTCCGTTGTTCGGCCTGAACCTGGTGGGCTGGCCCCGGGAGCTACCCTTCGATGTATTGGGCGAGGTCCTTCGCGGCGCGGCAGAGGTGGCGGGACGAGCCGGCTGTCTCATCCTGGGGGGACATTCGATCGACGCCGTGGAGCCGACCTTCGGCATGGCGGTGATCGGCGAGGTGCATCCCGATCGGATGCTCACCAACGGGGGCGCATGCGCGGGGGACTTGCTGGTGCTCACCAAACCCCTGGGCACCGGGATTCTGGCGACAGCCCTCAAGCGGGACGCCCTGCTGGAGACGGGCATGGCCGACGCCGTGCGGTCGATGACGACGCTCAACGACGGCGCCTCCCGGGCAGCGCTGAAAGTGGGGGTCAGCGCCGCGACCGACGTCACCGGCTTCGGGCTGATCGGTCATCTCACCGGCATACTCGAGGCCAGCAAGGTGGCAGCCGAGATCGCGTTCGACGCGCTCCCCATCCTGCCGCATGCCAAGAACCTCGCCTCGCGCGGGGTGGTTCCCGGCGGCACCCAGCGGAATCTGGAGGCGGCCACCAACGTAGATTGGTCGCCCGACCTCAGCCCCGCCGACCGGTATCTCTGCGTCGACGCCCAGACCTCGGGTGGGCTGCTGTTGGCGGTGCCCGCTGAAAATCAGGCAGCGCTACTGGCGGCGCTGCAGGAGGAGCACACTCCCGCGGTCGCCGTTATCGGCCGAGTTGTGGCTGGAAAGCCGGGTCAGATCCGTGTTGCCCGCAAACTGACCTGAGCGCTTCTCGCCAACCAAGAAAAATCACGAAACGATGCCGCCAATCCGATGGACCGCTCAACGAATGGATCAGCTCGAAAATGCCGCCCGGCGAGGACTGCGGGTGGCGCTTTCTCGGCGAGGAACCGAGTACATCGTGGTGGCTTTGCGAATGACCTCCGACAGTCAGCACGAGGCGTTCGTGGGCTGGCTTCCGATGACCGGAGAGGAGCTCACCTTTCGACTCAATGACATCGAGAGCTTTCAGGTGATCGAGTGAGCCGCATCGCGGTCGTGCACCTGGACGAAAGCTGCCTGGGGAACGGCCGGGAAGGAGAGAATCCAGGTGGGGCAGGCGGTCTTATCGAGATCCGCGTCCGGGGCCGAGTGCAGCGAAGGGATTTCTACCTTCATTCTCCCCATACCACGAATAACCGCATGGCACTCACTGGCGCGACGAAGGTGCTCCAGCTGCTGGCCGCCAAGGGCAATCGGATGAAGGTCCTGCTGGTGTCGGATTCGGAGTACCTGGTGAAGGGAATGCGCCAATGGGTGCCCGGCTGGACAGCTCGAGGCTGGACTCGCAGAGGCGGACCGATCGAGAATCTGGCACTCTGGCAGGAGCTCGCCGCGGCGGCGCGGTTACACGAGGTGCAGTGGACCTGGGTCCGGGGTCACGCCAAACACCCCAAGAACGAATATGCCGACAGCCTCGCCGTTGCCGCGGCCAGAGAGCGGAAAACGTCCGACGGAGCGGTCGAGTCGGGCTTCCTGGAATGGCTGGAGGCTAAGCAGGCCAAGGGACTGTACCCGGGCTACGGCCCGGACCAGGAGTTCGAACGGCTAGAGCGACAAATGGCATCTGAAGAAACCATTCCGTTGGCCGAATGACGACTGAACCCACCTCCGACTTGGAGCGGTTCTTCGCTCAACTGGTCCGCAACCTGGCCGCCATCAATCCCGCCCGGCTTCGCCAGCCACTGACGTTGGCCGAGATCCGCGAGTCCATCGTTCCGTATCGGGCCAACCGTCGGGCGCTGCAACTGGAGAGCGTTGAGGACTACGAGCTGGTGGTGATGCGCCTCTGCGCCGGTGAGGGCGGATTCGCGATCACCGAGCCCGAGGAAGCGCACGCCGATTTCGTGAACGAGCTCGGAAGTCCCAACCCTGATCTGACTGTCGTGGAGCGGCATCGAAAGGCGGTGGTTGCCCTCGAGCCACGATCGGTGGCCAGGGCTCTGGATCCCAAGCCCGAGCTCGCCTACGCCCCCTGGGAGGAGCAGGTCTCCCACGCGGAGATGACGAAGAAAGCCGAGGCCGCTGCGGCCGAGAAATCGCCGCCTGTCCAGGACAAGACGCCGCGATGTACGCACTGCGGGGCCGGGTTACCGGTCGGGAGGGTAGTGAACTACTGCCCCAAGTGCGGCCAGAGCCAGCTCCGCTGCCCGAAGTGCAAGACGGAGCTGGAGCGAGGCTGGCGGCACTGCGTCGGTTGCGGCGCTACGTTAGGGGAGCCCTAGGAGACCCGCAAGGCCCGCAATTTGCTCCCTCCTGCAACAACTCCGTTTAATCGAGTTACCCCGGGTAAATGCATGCGGACGTTTCCTTGAAGGTCCCTCAAGGTGATATTTCAACCCATCATGTCTGCTAGCCCTGAATCCTCGGCGCGCGACGTCCTCTTCCTGTCCGGCGCGCGTACCGGCTTCGGCACCTTCGGCGGGGCCCTGAAGGACTTCTCCGCCACCGACCTCGGTGCCGTCGCCGCCAAGGGCGCACTCGGCCGGAGCGGCGTGGAGCCGGGCGCCGTCAATCACGTCGTCTTCGGCAACGTACTCCAGACCTCCGCCGACGCCATCTACCTCGCCCGCCATGTGGGGCTTCGCTCCGGGCTTCCCATTGAGACTCCGGCAGTCACCGTCAATCGCCTATGCGGATCCGGGTTCGAGGCCGTTGCTCAAGCGGCGCAGCAGATCGTCCTCGGCGAGTCGGAGGTGGTCCTGGCCGGCGGAACCGAGTCCATGAGCCAGGCGCCCCATGTGGTGCGCGGCGCCCGGTGGGGGCTGCGACTCGGCCCGGCTCCGCCCTTCGAGGACTCGCTCTGGGAGGCGTTGCGCGATCCCAGCTGTGGCCTCTCGATGGCCGAGACCGCGGAAAACCTGGCAACCAAGTACCGGATCAGCCGGCAGGCGGTGGACTGCTATGCGGCCCGCAGTCAGTCGGCCGCGGCCCAGGGCTGGAAAGACGGCGCCTTTGCCGAGGAGATCGTTCCGGTCTCGATTCCCAACCGGAAGACCAAGCAGTCCGAGGATTGGGCCGCCGACGAGCACATGCGGCCCGGCACCACGCCCGAGGCGCTGGCCAAGCTGCCGCCGTACTTCAGGAAAGATGGCGTGGTAACGGCCGGGAACGCGTCGGGCATCTGCGATGGGGCCGCCGCCCTGGTGCTCGCCAGCGGACGGTTTGCCTCCGAGCGCGGACTTCGTCCGTTGGGCCGGCTGCTCGCCTGGGCCAGCGCCGGCGTTGAGCCCAGCATCATGGGCATCGGACCGGCGCCGGCCTCCCGCAAGGCGCTGGCGCGGGCCGGACTGAAACTCGATGACATGGATCTCGTCGAAGTGAACGAAGCGTTCGCCGCCCAATACCTGGCGGTCGAGCAGGAGCTGGGGCTGGACCAGGAGCGCACCAATGTGGATGGTGGCGCCATCGCGATCGGCCATCCGCTCGGCGCCAGCGGCGCACGGATCACCTTGCACCTGCTTCACGCGCTTCGCCGCCGCGGTGGACGGTACGGCCTGGGCAGCGCCTGCATCGGAGGCGGCCAGGGTGCCGCGGTAATCGTCGAAGCCTTCTCCGCCTGAGAGTGTCCCCATGGACTTCCTAGTTCCTGCCCTCGCGGTCGCGGTCATCTACTCCTTCATGAGCCTCCGGGTTCTGCGTCAGTACGAGCGGGGCGTGGCGTTCTTCCTGGGACGCTTCTGGGGCACCAAGGGGCCGGGCCTGATCTTCCTACCCGCCGGCTTTGCCAGCCAGAAGCGAGTCTCCCTTCGGATCGTGGCGCTCGACATCCCACCGCAGGACGTGATCACCCGGGACAACGTCTCGGTCAAGGTGAACGCGGTGCTCTACATGCGGGTGAGCGAGCCTTCCAAGGCGGTGCTGGAGATCGAGGACTACCACTACGCCACCAGCCAGCTGGCCCAGACCACCTTGCGCTCGGTGCTGGGCGAGGTGGAACTGGACGAGCTGCTGTCCGACCGGGAGAAGATCAACGCGGTGCTGAAGAAGATCATCGACGAGCGCACCGAGGCGTGGGGGATCGAGGTCTCCGCGGTCGAGGTGAAGGACGTCGACCTCCCCGATCAGATGAAGCGGGCCATGGCGCGGCAGGCAGAAGCCGAGCGCGAGCGCCGGGCCAAGGTCATCGCCGCGCAGGGTGAGCTCCAGGCTTCCGAGACCCTGGCGCAGGCCGCCCGCAACCTTGCCGCGGAGCCCAGCGCTATCCAGCTGCGGTATCTCCAGACCGTCACCGAGATTGCGGCCGAGAACAATTCGACCACGATTTTCCCGATTCCCATCGAGCTCTTCCGGCCGTTCCTCAACCAAGCGGCCGCTGCAGCGGCCAAGCCGGTTACCTCGGGGGAGCCGGCCGGACCCGCATTGCCTGCGGCCGAGATCTCATCCCTCATGTCTCAGCTTCGGATCCAAGCCGCCAAGACGCCGGCCAAGGAATAGCATGGCGGAAGGTTCACCGGCGCGGATCGACCGCGCCGCACTCGAGAGGATCATCCGCCGTGCCGCCGAGCTCCAGACCACCGAGCGTGAGATCGGGGAGACGGTAACCTCCGACGAGCTGATCTCGCTCGGCCGTGAAGTGGGAATCCCGGTCCGGTATCTCCAACAGGCCATGCTGGAGGAGCGGACCCGGTTGGCTCAGTCCAAAGCCGACGGTCTCCTTGACCGGGTGGCCGGCCCCGCAGAGGTCGCCGCTCAGCGCGTGGTTCAGATCGAGCCCGAAGCAGTGGAACGAGCCCTCATCAGGTGGATGGAGAGCAACGAGCTGCTCTGCATTCAGCGGCAGCAGCCCGGTCGGATAATTTGGGAGCCCCTCCACGGGCTCCAAGCCGCAATTCGCCGTTCCACCGCCGCGCTCGGGGCCGGAAAGCGTCCCTTCATGCTGTCCCGGGCCACCACGGTTTCGGCCACAATTCTTCCTCTAGAATCAGGGTACTCGCACGTTGCCCTCGCCGCCGATGCGCGAAAGATCCGGGGCGAGTATCTGGGGAGCGGAGCCGCTCTGGCCGGCCTCGGTGCGGCGGGGACGGCCACCATGGTTGCGCTCGGAGCCTTGCTTCCCGTAGCTCTGCTCCCGCTGCCCTTCGCGCTCGGCGTCGGCTACGTCATCCTCCATCGGTATGGCCCCGCCCTCAACCGTCTTCAGCTGGGTCTCGAGCGTGCCCTCGACTCGCTGGAGCACGGCATCAGCAGGGCGTCGCACCAGCTCCATGAGCGATCGGGGTTGATGGGCCTCCTGGCGGATGAAGTGCGCAAGGCGCTGAAATCGTGACTCATGTCTGAGATCAAGAAAGTCGGCGTGCTCGGCTGTGGCCTCATGGGCAGCGGCATCGCCCAAACCACGGCCACGGCCGGGTTCCCGACCGTTGTGCGCGATGTCGCCGAGCCGTTGTTGGAGAAGGGACGGGCCGGAATCCAGAAATCACTCGGCCGGCTGGTGGAGAAAGGGAAGCTGCCCGGTTCGACCCGGGACGAAGCCTCGGCCCGGCTGTCCTTTGTCACCGATCTCGCCGCCCTGCGGGACTGCGACATCGTCATCGAGGCGGTCACCGAGGATCTGGAGCTGAAGAACCGGCTCTGGGCCGAGCTGGATGGCTTGTGTCCTCCCCACACGATCTTCGCCTCCAACACCTCCAGTCTCACCATCGCAGCCATGGCGGCAACCACTCGACGGGCCGATCGCTTCGTCGGGCTGCACTTCTTCAACCCCGTCCCCCTCATGCCGCTGGTCGAGGTGGTGCGCACCGTCACCACCAGCCGAGACACGTTCGACCGGGCCTACGGATTTGTTCGTAAGCTGGGGAAGGAGCCGGTGGCCGCCACCGACAGCCCTGGCTTCATCGTCAACCTGCTGCTGGTTCCGTACCTCCTCGACGCCGCGCGGGCGCTGGAGCGCGGGGTGGCCTCGACCGCCGACCTGGATCGCGCCATGCAGCTCGGATGTGGTCATCCGATGGGGCCGCTCACGCTGCTCGATTACATCGGCCTGGATACCGTGGTCCGGATCGCCGAGATCATGTTCGATGCCTACCGCGAGCCGCGCTACGCCGCGCCGCCCCTGCTTCAGCGGATGGTGGTGGCCGGGTTCCATGGACGAAAGAACGGGCGGGGGTTTTATGATTACTCGACCGATCCGCCGGTGCCGATCGATCCAGGTCTGTAAACTCACGTCTTCGGAGAATCCATGTTCGGCTACGACTGGCCCCGTCTCCACGCCGCCCTGAACGATCTTCCCACAGCCTTGCTGGTGACCGCTGTGTTCTTCGACCTGCTGGCGGCCTTTACCCGCCGCGTGATCTTCCGGCAGGTGGCCTTCTGGACTCTACTGGTCGGAGTACTGGGCGCCGCCCTCGCAGTCATCTCCGGACTTCAGGCCGAAGACCATATCGATCACGGCGAGGCTGTGCACCAGCTGATGGGCACCCACGAGGATCTGGCGCTCATCACCCTGGGCGTGTTTGCCGTGCTCGCCGTCTGGCGACTGGTTCGGGAAAAGCGCATGGCCTCAGTGGAACGGGCTGTCGTAGTGGCATTGTCGGTCGGCGGGGCCGGGCTGGTGGTTGCCACCGGCTTCTACGGCGGCAAGATGGTGTTCGAGCACGCCGCTGGCGTTCCAAGCCCGGTATTGAAGGCTGAGCTGCACGAACGCACCGAAGGTCACCATTACCACGGGGAAGAGGCGGGGACATCAGGGCCGCGGGACTCGACCGCGCCCCCCGGCCACGTGGAACCGCCAGGCACTCCACCGCACACCCACACTGACCCGCCGGGCACACCGCCCCATCAGGACTGATCGGTGCGATACTCGCTCTTGCGCCTGGGGCTGCTGGCAACCGCCACGTCGTGCCAGCCCAACACCACCCGCCCTTCATTCCTGCCGGTTCCAGAGGCCGCGGGCACCGAGGTGCGGCTTTCGGTTCCCCAGGCCACCCAGCGCCTGGCGGAGGCATTGAAGGCCGACTCGATTCCAGTGCGCAGAGTGCAGATTCGCGACGGCTACCTGGAAACCGGCTGGTTCGCGACCGCCAGCCGCCGACCGACCCCCGGCCATCAAGCCATTGGGCCAGGGGTCGTGCGCGTCCGGGCCTGGGCCGACCCGGCGCGGCCGGGAAGCAGCCAGCTCACCGTCGAGACCATCTATCGGCCTCTCCGGGATCCTTCGTTACCCGATCGGGAATTGGAGCGAGAAGTCAGGCCGGATCATCCGGTGGCACTGAAGGTGGTAGCGGTACTGCAGGGACTGGTGCAGCGTTACGGCGGACCGGCGCCGGAGGAGGAGCAACCCGCCGCGCCACCACCCGATGAAAACTCCCCCAGCGAGTAGAGCGGTCCCTCCTTATACCACGTAGGCTCGAACCCAGCGTTCCAGCTGCTCCAGATCGAGCGATGCATCCTTGCACGGTCCCGACGGCAGGGTCATGGTGAGGCCCAGCACCGGAATCTTGCCCGCCACGTCATGCAGACCGCTCACCATGTCGCGCTCGCAGGCCACCGCGACCACCGCCCTCGGCCGGCGCTCTCGAATGACCCGGCGCGCCAACTGCCCTCTGGTAGCAACGAATACCGGAACCCCGTACTTCCCTGCGATGCCGAGCACACCATCCAGCGTCATCTTGGAGAGGCATCGCGGGATCAGGAGCAGCAGCTCCCCCTGGCCCACCTTCCGGCCCCGCATCATGGCCAGTCGGTTGTAGACCTTTACCGCCGCATTCTCGACCCAGTCGCGTTGTCCCAGCCGGTCCGCCACACCCGAAGTCAGCCGCATGAGCCGGAGGAACGGTCCCCGCTCGGCGAGTCGTTCGGGTAGAAGGGGGCGGCCCGACGTATATGAAAGAAAGAGCGCTCCCCACCAGGCCCAGCCCACCGCACCCACCACGAGCAGCCCACTCCAAAGCACCCTCGGCGCCGCGGGGTGAATGCCACCCAGCCGGGGAGCGAGCAGGAAGAGTCCCAGGGCCACGACGCCGAGGCCGATGACGATGGTGAGAGCCGACCAGGCAAAGAAGAGAGCGGGCGGCGAGTCGTAGTTACCCTGGTTCGGAAGAGGCCGGCCATCCCACTTGTCCCACTCGTGGCCCAGTCGGCGATCTACATCGATGTGTATCAGTTGAGCGCGGGGGACTTCAGCCATAGGGGGAGAAGATAGTTAGCTTTTCGCGATGCTGCCTGCTCCAGCCATTCGCGGTATTTATCGAACCGACCAGCGGGCCCGGGCCGCCTATTCCGAGGGTGCCGGCATCTATCGCATCCTGCCCCGCGCGGTCTGCCTGCCGGCGGATGTCGAGGATCTGAGGGCAGCAATCTGTTGGGCTGCGGACCACCGCGTGCCGCTCGTCCCCCGGGGCGCCGGCAGTGCCATGGGAGGAGGCAACGTCGGCGACGGGGTCGTGGTGGACCTGACCCAGATGGCGGGGCGGCGGCTGGAGATCGACGCGGCGAATCAGCGCGCGGTGACCAGCGCTGGAGTGACCCTCGCGGAGCTCAACACCGCGGCGGGCCATCACGGGCTCCGGCTCCCTCCCGACCCTTCGAGCGGCCGCTGGGCCACCCTGGGAGGAATGGTCTCCACCAATGCGGCCGGGGCCCGCTCGGTCCGCTACGGCAGCGTCCGCCGCTGGATCGAGGCAGTCACTCTGCTCACCGCCGACGGGGAGACGATGGAGCTACGCCGCAAGCCGGCCCCCGCCGCAGCAACCGCGGCGGCCGTGGCTCGCTTCGAGCGGGAGGCCGCTCCCAAGGTACGGGCTGCAGCTCCGCTCATTGCCGCCCGGTTCCCCCGCACCCGCAAGAACTCCTCGGGCTACGCCCTCGACGCCTACGTCGCCTCCGGCGATGTGCTGGACCTGATCATTGGGGCCGAGGGTACCCTCGGGATCGTTTCCGAGATCGAATGGCGGCTGGACCACATTCCGCCTTTTCGTGCAGGGCTCCGAGTGCACCTAGCCTCGCTCGACCGCCTCAGCGATCTAGTCATCGCCTTGAATCGATGCGAGCCTTCCGCGCTGGAGCTGCTGGACCGAACATTCCTCGATCTGATTGGAGCTGGGACTTGGGGAGGAGTCAGCGACGGCTTCGTTCCCGAAGCCATCCTGCTGGTCGAGCTGGAGCGGATTGACCCTGAAGCGCTTCGGGAGGTGTTAGCCGCCGCGTCGGAAGCCATTCAGCCCTGGGCCACCTCGATTGAAACGGCGTACTCGCCGCCCGAAGCCGAGCGGTTGTGGGCAATCCGGCATGCCGCGAGTCCCATCCTGGCCGGCCTTCCCGACGATAGGCGCTCGCTCCAGGTGATCGAGGATGCCTGCGTCCCCATCGAACGCATGGGCGAGTACATCCGGATTGTTCGCCGGGCTGCTGCCGAACGAGGTCTTCCCGTAGTGATGTTCGGCCATGCCGGTGACGGCCATATTCACGTCAATCTGCTGCCGGATGTCGGACAGACAGGTTGGAAGGAGGCCATCACCGGCATCCTGGAGGAAGTGACTGACGCCGTCGTCCGGCTCGGAGGAACGCCTTCAGGTGAGCACGGGGACGGACGGCTCCGGGCGGACACGCTCGCCAAGGTGTACGGCTCCGAGATCGTGGAGCTGTTTCGCCTGGTCAAGCTCAGCTTCGACCCGCTCGGAATTCTCAATCCAGGGGTTATTCTTCCGTCCGGCGAGTTGCCCATCAGCCGGCTCAAGGTCGGCCCGAGGGCAGTGACCCTGCCCTCCGACGTTGAACGGGGCCTCCGCGAGATCGAGCGCAGCGGTGGCTACGCTAGGTCTCGATTGGAACTGGCGGGGGAGCTGGGAGCTGGGAGCTAGGAGCACGGATGCAGCGAAGAACCGGCCCAGAGTTACCTTTCTGCCACTCTCTTATTCTCAACCCCAGACTCCTAGCTCCCAGCTCCCGACTCCTAGCTCCCCATGGAAATCATCCGCCAGCCCCGCGTCACCCTCATTGCCCGACCCCAGTTCCTCGAGCCCGCTCATCTACCGGTTCAATGGAAGGGTGATTCGAGCGATGGTGAGCGGATCGCGGAGTTCGCCGGCCGGCTCTGCTACATGAGCCAGCACAATCCGGCTGGCAGGAGTACCGCGGAGTACCTGCGCAACATTTTGCGTCAGGGCCACGGATCGGTCTTCGAGCACTCCTCCTATGTCATGCTGATCGAGGGAATCTCCCGTTCCTGCAGCCACGAGCTGGTGCGGCACCGGGCCGGATGGGGATTCTCCCAGCTGTCCCAGCGCTACGTGGACGAGTCCCACGCCGCCTTCGTGATGCCGCCGGCGATCATGGGAGACCCGGCCCTCGAAGCGGAGTGGACCAGGCAGGTCCAGGCGGCCCAGGCGGCCTACGTCGCAGCAGTCGAGGGGCTGATGGCTCGCTATGACTGGGTGGAAGACAAGGTGCACCGCCGGAAGATGGCCCGCGAAGCGGCCCGGAGCGTCCTGCCCAATGCCACCGAGGTGAAGATCGTGGTGAGCGCCAACGTCCGCGCGTGGCGTACCATGCTCGAGCTCCGGCTGGGCGAAGGCGCCGAGCTCGAGATCCGCCGGATGGCGGTCGGGTGTCTTCGGGTTCTTCAGCAGGAGGCTCCCGCCCTCTTTGCGGATTTCGAGATCTATGAATCTCCAGAGGGAGGAGAGGCCGGACGAGTTGGTTTTCACAAAGTCTAGACCCTCGACCCTCGACCCTCACCAAAAACTCGTCTCGACTTTTTCCCCAAAAACTATTGTGGTCCGAAAAACTTTTTCTTACCTTAGTGGCGTCGACATGTGAACTCGTCCTGGCTCGTCTCTCGCGGACGGCCTTTTTTGTAGAGGGCGCCTTTGGCAGTTCGGATCGGACTCGCCTTCAATCTCAAACCCGAGGCGCCGGCTAACCCAGCCGGGGCGAACTCCGACTCCCCTCCATCCGACGAGCCTCCCAGTCGGGGCTACCGACCCGACCTTCAGCAACCAGACCTGTATGCCGAGTGGGATGAGCCCGCAACCATCGATGCGGTGGCGCGGGCGCTCAGCTCCGTGGGTCAGGTGTACCGGCTCGAGGCCGATAGCAGCTTCCCCGCTCGGCTCGCGCTGCTCCGCCCCGACTTCGTCTTCAACATCGCTGAAGGGCTCTACGGCGCGAGCCGCGAGGCCCATGTGCCGGCAATCTGCGAGTTCCTCGGAATTCCTTATCACGCCTCCGACCCCCTGACCTGCGGTCTCGCGCTGCATAAGGGCCGGGCCAAGGAGATCCTCTCCTATCGCGGCGTCCCCACCGCGCCATTCGTCGTGGCCCACTCGCCCGCCGATGCTCGCGAGGTGGCGCTGCCCTTTCCTCTCTTCGTGAAGCCCGCGTTCGAGGGATCGGGCAAGGGCGTCACCACCCGGAGCCTCTGTAAGAATCGCTCCCAGCTGGTGCGTCAGGTCTCCCATCTGCTGGCCACCTACTCGGAGCCCGTGATCATCGAGACCTATCTTCCGGGCGCCGAGTTCACGGTGGCCATTCTCGGAAATGGGGACGAGGCCCGCTGCCTGCCGATTATCGGC
>JBGQLP010000033.1:0-35018 GCA_041500125.1 Gemmatimonadota bacterium
CATTCTCGCCGGCCTGATTGCGGCCGGGCTCGCGCTCTGGCTCTTCGTGTGGCTGGGGCACGAGATCCTGACCGACACGCCGGCTCCGGTTCTGGATGACCGCCTTCGCATCGCCATTCATAGCCTGGCCTCCCCCGGTCTCACCCGGGTGATGATCGCGGCCAGCCGCTACGGCGGACCGGCGTGGCTGGCTCCGCTCGGCGGCGTCCTCGCCATTGCATTTCTGATTCGCGGGTGGCGCCGCGGTGCCCTTCTCATGGTGGTCACTATGGCGGGAGCCGGTCTGCTGGATACCCTGCTCAAGCTCTCCTTTGCCCGGGCCCGGCCGGCCGCCTTCTTCGATTATCCCTTGCCGCGCTCGCAAAGTTTTCCCAGCGGCCACGCATTCTTTGCCGCCAGCTTTTTTGGTGGGCTGGCGATTCTGGCATCGGGACGGCTGCGCAATCCGGTCCTCCGTGCGATCGTCTGGGCCGCCGCCATCTCGCTCATCCTGTTGATCGGCTTCTCCCGAGTGTACCTCGGCGTGCACTACCCAAGCGATGTGCTCGCGGGCTACGCAGCGGCCACCATCTGGGTTGCTGGAGTGGCCTTCGGTGACCGATTGGTCAGGTACCGGCGCAGAGAGAGGCTGGTCTGAATCGTGGGCACCATCGCGGTTGTCTTGAACGCCTCCTCGGGCCACGGCGAGGCCACCAAGGTTGCCGCGCGTCTCCAGGAGATTTTCGGAGCGGCGGGACGCGAGACTCAGATCACCCTGGCCGGGAGCGGTGGCGAGCTCCGGAGCGCGGTACGGGAGGCGGTCGAGGCGGGGTGCGACACGCTCGTCGCCGGCGGTGGCGACGGCACCATCAACACCGCCGCTGCCGCGGTCGTGGGGCGGGAGATCACGCTTGGTGTCCTCCCGCTGGGCACCCTCAACCACTTTGCCAAGGACTTGGGAATCCCGCTGGATCTGGAGCAGGCAGCCAAGATCATCCTCGAGGGTGCGTGGTGCCGAGTGGATGTGGGCGAGGTCAACGGACGATTCTTTCTCAACAACTCCAGCCTGGGCGTCTATCCGGCCATCGTGCGCCTCCGCGAGCGCTACCGGGCCAGTTTCCCGGGTAAGTGGATTGCGGCCTTCTGGGCGGCCCTCACCGTCATGCGGCGAAATGCGTTCATGGCCGTGAAGCTGCACGTCGAAGGGCAGGAGATGATCCGGCGGACGCCGCTGCTGCTGGTGGCGAACAACGAATACCGCACGACCGGAATCCACGCGGGGACCCGTGAGTCCATTGCCCGTGGCCGGCTGGCGCTCTACGTGCTCAATGCCGAGCGGCGTTCGGGACTCTTGCGGCTGGCGCTGAAAACCATTCTGGAAGGGGCGGAGCGGGTCAGGGAGCTGGACCTGTTCACCGTGGAAGAGATCGCGGTCGAGACCCGACGGCGCCGGCTCCAGGTGGCCCTGGACGGCGAGGTGCTGACGCTGGAGTCCCCGCTGCACTACCAAATTCGGCCCGCAGCTCTCAAGGTGCACGTCCCGGCCACGACCTCGGCTTGCAATCCGGCGGCCTCTTAGCCATTTTCCGGCTGGTCAATGCCGCCCTACTGGCTAGGGCTCGCTCCTAAAGGATGGCGCTACCCGGCCGATCCTTTGGGGCGGTGAACACAGCCAGTAGTAGCTCTCCTCCGGTCCTTCCGCTCGTGCAGGCCCCCGTCGTGTCCGGGTAAGCCTAGGGAAATCGGCCGTTCCCCGATGTGCCAGGACCGTCAATGGGCCGACTGCGTATCGGCATTCTCGATCTCGTCACCAAAAGTCCCAATCCCTCCGTGTACGGGAGGGTAATGAATGCGAATCTCGCCAGCATCATGCCCCAGGTGGTCGGGGTCTGGTGTGAGCAGGAAGGCCACGACGTCCGGGTGGTTTGCTATACCGGACTGGAGAATCTCCTCGAAGAGCTTCCGGCCGATCTGGATCTCGTCTTCATCGGTGCCTTTACCCAGTCCGCCCAGCTGGCCTACGCGCTGAGCAACTTCTTCCGGAAGCGCGGCGCGGTGACGGTGCTGGGCGGACCCCATGCCCGGTGCTATCCCGAGGACGCCAAGAAGTACTACGACTATGTCCTCGGCTTTACCGACCGAGCCACTATTGCCGAGGTGTGTCGGGAGTGCGCGCCGCACCGGCCGGTCGGCCGGGAGATGGCTGCGCTGCGCCAGCCGCTCGAGCTGCCGACGCTGGAAGAGCGGTGGAAGTTCGTGGAGCCCACCCTGGCCAAGGCGCCCACGATCAAGATCGTCCCGATGATCGGCAGCCTGGGCTGCCCCTACACCTGCAGCTTCTGCATCGACTCCACGGTGGATTATCAGCCGCTCAGCTTTATACAGCTGCGTGACGACCTGAAGTTCCTCCTCACCAAGATCAAGCACCCGATCGTGGGCTGGCACGACCCCAACTTCGGGGTCCGGTTCGACGATTACATGGAGGCGGTCGAGGCGGCGGTTCCCCAGGGGAGGATGCGGCACATCGCCGAGAGCAGTCTGTCGCTCTTATCCGAGAAGCATCTGCAACGACTTCGGCAGAACGGCTTTCAGGCCATCCTCCCGGGCATCGAGTCCTGGTACGATCTGGGCAACAAGTCGAAGACCCGGCGAACCGGGATGGACAAGGTCAAGCAGGTGTCCGAGCACGTGAACATGATCCTGCGCTACATCCCCTACATCCAGACCAACTTCGTGATGGGCCTTGACGGCGACATGGGGCCGGAGCCGTTCGAGCTGACCAAGAAGTTCATCGATCTCTCGCCCGGCGCCTTCCCGGCCTACTCGCTGCTCTCGGCCTTTGGGCGGGCGGCGCCGATGAATCTGGATTATCAGCGCGCCGGCCGGGTGCTTCCCTTCCCCTTCCATTTCCTGAATAACAACCATGCGATGAACGTCCGGCCCAAGAATTACTCCTGGCCGGAGTTCTACGACGGCCTGGTCGATGTCACCCGGTATTCATTCTCGTGGAAGGCCATCGCGCGGCGGATTCCCGCCACCCCGACGATGATTCCCAAGTGGATGAACGTGATTCGCGCCGTCTCATCCGAGGGCTTCGGGCGGATTCGTTACCATGAGACCATCCGCCGGCTGCTGGATACGGATCGGTCGGTGCGGAGCTTTATGGAAGGTGAGACGGACCAGCTACCCGAGTTCTACGCGGCGCGGATCCGGACCGAGCTCGGGCCGGCTTACCATTACCTGCCGGAAGGCGCTCTGGCCCACGACGCCAACGCCTATCTGCACTCCACCACGGAGCCTGGCCTCGCTCAGCTCGGCGGACCGCTGGTTCACTGATCGAACTGTTCGTACTGATCGCTGGCCCGGGTGCGGGCTCCGTTCCGATTGGCGGCGCCCGGCCCACCCCGAAACTCGAAGTGCTCCTCCGCCATCAGCCGTTCGCCTTGAGGCGTCACCGAGGTCGCCAGGTGCCAGAGCAGTAGCTTCTGGCCCACGGTCGTCGCGGGCAGCCACACGCCCGGCTCGACCCCGGGATAGAGCGACGCGTACTCCGGTCGAAGCCGAGCCTCGCGAATGTTGTCCGGCACCCTGACCTCCTTGCTTTGCGTCGGAGCAGAACTCTACGGTAGCATTGGTCGCTCTAATGGTCGCCCAGATTGGCGGTCCCGCAAGAGTGGGATGACGACCATTCTTTCGGCCTTGAGGTAGGCCGGGCTGAGGAATAGCTTAGGGGTCCTTCCGGCGCCGTAGCCAAGTGGTAAGGCAGAGGTCTGCAAAACCTCCATCCGTCGGTTCGATTCCGACCGGCGCCTCTCGCCGATCCAACACCTCAGGGGCCTTCGACTGGAAGGCTCCCAGACCTCCCAAGTGTCTCCCCCCACACGAGTGCGAGAGTGCATGTCCGCGGAACCTTCGCGCGCCCAGGTGCCCATATCTATTCCGGGAACGGCAGGGTACGTTACGGGTATCCCGCCAAGTAAGTCCCTTGCCAGAGCCGGCCGTCGTCGCCGGACCTAAGGTCCCACATGTTGGCCGATCGCCCCGTACCCGACACCAAGGGGCGGCGTATTGTCATTTGCGACTACAACGCGTTGCTGCTGTCGGTTACGGGTCTCTTGCGGATGAGCGGCTACGCCGTGTTCCAGGCCCACGATGGCTACGCCGCCCAGGAGCTGTGTATTCTGTTGCCGGATATCGAGCTGTTGGTGCTAAACACGTACCGAACGGGGATTGACGTCGGAGAGCTGTGCCAAAGTGTCCGGGATCGCAAGCCTGGGCTGCCGATCCTTCATATCGGCTCGACCATCCCAGACGGCCTTCCAGCCGACGTGCCGACGCTTCCTGAGGATTTTACAGCGGACAGTCTGCTGATGACCGTGCGGGCTCTGGTAGAACCCGGGCCGATGAGGGGGGACTCTGCCTCGGTAGAGCCCGAAACCGAAGCCCTGAACTACCCCAACGGGCGGCGGCGGGAGGATATTGGGCCGCGACGCATCCCAACGCCCTGAAACGAAAAGGGCCTCCGTTCAGGAGGCCCTTCTTTGTGCACCGCGCTCTTTACCGCGAGTAGTACTCGATCACCAGCGACGCCTCGCACTGGATCGGGATCTGCTCTCGCTCCGGTACCTCCCTCACTCGCACACTACGCTTCTCCCGGTCGAGCTCCAGATAGGCCGGCGGGCGGGCGACCTCGAGTGGGCCAGTAAAGGCCACCATATCCCTGCTCTTGTCCGCCAACGACACTACGTCTCCCGGCTTGAGCCGGTATGAGGGCCGATCCACCGGCTGCCCGTTGACGCGCAGGTGACCGTGGGTCACCGCCTGCCGAGCCGCATAGATGGTGCGCACGAAGCCCGCTCTGAGCACGATGGCGTCAAGCCGAAACTCGAGAAACTGAAGCAGCCTGACCCCGGTGTTGCCGGGTTGCCGGATGGCCTCGGCGAACGCGTTGCTCATCTGCCGCTCGCTGAGGTTGTACTGGGCCCGGAGCCGCTGCTTCTCGACCAGCTGCTTCTTGTAGCCGCTGACCTTGCGGCGGGGTGATGCGCCGTGCTGGCCCGGTGGATTGGGACGGCGCTCCATCACCCGCTGAGCCTTGGGGGTGAGCGCAATGCCGAGCTGACGGGCGAGCTTGACCTTTGGTCCCCTGCGATTCACAATCTCGATCTCCTCTGACGGTACGCGTGGTGGACTTCCGCAGCCCTATAGAGTAGTGCCACCAGACACTTAAGGGAAGGCATCCGAGTGCAGAAAGCTGCGCTATGTGCCTCCGGGGCGGTACGATAGCTCACAGCGGACTCCAAAAATCGGGTGCATACTAGAGCTACAAACCACCCAGGGTGCCCCCATGAAGTTGCTTCGCGTATTTCCCGCGCTCGTGCCAGTACTCCTCTTGTTCACCTTCAACCGTGCTGCAGCTCAAGCCCAGGCCGCCGCGCCCCAGCTCCGCGGCTGCGTCTGGAACTGCTACAGCGTCGTGCTGCCGTATGGACTCTATGTTCGCGAGGTCACCGACGGTGGCAGCTTTGTCACGCTGGAAGACGGCAGCGTGTGGGAGATCCGCATGCCCCAGCGTCCCGTGGCATCCAGCTGGCAGCCCGGCGATTTCGTGGTGCTCAGAACGATTCCGGCGCCGGTTCAGAATTACGATATCCTGCTCACGCATGGCGACTATGATAGAGCCGAGGCCAGACTGAGCGGCCGAGCCCACCCGCCGAGTCAGGAGTAGTAGCGCCGCATCTCCGCCGCCACGCCGTCCAGGTCGGGAAACAATCGCCGCTCGTCCACGCTGACCAGATCGAGCTGGTCGCGGAAGCGAGCGGTTTCGGCCGCCGGAATGATGAACTTGGTCAGCGCCGAGCCGAGCCCGTGCCTTTCCAGAAAACGGTCGAAGGGCTGCCGCTTGTCGGAGCAGAGGGTGAAGGTTGCCGACTGCGCCACGATCCGGGGATTCAAGGACGGCGGCTCCAACATGCAGGCAAACTGCCGAGCATCGGTGGGCGCGTTGAAGAGCGTCCACGGTGTCATCGGTCTGTCGCCCCCGAGTCCCTCCAGATCCTGAATCAACAGGGCGAGCTCCGGCAGCCGGAAAAACCGGTGCACACTCTTCCAGTCCAGCCGCCAGACCACGCGATCCGAGTCGCGCTCGCTGTCCATCGTCGCGAAGTGCGCGGCCACTAACGGCGAGTAGGTCCAGTCGAGCAGCCGGGTCGGCAGCCCATGATGCTGGGCCGCGACCAGCACCTCCCACTCGTTCACCGGCGGATGGCTGAAATAAGGCCGCGAGTAGCGGATGAAATTTCGGAGGATGTGCTCCTCGAGGTCCGCCTTGCAATGCGGTGACTCGGCACCACCCAGCTTGTCCAGACTGGTGAGCAGAGGCCAGCTCGCGTCCGAGTCCCCCCGGTAGACTCCGCTGTCGCGCCGCCGCCCGGTCCTCGGGTCCGGTTGGGTAGGGGTGACCTTGTCGATCAGATCACCCAGGCTGCTGACGACGACTTCGGTTATTGGCATAGTGGAAAGATGGGAAGGTCGGGAAGGAGGGGAAAGACGGGTCCGTCCCATCCTTGTGACTTACATCCTTGCGTCAGTCTGCCGGGGCCTCGAATGTGTCAGCGGATGCTGTTCGCGGAAGGCCCGGCCCCCCGCCGGTATGTCCGCAGGCCACAAAAATGGGCGGTCGCAATGGCGGTGCGGGAAGCTCGACTCCTGCCGCAGTGGGCACACCTGTATCCGGGGCTCGAGCCGGGCGTGTGGGCGGTGGCGGCGCAATTGGTCCCTCTGGTCCTGCGGAATCGGCTTCAGGCCCAGCCGACCTGGGAGTTCACTCGCCGGATCCTGGTGGACGAGCACTTCGAGTTTCGCGGCGGCCGTCCCCGGGACCGCAGCTGGAGCGGAATCCTGAGCCGGGTCGACGACGCCTGAGGCACCTCCCTCTAGCGGCCGGTGATTCCCTTCAGTATTCCGGTTCTGATGCGAACCGCCTTGGGGCTGGCGGCAGGGTCCGCCTCGATCCGGCGCTCCAGCCGCACCGCCAAACGCACTTTCGCATTCAAGGTGAGCGTGTCGGTTCCGCGACGGACCTTGATCGGTAACGGGGCGCCCTCCTCCTTGCCGAAGCGCGCCCGGAACGCGGGGCCGAAGTCCGGGCTGGTCACCGAGAGATCACCCAGGGCGATGAGATGATCCCCCGCCTGGACTCCCGCCTCCTGGGCGGGTCCTCCGGGCAGGACCCCTGCAACCACAATCCCATTCGAATCTGCCACCGTCTGGAGACCGAGCCGGGGCACCTTCACCGTGTCCGACGTGAGCCGCATGCCGGCCAGAGGCAGGATCCGATCCAGCGGATAGCGATCTCTGCCATCGATGTAGCGGGCGTTGAACTCGGCGAAGGACCGGCCTCCGGCCGCCTGGCTGACTGCGGGCCACCAATCATTCCCAGTGTAGCCGCGGCCCTTCTTGTACGTCGTCTGATAGAGCTGCCGGAGCACGTCGTCCAGCGAGTGGGCGTTGTCGCTGACATCGCGGATGGTAATGTCGAGCATCAGCCCCGCCAGCGAGCCTTTGGGGTAATAGATGTAGCCGCTCCCGTCGGTGGGATGGATCCAGGTGGACAGCGAGGCGTCTTCCAGCGCCGTGGACGGCGCGTCTGAGACGGTACCGGCCTTGTCGGCGGTGAGAGCCATGAATTGGGCCGAGTCGATGACCCCGCCTCGCACCAGCGCCAGGTCGGCGTAGTAGTCGGTGATCCCCTCGCTCTCCCAGAGCCACGGCGTGGGCTGCGCCTGGTGGTAGTCGTAGGGCCACATGTCCGCCGGCCGGAGCCGCTTCACGTTCCAGGCGTGGAAGATCTCATGCGCGGTGATGGAGGCGAGCAGGGGACTGGCGATGATGCCCGGGTTGTAGATCCCCACGTGGGAGCTTTGATGCTCCAGCGCGCTCGCACCGCCATATCGGGGGTCGAAGATCATCATCACGTTGTAGCTGTTCCAGGGAGTCTCATGGAACACCGCGGACTCGGCGGGAATCAACTTGCCGATCTGCTCCCAGAGGCGCTTCCGGGCCGGGTCCGCCGGCAGCGCGCCGGCGGGGTAGGTGGCCAGCCGGGTCCAGCGCCCGGCCACCTGCATGCTGTCGTAATCCATCCGGCCGACGAAGAACGGCATGTCGACCAGATCGTGATAGTTCGACTCGGTATAGGTGCGCGGCGCTCCCGCGGGCTTCATCGCCGTGACCACCAGCCAACTGGGCTCCGTTTTGACGGTGACGGTGGCAGGGAAGTCGTACCCGGCGCCCTCGGGGTAGGGCAGCAGGTTGGTCCCATTGAAGAGAGCAAAATCCGGCCGCGCCCAGGCCATCGCGTTGTCGAGCGTGTCGGCCAGATAGTCGAACCGGACCGTGACCGAGCGGGCTCCCCGCGTCTGCACCCGCCAGGTGTCGTAGTCGAGCTTGTCCCAGAAGATCGGCTTGTCGCCGGCTGTGGCCGCGAAGTTCAGCACCCAACGGGCGAAGAAGCTGAGCTCATAGGCACCCGGGGTCCAGGCAGGGAATGAGAGCAGGACCGGACCATCCCCCTTCACGTCGAACGACGCAGCCACCTTGATGATGCGGTCCCGCGCGGTGGTGGAATCGAAGGTGAGATCGTACCGCAGGTTGGTGATCGGGGCACTCTTTTGCTGCGCCTCGGCGGGAGCGGTCCACGAGAGAGCACAGATCAAAGCGCCATGAATGATTCGGGGGGACGTCATGGGGAATCCTGAGGAATGAGCATAGACCTATGACGACGGCAGGGCTGAGAAAGTTGCCGCCCGCTCGCGAGCCTCCTCCGGGGCAAGCTCGAGCTCTCCCTCCCAGCGGCCGATCACGACGGTGGCCAGGCAATTCCCCACCACGTTAACGGTGGTCCGCGCCATGTCCATCAGCTCATCTACACCGAGGACCACCGCGACACCTTCCGCCGGAAGTCCATAGCCGCTGAGCACGCCGGACAGGACCACCAGAGAAGCCCGGGGCACCCCGGCAACCCCTTTGCTGGCCACGAGGAGGGTCAACATCATGGCCAGCTGGGTTCCCAGAGCCAGGTGCATCCCGGCCGCCTGGGCCACGAAGATTGAGGCCACACCGAGGTAGAGTGTGGAGCCGTCGAGGTTGAACGAGTACCCGGTGGGCACGACGAAGGCCACGATTCTGCGGGGAACGCCGAGCTCGATCATCCGTTCCATTGCGACCGGCAGCGCCGCGTCGGACGACGTGGTGGTGAAGGCGATGATGGCTGGATCCTTCACCGCGCGGAGGAGACGCCGGAGGGGAACTCGGGAGAGCAGGGCCACCGGCAGCAAGGCGACCAATGCGAAGACGACCAGCGCCCCGTAGAGGGTCGCCACCAGGAGGCCGAGATTTCTCAGCACTCCCGGGCCGCTATGACTCACCGTCACCGCCATCGCAGCCCCGACACCGACCGGGGCAAACTTCATAATGATGGCCACGAAGCGAAACATCGTCTGGGCCAGTCCCTCACAGAAGCCGAGCATCGCCTCCTTGGGCCGGCCCTGCACCTGGCTGAGCGCGACGCCGAAGAGCGTGGCCCAGAAGGCCACTTGCAGCACTTCGTTGTGCACCGCGGCCTCGAAGAAGCTGCTGGGCACGATGTGCTCGAGAAAGCCGCCGAACGTGGTGGGGGCCGCCTTGGGGATAGCAGCGTGAGGGTCAGGCGCCGGCAGGACTACGCCGACTCCGGGCCGAGTCAAGTGGACCGCGACCAGCCCGACAACGAGCGCTATCGCGGTCATGGCCCAGAAGTAGGCCATCGACTTGATGAAGAGACGGCCGATTCGCTTGAGGTCGTCGCCGTGTCCCGCGATCCCGATCACCAGCGTTCCGAAGATGATCGGTACCACAACCGACTTGATCATCCGGAGGAACACGGCCGAGAGCGGCTTGAGCTGGGCTGCCGTCCCCGGAGCCAGCCACCCGATCAGAATCCCTGCGGCCATCCCAATGAAGATCCAGTGAGTGAGGGAGAGGCGCCGCAGGGAGAAGGTCATACCAGTTGGCCGATTTTGGCGTCGATTGCGGCGAGCAGCGATCGGTATGACGCCGCGAACTTCTCGACCCCTTCCTCCTCCAGCTCCCGGGTGACCTGGGCCAGATCGATTCCGGCTCGCGCCAGCGCTTGGAGCTGTTCCGGCGCGGCGGCGATACCGTCCTGGATTCGAACCGCGGGATTGCCGTGGTCGCGATAGGCCTCGAGCGTATCCGGCGGAAGCGTGTTCACGGTGCGGGGCGCCACCAGAGCCTCGACGTAGTAGGTATCGGGGTAGCGGGGGTCCTTGGTGCTGGTCGAGGCCCAGAGCGGGCGCTGGGGACGGACGCCGGCCGCGGCCAGGCGGGTCCAGCGGGGTTGGGACAGGCTGCTCTCGAAGAGGCGGTACGCCATGCACGCGTTGGCAATGGCTGCCTTTCCTCTGAGCGGCTCAGCCCTGAGCGGCTCACCCCCGGCCATCCGGTCGAGCGCGGGGTCCACCTTCCCATCCACCCGGCTCACAAAGAAGCTGGCTACGGACGCGATCGAGGCTACCGGGAGACCCCGCTCCAGCCGCCGCTCCAGTCCGGCAAGGAACGCCTCGATCACCTCGGCGTAGCGCTCGACCGAGAACAGCAGCGTGACGTTGACATTGATCCCGGCGGCGATGGCGCGGGTGATCGCGGAGAGCCCTGCCCGGGTCCCCGGGATCTTGATCATCGCATTGGGGCGGTCCACCGCGCTCCAGAGCCGCTCCGCCTCGTGTACCGTGGCGTCGGCATCGTGCGCCAGCGTGGGTGCGACCTCCAGGGAGACCAGGCCGTCGCTGCCCCCGGACCGCTGGTACAGGGCAAGAAAGGCGTCACAGGCCGCGCGGACATCGGCTACCGCGAGCGCCTCGAAGATCTCGGTTGACGATCTGCCCCCGTCGGCCAGGCGGCGGATGTCGGCGTCGTAGAGCCGGCTCCCCGACACCGCCTTGTCGAAGATGGTCGGGTTCGAGGTCATCCCCCGCAGCCCGTCGACGCTGATCAGCCGAGCCAGCTCGCCCGACGCAATCAGATCCCGGGTGATGTAGTCGTACCAGGCGCTCTGCCCCAACTGTCCCAGGCGGATGAGCGGATTCATTTGGTCCTCCGCGAAGTCAGAAGCCGCCTGACCATTTCAGCGACCCGCTCCGGGGTCAGCTTGAATTCCTGAAACAGCCGCTCGCCCGGCGCCGAGGCGCCGAACCCCACCATGCCCACCATGGCGCCCTCTTCAGTGGTCCAGCGTGACCATCCCATGCCGCCGGCCGCCTCCACCGCGACCCGCGAACGCACCGTGGGTGGCAGCACCGAATCGCGATACGCCTGGGGCTGGGCCGCGAACAGCTCCCACGACGGCATCGATACCACCCGGGTTCGGATCCCCTCCCGGTGGAGCGAGCGGGCCGCCTCCAGCGCGATGGTCACCTCCGAGCCGGTAGCGATCACGATCGAGTCGGGACCGCCCGGAGGGTCGAGCAGCACGTAAGCGCCGCGGCTCACCCCTTCGGCTGCGCCGATGACCTTGCGATCGAGCACCGGCAGCTTCTGCCGGGTGAGCACCAGCATGGTCGGTCCATCCCGCCGTTCCATGGCGATCTTCCAGGCCTCGATCGTCTCCGCTGCGTCGGCTGGACGCAGCGTGACCAGGTTGGGAATCGAGCGCAGCATGGCCAGGTGCTCGACCGGCTGATGGGTCGGCCCATCCTCTCCCAGGCCAATGGAATCGTGGGTCCCGATGTAAATGACCGGCAGGCGCATGATGGCGGCCAATCGGATGGCCGGCTTCATGTAGTCGGAGAACACCAGAAAGGTGCTGCCGAACGGCCGCAGGCCACCGTGGACGGCAATTCCGTTGAGACAGGCCGCCATCCCGTGTTCCCGAACGCCCCAATGGAAGGTGCGTCCCGCGCTCGTGGGTCCGAAGGTGCCGCCTTGCTTGAGAGTGGTGCCGGTGCTGCCGCCCAGATCGGCGGACCCGCCGACCAGGTTGGGCACCGCTGCGGCGATGGACTGAAGCGCCAGCCCGGATGCCTGTCGGGTGGCCAGGGAGCCGCCGATCGTCAGTTCAGCCAGGCCGCTATCCCAGTCAGCCGGGAGCTCCCCGGAGTGCCACTGCCGGAGCTCGGCAGCCAGAGCCGGATGGACCACCGCGTAGGCATCGTAGCGCATCTGCCAGGCTGTCTCGTGCTCGGCTCCGCGGCCTAGGGCCGTGCGCCAGTGAGTCAGGGCATCCTCCGGCACGTAGAACTTGGGCTCGAGCGGCCAGCCCATGATCTCCTTGGTCCGCCGAACCTCATCCGCGCCCAAGGGCGCGCCGTGAGCCTCGGCGCTGTTTCGCTTGGTGGGAGCAGGATCGGCGATGATGGTTCGAAGCACGATGAGGGTGGGGCGGGCGGTTTCGTTGCGGGCAGTTTCCATCGCCCCCGTGATGGTCGCGAGGTCGTTGCCATCGCCCACCTTCAGGACCCGCCATCCGTAGGCCTCGAACCGGCGGCCAACATCCTCGGAGAACGAGAGCGACGTGTCTCCGTCGATGGTGATGTGGTTGTCGTCGTACACCACCGCGAGCTTGCCGAGACGCAGGTGGCCGGCCAGCGATGCCGCTTCGCTCGCAACGCCCTCCATGAGATCGCCATCACTGGCGAAGACCCAGGTCCGGTGATCCACAATGGTGTGGTCGGGCCGGTTGAAGTGTTCCGCCAGGAAGCGCTCGGCGATGGCCATTCCTACCGCGTTGCTCAACCCCTGGCCCAGCGGGCCGGTGGTGGTTTCCACGCCAGGCGTGTGTCCCCGCTCCGGGTGACCCGGAGTCTTGGACCCCCATTGCCTGAAGTTCTTGATCTCCTCCAGCGGCAGGTCGTAGCCGGTCAGATGCAGCAGCGAGTAGAGCAGCATCGAGGCATGGCCGCACGACAGCACGAAGCGGTCGCGGTCCATCCACGCCGGGTTGTGCGGGTTGTGGCGCAGGAACCGAGTCCAGAGCAGGTATGCGGCGGGCGCAAGCGCCATGGGAGTGCCGGGATGGCCGGACTGAGCCTGCTCCACGGCATCCATCGAGAGCGCGCGAATGGCGTTGATGCTTTGCCAGGCGAGCTCGGGTCGAGGATCGGCGTCACGATTAGGCATCGAGGGCTCCGGACGCACCATTCGAGCGCGGGTGCTCTCTACGTTCAGGACGAGCTCCTTTTGGGAGTGGGCGTGACGCGGAATGGAAAAGATAACGGAG
Organism: Gemmatimonadota bacterium; assembly: GCA_041500125.1. Classification (GTDB taxonomy): domain Bacteria; phylum Gemmatimonadota; class Gemmatimonadetes; order Gemmatimonadales; family GWC2-71-9; genus CAVVWJ01. Next base: position 13,256 of record JBGQLP010000033.1, read on the forward strand.
GAGTCAGCGGCGGCGCCGCTCCGGACCCTTGTAGGCACGCTTGGCGGTATGCCGGCCGGGTCCCGCAAACGCCAAAGCCACGGCCGCCCCCAGCACGGTGAAGGGATGCTCCCAGCCACCCTTGGTGAAGTCGAATCCATTGGCCCAGTGCACCAGGGCAATGGCGCCGAGCATGTCGATCACGACCAGGATGGCGGCGATATCGACCGCAATGCCAAGCAGGATCAGGATTCCCCCGACTACCTCGGCGATGAGCGAGAACCCCGCGGTGACGCTCGGGGCGGGAACGTTCATGCTCTGATAGGCTCCCACCGTAGCGCCGAAGTTCATCAGCTTCGGGAGCCCGTGGTAAAGCAACACCGCGGCCAGGACGAGGCGTAAAATCAGGAGCGCGAGATCGAGATTGACGGGGAGGTAGCGGCGCATGGGAGGTCCTTGCTGAGGGGATACCCTGGCATGGCTGGCGAACGCCGACCAACTATGTTGCAGACTTGTTGCGATTAGCGCCAGTCAAATCCCCAAAGATTGGCTCGGAGGTGGCGATGCGAGGTTGGGTCAAAGTGTTCCTGGTCATGATCCTGCTTCCCATGCTCGTCGGTGGCGTGGTCCTGCTCCTGGCCGGCCGGCCGGTGGCCTTCGAGATCCTCCGGCACCGCACTGCCAGCAAGTTCCCCAACGTCAAGTGGATCACGACCCAGGATCTGGCCCGTTGGCGCGAGGACTCCGGCCAGCCCCAAGCGGTAGTTCTCGACGCCCGCACCGCGCCCGAATTCGAAGTGAGCCATCTCAGGGGGGCGATACCGATCGATCCCTACAGACCGACCCTCAAGCCGTTACAGGGCTTCCCCCGGGATACTTCTGTGGTGGTCTACTCGTCGGTCGGCTATCGGGGCGCCAGGGTAGTGAGCTGGCTGAGCAAAGCCGGCTATCCCAACGGGTTGAACCTGTCGGGGGGCCTCTTTCAGTGGGTCAACGAAGGCGGACCCATCTTCCGGGAGGAGAACCGGCCCACGGCCGTGGTGCATCCCTATGACCGTAAGTGGGGCCTGTTGCTGGAGGGGAGATACCGGGCCCAAACTCCGGAGGTGGTGGAGCAGTCGGCCGCGCCCTAAATGCCGCCCCACCTGTCATTTTGGCGTCAATCTTGCTAGGTTTCTTGGTGCAAGCTCACGACCTGGGAAGCCAGGTCCATGACAACCTTCAACTTGGTACTTTGTGGCACGCAGAACTCGAAGACATTCCGCAGTTTCCGTCCCTAGTTTCCGTCGTTCCCCCGGCCGTTCAATGCAATCTCATCGCGATTGGTTACTCGCCCAGCATGGTCCTGTGTGCGCGTATTGCGGCACCGAGACGAGCGACGAAGCCATTACCCTCGACCATGTCCGGCCTCGCCGGGGTCAGACGGCCTATGACCGTCCCGACAACCTGGTTCTGGCCTGCAGAGACTGCAACGCGGCCAAGGCCGACACCCCGCTGATCGCTTTCCTGATGCAACGGCGAGCGCGTGGGGTCTTCCTGCTGCACTACGGAGAACATCTCTCCGAGCCGCTCAGGGAGTTGGTACGACAGGCCTCGGAACGACCTCTGGTCGAAAGGGACTGAGAGACGAAAAGGGCGGCCCGTAACGGCCGCCCTTGGATTTTCTACCCCTGTCCGAGCGCTTCTCGAACGATCCGGCTCTGTTCCGCCGCGTGGGCAGCCGGGTATCCTTCCGCCGGGCTGGCCCGCTCCGGTCGCCCAACGTATCTGATCTCCATCCCATGTCCCTCCGCCACCAGCTCGCGCAGCTTGGCCTCGAGATACCGCCAGGCTCCCATGTTGAGCGGCTCCTCCTGAACCCAGACCAGCTCCTTGGCCTTGCTGTAACGGGGCAGCACCTCGCGCAGCTCGTTCCAGGGGAAAGTGTAGAGCTGTTCCAGCCGGATGATCGCCGGACGGTTGGCGCCCAGCTTCTCTGCCTCGGGGAGGAGGTCGTAGTACACCTTCCCCGTGCACATGAGCAGCCGCTCAGCCCGCTCTGGATTCGTCGCAAAGAAGGGATCGTCGATCACCGGCTGGAAGCGCCCGGTCGTAAGATCTGCCAACTTCGACGTGGCCAGCGGGTGGCGCAGCAGGCTCTTGGGGGTAAACAGGATCAGTGGCCGCTGGCGGGAGCGTTTCGCCTGACGGCGCAGCAGGTGGAAGTACTGAGCCGGTGTGGTGCAGTTGACCACCCGGATGTTGCCCTCCGCGGCAAGATGGAGGAACCGGGCCATGCGGGCGCTGGAATGCTCCGGCCCCTGACCCTCATAGCCGTGGGGCAGCAGCAGGGTCAGTCGGGTGGTCAGCCCCCACTTGGCCAGACCGGCCGAGATGAACTGGTCGATAATGACCTGGGCGGCGTTCACGAAATCGCCGAACTGGGCTTCCCAGAGGACCAGGGCCTCGGGCGCGGCGACACTGTAGCCGTACTCGAAGCCCAGGGTCGCCAGTTCAGAGAGGGGGCTGTTGTGCAGCTCCATTGGGGCCAGAGCGCCAGGCAGATTTCGAATGGGAGCTAGGGTCGCCCCGGTCTTGGCGTCGTGCAGCACCAGGTGCCGCTGGCTGAAGGTGCCGCGCTCGGTGTCCTGTCCGGTAAAGCGAACCGGCACCCCCTCGGTCAGGAGTGAGCCGAGAGCCAGCGCTTCGGCGTGAGCCCACTCGATCCCGCCCTCCGGGCCCAGCGCGGCACGGCGCCGTTCCAGCTGTTTGCGCAGCTTGGAATTGACCGTAAAGCCTTCAGGCCAGCTGAGCAGCTGGTCGTTCAACGCCACCAGGAACTCGGGGGCGAGCGCGGTATCTACTTCTTGACCCGGCCCGCTGAGACGGACCGAGTGTTCCTGAGGGCTGGGCCGTGCCATGCTGGACTTGAAGCTTTGCTGGATATCCACCAGCCGCTGATAGGCCTCGGCTGCCTCGCGGTCGGCATCTTCCTGGGTGATCACCCCGGCTTGCACTAAGGCTCGGGCGTAGAGCTCCCGCACCGACGGCAGGTTCTTGATCCGCTCGTACATCACCGGCTGGGTATAGGCCGGCTCGTCTCCCTCGTTGTGCCCGTGCCGCCGGTAGCCTACCAGATCGATGACCACGTCCTGGTGGAATCGGTCGCGGTACGCCATCGCCAGACGCACTGCGGAGAGGCAGGCCTCGGCGTCGTCGGCGTTGACGTGGATGATCGGGATGTCGAAACCCTTGGCCAGATCGGAGGCGTACCGGGTGGAACGGGCATCCTCCATGTCGGTGGTGAACCCAACCTGGTTGTTGGTGATGAGATGGAGCGTCCCTCCCGTGCGATAACCCTTGAGGGCGCCCAGGTTCAGCGTCTCGGCTACGACTCCCTGCGCGGCGAAGGCCGCGTCGCCGTGAATGGCGACCGGCAGGGCAGCGGTAGGATCGTGATGCGCCTCCCGTCCCCGGCGCTGGGTCTGCTTGGCTCGAGCCCGGCCGTCTACCACCGGAGAGACGAACTCGAGATGGCTGGGGTTGGGTGAGAGGCTGACGGTGATTGCCTTTCCTTTGGCTGTCTTGTAGGCACCCTCCGCTCCATGGTGATACTTCACGTCGCCGGTCCCACCCTCAGGGGTGAGTTGTCCCCCCTCGACCTGTCGGCCACCCTCGAACTCGGCAAAGATGGTCTCGTACGGCCGTCCCACGGTGTGGGCCAGCACGTTGAGGCGTCCCCGGTGGGCCATCCCGATCACCACGTCCCGGGCTCCCGCTTCCGCGGCGCTCTCGATGGTGAGGTCGAGCATCGGCACCAGCATGTCCACACCCTCGATCGAGAAGCGCTTTTGGCCCAGGTAGGCCTTGTGGAGGAAGCGCTCGAGGGTTTCCACCTCGGTGAGGCGGCGCAAAAGCCAGCGCTGCCGGTCGGGGGGAAGCGGCTTGCGATAGGTGCCGGTCTCGATCTTCTCCCGCAGCCACACCCGTTCCTCATGGGTCGAGATGTGCTCGATCTCATAGGCCATAGTGCCGCAGTATGTCGCCTGGAGATAGGGCAGCGATTCGGCCAGAGTCCGTCCCGGGACGGTGATGCGCAGGACGCGGGAAGGAATGGCCGCCATGATCTCAGGGGTGAGGCCGAGGGAGGCAGGGTTCAGCGCCGGATCGCCGATAGGCTCGGTGCCCAGCGGGTCGAGCCGGGCGGCGAGGTGCCCATGCATCCGAAACGCTTTGATCAGGGCCATGGCCGCAGCCACGTGATACAGCATCTCGGGGGCGACCGCTTCATCGGCGACTTTGGGACTCGGAGTGCCCTTGATAACCTGATAGCTCACCGCCGCGAGCTCGAGGCTCTCGGCGATCAAGTCGTAGAATCCCTGGTCACCCTGAAGCAGCCGGTCCACGATGCCGAGGAACGCTCCTGATTCGGCGCCCTGAATGATGCGGTGGTCGTAGGTGCTGGTGATCGTCATGACCTTGTTGATGCCCAGCTCCTTGACTCGCTCATCCGGTAAGCCGGAGAACTCCGCCGGGTAGCCGATGGCTCCGACCGCGATGATGCTGCCCTGGCCGGCCATCAGCCGGGGCACCGACGCCACCGTGCCGAGACCGCCGGGGTTGGTGAGCGACATGGTGGCGCCGGTGAAGTCATCCGGCATCAGCTTATTGGTGCGCGCCTTCTCCACCAGCGTCTCGTAGGCGGCGTGGAACGCCGCGAAGTCCATCGTTTCGGCCCGCTTGATGACCGGAACGACCAGACCGCGGCTGCCGTCCTTGCGCTGGACGTCCACCGCCAGCCCGAGCGCGATGCCCTCCGGCTGAACCCGGTGGGGCACCCCGTCCACCTGGGCCAGGGTGTGGCCCATCACCGGCAGCTGCTTGGTGGCCTGGACGATCGCGTACGCGATGAAGTGGGTGAAGGAGATCTTCTGCGACCGGCCGGCTGCCTGAAGCGCGGCGTTGAGCTCGCGCCTGCGCTGCTCCAGCACGGCGACCGGAAGCTCCCGGAAGGTCGTGGCGGTGGGGACCGTGAGACTCTCGGTCATGTTGGCCACGAGCTTGGCGGCAGGGCCTTTGATCGGGCTGAGGCCTGCGGCCGCCGGGGAGGCGGGTAGGTGGGTAGGCGAGGCAGCGGGTGAGTCATTCGCCTGGGCCGCTTCGCTGCTGACCTGCTTCCCTGCTTCCCCGCTTACTCGCTTACCCGCTTCCCGTCCGTCCCGCTCCCCCACCACCCCGCTCTCGAACAGACGCCGCCACTCGGGGCCGACGGCGGTGGGGTCCCGGAGAAACTCTTCGTACATGGCCTGCGCGAAGCCCGCGTTGGCCGTCTCGAACACGTTCGGATCCACGAGTCAAATCCTGACTGAGGTACCCTGGAAAGATAATGATCTTGCAGGCTGGGTCCCGAATGGTAAGCTAAGTCAGTACCCAACTCCTCATTTTCGAAGGAATAAGGTATATGGCAGGAATCGCTCGAAGTTATCTAAGCCCCCTGGCCCTGGGGCTCGGGATCGGCATCGCCGCCTGTGGCGGAGGTGGCGGTGGTAACACAACGCCGTCGACTACGGCCATCGCTAAGGCCTCAGCCGGCAGCGGAGACGCGCAAACCGGTGTGGTGGGACAGGCACTCGCACAGCCTCTTAGGGTGGTGGTTACGGACGCGGGCGCGGCCTCGGCCGGCGCCACCGTCACCTGGTCCACGACTGCCGCAGGCGCCTCCTTGAATCCGACTTCCGCGGTGACGGATGCCAACGGCATCGCCAGCTCGGCGTGGACCCTGGGTACCGTCGCCGGCTCCCAGTCCGCGAGGGCCACATTGAGCGGCGCCACGGGATCGCCGGTGACCTTCTCGGCCAACGCCACGCCCGACGGAGCGCTTTCCCTGGCCAAGGCAGGGGGTGATAACCAGACCGCGGAGGTCGGCGCTCAACTGGCAACCGCGCTGCAGGCCAAGGTAGCAGATCAGTTCGGGAATGGCGTGCCCGGGGTGAGTGTACTCTGGGCGGCTACGGGGGCCAGCGTCTCGGCGCCCGCGGTGCCCACGGATGGCTCCGGCGTCTCCGCGGTCAATGTCACCTTGGGAAGTGCGGTGGGACCGGTCACCATCACCGCTACTGCCGCTAACCCGACCGGGTCACCGTTGACCTTCAATGCAACGGCGGTGGCAGCGACGCCCGTACCGACGACCGCGGCTGTCACCGTGGGGGACATCTTCTTCGCCAGCGGACACAACCCCACGTCGAACCCGGCCGTGGATACGGTGGCCGTCAACGGGACCGTCACCTGGACCTGGGTCGCCTCGGCGGCCTTGCCGCACAGCGTCCAGTCATTGGGCCAGCCGAGCTTTACCAGCAGCACGACCAAGACCGGAGCCGGCAACACTCACAGCTTCACGTTCACCGCCGCTGGCGTCTACCAATACAACTGCGCAGTGCACGGCCCGTTGATGACTGGGACCGTTGTTGTGAGGTGACCGACAGGCTTTTCGTAAGGGCGTGCCGGGAAGACCGGCACGCCCGCTTCCGCCTCTCCTTACATCCAGCCCATCCAATGACATACTACCTCGCCACGTAACCCGCCTGACTCGCGAAGGCCCGGTACCGGGCTGCCTCCTCTTCGACCCGCGCCGCGTCCCAGCCGAGCTCTTCCCCCATCAGCTCGGCGACCCGCCGGGCGGCTGGGGCGCCGTGGTCGGGGTCCTCGTAGTACAAATGAAAGCGGCGGACCAGGACATCCTCCACAGTTTGCGCCAGCTCCCGGCGGACCGCATGGATCACCTCGGCCTCGATCGCCGGGTGAGGCGCCAGCAGCCGGCGGAAGAGTCGCCGATCGGCACCGCCCAGGTTGAAGATCCCGGCCGCCTCGGTGCCGTAGTGGCGGAGCAGGTGATCCACGCTCACCGCGGCGATCCCCAGCTCGAGCCCGCGCTCCCGAAACTGGCTGAGGTCGGCGGTCTCACCGCCGGGGAGCGGTTCCTCGTCGGTACGAGCCTCGGCGTGGCGCGGTCGACCATCGCGATGGCGGAGCTCTCGCATGGCCTGGTCCACGACCTCGGCAGACATTGAGCGGTAGGTGGTGAGCTTTCCGCCGACCACGGTCAGCATGCCCCCCGATCCCTGCACGATGGCATGTTCCCGGGAACGGCTCGATGCCATCCGCCGGTCGGTGCCCAACACCAGCGGACGCAGTCCCGCCCAGGAGGCCCGCACGTCCTCGATGCTCAGGCGGGCGCTGGGGAATCGGGCATTGGCCGATCGAAGTAAATAGATCATATCGTCGGCGCTGACGCTGAGCTCGTCGGGTGGCTCGGAGCTGTCGGTGTCGGTGGTGCCGATGTACGAGAGGTTGCCCCAAGGCAGCACGAACATCACCCGGCCATCGATGGGACTGGTGAACGCGACGGCCTCCCGGTGGTCGAGCCTCGATCGGTCCACCACCACGTGGACGCCCTTGGTGGGCTGCAGCAGAGGTGCGGCGCCGGCGTCTTCCAGCTTCCGCACCCGGTCGGCCCAGGGGCCGGTGGCGTTCACCACCACGCTCGCCCGAACCACCCCGCGGTCTCCGGTCAGGCGATCTTCGAGCTGCGCGCCCACCACCCGACCCGCCGTCCGCTCCAGTCCCCGCACCACCATGTAATTGGAGACCAGGGCGCCATGGTGAATCGCCGAGCGGGCGGTGGCCACGACCAGGCGGGCGTCATCACACTGGGCGTCGTAGTAGCGGGCCCCTCCCAGGAGCCCCCGATCCCGAAGCATCGGTTCGGCTTCGAGCATGCCCCGCTTGCCCAGCATTCGGTGCGCCCGCACATTGCGGAACATTGCCAGCAGATCATACAGGATCATTCCGGCCGCCAGCCGCCATCGCGAGATCCGGTCTCCTCGGTGCACAGGAAAGACGAACGGGAGAGGCCACACGAGGTGGGGCGCGATCCGCTGCAGGGTTCGCCGCTCCCGGTTGGCCTCCAGCACCATCCCAAACTCGCCTTGCTCCAGATAGCGGAGTCCCCCGTGTATCAGCCGGCTGGACCGGGAGCTGGTGCCTGATCCCAGGTCGTTCTGCTCGACCAGGATGGTGCGCAATCCTCGCATGGCCGCGTCGCGGGCAATGCCGGCGCCATTGATTCCCCCTCCAATCACCAGGAGATCCGCCGGCTGGGCAGCCAATTGCCCGATCGTGGATCGCTCCAAGGATCGCTTTCCGTGCGGCCCAGTAGCTGGCTTCTCTGGCACGCTCATCTGATCCATCCCGGATCGCGGGTGCTGGATTTTGCCTGCGGCTCGGGCCGGCACAGTATCGCGGCCGCGCGGCTGGGAGGCAGAGTGGTGGCGATCGACCGCAATGTGCAGAAGCTCGCCACCGGGCGGGCGCGCGCCGTCGAGGGCGGACTCTCCATAGATTGGCGCGAGCTGGATCTCGAGGGTCCCTGGCCCGAGCTAGGGACTTTTGATGCGGTTTTGGTATTCAATTATCTTGACCGAGCCAGCATGCCGCGAATCCTTCGGCTGGTCGCGCCCGGCGGCCTGCTCATGATGGAGACATTTCTCGAGGCGCAGCGCGAGGCGGGCTGGGGCCCGACCTCGGAGGAGCATCTGCTGCGTCCCGGCGAGTTGGCCCGCCTGGTGGGTCCGCTGAAGATCGTGCACGGACGCGAGGCGCTCGAACCCGTCGATTCCGGTCGGTGGCAAGCAATCGCGAGCATCGTTGCTAGAAACAGTAAGGGGTAAGAGGTGAGAAGTGAGAGGGGGTGGCCATCTCACCTCTTACCTCTCACCTCTCACCTGCCCAGAGTCACCGCCTTCTCATTCGGAGCACTATGCACGAATCCCGGCCCGGCCGGCGGGTCGCACTTGTAGCGGGCGCCCGGACCCCCTTTGCCAAGAGCGGCACCGTCTTTCGCGACGTCAGTGCGGTCGCCCTCGCACGTCACGTGGCTCGGGAGCTTCTGTACCGCAGTGAGCTGGACGGTCGCGAGCTGGACGAGGTGGTGTTCAGCCAGGTGGTCCCATCGGTGCTCACTCCGAATGTGGCGCGGGAGGTGAGCCTGCTGCCCCAGCTCCCGCCCAGCGTGCCGGCGTACACGCTGAATCGAGCCTGCGCCTCCGCCGCGCAGGCCATCACCAACGCCGCCGACCAGATCACGTTGGGACACGCTGATGTGGTTCTCGCCGGCGGGGTCGAGTCCCTGTCGGATCTCCCCATTCTTCATTCCCGGCGCTTCAGCCGGGTGCTGGTCGAGGCCGGTAAGGCGCGCAGCCTCGGTGGCCGGATTGCCACGCTGGGCCGGGTTCGCCCCCGCGATCTGATCCCGGTGACCCCGGCAATCGCCGAGCCTTCGACCGGCCAGACCATGGGGCAGTCGGCCGAGAAGATGGCCAAGGAGAACGGCATCACCCGGGAGGAACAGGATCAAATCGCCCTGATGAGCCATCAGCGGGCCGCCGCGGCCACCGCGGATGGGCGGCTTACCAGCGAGATCACTCCCTGGTTCGGCGGCGCCGAGATGGATCAGGTGGTGGCGGAGGATAACGGCATCCGGTCCGATACCTCACTCGACGCGCTGGCCAAGCTGCGTCCGGTATTCGACCGGAGGTACGGAAGCGTGACCGCCGGAAACTCGTCACCGCTCACCGATGGCGCCGGGGCCGTGTTGCTCATGGCCGACGAAAAAGCCCAAGCCCTGGGCTACGAGCCGCTCGTGTACATCCGGAGTTACGCGGCGAGCGCGGTCGATCCCGGTTGGCAGCTGCTCATGGGTCCGGTCTACGCGGTGCCCAAGGCGCTGGAGCGCGCCGGGATCACCTGGAAGGAGCTGGGATTGGTAGAAATCCACGAGGCCTTCGCCGCACAGGTGCTCTCCAACATCCAGGCCTGGGGCTCGCAGGCCTGGGCCGATCGCCTGGGCCTGTCCGGACCGGTGGGCGAGGTGGACTGGGAGCAGACCAATGTGTCCGGCGGCTCCATTGCGATCGGCCACCCCTTCGCGGCCACTGGTGCGCGGCTGGTCACCACTCTCGCTCACGAGATGCGCCGCCGCGACGTGCAGTACGGGTTGATCTCGATCTGCGCTCAGGGGGGGATGGGGTACGCGATGGTCCTGGAGAGGCGATAGGCTACCATGCCTGCCTTCACCACCCAAGACGAAAACGGCATTGCCGTCCTCACCTTCAATCTGCCGGGTGAGCCGGTCAACAAGCTGACCTCAGCTGTCAGAGACGAGCTCGAGGGGCTGTTGAACGAGCTGCGCGATGACGCGGCGACTCGAGCGGTGGTCCTGATTTCGGGGAAGCCGGACAATTTCATCGCCGGGGCGGATATCGAGGAGTTCACCGCGCTCACCAGCCAGGATGCGGCGGAGCGGTTGAGCTTCCAGGGACAGGAAACGGTGAGCCGGGTGGAGACCTTCCACAAACCCATCGTGGCCGCGATCCACGGTGCCTGTCTCGGCGGAGGTCTGGAGCTCGCGCTCGCCTGCCACTATCGGATCGCCACCGACCATCCCAAGACCCAGCTGGGCCTGCCTGAGGTACAGCTCGGCCTGATTCCTGGGGCCGGTGGTTGTCAGCGGCTTCCCCGGCTGATCGGCGCGCGTGCGGCACTCGACATGATTCTCGCGGGCAAGAGCGAGCGCGCCTCGAAGGCCCTGCGCCTGGGATTAGTAGACGAGGTTGTGCCGCAGAGCATTCTGCGTCGGGTCGCGGTGGCGGCGGCCGATCGTCTGGCGCGGGAAGGCCTGCCCAAGCGCGGCGGGACGGGCGGCCTGGCGGGGTTCGTCCTCGATCGCACGCCCGCCGGCCGGAGCCTGGTATACCGGGGCGCGCGCAAACAGATCCTCAAGAAGACCGGCGGCCACTATCCGGCGCCACTGGCCGCTCTTGAGGCGGTGCGGATCGGGCTGGAGCAGGGCATCACTGCGGGGCTGGCCGAGGAGCACCGGGTCTTCGGCGAGCTCGCGGTGGGTGACGTTTCCCGCAAGCTGGTGCAGATCTTCTTTGCCACCACGGCGCTCAAGAAGGACGACGGAGTTCCGTCGGGCACTGCGGCGCCGCGCCAGATTCGCCGCCTGGGAATCGTCGGCTCCGGATTCATGGGCGCCGGGATTGCCGGCACGGCGGTGCTCAACGTCGAAGTCGACACCCGGCTCAAGGATGCCGACCTGGCCCGGGTGGGGAAGGGGCTCAAGACCGCTACCGCGCTGCTGGCGGAGCGCCTGGAACGCAGAAGGCTGACCCGCCCGCAGTATGACCGGCTGAGCGCGCTTCTCTCTGGCTCGGCCGATTACCGCGGCTTCAAACGCGCCGATCTCGTGATCGAGGCGGTCTTCGAGGATCTGGATACCAAGCGCCGGGTGCTGGCTGAGGTCGAAGCCCAGGTCCGGCCGGAGGCGATCTTCGCCACCAACACCTCGACCATTCCCATCCGGCACATCGCCAGCGGAGCGCGCCGCCCCGAGCGCATTCTGGGCATGCACTTCTTCTCTCCCGTCGAGCGAATGCCGTTGCTGGAGGTCATCCCAACGACGGCAACCAGTCCCGACACCATCGTCACCGCCGTGCGATTCGGCCGCCGGATGGGAAAGACGGTCATCGTCGTCGCCGATCGTCCCGGCTTCTGGGTCAATCGAATCCTTTCACCGTACCTGAACGAGGCGGGATACCTGCTGCAGGAGGGCGTGCCCATCGAGCTGATCGACCGCACCATGACGGCGTTCGGCTTTCCGGTTGGGCCGGTCGCGCTGCTGGATGAGGTCGGGCTGGATGTGGCGGAAAAGGCGGGCGGCGTCATGCACGAGGCGTTCGGCGAGCGAATGAAGCCGGCCGGAGCACTGAGCCGAATGCTGGGCGCGACGCGGCTGGGGCGGAAGAACGGCCGCGGCTTCTATCGCTACAGCGAGGGGCACAAATCGGGCGTGGACAAGAGCGTCTACCCGTTGCTCGGCGTTCATCCCGTTGAAGCCCACGAGGACTCGGTAACGCGACGCCTGGTGTATTCGATGCTGAACGAGGCTGCCATGGCGTGCTCCGAGGGAGTAGTGCGCAGCCCGCGCGATGCCGACATCGGCGCAGTGTTCGGCATCGGGTTCCCCGCGTTCCGGGGCGGACCGCTCCGGATGATCGACGACGTCGGACCCGGCCGCGTGGTGGAGACGCTCTACCAGCTCCAGGAGCAGTTTGGCGAGCGATTCCGTCCAGCGGCATCCCTGCTGGAGATGTCCCGCAGGTCAGGGCGATACTATCCCGCTTGAGGCTGCCGAGGCCGTCGATTCACCGAATGATCTGGACCATCGCGGCATCGGTGGTGGTGATCTACGCCGGACTGCTGGTTCTGCTGCGGCTGGCCGAGTCCCGCCTCATTTACTTCCCGGGCCAACAACGACATCTCCTCGCCCCGCCGGCCTGGCTCGGGCTTTCCCCCGAGCGGGTCGAATTTTCCACTGACGACGGTGTCACCCTGGTGGGCTGGGTCATTGCCGCTGCGCCGGAGTCGAGCGGCGGGCTTTGGCTGCTCATGTGCCACGGGAATGCGGGCAACCTGTCGGAGTTCGACCGCCCGGTGCACTATGCCGGCCTCCGCCGGCTCGGCCTCAACCTTCTGGCCTTCGATTACCGGGGATACGGCGAGAGCGGCGGGAGTCCGAGCGAGCAGGGACTCTATCGCGATGCTCAAGCCGCGTACCGCTACCTGCGGGAGACCTGGCGGGTACCGTCGGACCGAATCATCGTCTTCGGGCACTCGCTGGGATCGACTGTCGCAGTAGACCTCGTGAGCCGGGTACCAGGCGCCGGCCTGATCCTGGAAGGCGCGCTCACCTCCGTCGTCGATCGGGGGCAGGAGCTCTATCCTTATATACCGGTCCCCTGGATCTCTGCGAGCAAGTTCAACTCCCTGGAGAAAATAGCGGAGATCAGGATCCCCAAGCTGTTCCTTCACGCGGTGAGAGACGACGTAGTTCCGCTGGCCCACGGGCGCCGACTCTTCGCCGCCGCGGTGCCACCCAAGACGTTCGTCGAGCTGCAAGGCGGCCACGGCGACGCCTTTGACCTGGACTCGGCGAATTACTTCGGCAGCATAGCGCGATTTCTGGTCAGCCTTGCGGCTGAGCCTCGCTGACGCACAAACACGCCTCGCCCTTCGGGCGGGCATTGATGATATCCACGCCCACATGGATCATGTTGGCCCGCCGAAGGCGGGCGTGTTTATTCATGGCGGACAAAGCCAACGTTGGCTTGTAAATCGTCGGCCGCCGGTTTCCCTTCCATTCATAGCAATATTCTGGAGCCAAGCGCCTGACTGCCGTTCCTGAACGCCTGCGCGCCGCCATCGCGGACCGGTACCGGATCGAGGAAGAGATCGGTCGCGGTGGCATGGCGTCGGTGTATCTGGCCGAGGATCTCAAGCACGGCCGCAAGGTCGCGATCAAGGTCCTCCTCCCGGGCAGCACCCACGCGTACGAGCCCCAGCGCTTCCTCCGCGAGATCCGTATCGCCGCCCGGCTCTCCCATCCCCAGATCCTCCCCGTGCACGACTCGGGTGAGTGCGACGGCATGCTGTACTTCGTCATGCCTTACGCCGGCTGTGAGACCCTGCGTGACCGGTTGGTTCGGGAGGGCTCCTTACCGCTCGACGCGGCGCTCCGGATCACTCGGGCAGTCGCGACGGCGCTGGGCTACGCCCACCGGCACAACGTGATCCACCGGGACATCAAGCCGGAGAACATCCTCCTCCAGGAGGGCGAGCCGGTGGTTGCCGATTTCGGGGTGGCGACCGCCATCTCGGCCGCCGGTGGGGACAACGTCTACATCACCGACCGGGGTTTTGCAGTCGGGACTCCGGCCTACATGAGCCCGGAGCAGGCCAGCGCGGAACGCGATCTCGACGGGCGCAGCGACCTCTACAGCCTGGCCTGCGTGCTCTTTGAGATGCTGACCGGGCAGCCGCCGTTCACCGGCTCCAGTCCCAGGAAGACAATGGCACGCCACGCCGTGGAGCCGGCGCCACCAATCCGCTCTCTGCGGCCAACCGTTCCGCTCTCGGTGGATCTGGCCCTCCAGCGCGCGTTGGCCAAGGCACCGGAAGACCGCTTTGCGACTATGGCGGAGTTCTGTGACGCCCTGGTAGCCCCCGTGCCCGTGCCCACGCCGGTGGTGAGCAGCGGCGACAACCGCGCCATAGCCGTGTTGCCCTTCATCAACTCCAGCGCCGATCCGGAGAACGAATACTTCAGCGACGGGATGACGGACGAGCTGATCACCGCGCTCAGCAAAGTGGAAGGGCTCCAGGTGGCGTCGCGCACCTCCGTGTTCGCGCTCAAGAATCTGCGGGAGGATGTGCGCAGCATCGGCGCCCGGCTCAACGTGTCGGCGGTGCTCGAGGGGACCGTTCGCCGGTCGGGCAACCGGCTGCGCATCACCGTGCAGCTGAGCAGCGTCTCGGATGGCCGCACTCTCTGGTCGGAGCGGTACGACCGGGAGATGGCCGACGTGTTCGCCGTCCAGGATGAGATCGCCCAGACCATCGTGCGGACGCTGCGGGCCACGCTGCTGGGCGACCTGGGTGATCTCACTCCGGTCCGCTACACCGCGAACGTGCGCGCCTACAGCCTCTACCTCAAAGGCCGGTTCTGGTGGAACCGGCGCACGCAAGCCGGCATCAAGGAGGGGATCCGCTATTTCGAGGAGGCTATAGAGGAAGATCCGGGCTACGCGCTGGCTTACAGTGGCTTAGCCGACTCCTACGCCCTGGACCTCGACTATCGTGGTGCTCCCGTGGTGGAGGGGATGGAGCGGGCCAAGGCTGAAGCACGAAAGGCGATCGAGCTGGACGAGACTCTGGCCGAGGCGCATACCTCGCTCGGCTGGGTCACCTTCATCTATGACTGGGATTGGACCGGCGCCGATCGCGAGTTCAGCCGGGCCATCCAGCTCAACCCCCGGTACTCGGTGGCGCGCCAGTGGCACTCCTGGTTCCTCGCCGCCATGGGACGGTTCGACGAGGCGCTCGCCGAAGGGCGGACCGCCATAGACCTCGACCCCGCGTCGGTCTCCATCCGCCGCAGCATGGGCTGGCTGCACTACTACGCCCGGCAGTACGATGCCGCCCTGGAACATCTCCGGCGCGCGCTCGCCATGAACCCGACGGCGGAAGAAACCCACCGGCTGCTGGGGTTGGTCTACCTGCAGCAAGGGATGCACGACGATGCGGCCACCGCGTTCAAGGAAGCCTTGACCCACTCGGAGCACGATGCGCTCGCATTTGCCGGCCTGGGCCAGGTGGCCGCGCTGCGGGGGCGGGAGGATGAGGCGCGGGCGGTGCTGCAAGAGCTCCACGAACGCGCCAAGGTGCGCTACATCTCTCCGGTGGCGCAGGTCGGTCTGTATGTTACTCTCGGAGAGGTGGACACGGCCTTCGAGTGGCTGGAGAAGGCTTACCGTGACCGCCGCGGCTGGCTGGCCTACTTGAAGATCGAGCCGATCCTCGATGGCCTGCGCCCGGATCCGAGGTTCCAGCGCCTGGTTGAACGCATGCGCCTGACATAGTTGCGTCGGCGGCATGCTGCTAGGTTCTTGATATGCGTAAGATCGCCACCGAAGCCGACGTTGCCACGGCGCTGGCAGAGCCGCTCGCCGTCGTCTACAAGCACAGTCCCATCTGTCCTACCAGCGGCATAGCCTACGAGGAAATCCGCTCATTGCGGCGGCTGCATCACGACGTCCCGGTGTATCTGGTCGACGTGGTCCACTCGCGGCCCCTGTCGCGCTACATCTCGGAGCGAGTCGGGGTAGTCCACGCGTCGCCCCAGGCGATCATCCTGCGGGCCGGCGTTCCGGCTTGGCACGGCTCGCACTTCGATCTTCGGGCCGATGACATGGCGCAACAACTGGAGTTGCTGAAAGGGCAAGGGGATCACCGGGAGGCATCCTAGGATGAAACGTCTGCGGCAAGCGGATGATTGGCTCGAAGGAGGTGTCGTTGCAGTCACACGCTGCTGCATAAAGTTTCACTCGGCCGCCGCTGCGCTCTGCCCTCTACACAGCCGTTCCCGGCTTCGCTACCTTCGGGTCTGTTTTCGCTCGGCTTCACCAGCGGCGGGGTACTCATCTGATCATGCGGCAAGGTCTGCTCTGGCTCTCCGAGCAGCGCAGAGTCTTCAATTTCGTGCGGCGCAACGGCCTGGCGCGGAAGTTCGCTTCCCGGTTCGTGGCCGGCGAGACCACCGACGAGGCGGTGCGAGCCGCTCGCGAGCTGGCCAAGCGGGGCATCACTGCCTCACTCGACCTGTTGGGCGAGAGCGTTGGGGTCGAGGCGGAAGCGGTGGCCGCGCGAGATCAGTATCTCGAGATGCTCGATCGCATGGCGGCGGCGCAGGAGGAAGTGAACGTCTCGGTCAAGCTCACCGGGATGGGGCTCGACATCGATGAAGACCTCTGCTACGTCAACATGGCCCGCATTCTGGACAAGGCCAAGGAGCTCCGTGGGTTTGTCCGCCTCGACATGGAAAGCTCGGAGTACACTCAACGGACCCTCGATTTCTTCACCCAACGGCTCTTCGACCGCTACGGCGCGCACTGTGGCGTGGTGATCCAGTCGGCCTTGCGGCGGTCGGAGAAGGACATCGCGGATCTGATCGCCCTGAAGGCCAGGGTCCGCCTCTGCAAGGGCGCCTACCTCGAGTCGCCCGAGGTCGCGTTCCCGGACAAGAGCGACGTCGACGCGAACTACGTTCGCCTCATGGAGCGGCTCCTCCTGGAGGGGAACTATCCCGGCATCGCGACCCACGACGAGACGATCATCAAGCACGCCCGCCGCTTCCTCCGCCATGAGGGCATCCCGGAAAGTCGCTTCGAGTTCCAGATGCTCTACGGCGTGCGTCGGGACCTGCAGGGCCGCCTCCGGCAAGCGGGATACAACATGCGGGTCTATATCCCCTTCGGGACCCAATGGTATCCTTATCTCATGCGCCGGTTGGCGGAACGTCCCGCCAACATCGCATTCATTCTGGGGAACCTCGTTCGGGAGTCGGTGCCGGGCCGATGAGCGAGTTCACGCTGGGCGGATACATGCAGAAGCACGAGCGGGCCGCGGCCTTTGGTGGCAGCGACGGTCAGGCCTACTCGGTGGCTATCTATGTCGATGAGGAGCCCGACGTCCGCGGACTGTACGGTGCTGCCCTGCTCTTCGTCCGTTGGTCGGCCGGGGGCGAGCGCCCGGTGGGACACGTAGAGACGGAAACCCTGGCGGTGGGCAAGACACCGGTCGAGGCCCAGTCCCGGCTGGAAAGCCTTTCCCTGTACGATGTTAAAGCGGCCCTCGACGAGGCTATCGCGCACTCGCCTGGGGTCTGGTGACCGCACTCCTCGGCACCGTTCTCGAGCGGGACGGCTCGGTCTATCGGGTAGCGACGGCGGGCGGCGAAGTGCGGGCGGTGCTCCGGGGCAAGGCGAAACGAGAGACCCCCCGCGTAGTGGTGGGCGACCGGGTGCTGCTCGAGCCGGAGCCGACCGGTGAGTACCACGGGGTGGTGGGCGTCGAGCCCCGTACCACCCTGCTGGAGCGGCGGGTGCCCGAGGGCCGGGGCACTCGGCCGGTAGCGGCGAACATCGACGAAGTCTTCGTGGTGACCTCCAGTGCCCACCCCGCCCCGATTCCGCAGCTCATCGACCGCTTGCTGGTCGTCGCCGAAGCCAATTCGATTCCCGCCGCCGTCGTGGTCAACAAGGTCGACCTGGACCCGGGCCACGACCTCATCCACCGCTGCCGCCAGGCCGGCTACACCGTCTATCCCACCAGCGCTCGGAGCGGCGAAGGCATCGCGGATTTCGCCTCGGTATTGCGAGGCCGGATCTCGGTCGTCACCGGCCCCTCAGGTGCCGGCAAGTCGAGTCTGCTGAACGCGGTCCAGCCGGGACTCAAGCTTCGCATCGGAGAGATCAGCGCCCGGGTCCGCCGGGGAAAGAACACCACAGTGTCGGCGGTGATGCTGCCGCTCGACGCCGGTGGATTCCTGGTCGACACCCCCGGCTTCAGTGAGGTGGGCTTGTGGGGCATCGAGCCCCGCGAGCTCGCCAGCTGCTTTCCGGAGATGCGGCCGTACATCGGTGACTGCCGCTACAACGACTGCCGCCACATGACCGAGCCGGGCTGCCGGATGCAGGCGGTCGCTGATGCCGGGGTCATTCAGCCGGATCGGCTGGAGAGTTATCGGATTTTGTTGCAGGAGCTGGAAAGCGCGCCGGAGGAGTGGGAGTGAAGGCCTAAAGCGTGAGCGGGACAAGGACGAGCGTGAGCGGTGAGCGGGTTGTCACCCTGACCCCGAGCGCAGCGAGTGGGGAGGGGGCCGAAACTCAACGCGTGCGACAGCGCCTCACGGTGACTTTTTTGGGGTCCATCTGCTCTGGTCCCGAGACTCAACTTTCAGCATCATCCGATCGAACGCCTGCTGAAGATCGATCCCCTCCCGATTAGCCATGCAGATCAGCACGAAAAGGATGTCCGCCATCTCCATCGCGAGATCGCCTTGGGGCTCGTCCGGCTTCTTGGTCTTCCGGCCGAAGCGATGGTTGATCTCACGCGCCAGTTCCCCCACCTCCTCGGCCAGCCGGGCAAGATTGGTGAGCGGATCGAAGTAGCCTTCCTCGAACTGCGCGATCCAGGCGTCGACCCGGCGCTGGGCTTCCGTGAGGGACATATAAGTCGGGAGTCAGGAGTCGGGAGACGAGACTCGCGATGCCGCCTTCGAACGCGCTCCCGGCTCCCGACTCCCGACTCCTGACTTCTCCAACGCGGCGATCAGCGCCTTGCAGAACTGGGGCAGATCGGCGGGGGTTCGAGACGAGATCAGGTTGCCGTCCACCACGACCGGACTGTCTTCCCACAACATTCCCGCGTTCACCAGGTCGTCCTTGATGGCCCCCACACTGGTCCCTCGCTTGCCCCGCAGGATGCCGGCGGAGATGGGGACCCAGCCGGCATGGCAGATGAAGGCGACCGGCTTCCCCGCCTGATAGATGTCGCGGGTGAGCTGGAGCAGCTTCTGGGAGCGCCGCATGATGTCCGGAGCGTAGCCGCCGGGGATCACCAGGCCGTCAAACTCGCCGGCCGTGACCTCGTCGACGCTGGTGTCCACGGTGATGGGATAGCCCCGTTTCCCCTGGTAGGTCTTCTCACCGGTGCCGGCCACAATGGTGCCGGCTCCTTCCTCCTCCAGCCGGATCTTGGGGTACCAGAGCTCCAGGTCCTCGTAGAGAGGGCCGGCGAAGAAGAGTACGGTCTTGCCCTTGAGGCTCATGATCGATGCCTGCGGTGAAGGCCACACGGTGAAGCGGTAAGTGCCCGTTCCATGGTTCAAGTATATGCCTTCGGTTGGAAATCCGGATCCGTGGTGGCGCAGGCGTCTCCGGCGGCGATGAATCGGGAGGTATTGCACCGGATTCAGGTGCCGGAAACACCGCGGCGGTCACCGGAGAACCGATGACCGCCGAAGTTCAAGCTCAGGCCCGAGCTTACGAGATCAGTAGCTGGGCCAGGTATCGATCCAGCCGTTGCGAACCCGCTGCAGCGAGCCGATGTGTCCCAGCGCCCGGCCCAGCGCGCAGGAGTCGTATTCGTAGGTCTTGTTACCGTTCAGGGTCGAGTTCGGCACCGCCTGGCCCAGCTTCACGTTGAGCCCGGAGATCACGGCGCCCATGGTGTGGTTGTTACCGTTCGAGGTGACCGACCCGCCGACCAGGATGAGCCCTTCCCAGTTCTGGCTGCCGGACAGCGTGACGTTGCCGGTCACCACCAGAATTCCCTTGCCGTCCGTGGGCAGGGTGAGATCGCCATTCACCCGGATCACCGGCCAGTTCAGCATCTGCGCCGCGGTGGGCCACGCCGGGTACAGGAAGTCGTGCGGCAGGATCGGGCTGATCGGGCCCTGGGTGATGCCCGCCCAGTCGATCCCGACCTGGTTCTTGGCGGTCCCGGCGGCGCCCGGGGTGCCGAGCTGGACCGGAGTATTGTCGGGAGCGCCGTCAATCGGGCCTGTAGGGCCGGTGTACTGAGGCACACCGCCGACTCCCGGGACGGCCACGCCCGGGATATTGGCCATGACCCCGCAGTTGTCGATCCCGCTCATCTCGCCCGCGCCACCGTTCTTGTCGATCGGTCCCAGGCTGGTCAACGCGGCGTTGAGGTCGAACGGCGCCGGGGTCCAGATGGCATAGGTCGCCACGCTGCGCTGGGCGAGGGGCGTGTTCGGGCCGTAGCGCTTGGCCGCGGTATTGGTGCCCCGGGAGGTGACCACGTATACCGCCGGCAGCTGGGGGACGCTATTCGTGGTGTCCCGGATCTGCTGCCAGTCGATGCGAGCGGTACCGTTCGGCAGATCATTGTAGGTGACGGTTCCGTTTGCCGCCGGCCGGACGCCCTGGGTCAACCCGGCGAACCAGCGCGACAACCCCGACTGGGCCACCGTGAAGGCGTCCATCTCCGCCTTGGCATCGCCGGTGATCCGGCGCTCGGCCGAAAGCCGGGCGTAGGTGATGGCGACGGCCACACCCAGTAGTCCGATGACCAGGATACTCAGGGGGAGGGTCGCTCCCCGTCGATTCAGCCGGGCAGACATAGGGTCCTCACTCATGGGGTATCAGTCCGGACGGTTCTCGAAAAAGACCGAGGTCGTCACGTTGGCCGATTTGGGCGCAGCACTTCCGCCCGGGGTTCGTTCGCTCATGCCGTTCAGCACCAGCTGGAGGCCCCGGATATCGCTCAATAGCGCGGGCACCGCGGCCTGGGGAACGCCGTTGTTCAGCACGTAGAAGTTCACCCGCGCGGTGTTGTCGAACGGGGTCGCAATCTCCTCGGTGGCGCCACCGTCCACCATGGTGCGGAAGAGCCCGGTGCGGCCGGGGAGCGCGGTCGAGTTCTTGAACTCGTAGTGGATCCGCCGGAACAGGAAGACGACGGAGCCCGGGTCCGGAATCGGGATCGCGCCGGAATGCAGCTCGATCAGTCGACCGGTGGGCGAGCCGTTGAGAGACGGTAGGGGATTGAGTACCGGGAACGCCCCCAGGCAGTTGGCCGGAACGCCGGCCCCGGCGAGCGAGGCGCCGGCAGTCTGATAGTTGTAGTTCCCCGCCTTGTCCCGTACCGCAAAGCCCGAGAATCCCGAGGCGGCGTACATGGACGAGTCCACCGGCAGCAGGGCCACCGTGTGCACCGTCCCGGTGCTCAGACAGATGACTCCGAACGCATAGGGTACCCGGATGGTGAAGTCCTGGCCACCCGCCGCCGCGGCCGCAACGCCATTCGTCGCCTCGACCGCGCGCAGGTCGGAAACCAGCCGGTTAATGCCGCCCCGGGCCACGCTCCGGGCGCTGCGCCAGGCCTCCTGCTGATCCATAAAGCGGGCCTGGGCCAGCGACATCCGGATCAGCGCGGCGCCAACGACCGCTGCGATGATCATCGAGAGCATCAGCTCGATCAGGGTAAAGCCCTGACGAGCGAGGGCGCGGGTCTTCATGGCGTGTTCAACGGGTTGGTCCCGTTGCTCGTACCCGCGAAGCCCCGCTCGAACGAGCTCGACTGGGCCACCAGGTTGGTCGCCCCGGTGGGGGTGACCGTGACCGTTATTCTCTTCGACTTGGCCGACAGGTCCGCGATCACGACACAGCGCTGGTGGAGGAATGGTCCGGTGGTCACGTTGACGCAGGTGTTTCCCGCTCCCGGGCCCGATCGACGCGACTCGTTCTTCGCCCGGACCGCACGATCCTCCGAGATCCCGGCCCGGCTGTACCTCGGCATTGCGTCCCAGGGCAGAAACCCCAAG
>JBGQLP010000034.1:0-32161 GCA_041500125.1 Gemmatimonadota bacterium
AGGGGTACGCGACCGGCCGGCTACTCTGCTCCGCCATGAGCCGTAAATAGGGAAAGCGCCGCGACCGGGGAAATCCGATGCGGCGCTTTCAGTTGCCCCTCCTGGGCTCGAACCAGGACTCTCCTGATCCAGAGGGGCCGCCACAACTAGCCAAATTCCAGCAACTTGCTCATAAAATGCGAGTTCGTGTCACCCGATGCTGGAGTTTGATGGCTTTCATGCCGTACTTTGCCGTACTTTACTCACTCAAATGTCAGAGTTTGCCACATCCTAGAGCGTTGGCCGACTCTAGATTCGTCCCCGAAACGTTAAACTCTTCGGATCCGACACGGCCTTCAGGTATGCCTCTTATCTCGGACGCCGCGGCCTGGACGCGGCAGGTAGGCGCCGAGCATGGCTATCGTCGAATCAGCTGCAGAGCTGGCTCCGGCAGGTCACCAAAGAGGGTATATGCATACGCTGCGAGTAGCCTTCCGAGTCGCCGGTCTCATCCTGATTCTTCAGGCAGGCCCGTACCGATTGACGGCTCAGGCCCGCGCTCCCGGAACTGACCCCGTCACGAGCGACCCTCCTCGCCCCGATTCAGCTAATCCGGCGAGTCTAGCCGAACTCGAGATTGAGAGCATGGGTGCCCGCATGAACGGCCTCTTCTACTTGGCATCAGGGCCCGGGCCACATCCCGTTGTCATCTTGCTTCATGGATTTCCTGGCAACGAGCGGAACCTCGATTTGGCGCAAGCCATCCGCAGAGCAGGGATCAATGCACTCTTCTTCAGCTATCGTGGAGCGTGGGGCAGCGGGGGCAGGTTCTCTTTCGCCAATGCTCTTGAGGATGTAGCCGCAGCCGTTCATTTCGCTCGGTCGGACGAATCAGCGCAGCAGTACCATTCTGATCCCGGGCGAGTGGCCCTTCTCGGCCACAGCATGGGTGGTTGGCTCGCAATCCTCGGGGCCGCGGCAGACTCAAGCATCAAGTGTACTGGTGCCCTCGACTACTGGAATGTAGGAAGCGACGGCCGACTTTTCCGGGCGGACAAGCTGGAAGACTCGCTCTTCACCGCGTATGTGGATCGGCTAACCGCCAGAGGCGGTCCACTCCAGGCCGATGGCGGAAGGACGTTGACGTCCGAAATCAAAGAGCATGCAGAGGCCTGGGATGTCGACAGCAGTGCGAAGGGTCTGCGCTCCCGACCAGTGCTTCTGATCAGCACGACTGCAAATCCATATCGCGCGACCTTTATTGCCGCCTTAGAGAGTGCAGGAGCACGCAAGGTCACAGCTGTCAATTGGAAGAGTGACCACTCCTTCTCCGCGCTTCGTATTAAGCTCGCGCGAACGGTGGTCGAGTGGTTGCATAGAAGCTGTGGCTTCTGAGCCGGGCTTTAGCGGACGTGCGAGCCTGATTAACTAGAGCGTAAATGGAAATGCCGCGACACCGAATGTCGCGCTTTCACAGATCCTAGGCTAGAGCCGAGGGCCTAGACCAAAGAAGACGAGACCATAAAAAAAGCCCACGGCTATTCACCGTGGGCATTGCCCCTCCTGGGCTCGAACCAGGACTCTCCTGATCCAGAGTCAGGCGTGTTGCCAGTTACACCAAGGGGCAGTTTTTCTCCATGGAGCTGAGGGGGATCGAACCCCTGACCTCTGCAGTGCGATTGCAGCGCTCTCCCAGCTGAGCTACAGCCCCAAGAGCGGGGAAAACTACCGTCCGACCCCCTACCCAGTCAACCAAAATGACGGCTTAGAGAATGGATCTCACCTCGGGATGGACTTCCGTACATCGGCACCATGCCTCAGTTTCCCCCCGGATACTTCGCCCTGGGATACGGTGGGAACGGGATCACTTCTAGCTACATCGCGGCCGGGCTGCTGGTGGACCTGTTTCTGCAGCGGAGAAACCCTGACCTGGAGATCTTTCGATTCGACCGGGGAGTGGTCATCGGACGAAAGGAGATGACATGCGACAATCCACACTGCGGACTATCCTGGGTCTCTGTCTGCTAGCGACCTCCGCAACCGGGCGGCTCACCGGCCAGGAGCACCAGCATCCACCGGGCCAGCCCACCAGCGACACGGGGGCAACGCCGCTCTACGACAACCTGGGCACGCTGCACAAAGACATCACCACCGGGTCGAGTGTCACCCAGAAATACTTCGATCAGGGACTTCGCCTGATCTACGCGTTCAACCACGATGAGGCCATCAAGTCGTTCAAGGAGGGGCTGAAGAGCGACTCCACCTGCGCCATGTGTTACTGGGGCATTGCCTACGCCCTGGGACCCAACATCAATCTCCCGATGGACAGCTCCAAGGTCGCGCCTGCCTGGGACGCGATGCACAATGCCGTGCGGTACTCGGTGAACGTGACGCCCAAGGAGCGAGCCTATATCGACGCCCTGGCCAAACGCTATTCGGGCGATCCGGCCGCCAGCCGGGCCTCGCTCGACTCGGCCTGGGCCGGCGCGATCGGCAAGGTGTCACGGCTCTATCCCGACGACGACGATGCCGCCACGCTCTATGCCGAAGCGCTCATGGACCTCCGGCCTTGGAACTACTGGACCAACGGCGGCAGAGCCAAGGCACCCTCCACCATGGAACAACTCCGAGTGGTCGAACGCGTGGTTCAGCGGAACC
Organism: Gemmatimonadota bacterium; assembly: GCA_041500125.1. Classification (GTDB taxonomy): domain Bacteria; phylum Gemmatimonadota; class Gemmatimonadetes; order Gemmatimonadales; family GWC2-71-9; genus CAVVWJ01. The sequence continues at coordinate 2,638 of JBGQLP010000034.1, forward strand.
CTGACCATCCGGGTGCATGCCATTACTACATCCATGCCATCGAAGCCTCCCACGATGCTTACAAGGCCCTTCCCTGCGCCCGCCGGCTCGGCAGCCTGATGCCTGGCGCCGGCCACCTGGTCCACATGCCGACCCACATCTACGTCAAGCTGGGCCAGTGGGATCTCGCCGCCCAGCACAACGCTCACGCGCTGCAAGCCGACGAGCAGTACATCAGCGAGCGGCACCCCACCGGGGTGTACCCGATGGGCTACTACCCGCACAACTTCCACGTCATGTGGTACGCCCTCCAGATGCTGGGCCGAAGCGAGGCGGCCTTGGATGCGGCCCGGAACATCGTGGAGAAGGTTCCCGCCGAGGTGATGCGGCAGGTTCCGCCGTTCGAAGGTTACGCCCCGACCTTTCTGTATACCTTGGCCCGGTTTTCCCGGTGGGATGACATCCTCAAACAGCCGGCTCCGCCGTCCGATCTGCGCTACGCCACCGCCGCGTGGCACTATGTCCGCGGATTCGCCTACACCGCCCAAGGAAAACCCGATTCCGCCGCCGTGGAGCGCGACAGCCTGGTGGTTATAACTCTCGCCATGCCGGCGGATAAGATGGTCCAGCAGAATTCGGCAAAGGCAGTGCTCCAGGTAGCGGTACGCCATCTCGCCGGAGAAATGGCGGCCAGGGCCGGCAGCACCAATCTGGCAGTCCAGCAACTCGGGAAGGCCGTGTCGCTCGAGGACGAACTGACCTATGAGGAGCCACCCGCCTGGTACATGCCCATGCGTCAGCGGCTCGGCGCCGTGCTACTCGCCGCAGGGCGGCCGAAGCAAGCCGAGAAGGTATATCGGGCCGATCTGGTCCACCGGCCGGAGAACGGCTGGTCGCTCTACGGCCTGGCGCAGAGCCTCAAGGCGCAGAACCGGACTAAGGAAGCGGCTCAGGCTGAAAAGCGTTTTGAGAAGGCCTGGAAGACAGCCGATGTGAAGCTGGCAGGAAGGTAGGGGACCTCCCCGGCTTGCTCATTGGGACTTGCGTTGCTCCAACATACGTGTATATACACCTACTATGAGCTCTACACTTCCCGCGAAGATTTCCGATGCCTCTGCCGGGTGCGTGTGCTTCCACCTTCGCCGCTCGGCCAGAGCCATCACCCAGGTCTACGACCGCATTCTGGCGCCGAGTGGGCTGCGGGGGACGCAATACACGCTTCTCACAGTGGTTCGCCGCACCGGCGGGCTTCCCTTTTCCAGCTTGGCGGAGGTACTGGGGATGGACCGCACCACCCTGACCCGGAACCTCCGCCCACTAGAGCGTGACGGCCTGCTCAAGATCGAGCCTGGGGCGGATCGCCGGGTCCGGCTGGTCAAGCTGACCCGCAGGGGAGAGCGGAAGCAGGCCGACGCCCAGCCGCTCTGGGCTGAGGCGCACCAGCGGATCACTGACGGCATCGGTGAAGCCGGCTGGAATACACTGCGTCAGGGGCTGAGTCGCACCATTGCGGTCGGCCTCGAGGCCATTGCCGAACAGGACCAACTCTGAGGAGGGCTTATGCAGCTCATCATTCCGTGGTACGTCGCTCCCATAGTACTCGGCATGGTCGTCGGGCTGGCCTTCTGGCTCTACCGGCTGGTTGCGCGCGCGGTCGAGACAGCCGGCCTGCCGCCGGAGACCGGTGTCAGAGTTCGCCGGATCACGGGTCTCGCGCTTGGAGGCTGGCTCCTGCTCGCACTGGTCGTTGCCCGCTCGACCCCCCTGGTGGACGCAGCTGGAAATGGCGTGGTGCCGATTTCGATTCCGCTGTTCGCTCTCGTAACGCTCGGAGCCGCCTTGGGACTGTTGGCATTCTCGGGAGCGTGGCGCCGGGTGGTGGATGCGATTCCCGCCGAGTCGCTGATTTCGGTGCAGGTCTACCGTCTGATCGGAGCGATTTTCATTCTTCTGTACTCCATCGGTAGCCTGCCCCGACACTTTGCATTGCCGGCGGGATGGGGGGATGTGGCCGTGGGCCTGCTGGCCCCGCTCGTTGCGCTGGCGGTGCGGCGCCAGATCAGTGGCGCGCGGGCGCTGGCATTGGGATGGAACTTGTTCGGCTTCGTGGATCTAGTGGTTGCGGTCGGGCTCGGCACCGGATATCTGCTCCTCGCGCTCCAGCCCGGATTGCAGGTCCCTCCCGGTGCCCCGGCAATGACCTTCTTCCCGCTGGTGCTGATTCCGACCTTTGCGGTGCCTCTGGGATTCATCCTGCACATTTATTCGATAAGGCGGACGCTGAGAGACCGCCGGCCTGTCCTGGGAGCAATAGGTAGCGAAGGCATTGCGCCCAGGAGGGCCAGGGTCGCATCACATTAGAGCCACATTCAATGACAGGAGCGGCTGCCGGTATCCCTGAAACTGCCCGAAACAGGGACGAAGCTGTAGGTATAGCCATCGGGCCGCAGCTCGAGTCTCAGTACGCCGTAGCCGCGATAGCGGGCCTGGCTGTTGCGCATTGGACTGCGGAAGGCGTACAAGCCGTTGCCCCCGGTACCTGCGACGAATTGGACGATTCCCTTGGCCGCGTCCTGTGCGCCAGTGGGAGTCTGGGGAGCAAAGCGTTCGTACTGGTGATTGTGGCCGCTCAGCACGATTTCGGCACCGGCGTTATAGAGGATGGTAAAGAGGGGCCGCATTTTGGTGGCAGGGCCATGAACCGCACCCGAGGTAAAGAGCGGCTGGTGCCAGTAGGCCAGCGTGCACTTGGCCCGATTTGCCGCCAGATCGGCTTTCAGCCATTGCGCCTGGGCCGAGAGATTACTCTCACTGTTCAATGAGACGATATGCCAGCCGCCGGCGTTGAAGCCGTAGTAGCCCCGGCGGCTGGGACCGGCTGCGCTCCCAAAGTAGGAGAAGTAGCCGGCGGCATTGGACACGTGGTAGTCATGGTTGCCCGGAGCGGGACGGGTGCGGGATTTAAACTTTCCCCAGGTGGAGTTGTAACAGCGATAGTTTGCAGTGGTCCCATCGGGATAGGCGTTGTCTCCCAGGGTGAGCACCGTGCCCGGGATCCTCTCTACCAGCCTCGCAGTGGCGCCGGACTGGTTGCCGGAGGAGCAACTGGCGATGTCGCCGGCTGCCGCCACAGTTACCGTAGCCGCACTCAGCGCGGACTCCACAGCTGGAGTCGGCTCGGGGGGACGGTTGGGCTCGGTGGTTTGGGTGGGTTGATCGTTACAGGCCAAGAGGCCGAGCAGTGCGGCGGCTCCGGCGGTGCAGATGTGCTTCACACTCATTAGATCCTCACTGGTTTAACTCGCTGCCGTTCGTTAGGCATGAAATGCCCCACTCCCCACAACGGGCCGTAAAACCAGCGGCCCGCCCGGAGTGCCAGGGCGTGGACGGATTTACGCGATGTAAAGAGCCGGGGGACTGACTGAGTGAATTACCGTGCGGTGCGCGAAGGAATGTGCGCCGGAGTGAACGCCATCTCGTCTTCTAGGCTTCGCGTCGTGATTGCAGTGTGGGAAGAAACCGGATGGGTGTCAACTACGCAAAATGGCCTACCCAGCGCAAAACTGTCCTGTTTTCTAGACTCTTTGGCTCTCCTCTATTGATACTGGATGTACATCGGTTTCGGATACAGCTGAAGTACGTCCTCGGGCTTCATCATTGGTTTGTCGTTCCTGAAGAAAAGCTTAAAGCCGGTGTATTGGACCGGATGCCGCACCACGAACCAGCGGTAAGCCCCCATCTTGCTGCCGGGCGGACCGTAGCCGTCCATATCGATTACCACCTGGACTCGGGGGTCTAGCCGGATCCGTGAGGCGTTCGTCAGCATGTTGCGGGTGAACCGGTGCACCACCAGGATCTTGGGCGGCAGCGATTGCTCCTCCACGATCTTGGCCAGTACATCGACCGCATGATTCACCTCAGCGGCGTCCATCCTGCCCATCCAGTCCGTGCCCGGCCGCTTTCCGTCCTTCATGGCAAACTCGGGGTCAAGCGCCAGATGGACGTAGGGACGCTTCAGGAATGGCACCAGGACCGGCAGCTCCTGTTCGATTGTGCTCACCCCGACCTGGATGTCGAGGATCAGCAGCCAGCCTCGCTGTTCCGCCCAGCCCGCCACCCGCTCGATGACGCTGTCGGGCATCTGGAGCCGGTACTTTCTGGCCGGCCCCGGATATCCTTGCGCTACCGTGGCGATGAGATGAAGCGCGGGAAGCACTTTCTGACCGCTGTCGGCAGCGGCCCACTCGGTGGCCTTCTGTTCCAGCCGACGGAGCATCTCATCGGGCTCGATCTCGCCCAGGATCCCCATCCGCTTCGACAATGGATTGCCGTAGAACGCCACGATCCGGTGCTCCGGAATCAGGGAACCAGGAAGCGGCTCGGGCCCCTTCACCGGCCAGAGCGCGGAGTCTCTCGGACTGATGTTGAACAGACTCTTCCTGGGCTTAGCCAGAGCAGCTGGCTTAGCGGCAGCGCTGGGGTTCGAATCGGCCTTTGCCAGGTGGGCGGGGGAGGAATTGCTCTTGGCGGAATCCGCCCTGCTGGAGTCCGCCTTAAGGGAATCCGCTTTGGCAGTATCGGCCTTCACCGAGTCCGCGGCAGAGTCGGCAGAGAGGACAGGCGGATTGCTACGTGGAATCAGGATCGCGTGAGGCACCCAGAGCTTGGGCTCGGTCTCCCAATCCTGGACCGTGGTGTCGGCCTCCGATGCCCGGGGTGTCCCGGCCTGCGCATTGCCACACCCCATGAGGCCAACGCTGAGAAATGCCGCAACCGTGGTAGAGCGCCACATCCGTATTGGAGCCGACGAGCTGTCCATGAGCCTATGACCGAGGGGACGTTGACCGTGGGGAGCGATGCATCGTAACGACCTGCAAGCTCGGGGCCAAGGCCATCATCGCGCTGCGAGCGGGCGCAGCTGGCGATCATGCCAGCGGGACATGAGCAGCAACGCCGTAATCGAGCCGATCAGGGCCAGCATCATGTCCCACTGGGTATCCCAGGGATCGCCCTGGGTCCCCAGAAAGGCCTCGGCCGCCCCACCGGTCGACAGGGCGGTCCAGAACTCGATCAGCTCGTAGAATGCGCTGAAGGCAAGGCAGAAGCAGATCACGAAGAAGGGCAGCCACCGGCTGCCTCGCAGCGGCGATTGCCGGATGAGAACTTCCCGGGCCACGATCGCGGGCACGAAGCCCTGGGCGAAATGGCCGATTCGGTCGTAGTGGTTCCGAGTAAAGCCAAATGCCTCCTTCATCCAGAAGCCGAGCGGCACCTCCGCGTAGGTGTACTTCCCCCCCACCAGGAGAATGATGGCATGCAGGGCGATGAGGCTGTAAGCCAGCGGAGTAAAGCGGAACCTGGGATAGACGTAGATCAGCAGTGGCACAGCCAGCATGACCGGGAACACCTCGAGCACCCAGGTGAACCGATCGTGCGGCGAAAGACCGGACCAGACGAACACCACCACCACGATGGCGAGCAGCGTGAGCTCGTAGGCGGATGGACGGACTCGGGAGCGGTCCATGGGATCCTCGGGTCAGCGAGGCACGTCATGCACGGATTCGACTGCGTCGGCGTACGGCACGTCCACCATCATTCCATCCCGCGCGATCACCGTCTCGGGGAAGACGGCCCGGGCCTCCGCGAGCAGCTCGGAAGCGTCCCGGTTGTAGCGGGAGCTGATATGGGTGAGCACCAGCCGGCGCACGCCGGCTTCGAGCGCCACTCTCGCGGCCTCCGCTGCGGTCGAGTGGCCGGTCTCACGCGCCCGCTCCAGCTCGTCGCTGCCGAAGGTGGCCTCGTGCACCAATAGATCGGCGCCTTTGGCCGCCTCGATCACCGACAGATGGGGACGGGTGTCGCCGGTATAGACCAATCTTCGCCCATTCCTCGGCTCCCCCACCAGGTCCGCCGGTGCAACCGTGCGGCCGTCGGCCAGACGCACCGTCTCGCCTTTGTGGAGCCGCCCCCAAAGCGGACCCTCCGGGATCCCCAGCTCGAGCGCGCGCGCGGGGTTGAACCGGCCGAGCCGGGGATGCTCGACCAGGGCGTACCCCACCGTGTCCGCCCGATGCTCGGTCTCGAAGACCACGATGTCGTATTCCTCCCGTGCCAGGCGGTCGCCCGGTTTGACCTCCTGGATCTCGACCAGAAATTTGTTTCGCTCGATGCCCAGAGAAATGGCAGCGTTCAGGATCTTCTGCGCTCCCTTGGGCCCGTACAGCGTCACGGGCGTGGAGCGGTCCTGCAGCCCCATGGTACGCATCAGGCCGGTGATGCCCAGCAGGTGATCGGCATGGTAGTGGGTGAAGAAGACTTCCCGGAACGTGAACCCCACGCCGTACCGCATCATCTGGCGCTGGTTGCCCTCGCCGCAGTCGAAGAGGATCGTCTCGCCTTCACGCTGGACCGCCAGACCGGCGACGTTGCGGTCGACGGTTGGAATGGAGGCAGCCGTGCCGAGGAAAGTGAGGGACAGCATGGGTAGAAGATAAGGCGGGGCCCTTCAAAACAGCTTTATCGTCACCGGCACTTTCCCCGGATGCTTCTTCAGCTCGTCCAGCAGCTCCTTCATGGATTTCGAGAGATCCCGCATGTCGTAGTAGAGCCCGCTGTCGGTGGCGAACTTGCCCAGCGTGCCCTGCCCCCGGTTCACCGCTGCGAGCAGGGTGTCCAGCCGCTCGCCGGTGGATCGCATCTGGGCCGTCATAGCGGCCAGATTGCCGGTGAGTGTGTCGCTGCGAGAGAGGGTGCGGGCCAGGGCCGGATTGGCCAGCGTGCTATCGAGCCGGACGGTCAGCTGGCGGAACGCGGCCATCGTCTTGGTGAGCTCGGCGGTGGGGCCGTGGCTGGAGTCGCTGTAGATCCGCATGGTCCGCTCCGACGCCTTGAGCGTCCCCTCCAGCGCGGTCAGCGTGGAGCGGAGCTGCTCCGCGGTCTTCTGATTCACGATCGCCTGGGCGCCGATGAGAATGCTGTCGGCCCGATCGCTCAACTCCAGGGCTCGGCCGGAAAGGCCCAGGTCCTGGGTTCCCAGAATGACCTTGCCCGGGGGAAGGATTTCCGGCGCCCGCCCCGGATCGAGGTCGACCGCATAGTCGCCCACCAGGGTGACCGAAACGATCTTGGCCTCGGCATCTATCCGGGGGCGAATCTTGGGCGGGAGGCTCGCGATCACCAGGACCTTCCCGACATCCAGGAACTCGATTCGCTCCACCTTGCCGACGTTGACTCCGGAGACTCGCACCGGTGAGGCCCGCTTGAGTCCGCTGACGTTGGCGAACTGGATCCGCACGACGTTGCCGGAGTGCACCGAGCGCCCGCTCAGCCACATGGTGCCGAGGATGAAGACCACAATGGCGAGGGTGACGATCACACCGACGGTGACTTCGCGTGAGTAGCGCAGATCCATGATGGCTCAGGCCGCGAACGAGGGGTTGTCGAAGTCGCGCTCGAGGAATTCCCGCACCTTGGGATTCTTCGAGTCGAGGAACTCCTGCGGAGTACCCTGCATCACTATCCTGCCCTCGCTCAACAGAGCTAGTCGGTCGGCCACCCGAAAGGCGCCCCGCACATCGTGGGTCACCATGACGCTGGTCACGCCCAGCTCGTCATCCAGCCGCTGCACCAGACCGTCGATGATGTCGGCATTGACCGGGTCGAGGCCCGAGGTGGGCTCGTCGTACAGGAGGTACTTGGGGTTCCCGGCAATCGCCCGGGCGATGCCCACCCGCTTCCGCATGCCGCCGGACAGCTCGGCGGGATATTTCTCGATCGTGTCGGCCGGGAGGTTCACCAGCCGGATACACTCGGCGATGCGCTGCCGGCAATACTCCAGATCGCGATACTTGTTCTCGTCGGTAATGCCGAGCCGCACGTTCTCGAAGACGGTCATCGAGTCGAACAGGGCTCCGTTCTGGAAGACGTACCCGATCCGGGAGCGGAGCTCCGACAGCTCCTTCCGCTTCAGCGTGTTGACATCCTTTCCGTCCACGATGACGGTGCCCCGGTCCGGATGGATCAGGCCGATGATATGCTTGAGCAACACGCTCTTCCCGGTACCCGAGGGGCCCAGCAGCGCCACGGTCTCGCCCTCGCGCACCTCGAAGTCCACTCGATCCAGCACCACTTGCTTGCCGAATGCCTTGTGCAGCCCGTAGAGCTCGATCATTGGTTGAGCAACAGCCGGGTGAGAACGGTATCCAGCACTAGGATGAGCACCGAGCTGGTGACCACCGCCGTGGTGGTAGATCTTCCCACGCCTTCGGCGCCCTGTTGGGTGTTGAAACCCATGTAACACGAGATGATGGTGATGGAACCGGCGAAGAAGAACGCCTTGATCACCGAGTACCAGGCGTCCCACGGCCGCCAGTAATACTGCGCGCCGTAGATGAAGTCGGAGTCGGTCACTGGTAACACGGCCTTGACCGAGACCCATCCCGACAGGATACCAGAGAGGTTGGCCAGCACAGTGAGGGCGGGAATCATCAGCAGACCGGCCAGGACCCGGGGGATCACCAGGTGGGAAGCCGGCGAGCGGCCGAGACTCTCGAGGGCGTCGATCTGCTCGGTCACCCGCATGGTGCCCAGCTCGGCGGCGTACCGCGCGCCGATGCGACCCGCCAGAATGAGCGCGGTCAGCACCGGCCCGAGCTCCAGGATGATCGAGGAGACGACCAGCGTACCCACCACATAATAAGGAATGCTGCCGGTGAACTGATAGCCGGTCTGGAGCGCCGTGACGGCCCCGGCAAAGGCTGATATGAGCAGGACAATGAACAGGCTGCCGGCTCCGATATTCCAGGCCTCCACCATCATCCGGGGCCACCAGATCCTCACCTCGCCCAACCCGCGAATCGCTTCGAGGACAAAGTAGGTCAGGCGCCCCACATGGGAGGCGCCTTCCAGAAACCATCGACCTATCCAGGCAAAGAGATTCATGGGCCTCAAAGGTAACGCGTTATTATCTCTCATGCCCGCTCGGTCGCCTCGAGACGCCGCCACGTTCCGCCGCGGCCTGCTCCGCTGGTTTCGCCGCCACGGGCGCGATCTTCCCTGGCGCCGGACCCGCGATCCCTATCACGTCATCGTGTCCGAGTTCATGTTGCAGCAGACCCAGGTGTCCCGGGTGGAGTCGTATTACCGGCGTTTCCTGGAGCGCTATCCCACGATTGAATCCCTGGCGTCGGCACCAGCTGCCATGGTCCGGGAAAGCTGGGATGGATTGGGATACTACCGGAGAGCGGCCAACCTGCATCGCCTGGCGCAGGAGGTGGTGCGGGATCGGGCCGGCGTCATCCCGGCCGATCCAGCCGAGCTCCGCACGCTTCCCGGGGTCGGACGCTACACCGCCGGCGCGGTGGCAAGCTTTGCCTTCGAACGCCGGTCGCCGGCGGTAGATACCAATGTGGCGAGGGTGCTGCGGCGCGCCTTTCACCCGCGGATGTCTGGCAAGGCACTCAACCGCAGAGTCTGGAACACCGCAGAGCGGATGCTGCCACACCGGGGAAAGACCGCGTGGGCCTTCAATCAGGCGATCATGGAGCTGGGAGCGGTGGTGTGTACCGCGAGGGTGGCCCGGTGCGGGCTCTGCCCGGTGCGATCGATGTGTGCGACGGGCAGACGGGGGCTAGCGCACCATGGCTCCGGCAAGGAGGGCAATCAGACCAAACGTTCCTGAAATCGATGCCACGATCCGTTGCCGGGCGCGAAGCTCATCAAAGTACCTGGCCCCCTCGCCGGTAGGGTCGAGCCGGCCGAGCCTGGCGGCCGTGGGGAGTACGATGAGTAACGTCAGCAGAGCGGCGATCACTCCCGCGGCCTGCATGACGACCAGCCAGAAGCTGAATCCGGCCAGCTCGCCCATTTGGGCGGTGACGGAGAAGGTAAGAATGATGCCGGAGAGCAAGGTCAGCAGCGCGCCGGGCGCAATCACGATCTTGGTCAGCTTTACCTGGGCGCGCACCACCGCGCCCAGCCCACCGCGGTCCTCCTGTTTGGCGGCAACCGCGATGACCATCGCCGCGATGGCGCCGCCGAGCCACATCGTGAAGCCCAACAGATGGAGGAACAACCAGGCCCGGCTCACGAGGAGACGGCGGAAAGGATGGAGCTGTCGATCGGTTGGCGGCCGCTGAACCCGGTGTCGATCTCGTGCCAGTGATTGATCCGATCCTCGCCCAGGCGCCAGCAGAGAAAGATGGGGCGATCCTCACGAAGCGAATAGAAGTCCACCAGCCCGGCCTCGAATCCCTTGAACACGCAGCCGATCGACTCCAGCTCCTGGAGATACCGGTTGATTCGATCCGCGTGCCGGGTGACCTCCTCGCGGGCGGCGACCAGCTCCCGGGTCTCCCCCCAATCGGCACGGGCTCCCCCGGTGAGCAGCTCGAACCGCCCTACCGCCGCCCGCCAGGCGGGATATTCGACGGTGAGGTCCGCGACCACCCGTCGCACCAGCGGCAGGGTGCGTTCGGCTTCCTCGAGTGTGAACAGCTTGAATTCGGGCATCGGAGTGCCACCTATCCTAGAACGATCTTCACATCCGGAATTTGCTCCGGGTGGCTGATGAATCCCACCACGCGACCCTGGTCGTCGACCACTGTGATGGTGGCACGAAGGTGCGACTCATTGGGGTCGTTGTCCATGCGCACCTCGAAACCCTTGAGCTCCCGGTCGGGCCGCACCACCGGCGAATTGGTTCGCATCAATGAGTCCGCCCGGGTGTGCCAGGGATGCTTTCCCTCCGCCAGGCACCGGGTCACCAGGTCACGATCGCTCAGGGTGCCGAGAAAATGACGGGTGCGATGGTCATCCACTACCGGCACCACCGAGATATTGCGGGTCTTGAGCATGATCGCGACCTCGCTCGCCATCGCGCCGGCCACGGCAACATGGGGGTCCGGCACCATCACTTCGGAGGCTTTCATGGGCTCAATTTGCCCGGAATGAGTTGATGGTCAAGAGTCTCTGCCCCAGCGCTCCAGCGCCTCGCGTGCCGCGCGGCGACCTTCGTTGGCATATTCTCGAACCCGGTCTACCCGGAAGGTTGCCTCCCGCTCTACCCGGGGCCGCACATAGACCAGCGGCGGCCGGGCCGGATCGGCACGCCAGAGCGCGAGCTGACTCTGCGAATTGGCCGCCATCAGAATTCCCACCGCCTCGTCGTGAGCCCGCACCAGAGCCGGCACCCGGGAGGACTCCGCGGGGGCAGCAAGATCGAAGCCCGGCCCCACGTCCACCGCGAGCACCAGCTCCACGTCGAGCTCGGCGGCTGGCTCCAAGGGTACTACCGCGCGAAGCCCGCCGTCACCCAACCGGCGGCCATTGAGGATCACGGGCGGGTAGTACAGAGGTAGAGCGCAGCTGGCGCAGAGCACGTCCACCAGCGGAGCGTTCGTCGCTCCCGCTCCGAAGAGCACCAAGTCACCGGTGTCCAGGTCCACCGCCGTCACGGTGAGCGGCACCGAGAGATCGGAGAATCGCCGGGCCGGCACCATTGCTTCGATGGCTCGTCTCAGCGGTGCCGGCTTGAGCAGCGATCGAAGGAAGAGTCCTGCCACTGGCGCCAGGGGATTGCGCACCACACCGCGAGGCCCTGCCTCGGCCATCCGATCGAGCAGCTCGTCGCTCCCCACCCCGCTGGCGAGCCCGGCAGCGATCACCGCCCCCATGGAGGTCGCCACGTACCAGGCGGGCTCGAAACCCGCTTCCCGGAGGGCGCGGCAGGCGCCAAGATGCGCGGCGGTCTTCGCTCCGCCGCCACTCAGCACCAGCGCGGCTGGTCGGACGGTCAAGGCCGCCGCTTGCGCTCGCGGTGGGCAGCCTCCGCCCGGGCGTAGCGCTCCCGCTCCTCGTCGGTCTCGGGCACCAGCCGGGGGACTCGCTTGGGCTTGCCCTGGTCGTCAACTGCGACGAAAACCACATGCGCGGTGTGCGTGTGCCGCCGCTCACCGCTGCTCACCATCTCGGAGTACACCTCGACCGAGATATCCATGGAGGAGTTGCCCACAAAGTCCACCGTGGCCGCGCAGGTCACCAGCGCCCCTACCGGAATGCGCTCGCGGAAATCGACCCGTTCGATGCTGGCCGTGACTGCCGGGCCGCCGGCGTGCCGGATCGCCGCCACCGCGGCGGCCTGATCCACCAAGGCCATCAGCTCGCCGCCGAAAAGGTCGCCCCGCACGTTTTGCATGTGCGGCATCACGAAAGTGGTGATCTGGCCGACGGAGTAGGACATAGGACGGGAATCCGGGTGCATGTGTGGCCGCGCCTTCTCCGTCCTTTTAGTAGTCAACCGGTCTCAGATAGTACTCCCCGATCGCCGTACCGCTCAGCATCGCGACCGTGGGCAGCCGGCGCTTCCAGTGGGTGGAGTCGAGCCGGGCACGGACCAACGCGATCTCCGCCTCCTCGAAGCCGAGGGCCGCGATCTCGGGGGCCTTGTAGCCCAGCAGGATCCAGTGGAGAATGGCATCGGCGCGGGGGTAGGAGATCCCGAAGTCGCCCTCATCGGTCTGCCCTTTGATCAGATCGGCACTCGCAGGCTTGGAGACGATCACCTCGGGGACTCCGAGGTGGCGGGCCAGTGCCCAGACCTGGGTCTTGAACAGATCGCCGATCGGGTTGACGGGGGGCGAATCGTCGGCGTGCCAGGTGAAGTAGCCGAACAGCCGCTCGGTCTTGTTGCCGGTGCCGAGGGGCAGGGCCCGCAGCGCGGCAGAGAGGTCGAACAGGGTGATCATCCGGGTTCGCGCCATGATGTTGCCCAGACGGGCCGGCTCCACCTCGCCGCCGATCGCGCCGGCCAGCGCGTCCACCGCGCTGCTGATATCCACCGTGCGGTGCCCGATGCCCAGCTGGTCGATCACCAGCTGGGCGTGGGCGAGACTCTCCGGGCTGGAGGTCCGGTAGGGCATCCGGACCCCTATGACATTGGCCGCACCCAGCGCCTCCGCCGCGAGGTAGGCCACCAGTGAGCTGTCCACGCCGCCCGAGAGTCCGATCAGCACCCGCTCGAACTTCCGGCGGCGCTGAACTTCGTCGCGGATGAACTCGACCAGCCAGCGGCGAGTGAGGGCGGGATCGATGGCGAGCGGGTCCTGCTTGGGGTGGAAGCGGGCGGGTAAGGGGGGAAGCGCGGAGGCGGGGAGGCGGCCGGACACGCCACTTCTCTTGGCAGAACTGCTTTTGCCACCCCGCTCCTTCACCGGCTCACTCGATACCTGGCTGCCCTCCTGCTTGCTTCCCCGCTTCCCTGCTTCCCCGCTTCCCCGCTCCCGCCTGGCAGCGTGCAGTGACCCGAGCAAATGGGGCAACCTCATCTCCAGGTCCGCCAGCAGCGGCAGGTCCGCGCGGGCCCGGGTAATTTCCTCGAAATCGATCACGGCCGGGATGACCGCTTCCTGAAAGACCGGCGCCTGAGCCAGGATGTCCCCTCGGGGTCCGGCGAGAATCGAACCTCCGGGGAATGCCTTCCCGCCCTCGAAGCCGACCAGCTGCGCCAACGCGACGTACACTCCATGCTCTCCGGCAATGTCCTGTACCAGCCGGCTCCACCGCGCCAGGCTCACCGGCCGGCCGGCCGTGTCATCCGTGGTGATCACGCCACGGGCCGGGCTGGCGCTCGGAATGATGATGACCTGGGCCCCGTCCAGGGCGGCAAGCATCGGGGTGAACGAGTGCCAGGCGTCCTCACAAATGAGGAGCGCGGCTCGGCCCCACCGGGTATCGAATGCCTGAACGCTGCGCCCGGCCTCGACGAACCGTTCCTCGTCGAAGACACCGTATGTCGGCAGGAAAATCTTGCGGTGAATATGGCGGATCCCGGCGTCGGAGCCGCCGAGGGTGGCGTACAGGCCCGAGTTATAGAGCCGGTTATCATGAACCTCGTAGAACCCCAGGGCCACATCGAGCGGCGGGATGCCCGCCTCGTCGTGCTGCCGGCTCAGATCATCGAACAGCTGATCGGCAGAAATTGCCAGGTCGCGGACGCCGCCCTCGAGGAAATAGCCGGTCAGGGCGGTTTCGGGGGCGACCAGCAGCTCGGGTGGCTCGGGCCAGGCTGCGACCTCCCGAAAGAGGGCGCCGAAGCGGCAGAGATTCTCCTGATACGCCCCCTTCTGGGGCCGCACCTGGGCGATGGCAAGGCGGAGCACGTCTGAAAGGTAAGAGGTGAGAGGTAAGAAGTGAGAGGGGCGGACACTCCTACCTCTTACCACTCTCTTACCTCTTTACCTCTTACCTCTCACCTAGCACCTCTTACTTTACCCGCATGCTCCTTTATGTCGCGGTCGGCAGCGCGATCGGTGGTGTGAGCCGTTACCTGCTCGGCGGACTGATCCAACGGTGGCTGGATACCACCTTCCCCGCAGGGACGCTCCTGGTCAACATCTCAGGGTCGTTCCTGCTCGGCGCCATTCTCCGGTATGCCATCGAGACTCCCACACTCAGCCCCGAAGTCCGCGCGCTCCTCACCATAGGCTTTTGCGGTGGCTACACCACCTTCTCGACCTTCAGCTACGAGACCGTGGCTTTGCTCGAGGACGGCGAGTGGACCCGGGCGGGACTGTACGTCGGGGCTAGTGTACTGCTTTCCCTGGTGGGCGTATTCCTTGGTTTGGCCCTGGCCCGGGAAGTGATCGTCCTGCGCGAGCGGATCTAGGAGGCCCTATGCATGGATTGACCGGTGAACGGGTACTCATGCGGATCCATATCGGGGAGCGGGACAAGCACCAAGGAAAGCCGCTTTATGAGGCGATCGTGCTCCTGTTGCGCGAGCGTCACTTTGCCGGCGCGACCGTGTTTCGAGGGATAATGGGCTTCGGAGCTAGCGCGGGGATTCACACCGAGAAGGTCCTTCGTCTCTCACTCGACCTCCCGCTGGTGGTGGAGTGCGTCGATACCGAAGAGAAGATTCAGGCAATTCTTCCCGAGCTCGACGAGATGATCGGTGGAGGATTGATCACTCTCGAGCGCGCCCGTGTGATCATGTACCGTCCGGATCAACCTACCCGTTAGCCTCTTAACGCTTACCCCTCACTTCTTACTTTACGGCATGTCTGAAGCCTTTCAGGCTCTCTGCGACGTCACGAACGCGTGCCAGATCCTCCCCACAGTGATCACCGGCGGCCAGCCCAATGCCGCCCAACTGCGCGCGCTCAAGAGTGCGGGCGGCGCGATTGTGCTCGACATCAGAGACCCAATGGAGCCCCGGTTGGTGGATGAACCCGTCCTGGTTCGTCAGCTGGGCATGGAATATGTGAACATTCCGGTTCGCGCCGGCTCGCTCGATGATGCCACCCTGGAGCGGATCTTGGCCGTGCTACGTCAGGCGGGCGACCGAACCGTCTTCTTTCATTGTGGCAGCGGAAACCGGGTGGGCGGTGCTCTAATTCCATATTTCATTCTGGACCACGACATGGAGGAACAGGACGCCGTAGATCAGGCCATGAGGGTCGGCCTTCGCAGCGCCGAGATTATGGAATGGGGACTGGATTACGCCCGCCGAAAACAGGAACCTCGCGAGCCGTAGAAGTCAGAGCGGTCCCACGGTCAAGCCTCCTTGGAGTACCAATGCATTCATTCGCTCGTCCGATCGCCGCCCTGCTGTTGGGCACCCTTGTGGCCACCTCCCTCGCAGCCCAAGGGCAGGCCAAGCCGATCGATCCGGTTAACCTCGACACCACTTGCGCTCCCTGCAAGAACTTCTTCCAGTACGCCAATGGCGGTTGGCTCAAGCGCAGCAGTATCCCTGGCGACCAACCCAGCTGGGGCAGCTTCAACGAGCTCCAGGAACAGAATTACGCTGCCCTCCAGGACGTACTGAGCGATGCCGCGAAGAACGCCTCATCCACCAACGATCCGAACATCCGCAAGCTCGGCACCTTCTATGGCACCTGCATGGACTCGGCTGCCGTCGAGGCTGCGGGGATCAAGCCGCTCCAGCCCGAGTTGGCTCAGATCAACGCAATTCACGATCGCCGGGGAGTGCAGGTGGCCATCGCCCGGCTGCATCGCATGGGAATCCCCGCGGGCTTCGTCTTTCGGTCCGTACCCGACGCCAAGAAGAGCGCGCGCACCATCGCCGAGGTGTACCAGGGCGGGTTGGGGCTTCCCGACCGGGACTACTATCTCAAGCAGGACTCCGCTTCGGAGAAGATCCGCGGGGAATACGTCGGTCACGTCGCCAAGATGCTCCAGCTCTCGGGTCTCGACAAAGCCAAGGCCGAGTGGTCGGCACTCGCGATCATGCGGCTGGAGACGGCGCTGGCCCAGGGCTCGATGACCAATGAGGCTCAGCGAGACCCGGAGGCGATCTACCATCTAACCAGGACCGAGGAGCTCCAGAAGGCGACGCCAGGATTTGCCTGGAGCCCTTATCTCTCGAGCACGGGACTTACCGGCGTCACGGAGATCAATGTCGCCCAACCCAAGTTCGTGCGCACATTGGACTCTCTACTTACTTCCGCGCCTCTGGGTAGCTGGAAGGCCTACCTGAAGTGGAATCTGCTCGCCAACACGGCGCCGGCCCTGAGCTCGCCGTTCGTCAGGGAGAGCTTCCGATTCAATTCGACGGTGCTCCAGGGCGTGGCCGAGATGCGCCCGCGCTGGAAACGCTGCCTGAGGCTGACCGACGACGCGGTGGGTGAGATCCTGGGCCAGGCATACGTCAAGAAGAACTTTACTCCGGAGGCCAAGTCGCGGGCTCTGGAGATGGTGCGAAACATTCGGGGAGAGCTTCGGAGCCGGCTAGGTGCCCTCACCTGGATGAGCGAGCAGACCAAGACCAAGGCCTACGCCAAGCTGGATTCAATCATCAATAAGATCGGCTATCCCGACAGCTGGAGAGACTACGCCCAACTGGAGGCGCGGCGCGGTCCATTCGTTGGCAACCTGCTGCTGGCTAACGAATTCGAGACCAGGCGTCAGTTGAAGAAGATCGGCCGTCCCACGGACCGCACCGAATGGGGCATGACGCCTCCCACCGTCAATGCGTACTACAACCCTCCGACCAATGAGATCACGTTCCCGGCGGGAATCATGCAGCCGCCGTTCTTCGACCCCAAGGCCGATGACGCGGTGAACTATGGCGGAATGGGCTCCGTAATCGGGCACGAGATTACGCACGGCTTCGACGACCAGGGAAGACAGTTCGATGCCTTGGGCAACTTGAGCGGCTGGTGGTCTGAAGCGGATACTAAGGAGTTCAACCGGCGGGCCGAAGTGGTGCAGAAACAATTCGACGGTTACGTGGTCATCGACAGCCTGCACGTCAAGGGCAAGCTGACCCTGGGTGAGAACATTGCCGATCTTGGCGGGCTGTTGATCGCATACGGCGCATATCGCCGGTCACTCGAAGGAAAGCCGGAGCCGGCGCCCATCGATGGGCTGACCGGCCCGCAACGCTACTTTCTTGCCTGGGCCCAGATCTGGCGGGCCAAGAGCCGTCCCGAATTCACCCGGCTACTGGTAAACGTCGACCCTCACGCTCCTCCAGAGTTCCGAACCATCGGCCCGCTGTCCAACATTCCCGCCTTTGCCGAGGCGTTCGGGTGCAAGCCAGGAGATCCGATGGTGCGTCCCGAGAAGGAGCGGGCGCAGATCTGGTAGCTAGCGGTGCCGCCTTCCACCCTCATCCGACCTGGAGCGCTCGCCTCCGCGCTCCGGAGCCGGGGCTGAACGCTCGACTCGGCGGGGCTCTTCCCGGGCACGCTCCACCGGCCGGGACTGCTCTCGGGGGCGTTCGATCTGCGGGGACTCCTCCCGGGGCCGCTCGACAGCTCTAGGTTGCTCTCGCCTCTGACTTTCGTCCCGTGCTGGCGTGGCTTCCCGGGCCGGTCGGGCTTCGACCTCCCGGCGGACCAGCCTGGGCTCACCGGACGAACGACTGGACTCCTGCTCAGCCGGCCGGGCGCGATGGGCTTCGATGGGCCGGTCCAGCACCCGGCGGGCGTTATCGACCGTGTTCCTTTGCGCGCCGCCATCGCGTGGCTGCTGGGTTTGTAGCTCCTGTCTCCGCGACTCGACAAGCCGTCGCACTGGACTGGCGGTGGCGGGTTCCCGGACTGGGGAAATCGGTGGCAAGTACACCGTATTCACCGCCTGGCGAACCACATTCCGGTCCCTATAAAGCGGACTGCCGTCGGCGCCACGGAAGCGGTAGGGTGTATATGGACTGTTCCGCCCCCGGTACCAGGAGTCGTAGTCCAAGCGATTCCGGTAGGGATACGTGTAATAGGGCCGGTAGTAATAGCGCGGATGATAGACCGGGGCGTAATAGTACGGATCGTAGAAGAACGGATTGTAGAATGGATCGTAGGCGTAGAAGTACGGATCGTAGTAGTAACGCCGATAAGGCCGGCCGAAAAACAAACCGATCGAAAGGCTGAAAGGCGAGCCGTAGTAGGAATGGCCGCAGGAAAAGCGATAGCACCCCGGGTCATCGTACACCGACCCGTAGTAGTACCGGGAAGTGTAGTCCGAGGCGTATACCACTCGCTCCACGACCTCGTAGCCGAGTATGTCGTAGTCGAAGTTTCCCTGCGCCATACGGCGGACCAGCTCGTTGAGCTCGGCCTCCGGATTGGTAGGCAGGCGGGAAGGAGCGAGCGCGCGGTAATCCCAGTGGTCGTCCAGAACGAAGCCTTCGAAGCGGAAGGGCTCCCGTGAGACCGCCGCGTACACGGTGCCACGGCCTTTGCCATCTGCCTCGAATGCCTCACGACCGCCGCGGCCACGGACCTCGTATTTCTTGCCGCCGCGGATGAAGTTGTCTTTGTCGGGGTCCAGCGGGAACAGCACCCGCAGGTATCCGTCCGGGTCTACGTGGAAAACGATGAGGTAGCCATCGTCCTTGGTACGGACCTCGACCTTGGCACGCTCCCCGGGCAAGAAACGGCGGTCGTTGCTGATCCAAAGCTGAATCGGCGGGTCGTCGTGCGACGTGGCCGCCGGCTGGGCGGGAGCAGGCCCGCCGGCAATGAGCAGGGGAAGGAGCAGCGCGGCGATCATAGCACCTCCCAACGACCTGGGTTACCGCTGGAAACTACGTGTGGGTACGAGGATACGGGATCAACCATTGCAGAAAAGCTGTGCGAACCGCGTGCCATCACGTAGGAAGTTGTCACCTAACAACTTATAAATGCGCGAGGGGTCGAAAACGTCCCTTTTAAGCCACCCGAAGTGCCGAATAGGACAGCCCTTTCGGGTCGCTCAGGGCTTACTGGTCTCCCGACCCCCGTTCCAGCGGTGCCAATACATCCGCATTTCGGTAATTCGCTCCCCCTCGGTCTCACAAAAGATGGCCCCCCGGGCCTCGACCCATTCACCGGTCCGGCGCCGGCGAAACACACACTTGAACTCGGTGGAAAACCAGGGCCCCGCCCCGTAGATCTCCCCGGAGCTGAAGCTGATCTCAGATTGGTTGTAGGGAACCTCGGCCCAATAGGCTCGCACCGCGTCGGTGCCCCGCAGTGGCTGGGAGAACGGGGTCTCGATAAAGACGACCTCCGGTCCATATACCGACATCAGAAGATCAACGTTGCCTTTGGACCATCCCTGACCGAAGGTGTCGATCAGCGAGCGGCCCAAGTCTCGGATGGCCCCAGTAGATTGCTCAGTCGCCATGCAATTGAACATACCTACTAGGCAACCGGCTCGCGCCGCTCTGGTGACCGGGCTGCTCCTTCTCTCAGCCGGGGCGTTGCCGGCTCAGACGCCCTGCCCTCTGACGGCCGACTCGACCATGGAGCGTGGCTGGAAGGCGTACCGGTCGGGGTCCATCAAGGAGGCCAACGAAAGGTTCGAGCAGGCCCACCGCCTCTGTCCCCAGAATCTCGACGCCAGCGTAGGACTCGGCCTGACCCAACTTCGCTTAGGCCATGTCGCCAGCGCGGACTCACTCTTCCGTAGTGTATTGGCGCGGAGCTCCACCAATTCCGACGCCTGGGAGGGACGAGCCCACAGCGCCTATAGGCTGGGGGACATTAGCGCTGCCGTGGCTGCCGGCCAGAGAGCTCTCCAACTGGCACCCGACAACCCGGAATTACGGTCGTTCCTGGATCAGATCTCGCCGGGCTGGAACCGTCCCCCATCCGCAGTTCAAAGCCGGTCGGCAACCCTTCAGCTCGTCGCCCGGACCCGGGGCCGGCAATTCGAGATCTCCACCGCTCAGGGATGGCGGCCATTTTATATCCAGGGAGTAAACCTGGGTGTCGCCCTCCCTGGCAGGTACCCCTCGGAGTTCCCCACCGATTCAAGCGTCTACGCCGGTTGGCTCGACACCCTGGCGGCGATGAACGCGAACACGCTGCGGCTGTATACCATTCTACCGCCTTCTTTTTATCGAGCGTTTCGCGGGTGGAACCTATCGCACCCTGATCGAGCCCTGTGGCTCATGCACGGCGTCTGGACTGAGCTCCCGCCGGGAAACAACTTCGACGACCCCGGGTGGAGAAGCGGGTTCCAGAACGAGATGCGCCGAGTGGTGGACGTCATTCACGGCGCGGCCACCATTCCGCCTCGAGCCGGGCATGCCGCCGGAGGCTACGACGCCGATGTCTCCCGCTGGGTGCTGGGCTACATCATCGGCCGAGAATGGGAGCCATTTGCGGTCAAGGAGTACGATGCGAAGAATGTTGGAAGAAAGGCCTTTGAAGGACGCTACCTTCGAGTCCGCGAGGGCCCGGCGATGGATCTTTGGCTGGCTCAGCAATGCGATCTGATGCTGGGGTATGAAGCCGACACCTACAATGCCCTGCGGCCGATTGCCTACACCAACTGGCCGACGTTAGATCCGCTTACTCACCCAACCGAATCCACGACCAAGGAAGAGGCCTACTGGCGGCGGCGCGTCGGACGAGCGAGCCACGCCAAGAAGCTCGAATACGAGAACGATGTCATCGGCATCGATGCCAACGTGGTCGAGCCAACCCCGGCGAATCCCGCGGGCTGGTTCGCCAGCTACCACGCGTATCCATACTACCCCGACTTCATGTTCCGGGACCCCCGCTACCGCAAAGCCCGATCATCCGAAGGACCTTCGAGCTATTTCGGCTACCTGCGTGACCTGGTCCTCCACCACAATGCGATCCCGACCGTCATCTCCGAATACGGTGTGCCATCGAGTAGGGGCAAAGCTCATCTTCAGCCTCAGGGTTGGAGTCACGGAGGGCACGATGAGCGGGCCATGGCGGCGATCGATGCTCGGCTCACCCGTGAGATTCGTGAATCGGGGGCGGCAGGCGCAATCCTCTTCGCCTGGCTCGACGAGTGGTTCAAGAAGAACTGGGCGGTGATCGAATACGAGATTCCGGTGGACAATACCCGGCTATGGCACAACGTCATGGACGCGGAACAGAACTACGGGATCATGGGGGAGTACGCCGGTGATTCCGGGACCACGCCCAGGATGGGTGGAGACCCAGCTCGTTGGCGCCGGCTTCCGACGGTGCAGACCGCGGCGGACACTTCCGCAATCGGGCCGCGCCGGCTTCGGGCGGGTGCGGACGAATCGTTTTTCTACCTGGTGGTCGAGCTGCGGCCGGGAGCGTTCCCCTGGAGCTCTCAGGGAATCCAGATCGCAATCGACACGTACCAACCGCGCGTCGGTCAACACCGGCTGCCTGGAAGCCACGTGCGCAGCGAGATCGGATTCGAGTTCCTGGTCGACCTCCCAGGTCTCAGGGATGGACGGCTGTTGGTCAATCCCGACTACAATCGGCATTCTTCCCGCCTGGAGCCCGGTACCGGTGACGACGAAGGAAGGTTCTCCAGGAGGCCAGTGATCACGCGCGACCACGACGATGGGCGATTCGATTCGCTCTTTGTCATCATCAACCGGGCGCGCTTCGGGCGGGACGGCACGTTCTTCCCGGCCAGTGGATACGACCGGGGCCGGCTGCTGCACGCCACCGAGGCAGTCTCGAGCCTGGCCGACTGGTACCTCGACGAGAAAGCCGGGCTGCTCGAGCTTCGCCTTCCGTGGGACCTGCTCAACGTGACTGATCCATCTACCCGGACCTTGCTCTCCGACCCCAATACCGACGGTCACTTTGGAACGGTGCCCGCCCCGGACTTTCATGTGGGAGTCGTGCTGTACCGAAAGACTTCCAAGCCGACGACGGTGGGAGCGCTGCCTGCTCTGGAGAAGGGGACCTGGCGGGAAGGGGACTTTACCGGGTGGCGCTGGACCGGCTGGACCGAGCCGCGATCGCACGCCCGGCTCAAACCGGTGTACGACAGTCTCAAGACGCTGTGGCGGGCGGCTCCTTCCGGAGAGCCAGCTCAACCCGGGCGGAGAGCTCCTTCAAACTGAAGGGCTTCACGATGTAGTCGGTGGCCCCGCCCCGCAGGCCACTGAGCACGTCGCGCTCGTGCCCCTTGGCGGTCACCATGATCACCGGCACGGATCGGAGCGCTGGGTCATTCTTGAGCCGGCGCAAGACTTCGATCCCACCCAATCCCGGCATCATCACATCGAGCAGGATCAGATCGGGCATCTCGCGCTTGGCGGAAGCCATGGCCTGCTCTCCGTCGGGGGCGCGAACCACCTGGTGTCCGGCGTTGGTCAGCTTGAAGGAGATCATGTCGGCGATCTGCTTCTCATCTTCCGCAACCAGGATCTTCGCCATTCTCTGCCCTTAGGCGGCAGGCTCGGCCGAAGCCGAAGCCGCCATTGGAAGAATGACGCGAAAGCGGGTGCCTTCCCCCGGCCTGCTCTCCACGTCGATGGTCCCCTGATGCTTCTCGACAATCGCTTTCGCGATGACCAGTCCCAGTCCAGTTCCACCGGAATCGGCCACCACCGGGTCCCGGCCACGGAAGAATTTGGTGAAGAGCTGCGCCTGCTCCTCCTGGGTGAGCCCGATACCGGAGTCGTGCACCACTATTTCAACCCGATCGTTGGTTGCGACCGCACGAACACCGACTTCACCCTTGGGGGTGTACTTGATCGCGTTGGAGAGCAGGTTGCTGAAGACCTGAACCAACCTGGGGGCGTCTCCCAGAACCTTGGGAACATTGGCGACCTCATGGCGCAGGGTGAGTCCTTTGTTGTGCGCCATGAGCCGGAAGGTGGACGCTACATCCCCCAGAACCGCCACCAGGTCAGTCGGCTCGAGCCGGATCTCGAGGCCTTGAGACTCGATGCGGCTCACGTCGAGGATGTCGTTAATCACAGATCCCAGCCGGTCCGCATTGCGCGCCGCGACCTCCAGAAACTCGCGCTGCGTATCCGCGACCGGGCCGGCGTCGCCGTCCAGGACCAGCTCGATGAACCCCTTGATGGCGGTGAGCGGCGTCCGAAGCTCATGCGACACGGTGCCCACGAACTCGTCCTTCATCCGGTCCAGTTGTTTCCGCTCGGTGATGTCCCTCGCGATTCTCGACGCGCCTATTGTCCGGCCCTTTCGGTCGAGGATGGGGGAGACGGTAAGCGAGACATCGATCTCGCGGCCATCTTTGGTCAGCTCGACCGTTTCCAGCTGCCGGACCCGGTCTCCGTTCCCCAGCTTCTCGATCAAGTCCGTCTCCAGCTCCTTCCGGGCGTGCAGCAGTGACACGTGCTTGCCCAGGACTTCATCTCGGGTGTACCCGTAGAGCCGCTCCGCTCCCGGATTCCAGGCCAGGATCAAGCCCTCCGGGTCGGTCGCGAGAATGGCGTCGTCGGAAAATTCGACGATAGCGGCCAGCTGCTGGAGGGTCTCCTCCATGCGGGCGCGGACCTGGATCTCTTCATTCAAGGCCCGGTTAGTCGCCTCCAGCGAGCGAGCATGGCGGCGGGAGGTTTGGCCCGCTCGCACCGACCACGCCAGTAACACGGCGCTCAGCAGTCCGGCGGCAAGGGTGATGTTGGGTAGCGCATGCTCCCTTGCTGCCGGCGCGAGGGGAGGATCCAGATTCACCCGCGGCGCTCCGCCCAAGGCGTACCACATGCAGAGCGTTACCGTAATTACCGCGACCGCGACCAGGGTGGGCAGCCAAGGGGGCGCCTCGGAGGACTCAGCCCTGGCGGCATTCCAGGCCAGGCCAACCACACCTCCCCCGAGCATGATGAAGCCAAAGGCGGTGTGGATCGCCATCCGATTGAAGTGACCCCAGCCGTAGGCGCCCGGAATATCCGCGGCGTAGCCGACCAGCGCCGCCGTGCCGAGGGCGATGACAATGGAGCCCAGCAGCGCGGGGTACAAGTGGCGGGCACGGGACACCGACGGATGGGAAAGACACAGCAGCGCGGCCCCCACCAGCGCCAAGGCGACGGCACTGTTGGGGGCCATCCGCCCGGGGTTGGTGACTCCAGTGAGAACGTAGGTCTCGACCAGCAGATCGTCTATGCCCAGGTCGGATCGGAAGAGGTATTCGCCCAACGTCGCCAAGCCCATGACGGCCGCCAGCCCCCCGAGGAGTGCGGTGGGGCGACGGAGGTCGAGTGCCGCGGCCAGCAAGGCCGCACCACAGATCATGAACCCCAGGGCGGTGTTGTACTGCATGGGAGGGAAACCAGGCAGGACCTGGATCAGCGCTACCGCGACGGTGAGCCAGCCGGCCACGACCAATCCTCCGAGTGCCGCCACACTGGCACCCGACGCGGCAGCGACGAGAGCCGCTCCACTCTGGGGAGTGGTCTGACTGCGAACTGCCCAGGTCATGTCGTGGCTCTCACTCCCCTTCGCTCCATCGCCCCCCAGGAGAGATCGCCTCGCAGATACTCCCAGAAGGCCCGAACCCGCCACCACACCGTGAGCTGGCGGAACCCGAAGTTTTCCAGCATGGCACCGATGAGAAGCCGCCCGAGATCGCTGACTCTGGGATAGCGGCGGAAGGCAAGGTCCTCCAGCAGCACGGCCAGAGCCGACACCAGTATGGTGTACATGATCGCCAGCACGAAAAACGTGCCGGCAACTTCCGGACTCAGCATGCCGAGCAGCCAGAGGATCGGGAGCAGGAGATAGCCCGACATCTCGACCAGCGGGCTGAGCATTTCGAACATGAAGAACCCCGGCAGGGCGATCAGGCCTACGCTGCCGTATCGGGGGCGCCCGATCATCCTTCGGTGCCTGACCAGGGTGTCAATGAGGCCGCGCTGCCAGCGAGTGCGCTGGCGCCGGAGGACACGGAAGCTTTCGGGGACCTCGGTCCAGCAGATGGGATCGGGCACAAACCCGATACGGTACGGCTGCCGCCGCTCCCGGCGCTGTCGATGCATCCGTACCACCAGCTCCATGTCCTCACCGACCGAATCGGTGGCGTAGCCTCCGGCAAGCACCGCTGCTCGTTTGTCGAAGAGTCCGAAGGCACCTGAAATGACCAGCAGGGAGTTTCCCGTGCTCCACCCCATACGGCCGAACAGAAAGGCGCGGAGGTACTCCACGATTTGTATCAGGGGAAGCGGGCGGCGGGGCAGCTGCACCTGGTGCACCCGCCCTCCGTGGATCTCGCAGCCATTCGCCACCCGCACCACCCCTCCAGCCGCGATGGTCACCCCGGGGGCGTCCACGAAGGGACGCACCAGTCGCAGCAGCGCATCCGGCTCGAGAATCGAGTCGGCATCGATGGCACAGAAGAGTGGGTACAGGCTGAGATTGAGACCGGCGTTGAGCGCATCGGCCTTGCCTCCATTCTGCTTATCGACCACGACAAGATTGGTGTAGGTGGGGGACTCGTATACGCCCCGGATGGCCTTACAGGCTAACGAGCGGTCGAAGCTTCTCGCGCTTCGCCGCAGGTCGAATGCATCTACCAGACGGCCAAGGGTGCGGTCCTTGGATCCGTCGTTGATCAGAATCACTTCAAACAAGGGGTAGTCGAGCATGAGCAACGAGCGCACGTTTTCGACGACGTTGGCTTCTTCGTTGAACGCGGGTGCCAGTACCGAGACCGGCGGAGTCAACGGTGAGCGCAGCAGCCGGCGCTGGTCCGGGCGGCGTACCTCGCGGAACACTTGCAACGTGCGCAAGAACCCCGCGACGGTGAGCACCAGGTAATAGGAGTTGATGGCGAAGAAGAACACGAGGATGAAACTGGTGTACCCTGCCAGGATAGTTTGGAAACCTGGCCAGTTCCACGCCAATATGGTTTCGAGACTCGGCCAGCTCATGGGAGCGCGGGGACCATTTCGCCCCGCTCGAGGAGGTAACGGGCCATGTCGCGGACCGAAGGGTCAGGATCGTGGAGCGCGCTGGATAGCGCTTCAGCCCCGGCCGGTCCGCCTTCGGCGAGTGCTGTCGCCGCGTAGAAGCGGACCCACCATTGCTGGTCGCGCAGCGCCAGAGCAAGGCGCGGTACCGATTCCGGGCTGCCGAAGAGGCTGAGTCCCTTTGCCGCCTGACAGCGCACCGCCCAACTGGAATCTTCCAATGCGGCGTGGAAGGCCTCGAGGAACCGGGGATCGCCGATGGCCGCGGCCGCTTTCACGCTCTTGACTCTGACCTCGGGATCGAGATCACTCATGGAGACGAGCAGCAGGTCCGACGCGGTGGTGATCCGGAGCCAGCCGAACAGCTCGATCGCGGCCAGCCTCCCGGATCGGCTGGAAGTGCTCTCGGCATAGTTGAGCATCGCCCCGACCACCTCCCGGCCGCGCTCAGCCAGCACTTCTTGCACTCGATGCGACACGGCCAGGCTGGGATCGCCCAGCAGGTGAACGAGACTGCCCAGGGCCTGGGGAGAGCCGACTTGTCCGAGGGCCCACACTGCAGCCTGGCGAACGCGTACGTCCGGATCGTTCAAAGCCTGCGCCAGGGCGGGCACCGCGTCGGCAAAATGGATGAGCCCGAGATCAGCGGCTGCATTCGCGCGCTGGCTCGCCCGCCAGGCTTTCAATCGGGCCAGGTCGGTCCGGAGAAATCCGAGATGGCGGTAGAGCACAGCGATGGCATCTCCCGTTTCGCCACGCAGATCCAGCGCCAACCCCAGGAGAATCGTCCGCACCAGTCTGCGGTCAAATCGGCTGAGCCGTCGAAATTCACTGGGCGGCCCCGAGGTGCTCTGGAGGGCTCGATAGACCAGGCGGGTGAGCGTCGGTTCTCGGCGGTCGGTCCGAAACCGAGAGATCGCGGCGGCACTGCGCTCGATGACCAGAAACAACGCCAACAGTATGACCGTCGCGGCGAGTCCGAGCACGCCATTCCTCAACGGCTCCAAGGCGAGCACAGGTGCCATGCCGTGACTGCCTCCAACAACAGTTGGATTGGGTGATCGGGTGCCGGGGGCGGGCTCCAAACTTGCAAGGCAACTTCCGTTCCCCTCATCACCTCTCCGAGCCGGGCGGGCAACTCATTGATGGGTACGACATTGCATCGCCTTGACGGGGCTGCTGAGCCGGTGGCCGTCAAAGGCCCGTGCAAAACGCGCTCAGAGTGCTGGAGACGCGGGCTTCTGCTTCTGAGTCTGCTGGTGGGAGGTTCCATCCCGCTCCGCGCGCAGCAGCGAGAAGCCGACCAAGCCTGGGCAGCAGGTCGGTATGCGGCTGCTCGGGCCGGATACCAGCAGGTTCTGGCAACGGACCCAAGCTCCGTTCGCGCGAATCTCCGCTTGGCGATACTGCTCTCCTGGGACGGCAAGCTCGACTCATCGTTGGTGCACCTGGCCCGCGCTCGTGCGGCGGAGCCCGCCGACGTGGACACCCGGTTGATCCAGGCCAGGGTGATGGCCTGGAACAAGCAATACGGTGACGCGCTCTTGCGCTACGACAGTCTCCTTTCGGATCGACCCGACCTCCGGGAAGCCAAATTGGATCGCGCACGCGCGCTGTCCTGGGCCGGCCGGCTGGACGAAGCACTGGTGGCCTACCGCAGCCTCCTGGCCAAGGACTCAGTCGATCGTGACGCCCTGCTCGGCAGCGCCCAGGTGAGCGGCTGGAAGGGGGACCTGCCCGAGGCCGAGCGGCAATATCGGGCGATCCTGACCCGGAACTCACGGGACGTCGACGCGCGGGTGGGTTTGGGCTACGTGTATTTGTGGCAAGGACGGGAGGGAGCCGCGGGCCGCCAGGCGCAATACGCGCTCGCTATAGACTCGACCCATAAAGCGGGCCGCGAGCTGCGCCGGTTGGCGCGCGCGAGCACACGCTCGTCGGTTGAAACCGCGGCGAACTGGAGCAACGATTCGGATGCCAACACGAGTTACTGGCAGACTCTCACAGCCTCGGCTCCACTGGGGAGGGGAGTCAGCAGCTTCGGGTCGGTGAACGGCTTGGAGACCAGCGACAAGGTGCGGAGCGCAACCCGAGTAGGGGGGGAGGCGGGCCTAACAGTGACAGCGGGCCGGCTGCAGCTCACGGGCGCGGCGGGCGCTCGCCGGCTCACACCGGAGACTATTCCCTCGCGGACCGCGGCCACCTACCGAGGCCGTGTGGGCTATCGTCCGGCTGCCCAGTTCGGGCTGAGCGTGGGTTACTCACGTCTGCCGTTCGACGAAATAGCCTCCCTGATCGAGCGGGACCTGGATATGGAGCTGCTGGAGGGGGGATTCGACGCGAGACCTGCTACCGACCTGACTATCTACGGCGGCGGCGGGGCTCTCTGGCTCAGTGACGGCAATAGCCGCACCAGTGCAGCGGGAGGGCTTACCCGGAAGATCGGCAGCGGTTTCCTAGGGCTGTTTGGCCGGACCCTCAGTTACCAGCGTAAGGGAATTGGATACTTTTCACCGGATCGCTTCTCCGTGTTCGAGGCGACCTCGGGCTACAACCATGAGAACAACCGCTGGGTCGGGAGCCTCAGTGGAGGCCTCGGAGTTCAGCAGGTCGGAAAACAAGGAGCAGCTCAGAGCGAATGGCACGTCGAGGGTCGGCTCGGGCCTCGCTGGGGAGCCGGTAACCGCGTCGAGCTCTACGGACTGATCACCAACAGCGCCGTCAGCTCGACCAGTGGAGCCTTTCGCTACCGATCAGCAGGGTTGACCGTGAGGCTCGGCTTCTAGCGCTCGTGAGGGAGGGCGCATGCGGGTTCTGGTCATCGGTGGGACCAACTTCATCGGCCCGCACGTCGTGACCGCACTGCACCGACAAGGTCACGAGGTCACGGTCTATCATCGCGGCCTCCACGAGCCTGAGCTTCCGCCCGCGGTCCGGCATATCCACAGCGCTCGCGCTTCAATACCGGTGCTCCACTTTCCATCCAGCCTGAGCGATCCTGCTCCCCACGTGGTCCTGCACATGTTTCCGGTTGGTGAGGACGATGCCCGTGCCGCGGTCGCCCGTTTCATCGGGGTGGCCCGGCGGCTGGTTGCTCTCAGCAGTGGCGATGTCTACCGAGCCTACGGCCGACTGCTCGGAACCGAGCCAGGTCCTCCTGATCCGGTGCCGATCGACGAGAACGCACCGCTCCGCGAGATCCTGTTTCCCTATCGGCACATGGCGCCGGGGCCCTCGGACTGGACCTACCATTACGAGAAAATATTGGCTGAGCGGGCGGTCCTTGGCAGCCGACTTCCCGCCACCGTCTTGCGGCTACCAGCGGTGTACGGGCCGGGCGACCCCTACCGCCGTTTCCGTCCCTACATCAAGCGAATGGACGACCGCAGGCCGGCGATTGTTCTGGAGGAG
>JBGQLP010000035.1:0-31660 GCA_041500125.1 Gemmatimonadota bacterium
CCCGATTCTAGGGCATCAGCTCCGATTTCGGCTCCACCTTCACGATCCAGAGACCGGAGTTGATGTCCGGCACGTAGATCAGGCCGTTGCGGTAGATCGCTCCCCACGCATTGGCTGCGTTCGGCACCGCGCCGCTGCTGTCGCCGGTCACCACGTGCGCGATCTCCCGGCCCTGCCGCAAGAGATCGCCCCGGAGCTCCCCCGACACGTCGAGGACCCGAAGTCCACCCTGGTAGTCGCCCATATATAGCGTATCGCCCGCAACCCAGACGTTGTGGCTTCCCCCATCCTTGGGCTCGTAGTGCGCTACCTCCTTGGGTTGGGAGATATCCGACACGTCGATGACATGAAGACGCCCGTAGGCCCGCCCTAGTCCGATGACTCCTCCGCCTTCAGTGGAGCGAGGGGTGGCGGAGAAGACTTCATCGCCCACGAAGACGTATTTCCCTGCCCGCCACGCGGTGTGGGTACCCCGAATGAAGCCGGGACCGCCCACCGCTTCGACTTCCCGGTAGAGCGAGTTGAGATCGTACTTGTACTGGGACACGAGTTGCGGGTTTTCCGGACTACCCCGCTTGATGCCATTGCCGACATCGAGGATGATCAGTCCCTCATTCCAGTAGCTGAGGTAGGCCAACCCGTCTTTGACATCGACGTCGTGCAGGAAATTCCCCGCTTCATCCGGCTTGGTCTGCCAGCGGGCCACCTGGCGCGGCCTGTAGGGGTCGCGGATATCGATCACTCGGAGTGATCCGGTGGCATCGTCGGTGAGGTAGACGTGACCCCGGTACACGAATGTGCTGTGCACTCCACCGGTGACCGTTTCCGTGAACTCGGCGATGGGCTTCGGGTGGGCTGGATCCTCGAAGGAGAGGATCACGATACCGTTTTTCCGGGTCGAGGCACCCTCGCGGGTGAGCACACCAAACTTGCCGTCCTCGGTGGTCATCACGTCGTTGATGGTACGCGCGTCCACCACCACCGAGTCGGTGATCACTGGCGCCTCGGGATTGCTCACATCGATGGCGTAGACTCGATCGGCTATGGTGCTGAGATAGCCGTGCCGACCATCGGGGTGAAGCCAGAACTCGGCAGCGTGGAATTTGATCGGCACCCGGCCCACCAGCGTGGCCGGCCGGCGCACATCGCGGGGGCGGACGTCGACCGTAGCCGCGGCCGTCTTGCCGGCGAAGCTGGCGCTGACCCGATAGGTCCCCGGCTCGTCGGCGACGAAGCGACCATCCGGATCGATCTGGCCGTTGCCCGGGTTGATTCCCCACTCGGGCGCGATGTCTTCCACCGTGCGTCCACTGCTGGTGCGGGCTTGAAATGTCAGCTCGACCACGTCTCCAGTCCGGACCGAGGTCGCCTGCGGCTCGATCTGAAGCGCGACCACCGGATTGGGCACCACCGTCACCGTGAATGACCGGCTTGCCCTTCCCGCTCGCGCCGTGAGCCGCGCCCGGCCGGGACGGACAGCCGTGAGCCGCCCCGTCGGGCTCACCGTCAGGACCGCCGGGGCGTCGGATGTCCACAGAACCTGATCCGACCGGCGATCGTTGTTGGCCGCGTAAGGCGTTGCCCCGACTACCAGCGACTGTCCAGTATAGAGCTTCGCGACGTCACGATCGAACCGGATCGCGGTGGCCGGTTGGGGAAGCACTGTCACCCGGGCAAATCCGGTGGCCGGAGCGCCCCCCGACCGGGGACTCACCAGCGCACTCACGGTGAGAGTGCCGATGGAGCCCCCCGTCACCAGGCCGGTGGAGTCGACCTTCCCTTCGAAGCGGCCCCCGGATTGGAACCAGCGAACGTTCACGTCACTCACCGGCCGGCCGGCGGCGTCCTGGGCCGCGGCCCGGAGCCGGATGGTGTCCCCGACCTCGACCGCAATCTCCGCCGGTTCGACTCTCACCGTCAGTGCCGGCGGCGAGGTGGCGGGCTGTTGTTGCAGGACCGCGATGAGTGACAGCAGAGGCAGCATGGTATCCTCGACGAAGACCGAGTCGGAGACTGGGAGCGAGCCGCGAAGAATGTACACCCTGCGGTGGGAGCGTGGAACCACTAAGTTAGTGGTGGACATCCGCGATTTCCGGAGACGGCATGCGAGTGGAATGGACGTCGTACAGCTCGCCCATCGGCGCGTTGACGGTCGTGGAATGCGAAGCGGGTCCGCTGGTCATCGAATTTCCCAATCGGGCCGTCACCATCAAGTGGGCGGTGCGGCTACGAGCTGCGGTCCCCGAGCTCCACATCGCGCAGGGAAGCTGCCGGATCACCAGCGCTTGGCTGGACGACTACTTCTCTGGTTCACCGCGCCCGTTTGCCTATCCGGACTATCTCCGGCGCTGGTTTGATCTCTCCCCCGCCCAGATCGCGGTGTTCAAGACCCTGCGAAAGATTCCACTGGGTGAGACTCGCTCGTACGACGACGTCGCCCGGGCCACCCGGCTGCATCCCCGGCAGATCGGCTGGCTGGTGGCAGCCAACCACATGGCCATCCTGATCCCCTGTCACCGCGTGGTGGGGAAGGATGGGGGCCTGGTAGGGTATGGCGGCGGCATTGCCAAGAAGCGGTGGCTGTTGGATCACGAGTTGCGGACGGCTGGGGTGGTGCTTCGATAAAGTCTAGAGTCTAAAGTCCAGCGTCTTAAGTCCAGGGAGAGGGTTCCAGCGTCATAAAACTGTATCGATGTAACCTGACCCGAGACCCTCGACTCTCGACTTTCGAATCCCGACCCTGGACCTCTTCATATTGACAAAACCGTTCCCAAGCATGACCTTATGGCATGCAACGCGCGGTGCCTCCCTTTATTTTCTGAAGATAGGTTTGGCCGTCGGACGCCACGTCCGAGCGGCTTTTTTTATGGGGCTTTTTAACCCGGCCATACCGGCCGGGGGTTTTCCCCCGGGGCCTTAGGGCTCCCTTTTCAAGAGGTTGTAGCAATGGCGAAGGGCACGGTCAAGTGGTTCAATGACGCTAAGGGGTTTGGCTTCATCGCGCAGGATGGTGGTAAGGATGTCTTCGTTCACCATACGGCCATCATCGCCGATGGCTTCCGTTCACTGTCCGAAGGAGACAATGTGGAGTTTGAGGTGGTCGAAGGCCCCAAGGGGCTGCAGGCCTCGAACGTCCGTAAGGTCTAACACCCCAACGCCCTTCCCGTTTAGTCGCTAGTTAGCACCCAGGAGCCCGCCGCCACCCGGCGGGGGCTTCTGGCATCTCCAGTTCCCACCGAACCGACCGATACTCCTCACATCTCGATCGAGGTGTTTACCCCGCATGTTCCCAGCGGTCCACGCGCTCCTGCTCGCCGGTCTGGTGCTGTGGCCGGTGGGCCACGTCCGTGCCCATCCCGCGGCCCCAGACACCTCAGGACTCCAGTTCCTCGGATTCCGGGCCGGAGCGCCGCTGGATGAGCTGACCCTGCAGCTGCAGAGCCTGGGTGGCGGCAGGCTGCGCTGCCGGAGATCCCGGGTAGACCATCGGGTCAATGAGTGCCGGGGACTGCTGCCCGATAAGGTGCAAGGCACCAGGATAGACGTCTGGGTCTCTGCCATAGACAGCATGGCCGGGGTGATCACGCTTTCCGGCATCGTTGGCCCCGACCGGCTCGACTTTTGGAGGCGTGCGCTGCTGGACCGCTATGGCGTGGTCGGAACCAAGGTCCAGGGCAACCAGTCCATGCTGCAGTGGGTGCGGCGGGGAAGGATGCTACGCCTGACCTGGAGACTCGAGGCCGGTGGCAAAGTCGCGTCGGTGAGTCTGGTTGACGGTCACGTGCTTGACGACTGGGGCCGAGCCCGCAGTCGCCCGTCTACGGCTGGGCCATCCTGATCGGAAGGCTAGGGAGTGAGCCGGATCAGATAGCTGCCGTCCGTCTCCTCTAATGTGAAGTCCCGAACGACCCGGCCGGACTGTTTCAATCCACGGAGCAGGCCCCGTACCCGAGTCCGCACCGGCGCACCACCCCCGGCGCGGCCTCGGCCGGTGATGAGCCGCACGACGCCGCCAGGCCGGGCTTTGACTTGGGCGCGTAGAAAGCGCTCGGCGTTAGCCGCCGCTTCAAGCACGGTCTGACCGTGGAGGTCGAAGGTGGCGTCGGGCACGCGGTCGGTCCAATCGAGCATGGTGAAATCTATGGGAAAGCTGTGGGTCGCGTCGCTGACGCTCACTCTCTGCGCTTGCAACTTCTCGCGCGATCCGATTCGCATCGGTCTCGCCGGGTCGTTGAGTGACCCGGTTGGCGTTCCCATGAAGCGAGCCGCCGAGCTGGCGGTCGATGAGATCAATGCGGCCGGGGGGATACACGGCCGGCCCTTGGAGCTGATCGAGCGGGACGACTATGCGGATCCAGACTCCGCGGTATTCGTAGCCACCGATTTGTACGAAGCAGGGGTGTCGGCGGTGATTGGGCACCTGTGGTCCAGCACCACCCTCGCCGCGGCCCCGGTGTACAACGGCGGATCGGACCCCGTTGCGGCCATCTCGCCCTCATCTTCCTCTCCCGATATCTCTACCGCGGGTGATTACACCTTCCGCATTTGCCCCAGCGATCTAGCCCACGGTGC
The DNA here is from genome assembly GCA_041500125.1 of Gemmatimonadota bacterium. Lineage (GTDB taxonomy): Bacteria > Gemmatimonadota > Gemmatimonadetes > Gemmatimonadales > GWC2-71-9 > CAVVWJ01. The sequence goes on from JBGQLP010000035.1 coordinate 4,573, forward strand.
GGCCCTGGCGCGCTGGGTCCACGACACGCTCCACCTGGAGCGGGGAGCGGTGCTCTACCTGAATGACCAGTATGGCCGTGGCGTGCGGCAGAGCTTCGTGAGGGATTTCACCCGCCGAGGCGGCGTCCTGGTGGCTATCGATCCCTACCTGGGCGACAAGCCTGATGTAGCGCCGTATCTGGACCGGATCGCCAAGATGGGCCGGGTCGACTTCCTCGTCGTAGCCGGCAACAAGGGTGACGCCGAAGAAATTCTGCGCCAGGCCCGCGGCCGCGGACTCAGCATGCCGGTGCTCGGCGGAGATGGGCTGGAGGGAATCGAAGAGGCCGGCGCCATAGCCGATGGGGTGTATCTGTCATCGGCCTATCTGCCGACGCTGGAAACCCCCGCCAACCGCGCCTTCGTGCAGGCCTACCGCAGGAAGTTCCCCGGTGCAGGACTTCCCAACCAACCCGCGGCGGCAACCTACGATGCGGTGTATCTGCTGCGGGATGTCATCTCCCGCGCGGGACCCAAGCGGGAGGCGGTGCGCCGGGCCCTGGCGCAGGTTGGCGCTAGTGCACCGGCATTCAAAGGGGTGACCGGGACGGTGGCGTTCGACATGCGAGGCGACGTACCCAACCAGGCCGTCTACATCGGCGTGGTGCGGGACGGTGGGGTAAGACTGGCGGGGAAGCAGTGACGATGTTGCGGAGCCTGCGCAGTAGAGTCATCGGCGGAATGGCGCTCCTCCTCACCCTGGTGTGCGTCATCGCCTTCCTCGGCGTCAGCTCGATCAGCTCGCTGGACCGGTCGGTGGAACAGGAGCTTTCGCTCCTGCTGGAGAGCACCGACCTGAGCAACGGACTGATTGCCTCGCTCAGCTCCGAGGTTCGGGCGGCGGAGCAGTATCTGGTGCTGCCCTCGGTTGAGTCCCGCCGGCGCTTCATCGACGAAGGTGATTCGGCCTACGTGTATCAGCGGCGGTATCGCACGCTCGGTGCCCTCACCACCTCGGATCGCTACATCGTCAACAAGATCGCCGCCAACCAGGCGGAGCTCGAGGTGTCGTACGCCATGGCCCACGCACTTGCGGACCTGGGTCACACCGATCAGGCGCGGCGTCAGGCGGATCGGGCCCGGGCTCCCGCAGATACCCTGCTGGGCGATGTCCGGGCACTCGCGCTGGCCCAGACCAACCGCTCCATGGTCCGCGCCGGGGAGCTCCAGCGTGATGCCCAGCACCGGCGCTCGCTGCTGTGGCTGTTGTTGGTCGTTTCGGTGGCCCTGGGAGCGGGCACCTCAGTGCTCACGGTGCGATGGGTGGATCTGCCGCTCCGCCGCCTGATCGGCGCGGCCGAGCGGTTTGGCGCCGGTGACCTGCGGAAGGTACAGCTGGGAAGAATGCCTACCGAGCTCGAGGTCCTGGGCCGTGCGATGGAGGGCATGGCCTCGAGACTCCGCGGCGTAGTGGTGTCGGTGGTGAACGAGGCCAGTCAGATCGGGAACAGCGCCAGCGATTTCTCAGCGATGAGCGAGGAGCTGGCCGCGAGCAGCGGGGAGATCTCGACCGCAATGGTGAAGATTGCCTCCAGCGCGGAGCAACAGGTCAGGGGAATGGAGAAAGCCGACGCTCTGCTGCTCAGCCTGCGTCAAATCGCCGAGACGAACGCCAGCGCTTCGGCCCGCATGGTCGAGCTGGGTGATCGGATACGGGAGCTGGCGGCGCGGCACCGGGTGGACGTCGCGGCCGCGGGTCAGACATTGCTCGATGTGCAGGAGGTCGTCGCCATGTCGGCTCGTCAGGTCCAAGAGCTGGCCCGGCTATCCGAGCCGATCACCGCGTTCATCGATCTCATCCGACAGATCTCGTCTCAGACCAATCTGCTGGCGCTCAACGCGGCCATCGAGGCGGCCCGGGCCGGTGAGCACGGCCGTGGCTTCGCTGTGGTGGCGGAGGAGGTCCGCCGGCTGGCCGATTCGAGCTCGAGTGCCGCGGAAGAGGTCGCCAAGACCGTTCAGTTCATCAGGAAGCAGGTGCGGGAAGTGTCCGAGACCATGGACGTAGGTTCGGCAAGAGTGCAGGGGATAGAAGTGGTTGCTACCGCGGCCGCTCGCGCTCTGGAAGACATCGCCGGGGCGGTCCAGGAGGTCCATACCGCGGCGGGAGAGGTGGTGCGGGAAGCCGAGGCCAACCGGCGCATCGTCACCGAGCTGGGCGAGCGCACCCAGGAAGTGAGTCACGCCGCGAGCGAGCATGCCTCGGCCAGCGAACAGGTCACCGCCGCCGCCGAAGAGCAGACGGCATCAACCGAGGAAATGGCGGCGTCCGCCGGCGACCTACTTCAGGGAGCGACCCGGCTTACCGCTCTGATGCAGGATTTTAAGACCTGACGAGTGGACTAGCGCTTGCGACCAACTTTGGCCGCCTTCTTGACCGCCTTCACCCGCTTGACCGTCTTGGCCTTGGCTCGGGCCTTGGCCTTTTGAGCCCGCTCCCGATCGGCGGCCTTATCCAACCGCTTCTGCTGCGCCGCATGGACCTCCGCCAGGAGTCGATCCCCTTCCTCATTGCCTAGCAGGCCCCGCCGAGTTGCATAGCGCACCAGCTCTTCCGCGTCCGCCACGTTGAACTCGCTTACCCGAGCCGCCGCCCGGATGACGCTGCCCAAAGCATCCGCGACCGGACTCCGAAGGACGTTCGCTATCCCCGGAAGGGTCTCGAGCAAAGTGGAAATCTGTGAACCGCCGAGTTCCGACACCACGTGGCCTCCTTACCTGCGTTCTGTAACGCCCGACGCCGCCAGCGGGGACGACGTCTAGCCCCTGCGAGAAGGACGGAATTCTCGCACTGAGGACAGCCTGGCGCTAGTAGTATGGATTACTACTTCGTAATTCTGAGCTGGCCCCGCATATCGTACGCACGGTGGGGTAGACAGAAGAATTGGTAGGTACCAGGGGTGAGCTGGGGAATCACGATCCGGTATTCGGCCCCTTGCAGGGTCAACAGCGGACTGCTGAGGTCTCCCGCCCGGCGGCTCATGGCCCCGTTCAGCGCCTCGTGGGCCTGGTCGGAGAGACCCGCGCTCTCGAACACGATGCTATGCGGCACGCCGCTTACCGCTTTAAAGACCAGCACATCCCCCGGACGCGCGGTCACCCGATCGGGATTGAAGCGATACGTCTCTCTCTCGGAGTTGGCCTCGAGCCGGACCTCGTGAACCCTCTGCGCTTGCGCGGCTGCAGGCCATGACAACAGAGCCAGGAATGACCACATCGATGTCTTCAGGGCGTTAGCCATCAGCTCTCCAAATTAGTGCCAGCGTTGGAATCGCCTTTGCGCGAGACCACGAGATTCCCTAAATTTACGCTGGTGGGGTAGCTAGTTCCGTGCCACCAGACCCCGCCGGAAGGACCGGCTGTGGGACGTCGGGGCGTCAAGGAATACCGTGCGCCGGAAGCGCTGATTCTGATCGCGGCAGACCGAGACCAGAAGCCTCTGGTTTGCCCCTCCTGCGGCTCGGTGGCAGTAGAGAGAGTCCCCGACAGATCAAGCGCCGACGACGTCCAAGGTGGGCGAGTCACCCTCCACTGCTCCGCCTGCAGCCGTAGCGCCGCCTACATTCCCCGCATGCTCAACCGCTCGTCGCTTCCCGAAGCACCCCGACCCTCGCACAGCCAGAACTAGCCCTGAGGTCCGCTACTCTGGGGTGGAGAACAACCTGGACCAGCGGACCGCTGTAAGGAACGGGAGCGCCCGCCAACTGCTCGGATCGTAACTGAAATACACCACCAGCGGCTTTCCCCGGACGTTCTTCCGGGGGAGAAAACCCCAATAGCGGCCGTCGTAGGAGCTGTCGCGGTTATCGCCCATCATAAAAAAGGAATCCCGCGGAACTACAATCGGCCCCCACTCCTGCAGATCGGGCTGGTAGGTGGCCGGGTCACGGCGCACCAGATGGGGCAACTGCCACTCTCGCATCTTGGCTCGCTGGATGGGATCCTCGGATCGCGTGGGATCGGAGTGGACCGCGTAGGGTTCCTTGACCCGCTCGCCGTTACGAAAGAGCTCGCCGTTCTCCATGCTCAGCGTGTCGCCCGGCATGCCAATCAGGCGCTTGACCACCTTGAGTCCTTCTTCCTCCACCGAATCGAAGACCAGGATGTCATCCCGCCGAGGCTCGCGTACCGCCGGGAGGTGGGCATGGATGAGCGGGACTTCGGCCCCGTACAGCGCCTTATTGACGAAGAGGAAATCGCCGATGAGGAGGGTATTCTCCATGCTGCCCGAGGGGATCCGGAACGCCTCTACCAAAAACGTCCGGAGAAAGAACCAGACGACGAGGGCGACGATGATCGACTTGGCCCAGTCCCAGGCCCAGATGACGAGAGATCGGGAGGAATGGGCGGCGGTGCGGGCGGTCATGGAAAGAACATCCTCGGATGAATGGGCGCGGCGTCCAGACTTTCAATCTACCACGGTGTCCCGCGTCCTATGGAACGGCCAGCACGGGGATTGGAGGCAGAGTCCGGACGCGCAGGATGGGATAGGGAGCATGGACCTGGAGCTCGCGGTCGAGGAAGTTCCAGGTGACCAGCCCATCCTCCGATGCTGGTTCGAGCAGATACGCCGCCAGCACGCCAAGCGGTTGGTCAGCGCGCACCCGGTACCACCCCGCAGTCACAGCGGTGTCGATGGCCTGGTTGCTCCACTGCCCCTCAGCCTGGACGGTGCGGTGGCCTTCAAACAGTGGGCTCACGGCCAGGCTGTCCACGGCGAAGGTCTCCGCCGCCGCCCGTCCCGTCTCGCGTAGGACGTCGACCAGAATTCCCTGCCGCCGCAGAAGCTCGACCAGCTCGGTGAACCGAGGTGGCAGGAGGTACGCGGCCGGCAGCCACTCCTTCCGGGCGGCGACGAAGCGATCGAACACCGGCATGCGAACGGTGCGGTACACCCCGGTACGCTGCCGCCGAGCGAAGCCACCAGCCCCCTCACCCCCCTCGTGGGTGATCTCGGCGACAACATCCTGCGTAGTGGCCGGGCCGATGACCGACCTTACCGCTACCGAGTCGGCCCGGCGCCGGTTCGAAATCATCACCAGGGACTTGATGGTCTCCCGCTGCTCAGCCGCCAGAGTCAGGACTTCCTGGACGAAGTTGTAGGTGGCTGAGATGCGGGTCCGGAAGTCGGCATTGCTGTAGCCCTCGCTGAGAATCGCGAACCTCCCACGCAGGCCCATCCAGTTGGTGCCGAAGCGGGGCCGGGCGTCGTAGGTCTCCCATCCCTGAACCAGGGAGTCTGGGTCCTGATTGCGGAAGTTGCCGTACCAGAAGGTCCGCTGGGCGTGGCGCTGCTGCATTCGCTGCCGGATCAGTGGAAGGAACCGGTCACGTACGAAATCGGACGCGGGGTTGGTATTCGGGTTGAGGCCTGGAGCATAGGTCAGGACGTAGCCATGATAGCTGCCATTGGTGGTATGCAGATCGATGAAGAGATCGGGATCCCAGCTCGCCAGCAGGGCGGCTGAGCCCCGGGTTTCCGGCGCCTCCATCTTGATGTAGTCCCGATTGAGATTGAGCCCCTGGCCGTTGGGGTTCTGGCCCACACGCTCCGGGCCGTTCTGACCGGGGCGGTTGTGCTCCCCCGGTGCCCATCGCTCGTTTCCGTCGGGATTGTAAATAGGCACAACCAGGAGCACGATTTGGTCGAGCAAGGGACGTAGCGCGCCGTGGGTGACAGCTCGCAGCAGCATCTGCGCTGCTTCCTTGCCTTCCACTTCGCCAGCATGAATGTTGGCTTGGAGATAGACGATCAGTTTGCCGGTTCGGTGGGCTTCGGCCGGGCCGGAAACCGACGGGCGCGCCGCGACGACGAAGGGCACTCTCCGCCCCTCGACGGTGGTCGCCAAGGTTCCCACCCGCACCTCGGGTACCACCTGTTGCAGCGAATCCAGAAAGGCCAGCACATCGGCGTAGGAGGAGGTTTCCCGGAAGTCGGTGCGCTCAGCCCGAGTGGTCTGCGCGGCGCTGGCGCCGGCGAGGAGAGAGAACGCCGCCACGAGGAGTGCCGCCCCGGCGGCAATGCGTGCGCTCACGCTGACCCCGGAAGAGTTATGATGGAGATAGATACCGGAGGCTCCAATGCCCGATGATCCCAAGCCCGCACCCAGAAGGCCGATCCCCCCATTGATGGACCGGTTGGGCGAGCTCTGCAAGGCCGGCCGCGACAGCGCGACCTATCTCTGGCAGGTTCCCGACGATGAGGCGGTGCGTCAAAAGATTGCCGCGATCCTGGCCGAGATCAAAACCGAGGCGGCCAAAGGTGGACGCCAGGAGATGGGCCGCCTGGCGTTGGAGCTGGAGACCGCCCTGTCGGCGTCGGCAAGTCCCCAGCAGGTTGAGCTGTTGCAGGACGGCTTCGACCGGCTGAGCCGACTCTGGGCCGCGGCCAAGAGCGGTCTCTTTTAGTGCTCCTGGGCCTGGCCCACCTCTTCCTGCGCGTTGGCCGGCCGGCGCTCCACTAACTTGGCCTGCACCGGCGCGCCCTCGGCCAGGCGCTCCTGGCCCCCGACCACGACCTGCTCCGCCTTCTGAATCCCGCTCTTGATCTCGACAAATCCGGGAGTCCGTACCCCCAGCTCAACCTGACGCTTGGTGGCTTTCCCATTGGCGACTACCCACACGATGTTGGAGCCTTGAAGCGGCAGAATGGCGTCTTCGGGTATCACCACCGCGCTGGGCCGGATTGCCGTCGCCAAGCGGGCCTCGATAAACATGCCGGCCTGCAGCTCGCGCCCAGGATTGGGCACTTGAGCCTTGACGGTGATCGTACGACCCGGGAGCTGCACCACAGGGTCAACGAAATCCACTCTGCCAGTGAACTCCCGACCGGGTAGCGAAGCCACCCGGAAGGTGACCCGCTGCCCCTCCTTCAACTGATCGGCGTAGCGTTCCGGCACCTGGAACGATGCCCGTTGCGGCGACACCGTCTGCAGCGCGGCCAGCTTGGTGTCGGTGGTGACGTAGTCCCCCAGGCTCACGCGGCGCTGACCCATCACGCCGGCGAACGGCGAACGCACCAGAGTGCGATCGAGTCGGACCTTGAGCAGCTCGAGCTGAGCCTCGTTGCTCCGCATGGTCGCTTCGGCCCGCTCGAGCTCGGCCTGGGAGGAGGCCTTCTGTCCCAGCAGGTCTCGAGTGCGGTCCAGCGATTGGCGCGCCAGATCGCGCTCCGCGGTGATCTGGGCGACCCGCGCCTTGAGCTCGGCGTCGTCGATCTTGAAGAGCGGCGTGCCCCGTGCGACGGGAGACCCCTCGCGGACCAGGATCTGCACCAGGCGGCCTTCAACATCAGGCCGGAGCTCGATGGACTGCATGGCTTCGATCTGCCCGGTGGCCAGAATGGCATCGACCACCGTATCCGCCCTGGCCGTCGCGGCCTCGACCGGCATGGCGGGTGGTCCGCCGCCGCCCGGCCCGCCGGGACCCTTGCCAGCGGACTCCGCCCGGTTGCACGCCGCCGCGGCCGCGAGCGTCAGGATCGCTACATGGATCGGTCTCACGGAAGGTCCTTGTTCGAGAAGAGTCTGCGACCCAGAATTGCCTCGAGCCGCGCCAGGGCCAGGCGAGTCTGATAACGAGCCTGAACCAGACCGGCCTCCGCCTGCGCCAGGTTGACCTGCGCGTCGAGCAGGTCGAGAATCGTGCTCGCGCCCGACCGATAGCGCAGCTCCTGCATGCGGTAGTTCTGCAGTGCCACCGTGACACCGACCTGAGCAAGCTCCACCGCCGCCGTAGCGGTCTCGTAGGTATCGTACGCGCTGGAGACGTCTCGCCGCACGACGCGTTCCAGGTCTTCGCGGATGGCCCGCGCCACATCCCGGTTTACCCGGGCCTGGCTGACCTCGATCTCCCGCTGTCCGTTGTTCCAGAGCGGAAACGACACGCTGAAGGTCACCGATGTAATGTTGGCCGCCCCGGGAAAGATCTGGGTGTCATAGCGCTGATGCTGCCCGCCGATGCTGAAGACCGGGAGGTAGTCTCCTCGGAAGGAACGGAGCGCAGCCGCCGCGGAGCTCTCGTTGGCGCGGGCGGCGCGGTACTGAGGTCCTTGATCGAGCCCGACCCGTACGGCCTCGGCCAGACCGATCGGCAGCTTGGGGGCCGGCGTGGTGTCCGACGGCACCGCATCCACGGGACCCGCTGCGCCGACCCGCCGTCCCAACTCCAGCTGGGCCGTGCGGAGCGCATTTTGCTGGCGCAGGATCTCTACCTGCGCCCGGATAAGCTCGAGCATCAGCTGGAGCGAGTCCGTCTGGACCGCGGCACCCGATGTCACTCGAGCACGGGCGATCGCCAATCCCTCCCCAGCCCGGACGGCCCGTTCGTGGGTTACCCGAGTGAGCTCCTGATTTACCAGCACATCGTAGTAGCTCGACTCGGTCTCCAGAGCCGCTTGAAAGCGCTGCTCCAGCTCGCCCGCCTCTGCACTCGCCATCTCGGCCTTGCTACGGGAGAGCTCGGAAAATTTCCTGAGGCTGAACACCTCGTAGTTGGCGGTGGCCCGCCCCACCACCAGGGTGCTCGTGGGGTTGGCCGGGTTGGCCGGATTGAAGAACTGTTGGGAATACTTGGTTTCGTCCAAGCCGACCTGAACGGAGGGGAGGAAGAACGCCAGGACCGCCGCCCGGCGTCCCCACTCCGCGTTCTCGATCTGACCCAGCGCGCGAACATAGTCGGGATCGAGATGGGCCGACCGGCGGATGGCCTCTGCCAGCGTAATCCGGGGGACCGAATCAGCCGACGGCACCGGGTCGGTCGAGGACGCGGCTGGGGTGGCCTGGAGCGCAAGGAGCAGCAGGATCATCAGTCTGCCTCCACCGGCGTGAGAGCGCCGTGGGCGGCGGCCGTCCGCTGCCGGGACCGCTCGAGGATGCCGTCGAAGATCAGGTAGACCGCGGGAACCACGTAGAGCGTGAGCAGCGTGGAGAACACCAGCCCGCCTACAATCGCGTACCCGAGCGGACGCCGGCTCAGTGAGCCGGCCCCCAGGCCCAGGGCGATCGGCAGCGCGCCCATCACGGTGGCTACCGAAGTCATGAGGATGGGCCTGAGACGGATGCGGCCGGCCTCCTGCGCCGCCTCGAGCGCGCTCATGCCCCGCTCCTTAAGCTGGTTGATGTACTCGACCAGCAGAATCGAATTCTTGGACACCAGGCCGATCAGCAAGATCATGCCGATCTGGCTGTAGACGTTCAGGGTAGACCCGGCAAGCTTGAGGGTGAACAGGGCTCCGGTGACGGCCAGGGGCACGGCCAGAAGCACCGTGAACGGATGCACCAGCGATTCGAACTGGCTGGCGAGGACCATGAAGACCACCACCAGTGCCAGCAGGAAGGCGAAGTACAGCGCGGATCCGCTCTCCTCCAGTTCGCGTGACTCGCCCGCCAACGCGGTGCTGCTCCCGCGGGGAAGTACTTCCTTGGCGATTCGGGTGAGGGAATCGAGCGCCTCGCCCAGGGTGAAGCCGGGGGCCAGGTTTGCCGTCAGGGTAGCGGAGCGTACCCGGTCGAAATGGTTCAGCTCCCGGGGCCCTATCCCTTCTTGGACGTTGGCAAGGGCCTCCAGCTTCACCAGCTCACCACCCCGGCCGCGCACGTACAAACCGGTCATGTCGCTCGGGGTTGCCCGGGCGCGGGGGTCGAGCTGCACAATGACGTCGTACTGTTTGTTGGCGCGGGTAAAGGTGCTGGTCTTGTTCCCACCCAGAAGGACCTGGAGCGTGGTGGCGACGTCCGCCACCGGTACCCCGAGGTCTTCGGCCCGGTCGCGGTCGAAGCTCACGGTGAGCTGGGGCTTATTGACCCGGAGATCGCTATCCACGTTGATCAAACCCGGAATCTGCCGGGCCCGCGCGAGCAGGGTGTCATTGCCTTTGGCCAATAAGTCAAAATCGGAGTGCTGAATCACGAAGTTGACCGGGCTTCCCCACCCGAAGGCCGGCGGGTTGTTGGCGAAGGCAAAGACACCCGGGATGGCGAAGTACTGCGCCTGCACTTCTCCGATGATTTCCTGAACCGACCGATCCCGCTTGGACCAGTCGTCCAGGTTGGAGAAGATGATGCCCCGGCTCACCCCGTCCCCGATATTCACCACGCTGAAGAAGCTCTCGATCCCCTTGGTCTTGGCCTGAATGGCCTCAGCCTGCTGCTGATAGCTGTCGGTGTAGGCGAGCGATGATCCCTCGGGGGCAATAATGAAAGAGAAGAACCAACCCCGGTCTTCCGGCGGCACGAACTCGCGTTTGAGCGATCGGAAGACGAAGACCGCACCCAGGGTCACCACGACTGCCACGCCCACAATGGCAAGGCGGTGCCGAAGCGCGAGACGGAGAGTCCGGGAATAGCCCGAGGCCAGCCGATTGAAGCCCTCCTCCAGGATGCGATACATCCGCCCGTGTCGCGGAGGGACCCGTAGGATCTTGGCGCACAGCATGGGGGTCAGGGTCAGCGCCACGAAACCGGAGATGATCACGGCGCCCGCGACGGCGATGCCGAACTCGTTGAAGAGCCTGCCGGTGGAACCCTTGAGAAAGGCCAGCGGGGTGAACACCGCCACCAGGGAGATGGTGGTGGCCAACACGGCAAAGGCGATCTCCCGGGTGCCGTTGGTGGCCGCTTCCTCGGGGCTCTCGTTCAGCTACTCCTGATGCCGGTAGGCATTCTCCAGCACGATGATCGCATCGTCCACCACGATCCCGATGGCCAGGGTCAGGGCAAGGAGGGTGAAGTTGTTGATCGAGAAGCCCAGGAAATACATGATGGCAAAGGCCGCTACGATCGACGTCGGGATGGCCAATCCGGGTATGATCGTCGCTCGGAAGTTCCGCAAGAAGAGGAAGATGATGATGACCACCAGAAGTGCGGCAATGCCCAGGGTCTCCTCCGCCTCCTGAATGGAGCGCTTGACGAAGATCGATTGATCGAATGCGGTGTGGATGGACACGCCGGGCGGCAGTGACGCCTGAATCTTGGGCAGCTCGGAACGGATCTCGTCCGCCACCGAGATGATGTTCGCCTTTGATTGCCGAACTACCCCGATCGCCACCGCAGGCGCGCGATTGTAACGCAAGGTGCTGCGATCGTCCTCGGCGCCCAGCTCCACCCGTCCCAGATCCTTCAGCTTGACCAGAATGCCGTTGGTATTGCTCACCGCCAGGTTGCCGAACTCTTCGGGGGTCTTGAGCTCGCCCAGGGAGCGAACGGTGAACTCCCGGCGCTGGGATTCGATCCGGCCCGCAGGGACCTCGACGTTGCGGGTCTTGATGGCCTGCTGGACGTCCTGCACGGTGAGTCCCCGGGCCGAGAGCTCTGACGCCGACAGCCACACCCGCATGGAGAAGCGTCGCTCCCCGAAGATCCGCGCCTGACCCACCCCCGGCAGGCTCTGAAGACGAGCCTTGACCAGGCGATCGCCTATGTCGGAGAGCTGAAGCAAGTCATAGTTCTCGCCCGAAAGCGCGAGCCAGAAGAAGGGCTGGGCATCGGCGTCCTGTTTGGCCACCACCGGCTCTTCCACGTCTTCGGGGAGACGTTCCCGCACCCGGGCGACCTTATCGCGGACGTCCTGCGCGGCCGCCTCGACCCCTCGCTCCAGATTGAACTCCAGAGTGATGTTGCTGACACCCTCCCCGCTCGAGCTGGTCAGGGTACGCAGCCCCTCGACTGTACTGAGCTCCTCTTCCAGGATGTCGGTGACTGCCGATTCGACGACTTGAGGATTGGCGCCGGGTAGCACCGTGCTGACGGACACGATGGGAGCGTCCACGTCGGGAAATTCGCGCACGGCAAGCTGGGTGTATCCGATAGCGCCGAAGAGCACCAGGGCCAGGCTGATCATGCTGGCCAGCACCGGCCGTCGAATCGACAGGTCTGAGATCTTCATTGAATCAATCCTGCGTCGTAGATGAGGCCCAGATCGTTCATCGGTTCCTTCGGACGGGACGTGCTCCCTGCTTATATCGTCGTCTGGCAGAACTCGAAATCGACAGTTGTGCCCACCCGCGGGCGACCCGTGCGGATGGGGTCACGTGCTGTCCAAGGTGGTTCCGGCCAGGTCGACTCGGCTCAAGGAGCTTCTTCACTACGGATGGATGCGGGCCAGGATTCAGCCTGCGACGTTCCGAGGAGTGCCCGATCGGTTAGATTCTGTCTCCCTCTAGCCCAAGAGCGATGGCTCCAAAACTCTCGAGTCGCCAGCAGGCCCAGTTGGCCTTTCTGGAACAGCTCCCGCCCAAGTTTGCCCGCATTCACAGCGTCATCGAACAGATGGCGGGTCAGCGGGTAGACGAGGCCATCACCCGGGGCCTGGGGCGGCTGCTGGATGAGATAAAGGGAAAATCCACGGCTCTCAGCCTCAGCGGCATTGCCGAGACAGCCGGCATCATGGGAACCATGCTTCGGCGGGGTGGAGGGATCCAGTTCAAGGTGCGGGGACTGCGGGACTTGCTGATCAGCCTCAAGTCGAACTACGATGGCGCTTTAAGAGCGGCCACCACGCCGGAAGGCCTGGGGGATCCTGATGCTCAGGGCTAGACCGACCGGCGATTGCGCCGGGCCAGGAGCCGGTCGATAATCGGCCCACACATGAGGACGATCATCGAGGTGATCAGGACTCCGATGAGCGTGGAGACGAAGGTAAGCGCTCCCAGGATGAGCGCCGCGCCCACAGAAGCAAAGAGAAGGACAAACAAGGACATCGTCGGTCTCCCGAAGAGTCATCGGACCTCGGCCAGACCAAGGTTAGCCGGAGTGCTGCAGTGGCCGCAAGCCGGCTGCGGCGCTTGACGGTCGCCCGTTGTCCGGTACATTAGCCTCATGCCCCTCGCCAATCTGAGGAACTGGAATCGACTCTCCAACTGCGATGCCTTCACCTAGGCCGGCCGGGCGTGTGACCTTACTCTGGAAGTAGCCCCGGCCCGCTTGTCCGTTCAGGCGGGCCTCTTTTGTGAAGTGCCGATGTTTCTTCCCCTGCCCATGGAGACACCATGCAGCGAGCGAACCTTGTCGTAGCGGCGTTCTTCATCAGCGGCACGCTGGCGAGCGCCGCGCCCGGCCGCGCACAAACCACGGTGGGCGCGGACCTGGGCCTCTTCAGCTCCTATGTTTGGCGCGGCCTGAGCCTGACCAACAAGCCAGTTGCCCAGCCCGACGTGTATGTCACCATTCCGGCGGGGAATGCCTCGGTTACGGCTGGGGGCTGGGCCAACTTCGATCTGGGTAAGTACGACAATCCCAGCGACATCAGCGAGAGCGGCGGAACCTCCGCCTTCAACTTCGCTGAGTTTGATCCGTGGGTGGAAGTGGGCATCCCGGTCGGTAAGGCGACGCTGACCCCGGGAGTGACCGCGTATATCTATCCCAACAGCGCGGGCTTGACCTCCGACTTCAACACCGTGGAAGTGTACCTCAAGGCCGCGCTCGATGCGCCGCTCAGTCCGAAGGTATCGGTCTACTACGACGTGGATAAGGTGAAGGGTCTCTACGCGGAGGGGAGCATCAGCCACTCACTGGCTGCCAGCGAGAAGGTCTCGATCAATCTCGGTGCATTGGTTGGGGTCAATGCCGGGCAGGGAGTTTCCACCAACGCTGGCGAGACCGCCAATTTTGCCGATGACGGCTTTACCCACTTCGATCTGTCGGCCGGGGTCCCCTTCACCGCGGGGGTTCTGTCGATCACGCCGGCGCTACACCTAGTCATCCCCATTGATGACGCGACCAAAATCACCAAGTTCGACGCAACTACGGGGTTACCCGTCAGCAAGGACGCCAAGCTCTGGGGTGGGGTGTCGATCGCGTGGTCGAAGGCGCTAGGTCCGGAGCCGGAGACGACGGACGAGGCCAAGTAAACAAGGGTAGGAGAGAGCGTTTACCAGCCCCCTGTCGCCTCCGACAGGGGGCTCTTTCCGTCTTAGAGGGACGTTGCTACCTCCCGGAAGGTGTCCTCCAGGCGGTTGAGCATCTCCTGCAACAGGTCCATCGAAATCCCCAGCGCAGGCTCGATCCGGATGACCTGCGCCTTGGAGTAGGTGCCCGCCACCAGCACGCCACGCCTGAACAGCCCGGACGCCACTTGCCAGCCGATTTCCTGGACCGGGAACTCCATTCCGATCAGAAGCCCCTTTCCGTGGGCTTCCTTCAATACCTGGGGATACTTCTGCTGCAGACAGCCGAGCTCGCGGAGCAGAAACTCACCTTTGGTTGCTGCCTGACCCGGGAGATCCTCCTCCAGCGTCACCTCGATCGCGGCCAGGCCGGCGGCGCAGGCCAGTGGATTGCCGCCGAAGGTGGTCGAGTGAATGATCGGGTTGGGAATCATGACCTCCCAGATCTCCGCGGTGGAGATGAACGCGGAGAGCGGCATCACGCCGCCGCCGATCGACTTTCCGACGCACATGATGTCCGGCACTACGTTCCAATGGTCCATGCCCCAGAGCTTTCCGGTGCGCCCCATGCCGGTCTGAATCTCATCGGCAATGAGGAGGGCCCCATAGCGGGTGCATAGCTCGCGGACCCGGCGCAGGTAGTCATCCGGGGGAACCACCCCACCCGCTTCCCCCTGGACCGGCTCGACGACCACTCCGGCGATCTGGACTCCCACCGCATCGCAGCGGCGGAACTCATCTTCGAGGGCATCGGCATCGCCAAAGGGGACAAAGCGGACGTCCTGCAAGCCGGATTGAAACGGCTCCCGGAAAGACGCTTTGCCCATGAGCGATAAGGAACCCAGGGTCTTGCCGTGGAACCCTCCCAGCATTGAGATGAACGTGCTCCGTTTGGTATAGAGCCGGGTCAGCTTGATGGCGCCTTCGATGGCGTCGGTGCCGTTGTTGATGAAAAACGAGTTTTGCAGGTCCCCGGGAGTGATCTCGGCCAGAACCCGGGCGAGTGCGGCGCGCCAGGGCTCCAACAGCTCCTGGCTGTTGAGCGCCATACGCTGGATCTGATCGGTGACTGCCTTGATGACCTTGGGGTGGTTTACCCCGGCGCTGAAAATGCCGTAGCCGCCCAGGCAGTCGATGTATTCCCGGCCGAGGAGGTCATGCAGGATAGACCCCTCGCCGGACCATTCGAGCGCGGCGAACTGCCCTGCCTCGGTGACCGACTTACGGTAGGTAATGAAACCGCGATTGTAATACTTCTCATAGCTCTCGACCGTCTCGGCGATGAAGGCCTGCTTCTCTTGGGTCGAGAGCTCCTGGCCGGCGATGAGGTCCAGATATCGCCGGGTGTGTCGCAAAACCTGGTCGTTCGATAGCCGCAATTAATCGGCGCTCCTTCTTCAATCGGACGGAAAAGGCGGAGAGTCCGAGTCGTTTCCGTCCTCTCCGTTAGCCGGATTTGATTTCGGTCCAGATCTGATCCCACGTCGCAGTGTCCTTACCCAGGTCTATCTGGTATTCGAGCCGCTTGAGCTCGTCTTCCGTCGGGTAGGGCACTGGGTTCTTCATGACCTTGGCGGCGGCGGCATTGGGAGTGCCGTAGCCGGTGGCTTCGGATAGCGCCGCACCTACCTGGGGGCGAAGTATGTAGTTCATCCACTCATGAGCGGCACGCTTGTTCGGTGCGCTCTTGGGGATGCACATGGAGTCGCCCCAGATGGTGCAGCCCTCTTTGGGTATGGAATAGGCCAGCTTGGGCTGTTCAGCCTTGGCCTGAGTGGTATCTCCGTTCCAGAGCTGGGAGATCCAGACATCGCCCGAGATGAGCTGGGCCTTGACCGGCGCCGAGATGTAGGCCTTGAGGTTCTTCTTGGCAAGGATGGCGTCGGCCTTCGCTTGCGCCAGCTCGGCAGGGTTAGTGGAGTTGAGCGAGTGGCCCCGATAGCGGAGCTGCGACCCGATCACTTCACGGCCGTCATCCATCATGGTCATCTTCTTGGCATACTGTTTGTCTTGAAAAACCGCCCAGCTATCCACTGGGCCCTTCACCTTGTCTGACCGGTAAGCGATCCCGCTGGTACCCCACTGCCACGGCACAGTGTACTTGTTGCCCGGGTCGGTCGGCAGGTTCTGGAAGATGGGTGAGAGGTTATTGAAGTTGGTCAGATACTTCTTGTTGATCGGGGTGATCAGGTCGGTAGCCACCATCACGGGGACGATGTACCCGCTGGGAACCACAATGTCGTAGCCGGTGGCTCCGGCCTGGAGCTTGGCGACCATCTCCTCGTTGCTCTCGTAGGTGTCGTAGGTCACCTTGACCCCGAACTCCTTCTGGAAGTCGGGCACCGTGTTGTCCGCGATGTAATCGGACCAGTTGTACACGTGCAGCTCCTTCTCGATCGGTCCAAGATCCGGCACGGAGTCCGTGGCGCCGGCTGCCACCGTTTTGTCCTGGCGCTGGCAGGCCTGCAGTAACGCGCCGACAGAGCTCACGCTCAGCCCGAGTGCCAGGGCTCGAAACACGAACTCCCGCCGGGGAATGCCGCCATGCTCGAGCTGATCCACCAGGCGTTCGATTTCCTTGCGTTTGCTCACGGGTGCGCCTCCTCTTGAATCGGTCGGGTCATAGGTGGTCTGCTAGATGCTCGACTAGGAAAGCCAGTCGCGGGCTCGATAGTATCCGCCGACCAACGGCAGGAACCAGGGCACACCCGTGAACATCGGAATGGCCCGGAACCTGGCGGTGCCGAGATCGGGGATGTCACCCGCGCCGGCAAGGACTTCTCCCATCCTGGTTCCGAGATAAGTGGCTAGCGCCACGCCATGGCCGCAGTACCCCATCGCGTAGTGCACGCCACCGAGCCGGCCGGCGTGCGGCAGGTGGTCAATGGGATAAGCCACCTTGCCGGACCACGCGTATTCCACCTTGGCATCGGCAAGCTGGGGGAAGACCTCTCGCATGCCCGCCGCCAGAATTGCCGCGCTGCGCCTGATGCCAGTAGGGGTAAAGGTGGCACGGCCTCCAAAGACCATACGGCCATCGGGAGAAAGCCGGAAGTAGTACAACAGATTCTTGGTGTCGCTGAACACCCTGCCCCGGGGAACCAACTGCCGCGCCAATTGGGGGTCCAACGGGGCGGTGGCGATCTGATAACTCCCGATGGGAATGACCCGACGGCGAAGGGCCCCAAGGGCCGGCGGAGTGTACCCGTTCGTGGCCGCGAGTACCTCCCGAGCCCGCAGTGAACCGCGGGAGGTTTTCAGCTCGAACCCATCCTTCACCCGACGGAGCTTGGTGACCTCTGCCTGCTCCAGCAAGCGAGCCCCGGCTCGCTCTGCCGCTGCGGCTAGCCCCCGCATGTACTTGGCGGGCTGCAGGGCGCGTCCACCTGGGTCCACCAGGGCGCCGTGGTACCTGGTCGAGGCGATTTCCCGGCTGACTTCCTCGGGTCCGAGAAGCTCGGTCTCGTAGCCCAGGCGATCTCGCAGGAACCGGCCGCTCTCCTTCAGCGCCGGTAAGTGTCCCGGCTTGGCCGCAAGGGTCACCGCCCCGCAGCGCACGAAGTCGCAAGCGATGGGTTCTTCGGCGACCAGATTTTCCAGGAATCGGATGGCCTCCAGCGTGAGCTCGAACATCCGGGAGGCGCGCTCGCTGCCCAGCCTACGGTCGAGCTCTTCCATCTCCGGCTTGTACCCGGGAAGCACGAATCCGCCGTTGCGGCTGCTGGCTCCCCAGCCGAGCGTGTGCTGCTCCAGCACCGTGACGTCGATTCCCCGGCGGGCGAGCGCCCGCGCCGCGGCAAGACCGGTGTAGCCGCCGCCGATGATGGCGACATCGGTAGTGGGGGGAAGTGGGGCGGGTGCACTCTGGGCGGGTTGGAGGCGTGGAGGTGCGGCGGTTTCCGTCCACAGACAACGCTCGAGCATCCGAAAGCCTTTCTTTTCACGCCTGCCCGCTTCCCTGCTTACCTGCCTACTTCTCCTGCAGCAACCGGTCGGCGAAGTAAATGAGGAACGCGGTGACGACCAGAATGATCGTACTGATCGCGTTGATACTGGGCTCGACGTTTTTCCGCACCATGCTGTAGACAACGATTGGAAGCGTCGAGGAACCGGAGCCGGAAACAAACGAGGTGATGATGAAGTCGTCGAATGACATGGTGAAGGCCAGCAGCGCTCCGGCCAGAATCCCGGGCCAGAGCTGGGGAACCGTGATCTTCCAGAAGGTGGTGATCTCGTCCGCCCCCAGGATCATGGCGGCCTCCTCCAGGTTCTCGTCCATTCCCTCGAGCCGGGCCAGCACCACGATCACCACGAAGGAGATGCAAAACGCAACGTGGGCAATGGTGATGGTGGTGACGCCAAGAGGGAACTTCATCAGAGCGAAGAGCATGAGGAGGGAGATGCCGGTGACGATCTCGGGAGTCACGATCGGCACGTACAGGAATCCCTCGAATGCCCGCCGGCCACGGAACCGATGCCTTGCCAGCGCAAGCGCCAGCAGGGTGCCGAGGACGGCTGAGATGACCGTGGCGGCGACACCGACGACGAGGCTCACCTTCAGACCCCGGAGAATGTCGGGACGCTCCAGCAGCCGGTGATACCACTGGAACGTGAACCCCCGCCAGTCGACGGAAAATTTCGAGCTGTTAAAGGAGAAGACCACCAATACCAGGATCGGCAGGTGCAGAAACAGGTACACGGCGACCGAGACCGCGATCAGCCACGGAGGGGGCCGCAGATTCATTTGCTCCCCGCCTCGCCCGTATTCTTGTCCTTCACCCTGAGATAGATCATCACCGCGGCCAGTACCAGCGCCATCACGATGAACGATGCCGCCGATCCGAAGGGCCAGTTTCGGGCGGAGGAGAACTGATTCTGTACCAGGTTGCCGATCATCATCTCCTTGGCCCCCCCGAGCAAGTCGGAGGTGAGGAAGGATCCAAGGGCTGGAATGAAGACCAGCAGGCAGCCCGCCACTACGCCGGGCATCGAAAGTGGGAGGGTCACCTTCTGGAAGCGGGCACGGGGCCGAGCACCCAACACCTCGGCTGCCTCCAGCAATGAGGGGTCGAGTTTCTCCAGCGAGGCGTAAATGGGCAGGATCATGAACGGCAGGAAGCCATATACCAGCCCGGCCATGACCGCGAACGGCGTGTACAGCATGGACAAGGGCTGGCCGATCAGCCCCAGCTTCAGCAGCCAGTTGTTGATCAGCCCGGTGTCGCGCATGAGAAAAATCATGGCGAAGGTGCGCACCAGAAAGCTGGTCCAGAAGGGCAACACCACGAGGAACAGCAGCAGGGTCCGCCAGCGCCCGCCCCGCACGATGAGATACGCCACGGGATAACCCAGGACCAGGCAGATGACGGTGCACGCAATGGACCACACAAAGGTCCGCTGCAGCACTTCCAGATAGAGCGGATCGAAGAATCGGGCGTAGTGCTCTAGAGTGAACCCCGGTTCCACCCCACCGTAGATCCCCCGCGGCATGAAGCTGTACACGAACATGATGAGCAGCGGGACCAGGAAAAACAGCAGCAACCAGAACCCGCCGGGCGCGAGCAGGGCCCAGGCCCGGGCTTCGGGCTTGCTGTACAGCCAGGCCAGTGCCCGCTCCCGGCCGGCCATTAATCCTTCTCCAGGATCTGGCAGTCCTCGGGGAGCCAGGCCACCGCCGCCGCATCGCCCTTTTTCCACGTTAGCGGCTTGATGAGCTGGCCCTCGTTCCTGACCGCGACGGTGACGTCACCAGAACCGGGGACGGTAACGATCACGTGCATCGTCTCACCCAGATAGATGATGTCTCGGATGGTGCCGATGAGAGCGTTTTCGCCCGGGGGGATGGCGTCAGGCTTGAACACATCCATCCACTCCGGGCGGACCGCTATGCGGACCTCGCATCCCTCCTCCAGGCTGGGATGGTGAGGCACCTGAAAAGAGGTCTCGCCCACCTGGCCAATCTGCCAACGGCTGTTTGACCTTTCCCTTGCTTGGCCCTCAAAAAAATTCGACTCACCAATGAACTTGGCTACGAACGCGGTGCGCGGGTTCTCGTAGATTTCAGCTGGGGTACCCAGCTGGGCCACCCGGGCATTGTCCATCACCGCAATGCGGTCGGACATGGTGAGGGCTTCTTCCTGGTCGTGGGTGACGTAGACGAAGGTGGTGCCGAGCTGCTTGTTCAGGGCTTTGAGCTCAAGTTGCATTTCCTTCCGCAGCTTGAGGTCGATAGCGCCGAGTGGCTCGTCCAGCAGAAGAATGGTCGGCTCGAGGACCAGCGCTCGGGCGAGTGCGACGCGCTGACGCTGTCCTCCGGAGAGCTGCCCCGGCATCCGCTTCAAGAAGACCTCAGGTTTGAGCCGCACCATCTCCAGGGCGCGCCGCACCCGGTCGCCGATCTCGTGCTTGGGGGTTTTCCGCTGTTCCAGACCGAAGGCGACGTTCTTGGCGACGGTGAGGTGGGGAAATAGGGCGTAGTTCTGGAAAACCATGGCGATCTGCCGCTCGTAGGGGCGCTTCTTGTTTACGGTCTGCCCCAGCAGCTTCACCTCGCCCCCATCCTCGTCCGGCTGCTCGAAGCCCGCCAGCAACCGCAGGGTGGTCGTCTTTCCGCACCCCGACGGGCCGAGGATGGAGAAGAACTCACCCCCCTGGATCTCGAAGGAGATGTCGTCCACCGCCTTCAGGTCTCCGAAGCTCTTGGACACGCCGGAGAACTCCACCACGCACTGGCCTTTGGGCGACGGGGTCACAATTCGAAAGTCCTTTCGTCGGGAAGTCTTGAGATCACACGACCGCTTCCAGCGCCTGCTCCATCACGTCGAGTCCTTCCTCAACGATCTCATCCGGCGTGGTGAGTGGCGCGAGGACGCGCACTGTGTTGCCGTAGGTGCCGGACGAGAGGAGAATGAGGCCCCGTGCCAGGGCGGCAGCGAGTAACCGGCCGGTCAATGCCTTGTCCGGTGTCTTGGTACTGCGGTCGGTCACGAGCTCCATCCCTACCATGGCGCCCAGCCCCCGGACGTCGCCGATGCACGGGTGCCGGGTGGCCCAGTGGCAGAAGCGCGCCCGGATCCGATCCCCCATCCGGGCAGCGCGCTCCGGAATGCGCTCCGACTCCATGGCGTCCAGGACTGCCAACGCAGCGGCACAAGCCAGCGGATTGCCTCCGTAGGTTCCGCCCAGTCCGCCGTGGTGGGGCGCCTCGAGCACGTCAGCCCGGCCGGTCACTGCAGCAAGGGGCAGCCCGCCGGCCAGGGACTTGGCCGTGGTGATGAGGTCCGGCACCAGCCCATAGTGCTCCGAGGCAAACATCTTGCCGGTGCGGCCGAATCCGGTCTGAATCTCATCCGCGATGAAGAGAATCCCGTGGTCGCGGGCGAACTCGGCCAGCGTCTGGACGTACTCTTTGGGCGCCGGCACGAATCCCCCCTCCCCCAGTTCCAGCTCCATGATGATCGCCGCGACGGAATCGGGATCGACCACCGAGGCGAACATCTGCTCCAATCGATCCCGGCTCGCCATACAGCATTGACCCGCTACTGCCCCGCTGCCCCGTTGCCCCGCTGCCCCGCATCGGTAGCAGTAAGGAAACGGGATCCGGTATACCTCCGGAGCGAAGGGCCCGAATCCCTTCTTGTACGGCATGACCTTCGAGGTCAACGCCAGGGCCAGATTGGTTCGGCCGTGGAATCCGTGCTCGAAGCAGACCACCGCCTGCCGTCCGGTGAAGAACCGGGCCACCTTGACCGCGTTCTCGACCGCTTCCGCTCCGCTGTTGACGAAGAAAGTCCGTTTCGGATGATTACCAGGGGTGATCCGATTGAGCCGCTCGGCCAGGGCGACATACGGCTCGTAGGTCGACACCGGGAAGCAGACGTGGGCAAACCGGTCCAGCTGCCGGCGCACCGCCTCCACCACGGAGGGGTGCCGATGGCCGGTGTTCACCACCCCGATGCCACCGCCGAAATCGATGAGTCGATTTCCGTCGACATCGGTGATGACCGCCCCCTCCGCATGAGCCACCGCGATGGGGGTAACTGCTGGGACCCCTCGGGGCACCGCGTTGGTCCGGCGAGCCAGCAGGGCACGGCTCTCTGGGCCAGGAATTTCGGTCTGGAGGCGGATCACGCCGGCCATGGGGGCCTCAAACAACGGTGAGAGGTGAGAGGTGAGAGGTAAGAGGTAAGATGTACGAAGAGCCAACGGCTTCCGCTACCCCCCTGGATTCTCCCCCGCCCTTCTCACCTCTCACTTCTCACCTCTCACTGCTCTTCTCCCCTCTCGCTTCCTGCTGTACCATTGTACCGAGACTGATCTCTCGTTTCCCACCACAACCTCGGGTAAGGAAGAGCCCCCCATGATCTGGCGGCGCCTCCAGTTGTCCGGCTGGCCCATCCTCGTTCTCGCGGCGGCTTGCGGCAAGGGCGAAAAGCCCGCGGCAAGCAGCGAGGCTACGGCCAAGAAGATCGCGATTGCACCGAGCGGTGACGCTCGGGCGGATGCCAAGGCTTACCTGGCTCAGCTCTGCCCCAAGCCGATCGGCGGGGAGCTGAATTTCATGGTGTGGGAGGGGTACACTGACACCCTGTTCGCTCGGCCATTCGAGCAGGCGTGCGGGGTCAAGGTCAATGCCACCTACATGGGGTCGAGCGACGACCTGGTGGCCAAGCTCCGCGCGGGTGGAGCGGAGACGATCGACCTCATTTCGCCCTCCAGCGACGCAGCCACCGCCATCATCGAAGCGGGGCTCGCCAGCCCGATCGATCTCGCTCGGGTCCCGAGTTATAACGATCTGAGTGAAGGGTTCCGCAAGCTCAAGGTGGTGCGCAAGGACGATGTCGTGTATGGCGTCCCCTGGGCATTTGGCCCCAATCCCCTCATTTACGACACCAGCAAGGTGCGGAGCGCACCCGCCTCCTGGGGAGAGCTCTGGGATAAGAAGTATAGAAGCAAGCTCTCCCTGCAAGACGATATCGCCACCCTGTACATGGTGGCGCAGTACCTCGGCATGGACGATCCCAAGGATCCCAGCCACCTCTACAACTTGTCCGACGCCGATCTGGCCAAGGTCAAGGCGAAGATGCTCGAGCTGCGGCCCAACGTCCGCAAGTACTGGGTGACGGCGGGCGACATGACCCAGCTGTTCCAGAGTGGCGAAGTGGTGATGGGCGAGGGCTGGCCTTTGATGACCAACCAGCTGCGGCAGGCCAAATTCCCTGCGGGGGAGACGATTCCCAAGGAGGGGACCACGGCCTGGGCCGATCACTGGGTCCTGACCAAGGGCGCCAAGAATCTGGATGCCGGGTACGCCTGGCTCGAATACACGGCCCAGCCATTCACCCAGAAGCTGCTCTATGACGTGACCGCATACATCGTCGCCAACCCGGCGGCCAAGAAGTACATGACCCCGGAGCAGGCCGCCAGCCAGCGCGACATAGCGGATTACGGGAGCAAGGTGAACTTCTGGCAGTGGAGCCCCCGGCGCGAGAAATACCAGGAGATCTGGAACGAGGTCAAAGCAGGGAAATGATCTGACGCCGATTCTCGAGCTGGACCGCCTCACCAAGCGTTTCGGCGAATTCGTGGCGGTGGACGATCTCTCCCTCGAGATCGCCGCCGGGGAATTTCTCACCCTGCTGGGCGCGTCGGGATCGGGAAAGACCACTACCCTCCGCATGATCGCAGGGTTCGAGCAGCCATCCGCCGGAGAGATCCGGATGGGTGGCTCTTCGATTTCCGGGCTGCCCCCGTTCAAGCGGGATATCAATACCGTCTTTCAGCATTACGCGCTCTTCCCTCATATGAGCGTGCGGGAGAACATCGGCTACGGCCTGCGGATGCGCTCGGTGCCGAAAGCCGAGCGGGAGGAGCGGGTTCGCCTTGCGCTCGAGATGGTGAAACTGGGGGAGCTGGGCGCTCGGGCGCCTCGCCAGCTCTCCGGTGGGCAACAGCAGCGGGTGGCGCTCGCCCG
Organism: Gemmatimonadota bacterium; assembly: GCA_041500125.1. Taxonomy (GTDB): domain Bacteria; phylum Gemmatimonadota; class Gemmatimonadetes; order Gemmatimonadales; family GWC2-71-9; genus CAVVWJ01. The sequence goes on from JBGQLP010000035.1 coordinate 28,467, forward strand.
GGCGCTGGTGAACCGGCCCCGGGTGCTGCTGCTCGACGAGCCGCTCGGGGCGCTCGATCTCAAACTCCGCAAGGAGATGCAGCTGGAGCTCAAGCACCTCCAGACCCACCTCGGAATCACCTTCATCTATGTGACGCACGATCAGGAGGAGGCGCTCACCATGAGCGACCGGATCGTGCTCCTGCGGCAAGGCCGGATCGCACAATTCGGCACGGCGCGCGACCTCTACGACCGCCCCGCCTCCCGCTACGTGGCCGACTTCATCGGCGAGACCAATCTCATGGCGGGGGTCGTGGTGGACGGAGGCCCCGGTCCGGTCACCCTTCAGGTCGGGAGCGAGCGACTCCGTGGCCGGAGCGACGTCGCCCTGCCACCCGGCAGCGCGGCCTGGCTCAGCGTTCGCCCTGAGGCGGTACGCGTCGATCTCGGAGGGACCGGGTCGCCGGAACAAAACGCAATCGAAGGCACGGTCTCCGACGCGGTGTACAGCGGCGCCTTGATCCGGGTACACGTCAGCTTGCCCGATGACCGTCGGATCATCGCCCAGGTCCCGGCTGGCACCACGGTGCAGGTAGGTGGACGAGCCCGGGTGAGCTGGGCCCCCGAACGAGCCCGGTGTGTCACCGACTGAGATGCGGCCCACTTGCCTGGACCGAGTCCGTGGCAGCCGCCGGCTGCGAACTATAGTGGCCGCGGCAGTCCCGGTCGGCTTTGTCACCACCCTTCTTTTTGTCCCCTACGCGCTGCTGCTGGTGCACTCCTTCTGGCGGCTCTCCGGCGGAGCCATCACCCACGAGTTCACCCTCGACAACTATCGCCGGCTCTTCGGCACGCCGCTCTACCCCAACACGATTCTCTTCTCGGCGGGCATCGCGCTTCGGGTAACCCTGGTCTCACTGCTTCTGGCCTATCCGCTGGCCTACCTTCTGGCCTTCAAGGTCAAACGACACCGGACGCTGATCTATATGGCCGTAATCATCCCGCTCTGGGTCAGCTACCTGGTGCGGGCCTATGCCTGGAAGATCATCCTGGGCCAGGAAGGGATCCTGAACGGAGTACTGCAGGCCGCCGGGTTGATCGACCAGCCGCTCACGTTTCTGCTTTACAGCCGCTGGGCCGTCACTCTGGCACTGATTCACATCTACACCCCCTTCACCCTGATGCCGATCTACGCCGTACTGGACGCCATCCCTCCCGCGCTCAAGGAGGCCAGTCACGACCTCTACGCCAATCGCTGGCAGACCTTTCTCAGGGTGATCCTGCCGCTCTCGCTTCCCGGGGTGCTGGCCGGCTCGACCTTCGCCTTCGTCCTCAGCATGGGCGACTTCCTTGCCCCGCAGCTCCTGGGGGGCAACGATAGCGCGCTCATGGTATCGAATCTGGTGTGGAGCCTCTTCGGAGTGGCTTACAACTGGCCCTTGGGCGCAGCGGTGTCGGTGGTGATGCTCGCGCTCACGATCTCTCTGCTCTGGCTGGCCAACCTGCTCGAACGGCGGATGAGCTATGGTGGGCAGGCGGTCGGGCGGGCAGGCGGGCGGGTGGTGGGACTGGCGGAGGGGGCAAAATGACTCGCCGACCACCCGACCGACTGACTGCATTTCTGTGGGCCACTGGACTCGGCGTCTTTGCCTTTATCTACCTGCCGCTGGTCGTCGTCATCGTGTACGCGTTTCACGATTCGCCTATCATCGCCTGGCCGCTGCGGCTGGGGACGACCAAGTGGTTCGTGGCCCTGGCGCACGACCGGGGAATGATCGACGCGGCCCTCGCCAGCCTGAAGCTGGCGCTGCTCACGGTTATGATGTCGCTCCTCGTCGGGGTACCCGGCGCCTTCGTGCTTGACCGTTTCGTCTTCCCGGGCAAGGCCGCGTTTCGTAGGCTGGTGCTCCTCCCCCTCATTCTGCCCGGGATTATTACCGGGGTCGCGCTGCTGACCTTCTTCAGCTTCGTCGGCCTCAGCCTCTCCAGTGGTTTCCCTCTGGTGCCCGGCTGGCCGGTCGTGCTTGGGCATGCGGCGGCCTTCAGCTCGGTTGTCATCACCCAGGTCTTTGCCCGACTGCAGCGTCTCGACCGTGCCCAGGAGGAGGCCAGCCAGGATCTCTACGCCAACGAGTGGCAGACCTTCTGGCAGGTGACCTTCCCCAGCATCCGCACCGCGGTGCTCGGCGCGGCACTCCTGGTGTTTACGCTCAGCCTGGATGAGATCGCGGTGACGTTCTTCCTCATCGGGCGACAGAACACCTTGCCGCTGCAGATCTGGGGACTCCTCCGCCGGGGGATCACCCCGGAGGTCAATGCGGCTTCCACCGTGATCTTCGGGATTTCGGTGGCGGTCATCGTGATCTGGGCCAGACTCATGCGGGAGGAGCCCCAGGGATAGGACCCGGCTCCCGTGCCTCGCGCTAAAGCTCGACCCCTCCGAGACCGCTGCATATAAATGCACCATTTCCCCGTGCCATCTACTGAACCACATGCCGGCCAATAAGTTGATGCAGTGTATGCAGATGGGTGCCAGATCGGTCTGCCACTGGCAGGGGGGAGGGGGGCTGGACAGGGGGTGGGGGGTCGGAGCTACTATGGCTGAGTGCCGCCCTTCTCAGGAGGGGGGTACGTTTGCATCCTCCGACAACGCGGAGGGTCCACTCTCGCAGCTGACCATCTCCTTGAGCTGCGAGCCCCCATCAGCGGCGGGGGCGAGGTCGCGCAGGCGGCAGGGTCCGCCGACGTGGCCAGACCGAGTGCCGTGCCAACAATGAAACGAGGAGTTTGTGAAAGTCCTGGTGTTGGGCGCCGGCGCGGTGGGGACCGTGTCCGCCCTAAAATTCGCGAAGGAAGCGGTGCTCGAGAAACTCGTCATCGCCGACACGGTGTCCGCCCGTGCTTCCCATCTAGCGGACCGGCTCAACGATTCTCGGATCTCGGCAATCTGTCTCGATGCCGGAGATCGGGCCGCGGTTGCTCACGCAATCCGTCAGACCGGCACCACCCTCGTCCTGAACGCGGCCCTTCCCGCGACCAACCTCGATGTCATGCGCGCCTGCCTCGACGCGGGCTGCGACTACATCGACCTTGCTAGCGCGGGCACCGACGCGGATGGCATCCCTAAAATGGATGACCAGTTCGCGCTGGATGCCGAGTTCAAGGCCGCCGGCCGTCTGGCCATCCTCGGGATGGGCGCAGACCCCGGCACCACG